>JBGVNX010000014.1:0-152352 GCA_045126075.1 Candidatus Cryptobacteroides sp.
TGACAGTCTTGTTTCCATGATGACAGTGTTGCTCTCAGGATGACAGTCTTGTTTCCATGATGACAGTGTTGCTCTCAGGATGACAGTCTTGTTTCCATGATGACAGTGTTATAAATGTGTTAATTGTCATTCTGAACGAAGTGAAGAATCTGTAACATAATAATGTATTATGATCTCAATTCAGGCGAAAAAGCACGATAATTTTTCAGTTGAGTTCAAGTTCGGATTCAACTGTACTGAAGGTGGTGTACGCGATGACTTTTCAGTCAACGCGTGGATATTCGTGCCTAACAGCTTGGATATCAATTCAGAAAATTACGGTAAGAAGCAGTTCTACCGTGATGTGAAATCTAACATCAGACTTATAACTCCTGTTTATCTTCTTCGTGAAATAGCCCAGGAGGATTCTTTGCCTCTGGAGTCTTTGAAGCAGGCACTGGAAGGTATAGTATGTAATCCGACCCAGAAAGCCCTTGACTCATATGAATATCATTTAAAGATGTTTGCAGCGATTTTCAAGAGTGCCCTGCGCGATCAGGCGACACATCTGCAGTCTGTACGCTCTCTTGAGATGGCTGATTATCTTGTAGAGGATTATGTAGGCAGTGCCTCAACTGTGCTTCGAAAGTTCCGCAACCTGTATAAGATCATTGATGTGCCTACGGTTTCCGACAAGACCCGCCGCCTGTTTCAACTTTGTGATGAATTCATGACCCATGTGGTCGAGTTGAGGACAATAAGGATCATAAGGGCGATTGATGCTTCAATCAACGCTGGAGCATATGCGGACATACGCAAGAGGTTCATGGAACTGATCATGAGTGAGCATAATTATAAGGTGTCACAGGGCTACGGTGTGATGGAGAATGATGAGATCCATGACAGGGACTTGATATATCATCGAGGAATGCTCAAGAAATTCATCGAAAGCGAATTGTACATCCGTCTGGACAAAAAGAAGGACGGAGTGGCAATCGAGCAGATATACTATAGCATTGCTGCTGGTATGGCCATGATATTTGCAACAGCAGTAGCATGGTTTACTCAGGTCAAGTATGGCAATATCACATGGCCGTTGTTCATAGTCCTTGTTGTCAGCTATATGCTCAAGGACCGCATCAAGGACCTTCTGCGCTATTATTTCGCTCATAAGCTCGGTAACAAATACTTTGACAAGAAAGCTACTGTGACCATAGGAAAGAATCGTGTGGGTGAGATCAAGGAGGGATTCGATTTCATTTCAGAGTCAAAGACTCCTCAGGAGGTGATGCGTTTGAGGGAGAAAGCCTCTGACGTTGAGGATGAGTCGCGTATATTCGAGGAGAAGATACTTCTGTACCGTAAGCATGTGACCATTGACGATGTAGCTCTGGCCGAGAATGACGACTATCCGATGAGGGGCATCAATGAGATCCTCCGTCTTCACTTGCACCGCCTGACCCATAAGATGGACAATCCTGTCGTGCCTATCGATTCGGTCGATGCAGACGGCAGAATAACTACTGTGGAGGTCGAGAAAATCTACTATGTCAACATCGTGTTCCAGCTCCAGCATGACGGCAAGGCTGAATATCATCACTTTAGGATTTCAATGACACGTGACGGTGTATTGGATATCATGAAAATTGATTAAATTCGCAAGGTAATATGCGATTCTAATCAATTTTCAATCATATGGCAATCATTAACAAAGAAAAGAAGTACAAGTGGGAGTTCGCCAACATCGGCGGAGCTTCACGTGTGAAGATTTCTACAGGCGAGGATATCGCTCACCTTGATGAGCTCGATCCTAAGATGTGGACTGTCCTTTCATGTCCTGTAAAGGGTCTTGAGATCTGCGAGAAGAGCCTTGCATACATGGATACAGATGCTGACGGAAAGATCCGTGTCAACGATGTAATCGCTACCTCTAAGTGGCTCTCTGCAGTTGTGAAGGACCTCAATGTCCTTACTGCCGGTCAGGATTCCATTTCTCTTGAGGCAATCGACCAGGAGAATGCTGACGGTAAGAAGATCTATGCAGCTGCCAAGCAGATTCTTGAGAATCTCGGCAAGGAGGGTGATGTGATCTCTCTCGCAGACACAAAGGATGTTGCTGCTATTTTCGCTAAGACACGTTTCAATGGGGACGGCATCATTACTGAGGGTTCGTCAGACGACGCTGACGTGAAGGCTGTCATTGCAGCTGCAGTTGCCGCTATGGGCGGCGTTGCTGACAGAAGCGGAGCGATGGGCGTGAACGCTGAGATGATCGAAGGCTTCTATAAGGCGCTCGCTGATTATGCCGCATGGTGTGATGCTGCTGTGGAGGCTCCGTTCGCTGATAAGACTGATGCTGCGATTGCGGCTTACAATGCACTTGATGCAAAGGTGAAGGATTTCTTCATGCGCTCGAAGCTTGCTGCGTTCTCGCCGGAGAGCGTTGCTTCTCTTGATGTGCAGACTGCAGGTATCCAGGCGATCAGTGCTGAGAACCTCACAGGTAAGATGGACGAGATCTCTGCATACCCTATCGCACGCGTGACAGGTAAGGCTGAGATCGATCTTTCGGAGCCTGTCAACCCAGCATGGGCTGCTCAGTTCGAGCTCGTGAAGTCAGTCGCTTTTGCTGACAAGAAGGTGCTTACTGAGGCTGACTGGGCTGCTGTAGGTGCAGCTTTCGCTGCTTATACAGCTTGGAAGGGTGCCAAGGCTGGCGCTGCTGTCGAGGCTCTCGGTCTTGAGACCGTGAAGAAGTACCTTGCAGAGGACAAGAAGGCTGCTCTCCTTGAGCTCGTGGCTCAGGACGCTGCACTTTCTGAGGAGGCTGCCAACATCGAGAAGGTGGACAAGTTCCTCCACATCCTTCGTGACTTCTATAGACTTCTCCGTAACTTCGTGACACTCAGTGATTTCTATACAAAGGATAAGGGTGTTTCCGCTATCTTCCAGTCTGGTCGCCTGATCATTGACCAGAGGGAGTGCCGCTTCTGTATGCAGGTCGCTGATGCTGCAAAGCACAATGCTTCGGCCGCTGCCAGCGGAATGTTCCTCGTATACTGCGACTGTACTACCAAGTCGAAGCCAGGCAAGCTTGCTATCGTGGCAGCTGTGACTGTAGGCGAGATCGGTGACCTCGTCGTTGGTAAGAACGCTATCTACTATGATAACTCTGGTCTCGAGTGGGATGCAGTTATTACAAAGGTTGTCGACAACCCTATCAGCATCGCTCAGTCATTCTGGTCACCATACCGCAGAATGGCAAAGACTGTAGAGAACCTCATCACAAAGAGTGCAGCTGATAAGGATGCCAAGATGATGGCAGACGCTACAGCCAAGATCAATGCGGCTCCGACTGCAGTTCCTGCAGCAGCCGCTGACGGCAAGCCAGCAGCAGCTCCACCGTTCGACATCGCCAAGTTCGCCGGTATCTTTGCTGCTATCGGTATGGCAGTCGGTATGATCGGTACCGCACTTGCTGCTTTGGCCAAGGGTATTTTTGCTTTGAAGTGGTGGCAGCTGATTCTTGCGCTCGTGGGTATCATGCTCGTGATCTCAGGTCCTGCAATGATCCTCGCATGGCTCAAGCTCCGCCGCCGCAACATTGCGCCGCTCCTCAATGCAAACGGCTGGGCTGTCAATGCGGCTTCAAAGATCAGCATTCCGTTCGGTGAGACTCTCACAGATGCTGCCAAGTTCCCTAAGATGAAGCTTAAGGATCCGTTCGCAAAGAAGGGCCTTGCTCCATGGAAGCAGGCTTTGATCTATGTGGCAGTGCTGGTGGTAGTATTCGGTGGTCTTTGGATGTTCAATCTTCTTGACTGGGCAGGACTCAAGTCTCCGCTCCCACGCTACAATCAGGTTGAGGTTGTAGAAGAAGTCGTAGAGTGCGCTGATGCACCAGTAGTTGCTGATACAGTTGTAGTTGAGGCTGTACCTGCAGAGTAATTCTATTTTAACAGTAAAATCAAGGCCTGTAGACGCATCAATGTCTGCAGGCCTTTTTGTTTTTATGGTTTGGTTCCCAAGGGTTGCTATTTCAGTGTGACGCAAAAAGCATTGATACTCAGTAGTTTAGTGATATATCCCGCCTTCCTTGCCATGCAGGATACTTGCTTAACTTGCTCAGTGTCATTTGGTTAGGTGGAACGCTACTGTCTTCTGCCAAGCTCTTTATCCAGGAAAAGCAGCCCGGCATTCCCGCCATTCTTCAACCTGTCCACAATTCCTGCAAACAGCGCTTCCTCTTCCACCTGCTCATCCACAAACCTCCTGAAAAAGTTCTCTGTCGCAAAGTCCTGCTCCTCAATAGCATGCAGGACAATCTTGTTTATCATCTTTGAAACCATCTTTTCCTGGCTAAGCGAGTGTTCAAAGACCTCTGTCACTGATCCCCAGCCCTCCGGCACGAGGTTTACCATCTGTAGCTTCACCTGTCCGCCCCTGTCTGTGAGGTAATCCGCCATTTCCATAGCATGCTTCTTCTCCTCGTCCGAATGCACCTTCATCCAGTGCGAGAATCCCTCCCATCCCTGCATCTTGAGAAAATATGCCATCTGCAGGTATAGATGAGCCGACCACAGCTCAGCTGTGATCTGGTCGTTTATGACCTTCTGCAATTTACTTGTAATCATGTCTATCTGTTTTAAAGTTCACACTCATGATTACAAGATAAATGCCCGAAGATAACTGCTTTCCTAATTAGCATACATTCAGTTACTTACAAATCAAGGGTCGGTAGATTTGTCGACCCTTGATTTGTAAACTCCTGAGTATCAGTTGGATAGTTGTTTGAGGGTCGGTAGATTTGCCGACCCTTGTTATCTAACTTGTTGGTTTTTAGTTACTTGTGAAATAAGGGTAGGAGGTCCGTAGATGCCTAATGAGGTTATTAGATACTTAAATGGTGACGCCGCCGAGGATGACGCGGTCGATGACCGGAGTCTGGTGGCTGTACGGGATGAAGGCGAGTGACGGAACCGGCTTGGTAATGATCATGTTGGCCTTCTTGCCCACTGTAATCGAACCGAGCTGGTCGCTTACGCCCATGGCATATGCTGTGTTGATGGTGCAGGCATTGAATGACTGCTCTGGAGTAAGTCTCATGCGGATACATCCCAGTGCCATCACAAAGCGCATGTTACCGCTTGGGCTTGATCCGGGATTGTAGTCAGAAGCGAGAGCCACAGGCAGTCCGGCTTCGATATAGCCTTTGGCATTGCCGTATGGTATTCCGAGGAAGAATGAACAGCCGGGGAGCATGGTCGGCATTGTGCCGCTGCCTCTGAGGGCTTTGATCTCGGCGTCAGTTGTCTTCTCAAGATGATCCACTGATAGCGCGTTGTGCTTTACTCCAACCTGTACACCTCCGGATACTTCGAGTTCATTGGCGTGAATCTTCGGCGTAATGCCATATTCGGCTGCCTTAGAGAGAATCTTGTCTGTTTCTTCAACTGTGAAGAATCCGGCATCACAGAATACATCTATGAAGTCTGCGAGTCCTTCTGCCGCTACAGCAGGGAGCATCTCATTGCAGACCAAGTCAACATACTCAGACTGACGTCCTCTGTAGGCGCGTCCTACTGCATGTGCTCCAAGGAAGTTGGCCTTCACTGTCAGAGGGGTAGTCTCCTTGATGCGCTTGATCACGCGGAGCATCTTCAGCTCATCCTCGACAGTCAGTCCGTAGCCACTCTTGATTTCTACAGCTCCGGTACCCATGGACATGATTTCACGTACACGTACCATTGACTGTTCATAAAGGTCGTCTTCGGATGTGGCGTGCAGAAGATCTGCAGAGTTGAGGATACCGCCGCCACGTGCTGCAATCTCCTCATAGCTCAGTCCGGCGATCTTGTCCCTGAACTCTCCGTCACGGCAGCCTGCATACACGATATGAGTGTGGCTGTCACAGAAAGCCGGCATAACAAATCCCCCCTTAGCGTCGATATATTCAATGTCAGTCTCGTCATTTCGACCAAACGTTTCGCTGTCATTTCGACCGAACGAAGTGAGTGGAGAAATCTGTTTTGTAGATTTCTCGACTTCGCTCGAAATGACAGTAGGGCCAAACTCAGTGATGACACCGTCCTCGATGACCAGGTAGGCATTCTCAACGCACTCGACAGCGTTCATCTGCGAGCCTTCAAGCTTTCTGACATCTGCCGGCAATATGCCCGCCAGTGTACCTATGTTGTATATTACAGTCTTCATTTTGTGGTGTGCTTCTGTAATTGATTGATGATCAGTGGTTTGTGTAAATGTCCTGCATGGAAAGGAATGCAGGACATTTGCTTATAGTGTTGATATGTAATGCTTTACGTGATACGCTTAACGGATGAACTCGATGGACTTCTCGATGAGAGGGTGCATGTAGCGGTCGTCATCGATGAACGGTACTACCTTGCGGTAGCCGGCGAAGATCTTCTCGATCGCCCATGATGACCTCAACGGGCGACGGAACTCGAGAGCCTGCGCTGCATTGAAGAGCTCGATTGCAAGTACTCTCTCAGTGTTCTCTACCACGCGTACGAGTTTGGTTGCTGCATTGGCGCCCATGCTGACATGATCCTCCTGACCCTGTGAAGAAGGGATGGAGTCAGCAGATGCCGGCATACAGAGGCCCTTGCTCTGGCTCACGATTGAAGCCGCAGTATACTGAGGAATCATGAAACCGCTGTTCAGACCTGGCTTTGCCACGAGGAAGTTAGGAAGTCCTCTCTGACCTGAGATCAGCTTGTAGATACGGCGCTCAGAGATGTTCGATAGCTCTGAGAGGGCGATGGTAAGCATATCCATAGGGATGGCGATAGGCTGGCCGTGGAAGTTTCCTGCAGATATGATGAGATCTTCGTCAGGGAAGACTGTAGGGTTGTCAGTCGCACTGTTGATCTCAGTCTCGATCACAGACTTCACATATCTGATGGTGTCCTTAGACGCTCCGTGTACCTGAGGGATGCAGCGGAATGAATATGGGTCCTGTACATGTACCTTCTTCTGCTTTATGATCTCACTGCCTTCGAGAAGCTTCCGGAAATGCTCGGCAGTCTCGATCTGGCCCTGGTGTGGACGAACTTCGTGTACCTGTGGGTAGAAAGGCTCGATGCGGCCGTCGAATGCCTCGAGAGACATCGCGCCGATCTTGTCAGCCCAGTCAGACAGACGCTCTGCCTGGATGAGTGACCACACTGCATGCGAACTCATGAACTGTGTTCCGTTCAGAAGAGCGAGACCCTCCTTCGACTGGAGCTTGATAGGCTCCCAACCGAGTTCAGCCCAGACCTCAGTTGATGGGCGTACAGCACCCTTGTAGAGAACTTCTCCCATGCCGATGAGCGGAAGGCACATGTGGGCAAGCGGAGCGAGGTCGCCGGATGCTCCGAGCGAGCCCTGTTGGTATACTACAGGAAGCACATCGTTGTTGAACATGTCCATAAGACGTTGTACAGTAACGAGCTGTACTCCAGAGTAGCCGTATGAGAGTGACTGGACCTTGAGAAGGAGCATGAGCTTCACGATCTCCGGGCGCACTGTCTCTCCTGTGCCGCATGCATGCGACATCACGAGGTTGTGCTGGAGCTGCGAGAGATCCTCTGCTGGGATTGTGATGTTGCAGAGAGAACCGAAGCCTGTTGTTACGCCGTATACCGGACGTCCTATGTCCTCCATCTTGCTGTCGAGGAACTTGCGGCATTTCACGATGGCAGCCTCGGACTCCTTGCTGAGCTCAAGCTTGAGGCCCTTCACGATGATTTCATTGACCTTCTCGATGGTCAGGTGCTTATTGGAAATAATGTGTGTCATGTTGTTGTGTTACAGATTCTTCACTTCGTTCAGAATGACATTGTTCGTTCAGAATGACATTGTTTCAATTGTCATCCTGAGCGTAAGCGAAGGATCTTTATGCTAAAATGTTTCTGATGAGTTCTTCGTCTGCAATGTTAGGTAGTGTCACCTTCAGGCCCGGAGTGCGCTCCATCTCACGCTTGATCGCGTTCATGGCACCCTCGTTGCGGGCCCAGCTGCGGCGTGCGATACCGTTGTTCACGTCCCACAGGAGCATATCCTTGATGTGACGGTCTGAATCAGCGGAACCGTCGATGACCATACCGAAGCCGCCGTTCATTACCTCGCCCCAGCCGACTCCGCCGCCGTTATGGATAGATACCCATGTGGCGCCGCGGAAGCCGTCGCCGATGACATTATGTACTGCCATGTCGGCGCAGAACTGAGAACCGTCATAGATGTTTGATGTCTCGCGGAAAGGTGAATCAGTTCCAGATACGTCATGGTGGTCACGGCCGAGAACGATAGGAGCTGAAATCTCGCCGTTCTTGATGGCCTCGTTGAATGCAAGGGCGATCTTTGTGCGGCCCTCGCAGTCAGCGTAAAGGATACGTGCCTGTGAACCTACCACGAGGTTGTTGCGGCCTGCCTCTTCGATCCAACGGATGTTGTCCATCATCTGGCCCTGGATCTCCTCCGGTGCCTCTGCCATGATCTCGCGGAGAACCTTAGCTGCGATCGCATCGGACTTTGCGAGGTCCTCTGGATTCTCTGACATACATACCCAGCGGAAAGGTCCGAATCCGTAGTCGAAGAAGAGTGGGCCCATGATGTCCTGTACGTATGAAGGATACTTGAAGCGGCCGTCCTCGCGGACTACGTCAGCGCCGGCGCGTGATGCCTCGAGAAGGAAAGCGTTACCATAGTCGAAGAAGTACATTCCTCTGTCAGCGAGCTTGTTGACAGCAGCGGCGTGGCGGCGGAGAGACTCCTGCACGCACTCTCTGAACTTCTCAGGCTCTTCTGCCATCATGCGGTTAGATTCCTCATATGAATATCCCACAGGGTAGTATCCACCTGCCCATGGGTTGTGGAGGGATGTCTGATCAGAACCGAGGTCTACGTGTACGTTCTCCTCTGCAAGTCTTTCCCAAAGGTCAACGACGTTGCCAAGGTATGCGATCGAGATGACCTCCTTGTCCTCCATAGCCTTGCGGATGCGTGGGATGAGAACGTCAAGGTCTTCATGGATTTCGTCAACCCAGCCCTGGTCGTGACGCTTGTGCGCTGCATGGGGATTGACCTCGGCACATACGCTGACTACGCCTGAAATCACGCCGGCCTTAGGCTGTGCGCCTGACATACCTCCGAGACCTGCTGTGACGAAGAGCATTCCCTTCATGTTCTCTTCAGTACCGGCAAGTCCGCGAGCTTTAAGCTGCTTACGGGCAGCGTTCATCACAGTGATGGTAGTTCCATGAACGATACCCTGAGGACCGATGTACATATAAGAACCGGCAGTCATCTGGCCGTACTGCGAAACGCCGAGAGCGTTGAATTTCTCCCAGTGGTCTGGCTTCGAATAGTTCGGAATCACCATACCATTAGTCACAATTACGCGTGGAGCATCCTTGTGGCTTGGGAAGAGTCCGAGAGGGTGACCTGAGTACATCACGAGGGTCTGTTCGTCTGTCATTGTTGCGAGGTACTGCATCACGAGACGGTACTGTGCCCAGTTCTGGAACACTGCGCCGTTACCACCGTATGTGATCAGCTCGTGAGGATGCTGAGCCACGCGGTAGTCGAGGTTGTTCTGGATCATGGCCATGATCGCAGCAGCCTGCTTTGACTTTGCAGGGTACTCGTCGATAGGGCGTGCGTACATCTCGTAGTCAGGACGGAGACGGTACATGTAGATGCGGCCGTACTCCTTGAGCTCCTGCGCGAACTCTTCTGCAAGAACCACATGGTTCTCAACTGGGAAATAGCGGAGGGCATTCTTGATGGCCAGTACCTTCTCCTCAGCGCTAAGAATCTCCTTGCGCTTAGGGGCATGGCTTACAGTCGTGTCATAAGGTTTTGGCTCCGGAAGTACTACCGGAATACCCGCCAATATATCTTCGTGGAATTTATTCATATTTGTTAGTTATTTGCAGTGTCTGTATTGTCATTCTGAGCGCCAGCGAAGAATCTGTCATACAAGTCTTCTCGTTTAGGATTGTGTAAATCGATGAGTTCATCCTTTCGTTTTCTAATCCATCCTTTTAAAATCTTTTCTCGTTCAATTGCTTGATTGATATCGGAGAATATTTCATAATGAACTAGTTTGTGACAATTGTATTTTCGTGTAAATCCGGCAATTTGTCCTGACTTGTGTTCTTCAACTCTTCTTTTTATATCATTGGTGACTCCGATATATAAAACTGTATTGTTTTTGTTTGACATTATGTAGGTGTAGTATGTTTTGTACATTTTACAGTTTTATTATAAAGATCCTTCACTTCGTTCAGGATGACAGTGTTGAAGTTCAGGATGACAGTGGTAATCCTACAGCTTAGCGTTAACGATTTCAAGGACTTCTGCTTCAGCGGCGATTGCGGCGGCGGCGATCTCGGCAGCCTCTGCACAGAGTTTTTCTGCTGCTTCGCGATCAGCAAGGCCTGCTGCATTGATGCGTACGTTGAGCTGTGCTCCGAGGACTGCACTGCGTGCTGCGAGTGCGCCTACGCCTGCGTCAGACACTGAGTTAGGGTTGCCCTCTGCGGCCATCGCGCGTACGATGTCGAATACTTCGTATGCAGTCTTCATGGTCTTGAGAGGAACCTCGGTAGCATAAAGCGTCGCTGCCTCGAGAGCGGCTGCGCGTGCTGCCTTCTCCTCGTCAGAGCCCTTAGGCATGCCGATGGCTGCCATGATCTTGTCAAATGCTGCTGTGTCCTCGTCAACGAGAGCGAGAAGTCTGCGCATTACATCCTGACCCTTGTCTGCCCAGTCAGAGAACTCCTTCCAACGCTCGTCCCAGCCTGCCTTGTGAGATGAAAGGTTGGCAACCATGGTTCCGAGAGCTGCTCCGAGAGCGCCCATATATGCTGAGATCGATCCGCCACCTGGAGCTGGAGACTCAGATGCAGTCTCATATGCGAATCCCTTGCAGGTCATGCGTACGAGGCGTTCCTTGGCAGCAGTCTCAGCAGGATCCTCGATGAGGAACTCCACAACCTTCTCAGCAGGATTGAATGGCTTGAGGTCATCAAGTCCCATAGACTTGACGGCAATCTTCATGATCTCATCCTCTGAGATACCTGTCGAGCGCTGCTGCTTCTCAAGGAAGTAGCGGCCGGCCTCTATGAGAGTGCGCTTAGGCACGAGACCTACGATCTCAGTTCCAGTCACGCGGAGACCACGGGCCTGAGCTGCGCGGCAAACTTCGTCGAATGCGACGTGGAGTGGGGTAGTGTTGATATCTGTGATGTTCATTGACACCTGAGCGATGCCATATTCGTCGATGAACCATCCGATAGCCTTGCACCCCTTGAGTGTTCCAGGGATCATCACGGTCTTGCCGTTCTCATCCTTCACGATCTTGCCTGTGATTGGGTTGCCCTCTCTCTTCGGACGGCCTTTCTCGCGAACGTCGAATGCGATTGCATTGGCACGGCGGGTCGAAGTAGTGTTGAGGTTATAGTTCACGGCGATGAGGAAGTCTCGTGCGCCTACGTTAGTAGCTCCAGCCTGTGCTGCACGCTCTGTGTAGCATCCAGGGCCGAAGTCCGGCTGGCGGTCAGGGTCTCCCATCTTCTCAGGAAGAGCCTCGTACTCACCGGCGCGGCACACTGCGAGGTTCTTGCGCTCAGGCTTCTGGGCCGCAGCCTCATAGCAGTAGCAAGGAATCTCCAGTTCATTATAAATGCGCTCAGCCAGCTTTCTTGCCAGTTCAGCGCATTCTTGGAGTGTAATACCGGAAATAGGAATAAGAGGAAGTACGTCAGTTGCACCTGAACGTGGATGGGCGCCATGATGCTGGCGCATGTCGATAAGCTCGCCAGCGCGCTTTACGCCCTGGAACGCAGCCTCGACAACAGCCTCAGGGCTGCCGACAAATGTCACTACCGTACGGTTGGTCGCCTCGCCCGGATCTACGTCCAGGATCTTCACACCACCGGCCTTCTCGATTGAAGCTACAATAGAATTGATGACTTCCATGTTGCGGCCTTCACTGAAATTAGGCACGCATTCGATGATTCTTTCCATATGTTGTTTTGAGTTATTTTGGCTATAAATTTTACAACCTATAAAGGTAGAGATTTTGATGCAAAAACACAAGAGGAGATAACCGGGAGTACATGAATTTGAATTATCGTGATACGATTTGCGGAAAAGTGAAAGACGTGTGTTGAGCAATCGCATATATTCCTTGCTTTCGGCCTCATTGCAACATCATGCACTCCGCATGATGTCGTTGAGGATGGAAACAATCAGACAGGCTTGTGTTTGTAGGAGAAACATCAGAAACCTACACGTTGAAGGATATAGACGGGAAGAAGGCCAGATTTGCCGGTAAGGACATGAAAGGCAATGTGTTTGACGTGATTCTGTCAAGCAGTGAAGACTACGGATGTACCACAGTGTCCTAACTTCATCATGGCTGACCCTCAGAACATCTTCCAGTATGTAGGTGATCTGAAGGAGAACCTTCCAAAGTATGAGAAGTATCTTGAGGGAGAGACACCTCTCATCTCAGATGAGTTCAAGGCTCGCCTCAAGGCTCATGTAGTCGATGCTTACGAAGTCGAGTAGTTGATTGATATACGAGAGTTATAGTCAAGGGAATGGATTTTGTTTCGTGGCCAGACGTGATTAATTATTAAATAGTAGTGTTATGAAACGTCTGATTATCATGAGCCTCTTTGCGGCTGCCCTTCCTTTGTGGGCTTGTTCAAAGGATTTTGACAACTCTACAGTAAGTGAGTTCGACCTTTCGCGTTATCTGGGACGCTGGTACGAGATTGCCCGATACGACCATAGCTTCGAGCGTGGTCTGGACAATACCATGGCCCAGTATATACTTCAGGATGACGGGACTGTGGTGGTGCTTAATACGGGTTGGAAAGGTGGTAAGTTCAAACTGGCTGAAGGAAAGGCCAAATACCCGGATCCGAATGGCGAACCAGGTGCGTTGAGGGTGTCATTTTTCCTCTTTTTCTATTCTGACTACAATGTCATGATGGTGGATGAGAATTACCAGATCTCGCTGGTTGGCAGCAAGGCAGAGAAATATCTATGGATACTCTCACGCACACCAGAGCCTGATCCTGTCCTTCTCCAGATGATTCTGGACGAGGCTGAATCGCGTGGCTATGATACTTCGAAACTGATATGGGTGGACCAGAGCCGTAACAAAGAGGCTCAGGAGTAGTCTATATGGTTTGTCTGGTGCACAAAAGTTTCTAACTTTGTGAGGAATGGAATATACCTCCAAAAACTTATATGTCACCAACCGGATCAAGCTCACCAGTCTTGACGGAAGGATCATCATTGAGGATATATATTAAAGACAAAATCACAATTAGAATATGAACTTCACCGGACTACTTGTGGGACTCTCCACATTCCTGATCATAGGACTATTTCATCCGCTTGTAATCAAGGCAGAATACTACATTGGTATTAAAAGCTGGATAATTTTCGCAATCGCAGGAATTATCTTCGGCATAGCGTCGATAATGGTCAGTCATATTATATGGTCGACAATTCTTGGCGTTGTGGCCTTCTCTTCTTTCTGGAGCATACTGGAAGTGATCCATCAGAGAGAACGTGTACGTAAAGGCTGGTTTCCTGAAGGACCCGGCCACAAGAAATAGATTCTGATCCAATTGCGGAGATCCCCACTAAATAGAGGGGATCAGGTGCAAAATCAGCCAAAATTGCATCCGAACCCTGTCTGGTTATCTGCGATGCAGAAAATTGGGTAAACGAAAAAGGAGTAACGTATTGATAATCCAATAAGTTACTCCTTGATTTTCGTGATCCGGGCGGGATTCGAACCCACGACCCACAGCTTAGAAGGCTGTTGCTCCATCCAGCTGAGCTACCGGACCGATCCTTATGTCGCTTCCGTTCTGTCGGGCAGATTTCGAAAGTGGGTGCAAAGGTAATGAATTTTTTGGGATTTGCAAGTGGTTTTGCAAGTTATGATACAGGTTATCTTAATTATATGATGATAGCCTGTGCATGGCGGTGGTGAAAGGGTAGACTGAGTTTTCTATTCTCCATCTTAGGAACAGGGTTTCACCGCCCCAATTTGCGTCGATGAACGTTATGGTAAAGTTCTCTATCTCAAGCGAAAGATTATGGAAGACTGCAGTTTCTCCGTCTGTTTCATATGTTCCATATATGGTCATGTCTGCATCGTCTACCTTGATGGAGATTGATTCTCCGCAGAGGAATTCCAAGGTCAGCTGTTCAACTTCAAAGGGGCCCAGAGGTACTTCAGAGGACTCCCAGAGAGTGCGGTAGAATTTATCGCCGGCTCCATCGAATATGCATGAGCTGAAGCCAAAAACAGCCATGGTTCCAAGAACCACAGCTGTTACTGTATTAGCAGAAGTTTTCATGTTGCTACCTGTTAAATTGTTCGTTAACAGGCCGCATACCAATCTTTATGCCTCTAGCTTTCCTTTCTTTGCAATAATTTCTATTCCGGTTACAAGGCAGAAGCCGGCAATGGCGAAGAGCAGAGCCCAGCCCCAGAGCGGACCGCCTGCTGCATCAGCCTGTGCGATTGCTTCAGGATTGCTCCATGGCCATACCTTGACGAGCGATCCGATGATGAATCCGGCAAGGACTATGAGTGTAGAACGGTGCCAACGGGCGAGAAGCCAGTGCAGGAACTTCGAGAAGCCGAGGATACCTACGACTGCTCCGACCATGAAGATTCCGAGTATCATCAGGTTGTGTCCCATCTCAGTTCCGCTCACCAGGTCTGATATGCATCCCATGATATATTGGTACTTGCCAAGTATCAGTAGAATGAAACTTCCGGAAATTCCTGGAAGGATCATTGCACAGATGGCAAGTGCACCGCTTAGGAATATGAACCAGAGGTCATTGGGGGTTTCTGTAGGCGAAAGGGTACAGATTGTAACACCTAATACGAGACCGAAGAACAGTAGTCCCAGATCAGTCAGCTTCCAACCTGAGATTCCTCTAAGGATGAACATTGATGATGCTACAATCAGTCCGAAGAAGAAGGCCCATGTCTGGATGGGGAAGGTGGACAGCAGTGTCTGCATAAGACCGGCAAGTGCAACCACGCTGACACCTATACCGGCAACCAGCGAGAGCAGGAAACTGCCGTTGATGTGCTTCCAGAAGTCCTTGAAGCGGCCACTGAAAAGCATCTTCACTGCAGATGAATCAATCTTTGCGATTGAGCCTACAAATTCGTCATATATGCCCATGATGAATGCTATGGTACCTCCGGAAACACCCGGAATCACGTCAGCTGCACCCATACATGCGCCCTTAATGCCTACTAAGAGATATTTGTGAAAATTCTTCA
The DNA here is from genome assembly GCA_045126075.1 of Candidatus Cryptobacteroides sp. Lineage (GTDB taxonomy): Bacteria > Bacteroidota > Bacteroidia > Bacteroidales > UBA932 > Cryptobacteroides. Next base: position 15,326 of record JBGVNX010000014.1, read on the forward strand.
TTATCCGATCTTATTAAGGAAGTCAATGATGGCATCAAATATCTTGCAGGAGTCAGAGCGCAGGTCTGCTGTCTGGCTTCCTGAAATGATCATGTCATAAGCGTGTCCTGGAAACCCGCATCTTCCGATCTTGAATCGGGCTTTTGCGCATTTGCTGATGAACTCGATAGGGAAGTCACCATTGTCGATCAATGATATGAACAGGTCGCTCTTCTCTCCGATCAGACCGATTACCTTGCTGATGTCAGGGGTACCGATCCAGTCCAGCTCCTTCTTGATGATGGTGGTCTGGATGCTTGTTATGAGCAACTCTTCCTTATCCAGTCTTCTGAAGTCAAAGAAATAGATATTGAGCTTTACGCCAGCCTTGCGACCCCATTCCAGAATCTGCGCACGGAGCACATCAAATCCTGGTTCTTCCACGTCAAGTACCACGTTGACAGTGCTTATCTTGCTGAATGGCAGCAACCCGGTCTGTACGTCACTGACGAACTTACCTATCTTTCTTTTCCTGAATATGCTTTTGATGGTATCGAACATATGCTTATTCGGTTGGTGTATTAGCTGCGATAAGCTCGCGGATTTCCTTTTTTGCTGCCTTCCAGCGTGGGATGTCAATCTTTGTTCCGACAACTTCCACGACCTTTGCAGCTATGATCGAGCCGATCTCTCCGCACACCTTCAGAGGCATTCCGAGTGAATGGGCATAAAGAAATCCGGCTGCATATGTATCTCCTGCTCCTGTAGCGTCAACCGGTGTGGCTGGCCAGGCCTGGATGAAGTGGTATTCGTCACCGCTCTTGACCATAGAACCGTCTTTACCCACCTTCACAACAGCAATTTTGCACTGTCGTGCAATATCGTCGAGTGCTTCGCGAGGCTCCATCTTGGAGAATGCCTTGGCCTCAGTCTCGTTGGCAAAGACTATGTCAACATAGTTCTCTACGATATCATGAAGGAAGGCATCATTTGACTCTACGACGTTGTATGAAGCCATGTCAAGGGAAATTATACATCCGGCAGCTTTCGCCAACTCTACAGCTCTGCGGATAGTTGCCTGATTCTGAACGAGATATCCCTCGATGTGGAAGTAATCATAGCCTTCAAAATACTCTGGCTTCAGGTCTTCCGGCACAAGCTCGAGGGCGGCTCCAAGGTATACTGCGAAGGTTCTCTCTGCATTAGGGGCTGTGATGAACACCATAGCTCTTCCAGAGGAATTCACGCCTTTAAGAAGCATGGATTTGATACCATACTGCTCCTGGTCGCTCTTGAACAGATGGCCCAGGTCGTCATCGCCGACCTTGCCTATGAATCCGGATTCCATGCCGAAGATCGCTGTGCCTGTGATGGTGTTGGCTGCCGAGCCGCCAGCTACCAGCTGCACACCCATCGGTTTGAGAGTCTTCCATATCTTGTCGCCGGTTTCCATATCGACGTGCTGCATGCTTCCTTTCGGAAGGTGGAATTCCTTGAGGAACTTGTCGTCAGGAAGTACGGCCAGAATGTCTGTCAAAGCATTTCCTATACCTAAAATGGATGCCATAATCGTTATTATTTACATATGGACTTACAAAGTTAGAAAACTTTTGGATAAATTTGCATTCTTGAATGTCTCACCCTTTTGTCATGTCGAGCGAAGTCGAGACATCTATGTAAATGATATGAATGCCAACATCAAGAAGACAATAAAATACATTCTCTCGGCAGTCCTTGCCGCGGCGCTCCTGTGGTTCTCGTTCAGAGATGTGCAGTGGACGGACTTCATTGAAGGCCTGAAAGGCTGCAGATGGGAGTACGTGCTGCTTTCCATGGCGGCTGGTGCCTTTGCATTCTGGCTAAGAGCTCTGCGTTGGAGACAGCTACTTCTTCCGGTAGATGACAGCATTTCCCGCACGACCACATTCAATGGCATCAACATAGGAAACATATCCAACTTCGTATTTCCACGTATAGGTGAATTTGTACGCTGCGGAGTGATCACCCGCCGTTCGCAACCTATAGATTCCGCGCATCCTGAGCATAAGAAGGCCTCGTACGACAAAGTCCTTGGTACTGTGGTGCTTGAACGTGGGTGGGAACTTCTGGTAATGCTTCTTTTATTGTTGGTGGTGCTGATTGGCGGTGCCGACCGTTTCGGCGCATTCTTCATGGAGCGTATATGGGAACCTGTTGTACAGAGACTCGATACAGCTATCTGGTGGCTTATTGCTGCCTTTGCAGCTACAGGCTGCGTAGCGCTCTATGCCTTGTGGCATTTCAGGAACGCCAACGGTGTATGCTCGAAGATATGGGGAGTTGTCCGCGGTATAGCACATGGCTTTGCAAGCTGCCTTCAGATGAAGCGCAAGTGGCTGTTCTTTACATATACGGCACTGATATGGATGACTTATTGGTTCATGGCTGCCTCGACAGTCTGGGCCGCACCTTTCCTGGATAATCTGGATATGGTCGATGCATTGTTCCTGTCTCTGGTCGGAGGCCTTGGCTTTGCAGTTCCGGTCCCAGGAGGAATAGGCGCTTTCCATTTCGTGATAAGTATGGCCTTGGCTACTTTATATGGTGTGCCGGTTGAGCTTGGAGTAGTCTATGCAACTCTCTCTCACACGTCTCAGGCAATCACTCAGATTGTTTTCGGCACAGTCTCATATGTGTATGAAGCTATAAGGAAATAGACCCGTCTATTGGCATTCGTTTTGATTTGAGCATCTTCAAAACGAACATTACAATGAAACTTAAAATCACCCATCTGCCCAAGGAACGCCGCTTTACCACTATGGTCGAGGGCCATGAAGCTCATGTGGATTATGTAATAAGCGAGGGCGCTCTGGTCGTGACACACACTTTTGTACCGAAACCATTGAAGGGACATGGAATTGCATCAGAGCTGGTGCGTGAAGCGTACAGATTTGCAGACCTTAACGGCTTACGCTGTAAGGCGACATGTTCATATGCTCTTGCCTGGCTGGCTCAGCACAATTATTAGTCGATGGTCAACTCTACAGGACAGTGGTCGGATCCGAAGATTTCGGTATGGATCTTTGCATCTGCGAGTCTGACGTCAAGGTCTTCGCTCACTACAAAGTAGTCGATACGCCAGCCTGTGTTCTTCTGGCGGGCCTGGAATCTGTATGACCACCATGAGTAGATGTCTGTCTGGTCAGGATAGAAGTAACGGAATGTGTCTATGAAACCTGCATCAAGGAGGGCAGTGAACTGTCCTCTTTCTTCGTCTGTGAATCCTGGATTCTTGCGGTTGCTCTTAGGATTCTTCAGGTCGATCTCCTTATGGGCTACATTGAGGTCTCCACAAACGATGACGCCCTTTCCGGATGCTTTCAGGCTGCAAAGATATGTTCTGAAGTCATCCTCCCATTTCATCCTGTAGTCCAGTCTCTTGAGCTCGTCCTGGGCGTTAGGAGTATATACGCAGACAAGGTAGAAGTCCGGCATCTCAAGTGTGATGACTCGTCCCTCGTGGTCATGCTCGTCTATGCCTATACCATATGTTACAGACAGAGGCTCATGCTTGGTAAAGATTGCGGTACCGGAGTAACCTTTCTTGTCGGCATAGTTCCAATATGACTTGTAGCCGAGAAATTCAAGGTCGATCTGACCCTCCTGCAGTTTTGTCTCCTGCAGACAGAAGAAATCAGCATCCAACTCAGTGAAAATATCGGCAAATCCTTTTCCGCACACAGCCCTCAGGCCGTTTACATTCCATGATATAAACTTATACATATTATTTCAATTTAGTTTCCGCTAAAATAACACATTTATCCCAAGTTTAGCTCAAAATCACCCTAAAACTGCTCCTACCTCCCTCTGTGTTGTCGGAGCCTGGAGCGGAAATGCACTAAAAACGCTCGTACCTCCCTGTGTTTGATGGGAGGTACGAGCAGTTTTAGTATTGAAGTGCACTAAGGACCACTATGAAATATCTTTTCCGAACGGCACGAGTGCCAGGAGGGCCATCTTGAAGTGCTGCATGCCGAACGGTATTCCAATTATTGTTATGCAGAATATGATGCCGAGGCTGACATGCATCAGGGCGATCTCAATGCCTCCGCACACTATCCAGATGATGTTCATGATAAGTGACAGACATCCTCCGTCGTTGCTGCCGGACACGACTTCGTGACCGAATGGCCAAAGCGCAAATCCGGCCATCTTGAACAGCTGCACTCCAAATGGAATACCTATGATCGTGATGCAGAACAGCAGTCCCACAAGTGCATAGTACAGGCTGATGATGAATCCGCCCAATACCATCCAAAGTATGTTTCCTATGAATTTCATTATTCCAATGTCCACTCGGTTCCGTCCTTAGTGTCCTTGATCTGGATGCCGAGTGCCTTGAGGTCGTCACGGATGCGGTCAGATGTCGCCCAGTCCTTAGCTGCCTTGGCTGCCTTTCTCTGCTCGAGAACCATCTGTACAAGACCGTCGATGGTATGGACTGCCTTTCCGCCTTCGCTTTCCTCATCGCGGAGTCCGAGAACGCCGTAAACGACATTGTCAAAGAGGTCCACAAGGGCCTTGTAGTCTGTAGCGTCAAGCGTAACCTTCTTGTCCTTTGCCGAGTTGATTATGCGAACTGCGTCGAAGATGTGAGACAGTGCGATGGGAGTGTTGAGGTCATCGCAGAGTGCCTCGTAAACCCCCTCTATCAATGCCTTCACTTCTGCATTGCTTGCTGTTACCTCAGCAGGTGCGACTGCTGATACAAACTCTCCATAAGCCAGTGCCGGAGCAGCCTGTACTCCTGCAGCGCCAGCAAGTGCCTTGAGGTCCTTGCCTGCCAGCATGATTCTCTTGAGACCCTTTTCGGCAGCCTGAAGAGCTTCGTTGCTGAAGTCGAGTGTTCCGCGGTAATGCGCCTGAAGTATGAAGAAACGCACTGTCATAGGGGTGTATGCCTGCTCGAGTTTGGCGTGGTTGCCTGCGAACAGCTCAGGGAGGGTGATGAAGTTACCGAGCGATTTGCCCATCTTCTTACCCTCGATGGTGATCATGTTGTTGTGCATCCAGTACTTCACTCCGCTGCATCCGCGTGATGCTGTGTTCTGTGCGATCTCGCACTCGTGGTGAGGAAAGAGAAGGTCCATTCCGCCTCCATGGATGTCGAACTCCTTGCCGAGGTACTTCTCGCTCATGGCAGAGCACTCAAGGTGCCAGCCTGGGAATCCGTCGCTCCATGGTGAAGGCCAGCGCATGATGTGCTCGGGAGAAGCCTTCTTCCAAAGCGCGAAGTCGTATGACGCTCTCTTGTCCTGCTGACCGTCGAGATCGCGTGTTCCTTCCTTCACTTCGTCGAGTGTACGTCCCGAGAGGATGCCGTATTTGTGGTCCTTATCATACTTCAGTACGTCGAAGTATATGGATCCGTTGCTTTCATATGCATAACCGGCCTCGAGAATCTTCTTCACAAGGTCAATCTGTTCGATGATGTGGCCTGATGCGCGTGGCTCGATAGAAGGAGGTGCTACGTTGAGCATGCGCATGGCCTCATGGTAGGCGAGAGTACATCTCTGCACTACTTCCATAGGCTCAAGCTGTTCCAGACGAGCCTTCTTTGCAATCTTATCCTCTCCCTCGTCTGCATCATGCTCAAGGTGTCCTACATCAGTGATGTTGCGGACATAGCGCACTTTGTATCCAAGGTGCTTGAGCAATTTTACAAATACATCGTAAGTTACTCCCGGACGAGCATGTCCCAGGTGAGCATCACCATAAACAGTAGGACCGCAGACATAAAGTCCCACGTGTCCTTCGTTGATTGGCTTGAAGATCTCTTTCTTTCTCGAAAGTGAATTGGTTATATATAACTCTCTCATAATTCCTCGCTGTTTTCCGGCCAATGGCCATAATCATGCAAATATAATCAAATAATTCTAAAAGCGGTAGCGCAGAGCCAGGCTTGGTACGAAACCGAGCAGTCCGTTGTCATAGAAACCGGCCTTGCCACCATAATCTACACGTACTCCTGTTTCGGGAATAGTGAACTTTCCGTCATTGACGTGGATACCGAAGCATGGACGGACATTGAATGCTATGCTTATAGGAATGGTGAAGGTGTATTCCAGACCGATGTCTATGTGTGCTCCTACCATGAATCCGTTATCCTGATAGCCGCTTAACTTTTTGTCTATCTCATATGGAACGATGTCATCGACAAATCCGAAAGATATTCCAGGTCCGGAATATAGGCTCCATGTACCTCTGGCTGTCCAGGCCGGTTCTGCCCATATGAAATCGTATGTGACTGCAGCCTTTACTCCTGGTCTGCCGTTTATATTGTATCCCAGGTCCATGCCCAAGTCTACCTGTACGAAGTTCTTGGACTTGGCCTTTTGCTGGTATGAGGCGTCTATGCCGGTCACTCCTACGCGCACTCCCATTCCTCTTGGCTGAGAGTACATGCCTATGCATGTCAGGATGGCTATTATGCAGAGTATGCTTCTCTTGATCATGGTATTCATGTATTAAATTATAGGTACAATGCAAATATACACAAAAAAACGACGGCCAGACATATCTGACCGTCGTATATGTTTGCTTTGTAAATTCTTAGAATTTATAGCGAACACCAAGTCCGATGCTTGATGGAGCCCAGAAGCCGTTACCGATTCCTATATGCTGTCTGAAGTCGAGAGAAAGCTGGAGAGGGAACCAGAATGAGTACTCGAGACCAACCATACCTGCAACGCCGAGCGTAAGGTAGTTAGCTTCTCCTAAACCGAGACCTACTGATGCACCAGGACCTGCGTAGAATCCCCACTCACCTCTTGAAGTCCATGCTGGCTGAGCAATCATGAAGTTATAGATACCTGTTGCACCTACATTGAATACTCCGTCAAAGCCAAGTCCAAGACCGCCGTCAACTTCGAGGAAGTTAGAACCGAGCTGATGCTGATAGCTGATCTCACCACCGTTTCCGATGCGTACACCGATAGCTCTTGGCTGAGCTGCTGCAGCTGCTGCGAAACCGAGTACGAGAGCTGCTACGAGAATGATTTTTTTCATAATAATAGTATTTTGGTTAATGTTTTTGACACGCTGTCTTGACAAAGTTAGTCAAACTTTTTCAGAAATTGATGTGTAAATTCAATTTTCTGCCCTATTGTATTGTTATGCGTCCGTCAGTCCTGGCTGTGATCTGGCCATTATTCTGCTCTGCCAGATGGCGGAAATACTCAACGAAATAGTCTCTGATGATCTCCGGAGCATCGCTTCTGCTCTGTGCGTTTTCAAAGCCATAGCTTCCAAGTTCAACGAGATAATCTATGGTAGCCACAGTATATGTCTTGTTATTGTCTATGGCTTTGCCGTTCACCGTCACAGACTTGACTTTCCTGTTGCTGATTACAAGCTTGACTCCTGAATTGACCGGCAGTCCTCCTTTGGATGCAATGTAGTTGAATAATGTCTTCAGATCGCTGCCTTTCATTGTAAGTATCGAGAGGACATTGTCGAAAGGATAGACTGCATAAACGTCTCCGATTGTAAGGTTTCCTGCGGAAATCTCAGCTCTGAGTCCGCCGGAATTATATAGACTCACGTCTGCATCTACATCCATATACTCTTTTGCCATCCATATAAGGGCATCGCCTGTAACGTTGTATAGCGGACTCTCCGGGCTACCCTTTCTTATTGCATCCGGACAGTAGCCAAGTACTTCTTCCATCTTGTATGTCACTGATTCTGAGTATTCGTCAATAAGATCGGAGAACTCAGGATCCAGCTTCTTGTCGAGATGGTTCTTTACAGGGATGAGCTTATATGTGTATGATGGTCTGTTGTTCTCATCAAACTTGATCTTGGCATATCCCAGACAGATGCCTTTACTTCCTGTCTGTACAACAGGCACACGTTCATTGTCCTGATTGGTGACGTAGTCGGCATAGTTGAGGAAGGTGTGCGAATGTCCTCCGATGATCATGTCTATGTTTCTTGTGTTCATGACTATGCCACGGTCGTAATATGGTGACGAACTTCCCTGTTCATATCCGAGATGAGAGAGAGCAATGACGATGTCCGCGCCCTTGTCCTTGAGTAGTTGTGCCTCCTGGTCTGCCACATTGATGGCATTCTGCCACTGGACTCCTTCACGTGATGATGGGGCGACCAGATTGTCCAATTTGACGTTAAGTCCTAAGAATCCGACCTTTATGCCGTTCTTCTCAATTATCATTGATGTCTCGACGCGGTTGGCAAGGCACGAAAGGGTGAAGTCGTAATTTGATGCCACGACAGGTACATTGCTCCATGCGAGCATGTCCTGCAGACCGCTCATCTTCTTGTCAAATTCATGGTTTCCGACTGTTCTGACGTCATAGCCGAGCTGTTCCATGATCTCCATTTCAACAACTCCATTCAGAAGACTGAAATAATATGTGCCCTGCACGAAATCGCCGGCATCAGCAAGGAATACTGTCTTTTCAGCATTTCTTACACTGTCAACAAGAGCCTTGATTCTCTTGGCACCGCCTCTGTCCGCATTATAAGTCTCTTCTTTACTCAGCGGCTCAATCTGACTGTGAAAATCATTAGTGAACAATATCACAAACTCGTTCTCCTTCGTGTCGGTCGGCTCTTCACCATTTCCAGGTTTGTCCTCATCTCCTGATCCAGGAGTCTGTCCCTCGTCCGTTTTGCCACCTTCTTCCGGAACTTCTGTATTGCCGGAGTTGTTTGGCAATCCCTCGGTAAAATCCTCACATCCGACAATGCTGAATGCGAATGATGCTATCAGTATATAGACTATGAACTTTATTGCCTGTTTCATCTTATTTGACTTTTTCTGAACGCAAAGATATGCGTTTAACCTGCAAGTTAACCTTATACTATGCTGAATTTTCTTTTTCTTTAATTTTTTCTCTTTTTTTAACATCCTTTTTCCTTTTCTTTAACAGTGTTCCCTGCTTCCTCTCTAATTTTGTTCAAGTGGTTGCGTTGAGTGGTCGGATTGTTGGCGCGTCCTATAGATAAGAGTTAGCCCTGTGTCTGGCAACTTCCTGAAGCACAATGTTTTATAGGTTTATAGGTGGGCGAAAATGACCACCTGTAATCACTTAAAGGTTTGATAATGAATAGTTTATAAGATACGCAAGGTTATGATGAAGAGGAAGTTTCTCAAGGGTGAGATTAACCATACCTATCAAAGGACGATTTCAGGGGCCAATATTTTTTACGAGGTGGAGGATTATCTGGTCTACTATACTATATATTCTATCATTGCTCTCAAATATGAAATGGTCGTCTACGGTCTTTGTCTGATGATAGATCATATTCACTCCCTTTGTGCGACTACTGACAGAGATAGGTTTTCGCGGTTCATGTCTCATGTCGCCAATGTTTTTGTACGGGAATACAATCGTGAGCATGGTAGGAGCGGCCCTTTGTTCGAGTGTCGTTTTGGCAGCTCTATAAAGCTAGGACTGAAGCTTGTTCGAACTGCCATAGCATACTTGTACAACAATCCGGTAGAACGATACCTGTGTAAATTTGCGCAGGAGTACAGATGGAACTTTCTGGCATATGGTAATTCGCGCCACCCTTTCTCTGAGCCTTTGGTCATCCGTAAGGCTTCAGCAGCTTTGAGAAGAGCTGTCAAGGAGGTCGATGCGTCTCATAAGCACAAGAGGTATTTGACATATGCACAACTTCGTCGTTTGTTCTCTCCGCTTGATAACGCTGAGAAGAACAAGCTCATTGATCATATAATAATCCGTTATTCGGTAATTTGCTATGACATTCTTACAACTGAATGTTATGATGGGTACTTCAATATGCTTATTGCCATCAATTCCAATGCGGGAAGTGAGTATGACATAGATGAGTTGAAGTACGGGCGTTCTGATGTAGAGTACCGTGAACTATATAGATATGTACACTCGCATGGCTACACTTCGGCCGGTGCTGTCATATCTCTTGATATTGATATGAAACTTATGTTATATGATCAGATGAGACGCTACACTTCAGCCAGCCACTATCAGATATGTAAATTCCTCCACCTGTCTCCAAAGTCTATAATTAAGCGTGATGTATAATGTCCTCATTGCCAATATGTTAGTTGTTTGTAGGTGGGAGTTATAACCCACCTATGTTTGCTTAAGTGTTAGATAATCAATACGTTGCAAGACACAGGTGGACAAAAATATAGCCGACCAAGTAGAGACTTAGTCGGCTGATCTTAATATTTCAAGATGTCTTAGAACATCTCTGGTTCGTTGTTCTGCTCAGGAGTTTCAGCTGGGCGCTGCTCACGACGTGGGCCTCTTGGACCTCTTTCATCGCGGCGTGGACCTCTGTCGCCTCTACGGTCGTCACGACGTGGGCCGCCGTTACGCTCCTCACGACGTGGACCTCTGTCTCCGCGTGGCTTGCGCTCAGGCTCAACATATCCCTCTGGCTTATCGAGGAGGGCCTTGCGAGAGAGTCTCATCTTGCCTGTCTTAGCGTCGATCTCGAGGAGCTTGACGTCTACCTCGTCACCGACATTGAGGACATCCTCTACCTTCTCTGTCTTCTCCCAAGCGATTTCTGAAACGTGGAGGAGGCCTTCCTTACCAGGGAGGATCTCTACGAATGCACCGAACTCAAGGATAGAAACGATCTTGCCGTGGTATACTGTGCCAACCTCTGGAACTGCTGTGATGCCGTTGATCCATGAGATAGCCTTGTCCATTGACTCCTTGTCAAGACCGAAGATATCTACAACTCCCTTCTGAGCACCGTCGATCTGCTGCTCTGTGATAGTGATTGTTGTGCCGGTCTCACGCTGGATCTTCTGGATAGTCTCACCACCCTTTCCGATAATGGCGCCGATGAACTCGCCATCAACGATGAGCTGAACCATACGTGGAACGAACTCCTTGTACTCAGCACGTGGCTCGCTGATGGTCTTCATCATCTCGCCCATGATGTGGAGACGACCCTGACGTGCCTGCTCGAGAGCTCTCTCGAGAACGTCGTATGAAAGACCGTCAACCTTGATATCCATCTGGGTAGCAGTGATACCGTCCTTAGTACCTGTCACCTTGAAGTCCATATCTCCGAGGTGGTCCTCGTCACCGAGAATATCTGTAAGGATAGCGTAACGCTCGTTAGGATTGTCCTTGTCAGTGATAAGACCCATTGCAACACCTGCTACAGGCTTCTTGATCTTTACACCTGCGTCCATGAGGGCGAGGCAGCCTGCACATACTGTAGCCATTGAAGATGAACCGTTAGACTCAAGGATGTCTGAAACTACGCGAACTGCGTATGGGTTCTCCGGAGCCATTGGGATCATAGGCTTAAGTGCACGGTATGCAAGGTTTCCGTGTCCGATCTCGCGGCGGCCGATACCACGCTGTGGGCGAGCCTCACCTGTTGAGAACGGAGGGAAGTTATAGTGAAGAACGAACTGATCGGTCTCCTGGATGAGAACCTCATCACGCTCCTTCATGTCAAGCTTTGTACCGAGAGTTACAGTCGAGAGTGACTGAGTCTCACCACGTGTGAAGATTGCAGAACCATGTGCGCATGGGAGGTAGTCAGTCTCACACCAGATAGGACGTACTGTCGTTGTGTCACGGCCGTCAAGACGGATGCCCTCGTCAAGGATCATGTTTCTCATAGCCGCCTTCTCAACTGCATGGTAGTATCTCTCGATCATCATGTGCTTCTCCTCGCGCTCCTCCTCTGAAAGTGTAGCACAGAACTCCTCCTTGAGTGCATCGAATGCGTCTGATCTCTCGTGCTTAGCAGAACCTGATTTAGCGATAGCGTAGCATCTGTCGTAGCAGAACTCCTGGATAGCCTGGCGGAGAGCCTCGTCGTTCTCCTCGTGGCAGTAAGCTCTCTTCTCTGTCTTACCTACAGCCTCCATGAGCTCCATCTGCACCTTGCAGTGCTTCTTGATCTCCTCGTGAGCGAACTTGATGGCCTCGAGCATATCCTTCTCGCTGACCTCGTTCATCTCACCCTCAACCATCATGATGTTGTCGTAAGTAGCGGCAACGATGATGTCGATGTCTGTGTCAGCCATCTCACTGAAGTTAGGGTTGATCTTGAACTCGCCGTTGATACGTGCAACGCGAACCTCAGAGATAGGACCCTCAAACGGGATGTCGCTGACTGCGAGAGCCGATGATGCAGCAAGACCAGCAAGAGCGTCTGGCTGGATATCCTTCTCAGCAGAGATGAGGTTTACGTTTACGAATACTTCTGCGTGGAAATCCTCTGGGAAGAGTGGGCGGAGTGCGCGGTCGATAAGACGTGAAATGAGAATCTCATAATCTGATGCCTTGCCCTCTCTCTTCATGAAGCCGCCTGGGAAGCGGCCTGCAGAGGCATATTTCTCTTTGTAGTCTACCTGAAGCGGCATGAAGTCAACATCCTCCTTTGCATCTTTTGCACAGCAAACAGTTGCGAGGAGCATTGTGCCACCCATCTTGACTACTACTGAACCGTCGGCCTGCTTTGCGAGCTTACCGGTCTCGATTTCAATTATCCTACCGTCGGATAATTCGATTGTCTTTTTTACGATATTCATTACTTCTTCTTCAACCCGCCTCCCCCTATGGGAGTCATTATTAAATTCTTCTGATTCGTCCATACGAAGCCTCTCGCGGCTTCTACATATAGTTACGTCTATATATTGTTCTGCCTTCCTGCGCCGCGGGTCGATTTGTTTGCGCAGTGTCAGCGTCTTTGCGTAAAAAAGGGGGAGTCCCATTTTGTGGGAATTCCCCCTTCGTCGGTTTCCTACTATGATGTAGCTTATCGACGGAGACCAAGCTCCTTAACGATTGCTCTGTATCTCTCGATGTCTACTGACTTGAGATAATCAAGTACACGACGACGCTTACCAACAAGCTTAAGAAGTGAACGACGAGTTGCATAGTCGTGCTTGTTGTTCTTAAGGTGCTCGGTAAGGTGAGCGATACGGTAGGAGAACAATGCTACCTGGCTCTCTGGAGAACCAGTGTCAGTGTTAGACTTTCCGTACTTCGCGAAAATCTCCTGTTTCTTTTCAGGCATAAGATACTCTGCCATAATTTTAAAAGATTAAGGGTTAAACATCAAAACTTTACGGGTCACTGGCAAGTAAACCCAAAGCGGGCGCAAAGATAGACATAATATTCAAGAAAACAATCTCTTGACAGAATTTTTTTATGATTATATTTGCGTTCTATTTAAACGGATTACGATGAAAAATTTAATCATAAGGCTTAGTGCCTTTATAGCCATTTTAATTGTATTCTCTGCATGTGCCGGCAGGCCTTCTAAAGCTGCAGGGGAGTATAAAAGTTACACTGCGACAGCTCATGTTAACGGCGTTGATCTGTTCTATGCCGCGGAGGGATGTGGTAAGCCTGTTATTCTGCTTCATGGCAATGGTGGAAGTCATAATGACCTCGAGACTACTCAGCGCGAGCTTGCTCAGGCGGGTTATATGGTATATGCTTTAGATTCACGTGGGCAGGGAGCAAATCCACGTCTGCCGGAGTATCATTATAAGGATATGGCGACCGATGTATACGAATTCATCAAGCAGGAGGGACTGGAGAAACCTGCAGTATTCGGATTCAGTGATGGCGGTATCATTGCCCTTCAGCTTGAGGTGATGTATCCTGGAACTCTGGGTGCTATTATCACCGGTGGCGCCAACATTTTCGTCGAGGGTGCGCTCATACCGGAGTTTGCGGAAGGTTTTCTTGCGCAGCCATCTACGGAGCCACTTGTAATCATGCTCCAGACCGAGCCGGATATGACTGTCGAGGACATGAAGACCATAAAGACTCCGTCTCTGATCATGTCGGGCGAGCACGACCTGATCGAGGCAGACCACACCAGACTGATAGGGGAGAATATTCAGGATGCCCGTGTGAAGATCATCCCGGGAGAGGATCATGGCTCATATATCTGCAACAGTCAGAAGCTCAGCCCGCTGATTCTTGAGTTTTTCGATAAGATAGGATATTAGTCTATGGCGAAGTCTTCAGGAAAGGTATTGATTGACCCTCAGATAGGGGAGGTTGTGTTCCGTAAAAGTCTTCGCAGCAGGAGCATCAGCATACGCGTGCACCCGGTCAAGGGTGTAAGCGTTTCTGTTCCGTACATTGTTCCGTATGCGGCAGCAAGACTGTTCTTTGAGGCGCGTCGCGGATGGGTGTTGGAGACTATGGCCAGACAGAAGGAAAAGTATAAGGATGTGAAGGTCGCGTCTCCGACTGAAATAGAGGCTTTGAGACGTCAGGCCAGGAAGGAACTACCGGTGCGTCTGGCAGAACTTGCGGCACGTTATGGATTTGCATATAACAAGGTAGCTATCAAGCATAATGCTTCCAACTGGGGCAGCTGTTCCACAAAAGGCAATATCAATCTGAACCTGAATGTTGTCCGTCTGCCGAAGGTGCTTCAGGACTATGTGCTTCTGCACGAACTCTGCCACCTGCGCCATCCGGATCATGGACACGGATTCCATCTGTTGCTGGAACATCTGCTGACAGATAATCTTATGCTTCTGCTTAATCAGCAGTCCGATCAGGACCCCGACCATGCCCTCACAATTGAGCTTGCCCGCAAGGCGGCAGCCTCTAGGGCCCGCTATCCGCTCGACTACACCATCACCCGCAGTATCAAGCAATGTAACATAATTTAATGCGAATCGTAACTAATTGACACACAGTTACTTCCTATACTCTCCGTGCTCCCTTTTGACGGCACGGAGAGTACAGGAATGTGCTGATAATCAGTTGTTTAGTGATCAACGTTTTTAGATGCTGCGGTTCTTCCATCGTCCGGAGCGGAGGTAGATCCAGCTGCATAGCATCAGAACCCCGCCATAGACGAACTCGGCTGTCCAGCATACTGCAACATCTACCCTGAGCCACCATATGATGACAGTACAGTAGATCATGTACACGACAAGAGCAATCAGCTCAAGTCGGAATGCAGTCTTTGTGCTTCCGGTACCTGATACGGCAAGGAAAAGCACCTGACCTCCGGTGTTGCACAGGTATGAACATGCCATGACCAGCAGTGCCGGAACAGATGCAGTCACAAGAGATGGAATGTCAGTATAAATGCGTGCAACGGTTTCTGGGAAGATGCAGAAGAGCAGAATCATGGCGCATATGACGCCATATGAAAGTTTCATGATGCGCTTTACCAGTGACATGACCTTGTCCTGGTGTCCTTCTCCGATGATGTTGCTGACAAGGGTGCTGCATGTGGAAGAGAAGGATTGGAGCACGACCCAGATGATTCCAGATGCACCTCTTGCGATATTCGAGATTGCCAGCGCACGCTCTCCCAGATGTTCAATGTATAAGAAGAATATGAACCAGGTCGTTACAGAGATGGTGTGCTGGATCATAGTCCATGTACACACCGGCATCATGCCCCTTAGTTCAGAATACTGGAAACGCGCCGGTCTGTCGAGGCCATATCTGCTTCGGTCGCAGCTCACGCGCGTGTATACTATGAAGAATATGAGCGATACCAGTTCTGCCAGGCTGGATCCTATGGCTGCTCCTGTGATTCCCAACGCCGGGAGTCCGAAATGACCGAAGATAAGTACCCAGTTGAAGAATACATTTGACACCACCATCACTATAGCGTTGAGGGTCAATGTCTTGGTTTGAGTTGTTCCTACGTAGAAGGCACGGAACATTGCTGTGGCAAAGGCGAATACCATACCCGGAAGACGCCAGCGGACATAACTCAGTGCGGCTGTGTAGACCGCTTCAGAAGAGACCATCAGTCTCATCAGCCATGGTGAAAACAGTTCTGACGCGGCAATCAGTACTCCAGAAAGTCCGAGCAGGAAATAGAGTCCATGCCAGAAGACCTTGCCTGTGTCCTTGAAGTTGCCTTCTCCGTTGCGTCTGCCTATGATGATCTGGGCTCCGATGCTGAATCCGAAGCCGATCATGAACAAGACCATATAATACACGATGGCAATGGCTGATGCTCCGAGCTCGACCTCTCCTACTCTTCCGAGGAAGGCGGTGTCGGTCAGTCCGATCATCTGCTCCATTACCAGACTTATCAGGATCGGGAATGCTACCTTCCAGATATGTCTGTATGAATATGTTCTTGTGTTGCTCATTTAAAGAGATTGATGGCCTGTTCGACTGTTAGTGCGTTCTCCACGCGGAAGATGCCGCTGCGGCTGCGCTGGAGTGAGTCCAGGTGGGCACCGCTGCCGAGAGCCTCTCCGAGGTCACGGGCGAATGCGCGGACGTATGTACCTTTCGAGCATGCCATACGCACCACAGCACGTGGCAGTCCCAGTTCCGAGTTGTCGGTCACATTGATTCTGCTTGATGCATTAGAAATTTGTCTGCTTTCGGTGCCAGTGACCGCTGGAGAAGACATCGCACCCCCGCGTAGGGGGTGGATAAGTGCCGCAGGCACGGTCCGGGGGTCTCCGGAAGCGGCACTGGCACCGATGTATTCCATCAGCTCCAGCTCAGTAATGCTGATCCTCGAAACGCGAATCAGATCGGCGGCGGCTTCGTCGAGCGTCTTGCCTTCACGATGCAGCTTGCGTGCAAGTTCGTATGCACGCACCCCGTCCACGGACTTCGCCGAGAAAAGAGGTGCGATCTGCTCCTGCTCACCGATGAATGCGGGTAGTGCGTCCGCTACCGACGAGGCAGTTATATGCTCATGTGGGAAGAACCTGTCGATCTCCTTTTCCAGATCGTACGACGGGGTAGTCGCACCGAATGTGATGCCTGCTACATACTCCTTGTCGTGCGACTGCAGCTCCTCAGCAAGCTTCGTCGCCTTGCCTATACACACCAGAAGCACGCCGGTCGCCAATGGGTCCAGCGTGCCGGCATGTCCTACTTTCAGGTTCTTCTTGCCGAAATGACGGATCGCGGTGTATTTGATCTTTCTGATCACGTCTGCCGAAGTCCATCTGTATGGTTTGTCAATGGGGATAATAATCCCCTCCGGATAGTCCTCGATATTTCTCGAAAGAGGTCCCATCTCCGGAGTGAGAATCAATGCTTCCAAACTGAATGATTTATTTACAAGGTATTTTATCGATGCGACCCTGGTGACGACCACCCTCGAAAGATTCTCCAAGCCATGCGTCTGTGATCTCCAGAACTGTCTCGAACGGAATGAAACGAGCCGGCATCACGAGTACGTTGGCGTTGTTGTGCTGCTTGATCAGCTTGCCTATCTCCACTGACCAGCAGAGGCCTGCGCGGATGCCCTGGTGTTTGTTGAGGGCCATCTGCATTCCGTTTCCTGTACCGCAGAATGCGATCCCGAGGTCAACCTCGCCATTCTCGACTGCTGTTGCAAGAGGGTGTGCTACGTCCGGATAGTCCATGCTGTCAGTTGTGTCAGTACCGAAGTTCACCATTTCATAACCTTTGCCGGTGAGATACTCCATCAGCCTGTTCTTGTATTCCACGCCTGCGTGGTCGTTGCAGATTCCGATTTTCATGAGTAATCTTATTAAGTTTATATGCTGCAAATTTAAACTCTTTTTTGTCGTTATAAAAAAAACATTCATATATTTGTCTTGATATGATTGGAGATGTCGAACTGATAAAGCGCCTGAATGAATCTGATAAGGATTCATTCGAGATGTTGTATGATAGATATGTAGGTATGGTCTATAGCTTTCTCAATTCTCTTCTGAAGAATGAGTCATTGGCACAGGACTATACTCAATGGTGCTTCATGCAGTTGTGGGAACATCGTCATTCGATTTCTTCTGAACGCAATCTCCCTGCATGGTTATATGTTACTGCACGTAATGCAGCCTATAAGGAAGTCCGCCGTCAGGTTGTTGTGGCAAGATATGTCGAATTGTCCCCAAAAGATATAGCTGACACTCGGGAAGAAAGCACCGCGGCACATGATGTGGCGGTCATAAAGGAGGAGATGTCCAAATATATAGATAAACTTCCGGAGGCAAGAAGGCGTATATTCATAATGCGCATGGAAGAAGGTAAATCTGTCAATGAAATCGCCCAGGAACTGGGAATATCTCCGAAAACTGTAGAGACTCAGATTGCGCGTGCAAAGTCATTCCTGAAGGAGCATGTGTCAGACCTGCTGTACCTTGCTTTCATAATAGCTCTTAATCTTTAATTCAATCCCTAAAAAAACAACATTGCTTGTAAGGTTTTTCCTTACGAGCGGGTACATTATATACAATATGGAAAAGAAGGATATTTTTAACAGGTTTTTCAGTGGCACAGCTACTGAGGAAGATTACGAAACATTGGTCGCCATTTTTGAAAGTGGTGACGTCACTCTGTTTGATGAATATTGCAGGGGCGTATGGGATGAATCAAAAGTTGAGCTCTCCGGTGAAGATAAGTCTCGGATGAAGGCAGATATAATGGAGCAGCTTGAGGCATACGAGCGAAATGTACATTCAAAGAAAAGGATGCGCTTCTTTAAGCGGACAGGTGTAGCTGCTGCAGTTATTCTGGTTTTGTTCTTCATATGGTCTCCTATGAGATTCTTTAGAAATGACATCCAGCCTGAGTTCTTTGAGATCGTCGTTGATAGGGGACAGAAGAGTACTCTGACCCTGCCGGATGGCAGTAAGGTATGGGTCAATTCCGCAACGACAGTTTCATACTCTTCCGATTACAATGTCAACGACAGGGATGTCTATCTGTCAGGAGAAGCCTATTTCGAAGTCGCTTCTGGAAATGAACTGCCATTCGTAGTCCATGCTCATGACCTTCAGGTTACTGCATTGGGAACAAGATTCAACATTAAGGCTTACTCAGAGGACAATACGGTTACGACAACATTGGTTGAGGGAAAAGTAAGTACTGAGGCAGGTGAAAGCTCACAGGTCTTGTATCCATACCATGAAGCTTTATATGATAAGGTATCGGGATGCATCAAAGTTTCAGAGGTTGCGGACCAGCTTCATGCAATACCGTGGATGAAGGATGAGATATTGTTTGACAATGATTCTCTGGAGGAAATAGCAGTTATGCTGGAGAGAATGTACAATGTGAATGTTGTGTTCTCGTGCGAGGATGTCAAAGCGTATTCGTATACAGGTCTGGTCAGGAACAACTCATTGCAGAATGTCCTGGAACTCATTTCCAGCACCTCCCCGGTCGGATATCGTATGGCCTCGGATACAATCAAGTTTTATATCAAGTAAACCAACGGAATTAATAAACTAAAATAACCTGATATGAAAAAGATCCTGATTAAGCTTGTGGTCTGTCTTTCCTTTGCGGTATTGACGGTCCCTCTATGTGCACAGGTGACTGTCAATATCGACAGCATGCCTTTGACAGAAGCTTTGAAGAAACTAGAAGAACAGACCGGCTATAGCTTTTTCTATAGTAATGTCCTTCCGGATAAAGACGCTGTCGTCAGTGTCAAAGCGAACAATAAGGATATAGCTGCCGTTATGGATCAGCTGCTTGACGGACTGGCTGTGTCATACAAGATCAATGAGGATAAACAGATTGCTCTGTATGCGGATGAGCCTGAAGTCGTTGCACAGACCAAGCCGACAGGGAGGACTGTTTCGGGAGTCGTTTATGATTCTGACGGTCTTCCTGTAATTGGAGCAGGAGTTATGGTTGAGGGTTCTCTCCATGGAACGGTGACGGATGAGGACGGACGATGGACTCTGGAATTGGAAGATGACAACGTTACATTGGAGATTTCCTCGATGGGCTATCAGAGCCAGAGCGTAGCGGTCAAAGGACGCTCGGATTTTACAGTTACTCTGGCCGCTGACACTCAGTATCTTGATGAGGTTGTCGTTGTCGGCTATGGTACTCAGAAAAAGGTCAATCTGACAGGATCGGTTTCTATGGTTACCAGCGAGGATATGGCTTCACGTCCTGTATCAAACATGTCATCTGGCCTTCAGGGACTTCTTCCCGGAGTGACTGTAGTGAATGCGACCGGACAGCCGGGAGAATCCGGTACAACAATTCGTGTGCGCGGTGTCGGAACCATAGGAAACGCCAACCCATTAATCCTCATCGACGGTATTGAGGGCGACCTTTCTACAATAAATCCGGAGGATATAGAGAGTGTATCCGTTCTTAAGGATGCAGCGTCTGCGTCAATCTATGGAGCAAGGGCTGCCAATGGCGTCCTCTTGGTCACCACAAAGAAGATGAATGACAATCCAGGAGCTGCTCAGGATAATGCCAAGGTTACCTTTGGAGCATACGCAGGTATACAGACTCCTACAAGGCTGCCTCAGATGTGTGATGCAATAGAGTTCATGACTCTGGATAATGAGGCACGTCAGAATGTAGGCACTGCCATCGGATGGCTTGAAGACTCATTCAAGAAAGTGACAGACAATACCGATCCTAATTATTTTGCGAACACTGACTGGCTTGACGAGGTGCTTAACAGCTATGCTCCTCAGCAGAACTATAGTCTTTCGCTCAATGGAGGTATCGGCAGCAGCGGCTATATGCTTTCATATCGTTACTTCGATCAGAAAGGTCTGACGGTAGGTTCTTCAACAGGAGAGCAGAGACATAATGTCCGCTTCAAGATGAATACCAAGCTTATCGATCGTCTCACTCTGTCATCAAATATAAGCTATACTTCCAGAAAGGTCACTTCACCGATCAATTCGCTTACAAGCGGCGGAGGTGCGATTTATAATGCAATGAGAATAGCTCCTAATGCTCCTGTAAGATATACCGACGGAACATGGGCTTATGGTGGTGGTAATACCAATCCGGTGGCGATCCTGAATGATGGCGGACGGTCAAATGTATCAACAGAAGAGTTCTCTTTGCTTGAGGTTCTGAAGCTGGAAATACTCAAGGGATGGGATGTGACAGCTACATATAACCTGACATCAACCAACGGATATAAGGATATTCTCAAAAAGACAATAACCTTCGTCAATCCTGAGGATAAGTCAGTGAATGTTTATGCGAGTCCTAATTCATTGAAGAATGTCGATCTGAAAAATGTGCAGCAGACATTCATCATCCAGTCCAATTTCGACCTCACATTCGGCAAGCATAATGTCAGCGGAGTAGCGGGTATGTCTCAGGAGTGGTATGAGGCACGTATGTTCGAGGCGTCGAGAACAAACCTGTCTACGGAATTCGAACCGACCCTGAATCTTGGAGATCCTTCTACAATGAGTAATAATGCCACATATTCGTCTTGGGCTTTGCGCTCGGGATTCGGCCGTGTCAGCTATAATTATGATGAGAGGTATCTTCTTGAGGCTAATATAAGGTATGACCTTTCTTCGCGCTTCCATAAGAGTGTAAGAGGAGGCTGGTTCCCGTCGGTGTCAGCCGGATGGCGTATTTCAGAAGAGCAGTTCATGTCATTTGCCAAGCCTTATGTTGATAATCTGAAGATTAGAGGTTCATGGGGTATGCTCGGTAATCAGTACGTCGGATCATCTGACTATCCTTATATGTCTGTCCTTGAGGCTTTCACTTCGGGATTGTCTCTGGTCGGAACGTCCGCTACAACCGGATATGTTCCATCTACACTGGCCAATCCTAACCTTACTTGGGAACATATCAAGATGGTTAATGCGGGAGTGGATGTCGCTTTACTTCAGAACAGACTTACGATGTCCTTCGATTGGTTTAATAAGGACACGGAAGGAATCCTTCTGAAACTTAACTATCCGGCCCAGATAGGTCCTAAGCCGTCTGAGCAGAATGCCGGAAAAGTAAATAATCGTGGATGGGAGTTCGACCTTAACTGGCGAGATCAGAGAGGAGAGTTCTATTATGGAATCGGCTTCAACATTGCTGATGTAAAGAACAGGATTGTTGATCTTGCAGGCAATGCTCCAGATCTGAGCGGTTATCAGATAAGGATGGTGGGTTATCCGATTGATGCGTTCTATGGCTATAAGGCTATCGGACTTATGACACCGGAAGACTTCAAGATAAGCGATACTCAGAATCATAATTATAGTCTTCCAAAGGTTCCGGTCATCTTAGGTAATGATTATCAGCCTGGTGATATCAAGTATGAGGATATCAGCGGCCCGGATGGCAAGCCGGACGGTCGTATAACTCCGGAGTATGATAAGGTGGTTTTGGGAAGCAATATTCCTCGCTATACTTACACGGTCAGAGGAGATCTCGGCTGGAAAGGCATTGATTTCAGTTTTGTTATCCAGGGTGTGGGCAAGTGTGACGGATATCTGGAAGGAACAGCACGACATGCTTTCCAGGATATGGCGGCTTATCCGCAGAAAGTGCACCTGGAGAGGTATAATGTGGTTACAAATCCAAACCCTGATGCCTTGTATCCACGCTTGACCTACAACACCGGATTCAATCAGAACACATTCTCGACATATTGGATGGAGAATGCTTCATATATGCGTTTAAAGAACGTACAGATAGGATATACCTTCCCGGAAAAATGGATGAAGAAGGCACGTATCGATAACTTGAGAGTATATCTTTCAGGAGATAATCTGCTTACTGTAAGTGATTTCTTCTATGCTTACGATCCTGAAACTCCGGTTTCGAAGGGAGGATACTATCCTCAGGTCAAAACAGTTGTCCTTGGACTTAACATTACCTTTAAATAGACTTTGAACGTATGAAAAGAATAATATATCTGATGGTGTCGGTTCTTGCAGTCATGTCCTGCAACGATGATTTCCTTGAGCATGCTCCAAAGGACCAGATGACTGATGCCAATTTCTGGCAGACAGAGGACCATATCCGGAGTGTGGCGAACACATTCACAGAAGCCCTTCAGGGTAAATATTGGCTGAATATAACTGAAATCATGGCCGATAGCGCGCCATGGGCGGTCACCACTGCTTTCCGTACCATAGGAGCAGGTAACTTCACTACAGAGACCTCCCAGATAAATTCGCTGTGGGTTACCGCATATACCGGTATAGGTAGAGTGAATTACTTCCTTAACAATTACAAGAGAGCGGTAAATGTCAGCGAAGAGATACGTGAGCGTTATGCGGCTGAGGCTTATTTCTATCGTGCTTATAATTATTGGGTATTGACATCGTATTTCGGTGATGTCCCATACATAACATCTGAGCTGAATGTTGAATCCCCTGATGTGTATCGAGGAAGGGATAAAAGGGAGGAGGTGATCAAGGCCGTGACGAAAGATCTTGAGGACCACTACTTGAATCTTCCAGAGTATATTCCTGCAGGATCTTCAGAATTCGGCCGCATTTCGCAGTGTGCGGCTCTTGCTCTCCTTTCAAGAATCTATCTCTATAATGAGATGTATACAGAGGCAGTATCTGCTGCTGAAAGGGCAATGAGTAACTCATATCATGCTCTCTACAGTACTGGTAATCCGGATGTGGATTACACCAATCTCTTCAACTGGACAGGACGTGCTTCAAGAAATGCAGCCAATAAGGAGGTTCTTCTCGCCTTCATATGTAACTATGATCTGGGTGAGGCGGCCAGAACTTCCCATAATCTGTCCCGTGAGTGCTGGGTACCGGGCGACTATGCGCGCTTTGTACCTACCAACAGCATGATCGAGGCTTATCTGACTGATGACGGAAAGATATGGGATCCTTCGACTGCGGCCACTTATGAAGATGTGTTCAAGGGTAGGGATCCTCGCATGGTCCAGTCTATCCTTGCTCCAGGAACCCCATGGGAAGGAGGAAAGAGTGCAGACCTTAACAGTACTGATGATAAGATATATACTTATCCTCTTCTGACAAATGACAAGTCTGCCGCTATGACATATTCCGGTTACTATATGAGGAAATATGTCGAGCCGTCGACCGTTAAATATGTAGGTCACGATGATAATGACATCATAATGATCCGTTATGCTGAGGTCCTTCTGAATTATGTTGAGGCAAAGGAAAGATTGGGTACTCTCTCTCAGGAAGATCTGGACAAAACTATCAACAAGATCAGAGACCGTGTCGGAATGGTACATCTGAAACTTAATGATCTTCCGCAGGGTTCGGATATCCGTCAGGAGATTCAAAGGGAAAGAAGAGTCGAACTCTTTTTTGAAGGTCATAGATATTTTGACATCATAAGATGGAAGCAGGGCGAACTGCTTGCGGAAGACCTGCTTGGAGTCAACAGAAAGTGGCTTGACCAAAGTCGTCTGAATGTCAATCTCGGAGGACTCACATGGAAGACTAAGAACGGTCAGCAGTATCTGTTGATTGAAGAAGGAAGACAATTCAATCCCGAAAAGCATTACTTGCTGCCGGTGCCTTTCAAGCAGATGCAGCTGAACCCGAATCTCGCACCACAGAACCCAGGTTGGAACTAATTTATGAAACGTATACTGATATTAACGGCAATGCTTTGTCTGTGTTGCGCGGCAGAAATGTATGCTCAGAAGACTGTCTCTCTGAGAGTCATGTCCATGAACATAAGACAGGGCGGCGAATACGCAGGCAATAAATCAGAGCCTTATTCAGAGCTGATCAACAAGTACAAGCCGGACGTCGTGGCGCTGCAGGAAGTCGATTACAAGACTACCCGCAACGGTAAGCGCGACTGGCTTAACGAGGTGGCGATGCAGACAGGTATGTTCCCTTATTTCTGCAAGTCGATCACCTATCAGGGTGGTGGATTCGGAACAGCACTTCTGTCGAAATATCCATTCTATAAATGTGAGAAGACTGTATTCTCTCATAAAGACACGAGAGAGGACAGGGCGACAGGGTGGATATATGTAGAGCTTCCTTGTGGGGAGTCAGTGCGCTTTGGCGTGGTCCATCTGTCATTGGAGACGTCTCAGATGACTATCCAGCATTTCGCGACGATAAACAAGGCTTTCTTTGCCGAGGATACGACAACTCCTGCACTTCTGATCGGCGATTATAATGCCTCTCAGGGTAGCGATCCCATCAATTATGTGAAGAATAAATGGCAGGATGTCATACCGGATCTCGGATTCACGATTCCGACCACCGGTCCTACAACGCAGCTGGACTATGTAATGGGTTATCCAAAGGGTGCATGGACATGCACAAGCCATGAGGTCATCGCAAGAGAAGATATGTCTGACCATTGTTTCATCGTAGCTGATGTGCAGATAACTGTTGAGTAATATGAAGAAGATTTGTGAAATACTGGCAGTCCTGCCGATGATGTTCCTTCTGAACTCATGTGAAGGTCCTGTGACGCCAGATCCTGAGCCGGATCCGGGAAAGGAAGATACGCTTACACCTCCCGATGAGGTAAAGAGTTCCAATGTTTTTGTTGTGGACATGTTCTCTACCCTGGAAGATGACGGTGATTTCTTTGAGAAAAGGGATGTGGCTTCTGCTGCACAGCATATTGCCGGGCAGTCGGGAAAGAGACCGCTTGTCTACATGTTTGACCGTGCAGACTTCACTGTAGGAAAGTCTCATCCTCTAAATAAACTGTCTTATACAGCGAACATATATCAGCTCTTTGCCCAGCATGAGCCAACCTCTGCAACAGTCACAAAGGGAACAGCGATGGCAACGCAGTATCCTATCAATCTTTATGACGGACTGGCGCAGGAGGGCGCGTATATGTCAGGAATTACAATTTCGGCACCGCTTTCGACTGCAACGCCGGTCTGCATATATACCTCAAGAATCAGCTCGCCGGATCAGATGAAGCAGATCTACAAGGCTAAATCAATGAAACTTCTGAATAATGGAGTCATGGTGGCTTTGGTTGATAATGCAGTAAAGGCTGAAGTGATGGAATATGCCGAGAAGACAATGGCGCTCAGAGCAATGGCCTATGGCAGCGCAGACACAAAACTTGACGTTCTTGTTTTAGTCCCGCAGGCATATGTGTGCAGGTCAATAGAGAAGGGAACTACTATCAATCTTCCATATTATAGAATCTTAATTGAAAAATGGTTATGGGAATAAAGAGGATAATCATATTGATCGGCACTTTTCTGGCATCTGCTGCGATGTTGTCAGCTGTTGAGAAGGGAGATACATTGAAGCTGATGACGTACAATCTCAGATTCGGAGAGCTGGCTTCAATGGAACAGATTGCCGGATATATTTCTTCGCAGCAGCCTGATATCGTAGCCCTTCAGGAGTGCGACTGGGCAACCAACAGAACAAGAGCTCCTCATCAGAACGGTGTGAAGTTCGTAAATGAACTTGCATATCATACAGGAATGTTCGGCGTGTATGGCAAATCTATCAATTATGCTGGCGGATATTATGGCATCGGCCTTTTGAGCAGGTATCCCATCCTCCGATATGAGCGCGTACTTCTTCCAAATGACGGAAAGACAGAACAAAGGAGCATGCTGATAGCGGATATCGAGGTTCCGGGAGGCAAGGTCATAACTTTTGTCAATACCCATCTGGAGGTCAAGACCTCTCAGATGCGTATTGAGCAGGTGAAATATATTGAAGAGTACCTTAAGGATTGTCCGAATCAGATTTTTCTTGCAGGTGATATGAATGCAGTCCCTGACACGGAAGAGATGCAGATGCTGCGTCAGGACTGGACAGATCTTACCGATAGAGACTATACATACCACACATCTAAGCCTGAAATCAAGATTGACTATATCTATGCAAAACCAGGTGAGAAGGTTGATCTTCTTGAGACCAGGGTGTGTGTGGATGTGATCCTCTCAGACCATTTTCCAGTGATTTCAACTATAGTTTTACACTAATAATAACCTTTTTAAAATCAAATCTTTATGAAAAAAATTCTTTTCGCTCTTGCAGCTGCAGCATTGGTTGCTGTATCGTGCAACAAGGACGGTGGTGATGAAAACACCGTAAAGCCGCTTGAGGCAACTCTAGAACTCACAACAGAAGTAGCTGAACTTCCTTACGGACAGCCTGCTGAGATTCTCGGTACAGTAACTACTGCTGCTACTTTGGAGTCATACACTCTTACCGCAGTAAAGAAAGCAGGTGAGGAGTATACCGCAGTAGGTGAGGCTCAGACTTTCGCTGCCGAGGGCAACGAGATGAAGGTCGAGTTCTTCGCTGACTCTAAGGAGATGACTGACCTTGAGGTTGTTCTTAAGGCAGGTGCTCAGGAGGCTAAGTTCTACTTCCCTGCAACAGCAGTCGGTGAACTTAAGGGTACATTCTGGATGAATGATGCAGTTATGATGGCAGCTACTCCTAAAGTTGGAACCAATGACAATGATCCTGATACTTATCCTGTAGCAGGAACAGGTGCAGGTTCTGACATCCCGTCATTCTTCTCTATGAGAGGTGCTGAAGTCAATGGTGAGGTAAAGCACATCCTTTCATTGAACGAAGCACGTGAGCTTGGTGGTGTTGACGTGAGCATGGCTTGGGTTAACGTTCTGATGAACACATCTAACAACGCTTTCATCGGTGGCCAGAGAGGTCTTGCTTTCGTAAGATGCAACTCTCTTACAGCAGGTACTGTAGGTCGTCAGTGTGACGTTTACGAGGTTGATGGAAAGAAGATTGATACTGGTAAGACTGATAACGAGTTCGGTATTTCTGCAATCCGCGGCAGCTGGGCTGGTGATCGTTATGATGAGACTGAGTACAAGTTTGTAGACAAGCTTTTCCTTGACATCACAAAGGCTGAGACAAACCTCGAGAAGATGAAGGCATTCTGGGCTCTCAATCAGATCCAGGAGGTTCTTGACAATGCTACTCTTGGTGTAGAGGAGAATCCTACAAACCTTTCTAACAAGAACATGTATCGCCGTTATGTAGAGGCTGGTGAGACTTCGACCAAGGAGGCTATCACAGAGGAGTTCAGAGCAGGTGACTACTTCATCATCCGTACAAATGCAGGTACTGCAGACGCGCCTCAGTATATCTACGGTATTATCCAGGTTCTTCAGCTTCCTGACGATTCAGGTTGCTTCACACTTGAGAGCTCTAAGGTTCCTGGCAAGATGTGTATGGATAAGGATAAGACAGCTGAACTTTATGAAAAGCCGGCTTACTTCGCAATCAAGACTCAGTGCGTCAGATAATCATATATTCAAGGGGGATGGCTCATCATCCCCCCCCTTATAACCAATTTTACAAATGAAGGCATATAGATTTATAATAGCGGCAGCATTGATCCTTTTGGCCGGATGCAGATCCGTGGATCCGCAGCTTGAGGCTGCCTATGATGTGATTACCAGGAATGTCGGTCCGGTGGACAATCTGACTCTTGAAATTGTGGATAAGGAGGATGGTAGGGACTGTTATGAGATATCCGCATCAGAAGGCAGACTGCTCATCAAGGGCAGCAGCCCGTCTGCCTTGTGTTATGCCTTCAATAAATATCTCCGCAATGCCTGCGGATCAATGGTGACTTGGGGCGGTCAACATCTTGACATCCCTTCGCAGTGGCCTGATTATAACGAGACATCTGTATCTCCATATCAGTTCCGTTATTTTCTGAATGTCTGCACATTTGGATATACAGCTCCGTATTGGGACTGGAACAGATGGTCACAGGAACTGGATTGGATGGCGCTGCATGGCGTCAATATGCCTCTGGCCAGTGTGGCGTCAGAGGCGATTGCCCGTAGGGTATGGGTGCAGCTGGGCCTATCGGAAGAGGAGGCTGATGCCTTCTTTACAGGAGCTGCATACCTTCCATGGCATCGTATGGGCAATATAAATGCTTTCAACGGGCCGCTTACCAAAGAATGGCATGATGGTCAGATTGAACTCCAGCACAAGATTCTTGACAGAATGCGTGAGTTGGGAATGGAGCCTGTCGCTCCAGCCTTTGCCGGCTTTGTGCCGCCGGCATTTATGGATAAACACCCCGAGGTCAAGGCAAACCAGCTTGAATGGGGTGGATTTGATAAAGAATTCAATGCTTGTGTTCTTGCTCCGGACTCTCCTTATTTCAGTGAGATAGGAAAACTTTTCATCCAGGAATGGGAGAAGGAATTCGGAAAGGCGAAGTATTGGCTGTCTGACAGTTTCAACGAAATGAAACTGCCTGTAGACAAAGATGACGTGCAGGGTAAGCACGAACTACTTGCCCAATATGGAGAGGCTATATGCAACTCTATACTTGCCGGTGATCCTGACGCTGTATGGGTGACTCAGGGCTGGACTTTCGGCTATCAGCATGATTTCTGGGACAAGGAGAGCATGAAGGCCCTTCTTTCCCGTGTGCCGGACGATAAGCTGGTGATTGTGGATCTTGGAAACGATTATCCAAAGTGGGTATGGAAAACGGAACAGACCTGGAAAGTCCACGAAGGATTCTATGGCAAACAGTGGATATACAGTTATGTCCCTAACTTCGGTGGTAAGGTACTTCCGACAGGAGACCTCGATATGTATGCGTCGGGATCGGTCGAGGCTCTGAATTCCGAATGGAGCAGTGGCCTTATCGGTTTCGGATCAGCTCCGGAAGGACTTGAAAATAACGAAGTAGTATACGAACTCCTTGCCGATATGGGGTGGCAGGCGGAGAAACTTGATCTTGACCAGTGGCTTGAAGACTATTGCCAGGCAAGATATGGCTACTGTGACGAAAATGTAATGGCGGCTTGGAGACTGCTTCATGGCTCGGTTTATAGTTCGCTGTATTCATATCCGAGGTTCACTTGGCAGACAGTCGTTCCGGATCAGCGAAGAAAGAGTCTTCATGATATTGACGATGATTTTGGAAGGGCTGTAAAGTATTTGCTGAAGGCGGCTGACAGCTGCGCAGAATCTCAGTTGTATGTGAATGACATTGTTGAATTTGCTTCGCTTTGGCTTGGCGAACTCGCAGACCGTCATTATGAGAAGGCTCTGTCTTTAAGAGGAACCGCTGATGGCGCTGTAGAGTTGTCGGCCGCGATAGATCTGCTGACTGTCGCAGACAGGCTTCTGGCATCCCATCCTAACCACCTGCTTTCAAGATGGGTCGGTGATGCAAGGGCCTGGGGTGAAGGTCAGATGGCTGATCACTTTGAAGCTGATGCGAAGAGACTTGTCACCACATGGGGAGGCTGGCAGGAAGACTATGCTGCGCGCTTCTGGTCAGGTCTGATCAGGGATTACTATATTCCAAGAATCGAAATCTGGTTTTCTGACAAGGCCGAGACTCTGGATGCATGGGAGGAAAGCTGGATCATGACACCGTGGGCCGATGCTCAGGTAGAGTATGATAATCCTGTAGCAGCTGCCGCCGAGGCAGTCTCAAATGCTAAATAAGATACCATGAAAAGAATATTTCTCTATATATGTCTCGCGCTGATGTTGCCCGCCTGTGCGGTAAGAAACAGTGCTGCGGACTTTACGGTAAAGGAACAGGAGAAAGCGGCAGAGGAACTTGTTGACCGAGTGACAGGAGGTCGTTCGGCTGAGTTCTCTGTAGTGATTTCTCCAGATAAGAAAGATGGTAAGGACTGGTTCTCATACCATGCAGAGGGTGGCCGTGTCGTCCTTGAGGGAAACAATGGTGTGAGTGTTGCGAGTGCGCTGGGTCACTATCTTAAGACTCATTGCGGCTGGCATCTGTCATGGTGCGGCAGCCAGGAGGTCCTGCCGGAGGTTCTGCCTTTGCCTGAAGAAGAATATGAGGTAACCAGCCCATACAAGTATCGTTATTATCTGAATTACTGTACTTTCAACTATTCGATGAGCTGGTGGGATTTCGAACGTTGGCAACAGGAGATCGACTTCATGGCCTTGAACGGAATCAACATGCCTTTAGCCTTGACCGGTCAGAATTCCGTATGGCAGCGTGTGTATCGTCGCTTAGGATTTACAGATAAGGAACTTGAAGGTTTCTTCAGTGGCCCGGCTTATTTCAACTGGTTTTGGATGGGTAATCTTGATGGTTGGGGCGGACCTCTTCCACAGAGTTTCATGGATGACCATGAGAAGCTGCAGAAGCAGATTCTTTATGCAGAACGCTCCCTTGGTATGACTCCGGTCCTGCCGGCATTTACAGGTCATGTGCCTCCGACATTCGAGCAGAAGTTCCCGGAGGCTAAAGTACGTAAGACAGAATGGGTGAACTTTCCGGAAGTATCCATACTTGATCCTGAGGAGGAACTCTTTACAGAAATCGGTAAGATGTTCATTCAGGAGCAGACTGATCTGTATGGTACAGACCATTTCTATTCTGCAGATACGTTCAATGAGAATACACCTCCGACAAATGACTCTACCTACCTTGCCCAGATGAGCGGAAAGGTGTATAGCGCGATGGCAGACGTCGACCCTGCTGCAGTATGGGTAATGCAGGGCTGGCTGTTCTATCATGAACGGGAGTTCTGGGGCGAAGACCAGATCAAGGCTCTGCTTGGTGCGGTTCCGGATGAGAATATGGTGATTCTTGATCTTTGGAGCGAACGCCATCCGGTGTGGAACCGTACGGAGGCATATTACGGAAAACCGTGGGTGTGGTGTATGCTGCATAATTTCGGGCAGAATATAAATATGTCCGGTAATCTTACCAGCATAGCAAACGACCCTGCAAATGCATTGAATGATCCGTCTGCCAGGAATATGGCAGGTATCGGACTGACCATGGAAGGTATCGGGCAGAACCCTATGGTTTATGCCATGATGTTGGAAAATGTATGGCGTAACAAGCCTGTCGATAAGGATGAGTTCCTCAGAGATTATCTTTCACAGAGGTATGGTCTCTGTCATGAGACTGCCTTTGCAGCTTGGCAGACCTTGATGGCGTCTGTATATGAGAACACCGTTAACAACGGAGGACAGGAGTCAATCATTACCGGTCGTCCTTCTTTCAAGGTGAATCCGGGTGGTACAACCAATACCAAGTCACATTATGATAAGGCGGATCTTATAACCGCCTGGAAGATGCTTGTCTCATGTGCTGGAATACATGAAGAAAGTGACGGCTTCCGTTACGATCTGGTAGACGTTACCAGGCAGGTGTTGGCGGATTATGCCTCCATTCTGCAGCAGAAGGCAGCTTCAAGGTATCAGGCAGGAGATGTTGAGGGATTCAAGGCTGCTTCGGAAGAATTCCTTGGTCTTATAGACGACATGGATAAGCTCTTAGGTACAAGAAGCGAATTCCTGCTTGGAAGATGGCTCGATGATGCTCGAAGTATCGGTCATACAGATCAGGAAAAGGATCTCTATGAGCATAATGCGCGAAACCAGATCACCCTTTGGGGCAATAGGGACTGCCGAATCAGAGATTATGCCTGCAAGCATTGGAACGGAATGATGGCCGGATTCTATAGGCCTCGTTGGGAAAGATTCTTTGATATGGTATCAGCCTCTATGGAGCAGGGTATCCCATTTGATGAGGCAGCCTTTGTAGAGGCAAGCAAGGATTGGGAGTGGGAATGGACGCTCGGTCATGAGAAATATCCGAATCAGCCTGTAGGCTCGGAAATTGAAGAATGTCTCAGGATTTGGGATAAATATCATAAGGAAATATTAAACTTGCAGGACCATTTCGAATATAAGGAACATGTCGCAGCGTATGTATAGTAAAATAGTGGTAGCGTCGGATTCATTCAAGGGCTCATTGTCGTCTCTTGAAGTGGCTGACGCTGCTGCAATGGCCATCAATGAATGCATCCCCGGATGTTGCGTGGAGAAAGTGGAAGTGGCGGATGGGGGAGAAGGAACTATGGAAGCGCTCCACAGGACCTTAGGCGGAGTCAAGGTAGCAGTAGAAGTCTGTGATCCTCTTGGACGACATATAACTGCTTCCTATGTCATACTTGCGGATGGCGTGACAGCTGTTCTGGAAATGGCCGCAGCAAGCGGCCTGCCTCTTCTGGCTCCACAAGAGCGAAATCCTATGAAGACTTCCACATATGGCACAGGTCAGCTGATTGCAGATGCCCTTCGAAAAGGCTGTAGAAAGTTCCTGATAGGCATCGGTGGAAGTGCTACCAATGATGCAGGAATGGGCATGCTAGAGGCTCTTGGAGTAAGGTTCCTGGATGTGGAGGGCAATCTTCTTCATGGAAGTGGTGAGTCATTGGAGAAGGTGGAAGATATTGATCTGAGCGGAGTCTGCGCAGGACTGACCGAGTCAGAGTTCATAATAGCATGTGATGTCGATGCACCTCTCTATGGTCCTAAGGGAGCAGCATGTGTGTTCGCTCCACAGAAAGGAGCTGATGCGGAGATGGTTGCAATGCTGAATGATGGGTTGGAACATTTTTCCTCAGTTGTCAAGCGGGTTACCGGTAAGGATGTCTCGGAGATTCCTGGGGCCGGAGCAGCAGGTGGTCTTGGCGGTGGTTTCGTGGCATTTCTTCCTGCACGACTGGAGCGAGGCATTGACATGGTGCTTGATGCAATAAGCTTCGACGAGCGCATTCGAGGTGCTTCGCTGATCATTACGGGAGAGGGCAGGGTAGATTTTCAGACCCTCACCGGCAAGACTCCGTATGGCATATTGAAACGAGCTCGGAGGCAGGGGATACCGGTCGTTGCGATAGGAGGATCCGTCGCCCTTGGTGATAAAGAATCTTTAGAGGCCGGCTTTGCCGGTGTATATGCCGTTACTCCTTCGGATATGCCGCTGGAAGAAGCGATGAAGCCTGAAACGGCTGCTAGGAATATATATAATACGGTCAAGAACATCCTGAATCATGAATAGTGCAATAGCTGCCCTGATAGGCCTGATACTGGCGATCATATTGATAATCCGAAAGGTCTCACCTGTATATAGCCTGATGTCAGGTGCTCTGGTCGGTGGTCTGCTCTCCGGTATAGGATTGGAGACTACCGTCGGTCATATGTTGTCAGGCGTGAAAGATATAACTCCGGCAATACTCAGGATTCTTGCGGCAGGAGTCCTGTCTGGTGCCCTCATCAAGACAGGATCTGCAGCGGCAATATCCCAGGCTGTTGTAAGAGGTCTGGGACATAAGCATGTCTATCTTGCCGTGGCTTTATCTGCCATGCTTTTGACCGGGGTCGGTGTCTTTGTCGATGTGGCTGTCATAACTGTGGCTCCTATCGCACTGATGCTGGGAAAACAGTTGTCTCTGCCATCGTTCAAGCTGCTCCTGGCCATGATAGCAGGAGGCAAGTGTGGTAATGTGATGTCTCCTAACCCGAATACGATCATCGCGGCGGAGAATTATGATGCGGCACTGCCGTCAGTTATGGCTGCAGGCGTTATTCCTGGAATAATCGTTCTGTTTGTGACAGTTTACCTGATTATACCCCTGATACCTTCCAGCAAGCTTCAGGCAGATGATTATTCTACTGCTGGTGGTGATGAGGGACTGCCACTGCCGTCTTTTGGCGCAAGTCTGGCAGGCCCGTTGGTAGCGATCCTGCTGCTGGCGCTTCGACCATTGTTTGGAATTGTCATCGATCCGATGGTGGCCTTGCCTATAGGTGGTCTTGTTACCATCATGGCGACCCGTTCATGGAAATTGGCAGGAGAAAGCGTGACCTTCGGATTGGAGAAGATGTCTGTGGTTGCGATTCTTCTTGTCGGTACAGGTACGATCGCGGGTGTGATCAAGGCATCTGAAATCAAGGATGTGCTGATAGCCTTGCTGTCCGGATGGGAAGCAGGCGGCGTGGTGATGGCTCCTGTTTCAGCTATACTGATGTCAGCAGCGACAGCTTCCACAACGGCGGGAGCAACAATTTCGTCAGCCTCATTCTCGCAGACTGTACTTGCCGCAGGTGTCTCGTCAATATGGGCGGCATCTATGACCAATGCTGGTGCTACGGTTCTGGACCATCTCCCTCACGGCTCATTCTTTCATGCCACAGGAGGTTCTGTAGGAATGTCCATCAAGGAGCGTATGAGATTGATCCCATATGAATCTCTTGTCGGTCTGCTTCTGACAATTCTCTCTTTATCTTCTTATCTGATAATTGGATAGTCCTGATTTTCTTAAAGAAAAAGAAATAATTTAAAAATAAAGAAAAACTTTCTGTTGTTTTAATGAAAAACAACACCATTCTCAAACTTCGCTCATATATTTGTCGAGTTGAATTTTTAATGTACTTTTGTATGAAGAAGCGAGAGAAGTTGGGAGATTACATACTTGATATTTCCAAGTATGTTTTGACGGCAGTTTTGATAACATTGTTCTTCAATGATATTTCGTCGTCCAGATTTGTGACCTATTTTGTAGGAGGTTTAGTCGCAGTGTCGACTCTGTATTGGGGTTTGTTTTATTTTAATCGCAAGTGATATGGGACCGTCAGTAATTTTTTTGAGTATAATGCTGGTTATA
Source organism: Candidatus Cryptobacteroides sp. (assembly GCA_045126075.1). Lineage (GTDB taxonomy): Bacteria > Bacteroidota > Bacteroidia > Bacteroidales > UBA932 > Cryptobacteroides. Next base: position 50,432 of record JBGVNX010000014.1, read on the forward strand.
AGTCTGATCGGCATAACAGTAGAATTGGTAAGGCAGCATAAAGAGAAAAAGAATACAGAATAAAAGAACCGAGGTCATTTAACCTCGGTTCTTTTATCTAGCAGAGCTTGCTCTTGATGTATTCGATTCGGCGGGCGAACTCATCTTTGCCGATCAGGGTCACGATGTCTGCGATACCCAGTCCGCTTGAAGCGCCGACTAGCGCGAGGCGGAGGCAGTTCATTACCTTGCCCATAGGCCACTCGTTGCTGCGGATATATTCCTCAAGAGGGTGTCCGAGTCCCTCAGGAGTGAACTCTCCGTCGAAGGCCAAGATGAAGTCCGCAGCCTTCAATGCCAATGTGTAGTTCTCCTCTTTCCAGAATTTTGCTACGTCCTTCTCAACGAACTCTGTAGGGGCTACGAAAAGATATGAAGCTATGTCCCAGAAGTCAGCAACGAATGTTGCTCTTTCCTGAATGAGACCCACAACCTTCTCCACATATTCACGAGTAGCAGAAATACCCTTGCTCTCAAGTATAGGCATGTAGAGGTCTGTAAGCTCTGAGACGCTCTTCTTGCGGAGATATTCCTTATTATACCACTTTGCCTTGTCAGCGTTGAAACGTGCTCCTGACTTGATCACTCTCTCAAGTGAGAATGCCTGCACAAGCTCGTCAAGCGAGAAGAGCTCCTGCTCTGTGCCAGGGTTCCAGCCGAGCATTGCAAGGAGGTTCACGAATGCCTCAGGGAAGTATCCGTCCTCACGGTATCCGCGTGAAACCTCACCCTCAGAGTTGACCCACTGAAGCGGGAACACAGGGAATCCGAGACGGTCTCCGTCGCGCTTGGAAAGCTTGCCCTTTCCGTCTGGCTTGAGGAGCAGTGAAAGGTGTGCGAAACGAGGCTGAGTATCTGTCCATCCGAATGCCTCATAAAGGAGGTAGTGAAGAGGAAGTGAAGGGAGCCACTCCTCGCCGCGGATGACTTCTGTGATCTCCATGAGGTGGTCGTCCACGATGTTTGCAAGGTGATATGTAGGAAGTTCGTCAGCTCTCTTCCAAAGCACCTTATCGTCCAGGGTAGAGGTGTTCACTTCGACGTGACCACGAATAAGGTCATCCATCTTCACGACTCTGTTCTCTGGCATCTTGAAGCGGATTGTCCAGTCTGTGCGTGTCTCTAGAAGTTCCTTAACTTCAGCCTCAGGCATAGCGAGCGAGTTGCGGAGACCCATACGTGTGGTCTGGCCGTAGATGAATGTCTGGCCGTTTGCCTCCATTTCAGCACGCTTGGCACCAAGCTCTTCAGCTGTATCGAATGCATAGTATGCAAAGCCATTTTCAACAAGCTGCTCAGCATACTGGCGGTAGATAGGCTTTCTCTGGCTCTGTCTGTACGGAGCATGAGGGTGACGCTCTGAAGCAGTCTCGACAACATTGCCTGCTGCATCAACTCCCTCGTCAGGAACAATGCCGCACCAGTTGAGTGCCTCGATGATGTACTTCTCGGCTCCCGGTACAAATCTCTGAGAGTCGGTATCCTCGATTCTGATGATGAAATCACCACCTCTCTGCTTCGCAAAAAGATAGTTGTAGAGGGCTGTCCTGACACCTCCCATGTGGAGAGGTCCTGTAGGTGAAGGTGCAAACCTTACTCTTGTTTTCCTGCTCATAATTTATTCTGTTTTATCTTTTTTACCTTTTCTTCTGATTGCAGCTGTGTTTTCCAGCTCGCTCTTGTCATCAAATTCTCCCACAAGCAGAACAGGCTTTCCGCTCTGTCCGAAGTCGAATTCTGTCTTGATGCTTGCACTGTTGAAGCCGATCTTCCTGCTCTGTATCTCAGGCAGGTCTATGCCTTCCTCAGTGGCTGCAGAACCCTTCTTGTATGTGAAGTTGCTGTCAATCACAATTATATTGCCGAGCTTGACGTCAGTGATCTCGTTAAGCCTCTTCATCTCGAAGCCGGTAGCGATTACTGTGATATTGACTTTGTCGGCAAACTCAGGATCCATTTCATACACGATACCTCTCTTGAACCTGTTTGCGCTTTCTCCCATCTGCTCGGTCATAAGCCTGTCGATCTCTGCGAGGTCGTCCATCAGCAGACCCTTTTCATTGTATCCGCATGTGATATTGATGAGTACGTTCTTGGCGGTCGTGATGTCAAAGTCGTTGAGGAGAGGTGAAGCAAGCGCTCCTGTAACAGCTTCTCTGATACGGTCCTTGCCTTCTCCCTTTCCACATCCCATAAGGGCCATTCCGCTGTCTGTCATCATTGCCTTCACATCCTTGAAGTCCACGTTGACATAACCTGGCTTGTTGATGATTTCTGTAATACCCTGTACGGCAGTAGCGAGCACTTCGTCAGTCTTAGGGAAGGCCTCGTGAACCAGGAGGCTTCCGTAGTGGGTGTAGATCTTCTCATTATTGATGATGAGGAGGCTGTCTACATTCTTCTGCAGTTCATAGATGCCGTCGATGGCCTTTGACATTGACTCATTTCCTTCGTTCTTGAAAGGGATAGTCACAACGCCTACAGTAAGTATGCCCTTGTTCTTGGCCATGGCGGCGATTACAGGCGCAGCTCCTGTACCAGTACCGCCTCCCATGCCTGCAGTGATGAAAAGCATGTCGGTCTTTGTGTTGAGGATCTTCTCTTCTATCTCCTGCTGTGAGTTGAGGGCTGCATTGCGTCCTTCTGTAGGATTGCATCCTGCACCAAGACCAGAGCCAAGCTGGATCTTCACCGGCACGGGGCTCTTCTTCAGAGACTGCGAGTCGGTGTTGCATACTATGAAGGTGCATCCTTCTATCCTTTTGTTGTACATGTAGTTGACAGCATTGACGCCGCCACCTCCAACTCCGATGACCTTTATTATTGAGTTCTCGGGCACCCAATCAGTGGGTGTTACTTCGAAATCTGATAAATTCATATCTGTCATGTCTTTTCTTATTCGCTGATATTGTCAATCATTGCATCTGTCCTGTCGCCGACCTTTTCGATCTTTCTCTTGGCCTTACCCCAGAAGATCATGAACTTATGTCCTATGCCGTTCTTACCAAATGCGTTTTCATCATCGTCGTCCTCAAGTTCAGGATCATAATCCTCGTCTTCTTCCTCCTTAACCTCAGCAGGGACCTCAGGTGCAGCTGCCGGCGCCTTCACCTCTGGTACAGTTACTTCAGGAACAATCACTGGCTGAACTTCCTCTACAGTTTCTTCTGCAACTGTAGTTTCAACAACAACCTCTTTCTCGACAGTCTCGACTGCTGCTGGTGCAGGGGCGATCTCTACGGCTTCCAGTTCAGTGTGGAACCTCTCTTCGTAGACAGCGCAGTTCATGGATTCTTCTTCGAGGGCAGCCTGAACAAGGCCTATTGCAGTTGCTGCAGATGTTGCACTGATACCTTCGATTCCCTGGCTTGACCATGTGTTCAAAGGATATCCCGTCCTTACATTATATCCTGACATCTGCTTGATCAGGATTCCGAGGTTCGCCATTTCGGCGCATCCACCTGTCACTACGATACCACCTCTGAGATGTTCTGCAAGTCCGCTTTCGTTGATTTCATAAAGGATAGCCTGGATGATTTCCTCAACTCGGGCAGTTATGATTTCAGAAAGGTACTTGAGTGTGACCTCCTTTGCCTGTTCGGCCGGGTTACCAGTAATGTGGAGGACCTTTTCGCTTAGGCTCTGCAGCCTGTCAGGCATACATGCACCAAAGGCGAGCTTTATGTTCTCAGCAAGTCTCTCACTGATCTGAAGTTCGCTCTTGATATCGTTGGTGATGCTTCTTCCTCCGAAAGGAATGGATGCATAGTGTCGCATGATGTTGCCGTGATAGATAGTCACAGACGTGCTGCCACCTCCAAAGTCAACAAGTGCCACTCCATTCTCCATCTCGATATCAGTGAGCACTGCCTTAGCTGTAGTCTCAGCTGTGAAATATTTCTTCTTTGAAGTGATTCCGGCTCTGCTGAGAAGGTTGTCTGCATTCTTGAGATCCTTCTTCTTTCCGATGAATATCTTGAAATGGCCCTCAAGCACATCGCTTGTCATACCGATGATGTCATTCTCGATGATCTGGAAGTATTCTCCATCTGAGAAAGACTGGGCTACAGCTCCGTAGATTGCCTCCTTCTTAGGATCCTCCAAAGGGTATGTCTCCTGAGCGAATTTCTTGAGATTGGCAATGTCCTCTGCTGTAATCTCGGTATCCTCGCCTCTGTCAGGAACCATTCCGCTGTTGCTCTCCTGACGTATAGGGAACTTAGGCATACCGATGACAGCCTGGTTGATCTTGATGCTAAGAGCCTCTTCCGCCTCCTGAATAAGGTGTGTAAGAGGTGCATATGCATGAAGGATGTTGACAACTCCGCTGTATTTGATACCGGCAGACGGAGTCTCTTTGTAATATACGATCTGTATATCGTTGCCGCATACCTTTGTTACGGTAAGCGACATTTTTGATGTGCCCAGGTCAATGGCAACTATGTGTTTCTCTGCAAATGCGTTCATGTCCTTCTAGTTCTTTTTAGTCTGGTTGCTGCATACTATCTGTCCCTCATATCTTACGTCTACAAGGCCGTAGTAACCTTCTCCTTTGTCTTCCTGTATGCTCTTGTAATAGATTTCCATCTTACTGAATTTCTCGCTGATGTTGTCGGCCTGTCCGAAGAGGAACTGTTCTCTTCCTTGGCGAGGAATCAGGATGATATCTCCTTTCTCCGAAATATGTATCTGTACGATCTTTCCCTTCCAGCTCTTGCTTGAATCAATGTAGTTGACAAGTGCTATCATATTTCTCAGCCACTGCTTGTCCTGGTCGCTTTCGGGACTTCCAAGATATCCGTCAGCATTCTTCAGAGGAATGTTTCCGTCTATGACCATGACATGTGAGGTGTATGTGGCCTGAAGCGGGAAGAGCAGCCCGTCCTTGTCAGCATAGAATCCTTTGTCTCCCTTCTGGAATCGCACTATCGGTTTTCTTTGCGTGACCTTTATGTTCAGAAGGCTGTCCTTGGTCGTGTAAGCCTGACATTTCTGAACGGCTGTCTTTTCGTCCAGGATTTCTTCCAGTCTGGTAAGATCGATCTCATCTATCGGCATTCCCATGTAATCCGGGTATTCCTCATCAAGATATCTTCTGATCTGGGCAGGAGTGATGAACTGGTTCATCGAGCTGTCTGTGATAGTAATTGACGTACCCTTGCACAGGATGCCCTTACGGCCTTTGCTGCCGAGGAAATAAGCTCCCGTCAGTATCCATACGAGCAGGATACCGAAAGCGATATTGATGATATGTCTCCAGATTCTTGGCATTATCCGTTGTGTTTTTCAGTAAGCAGTTCAGCTATAGGTCCGACAAGCCTGTCGATGTCTCCGGCTCCCAGAGTTATGAAGATCTCCTTGTCTTCAAGTTCCTGTTCCTTCAGGTAACCAAGAAGCTCATCTTTCTTGAGCAATATCTTTGAAGGAGCTGTTATGTCCTTGAAGATAATCTCCGAGGTAACTCCAGGAATAGGCTCTTCACGCGCTGGGTATATGTCCAGCAGAATCACCTTGTCGACATTGCTGAGCGCCTGTGCGAATTCCCCAGCAAAATCCCTTGTTCTTGTGTAAAGATGCGGCTGGAAGATGGCTGTATATCTGTATTCAGGATATTTTCCTCTTATCGAGCTTATTGCTGCTGCTATTTCATTAGGATGGTGCGCATAGTCGTCGATATATACGAGCCCATCCATATTCACCTGCATGTCGAATCTTCTCTTCACTCCCGAGAATGAGGCAAGTGCCTTCTTGATCTTCTCCGGTTCCAACCCGTAGGTCAATGCAATGGCTGAAGCAGCAACACCATTCTCTATGTTCACCCATCCCGGGATGCCTACTACGCAGTCTTCGATGACTCCGCCAGGGTAGTGGAGATTGAAATGTCCGTATTCAGTAGGCTCTGCATAGAAGTCTGCATTGCTGTCGCCGTATGCGTATGTGCAGATCCTGGCCTTTGTATCCTGTTCTGTAATGTCAAGTCCATGCTTTACGATCACGCATCCGCTGACCTGAGAAGCAAAGGCTTTGAAGGCTTCTCTGATATGGGACTCGTCTCCATAGATGTCAAGATGATCGGCATCCATTGATGTGATTACAGCTATTTCAGGGAAGAGCTGCAGGAAAGATCTGTCGAACTCGTCAGCTTCTGCTACTATCACGTCGTTTTCATGTGTCAGCAGGTTGCTTCCATAGTTCTTGGATATACCTCCAAGAAAGGCAGAACATCCTTCTCCGCTGTCAGTGAAAAGATGGCTCAGGAGTGTGCTGGTGGTTGTTTTGCCATGAGTTCCGGCAACAGCAAGACATCTCTGTCCGTGAGCTATTTCTCCAAGCATCCTTGAGCGCTTGATCACTCTATACCCTTTTTCCTGGACATATACGAGTTCTCCCATATCCTTAGGGATAGCAGGAGTATAAACTACCAGAGTATCTTCAATATCGGCTGGTACATATGAAATGTCATCGGTGTAATGTACATCGATACCTTCCTCTTCAAGGGCGTGGGTCAGTGGTGAAGGTGTCTTGTCATATCCGCTCACCTTGAATCCCTTCACATTATAGTATCTGGCGATCGCGCTCATGCCGATGCCTCCGATACCTATGAAATATATGTTTCTGTATGTACTCATCCTATGATTCTATAAACTTCTTCTGCAATTGTCATTGCTGCATCTGTCTTTGCAAGTGCTGCAATGTTCTTTTCCATAATAGCAATCTTCTCAGGATCTGCTACAAGTGCACAGGCTGTTGACATAAGCTTTTCAGAGGCTTCGCTGTCCTTTACGATCATTCCGGCATCCTTTCTTACCAGTGCCATCGCATTGTGAGTCTGATGGTCCTCAGTCACGTTAGGTGACGGAACGAATATCGCTGCCTTGTGGGCTGCGCAGAGTTCTGAAACTGAGCTTGCTCCAGAACGTGTTATGATCACGTCTGAGGCTGCATATGCAAGGTCCATCCTCTTTATGAAGTCCGAATACTGTATCCCTTCAGTCTTAAGACCTGTTTCCTTGGCCTTGGCCATGAACTCGTCGACAGATGGCTTGTAGTATTTGCCGCACTGCCAGATCACCTCGATTCCTTCTCCACCCGGACATCCGTCCTGAATCCATTTCTTCATCGCATTGTTCAAGGTGGCGCTTCCAAGGCTTCCTCCGACGATGAATATGTGTTTCTTATTAGAGTCCAGCCCGTAGAACTCAATGGCTTCCTTGACCATAGCTTCGTCAGCTGCAACTATCTCCTTTCTGATAGGATTGCCGCTGAGGATGATCCTGTCAGCTGGAAAGAATCTTTCCATTCCCTCATATGCTACACAGATGCTCTTTGCCTTCTTGCCAAGAATCTTGTTGGTCAGTCCTGCGAATCCGTTCTGCTCCTGAATAAGCGTAGGCACGCCCATGCGTCCTGCTGCCCAAAGCAGGGGAGCGCTGGCATATCCGCCGACTCCGATGGCTATGTCCGGCTTGAACTCACGGATCAGCTTCTTTGCCATTCTGATGCTCTTAAGGACTTTGAAAGGCAGGGCAAAATTAGAGAGTGTCAGTTTTCTCTGTAGTCCTGCTACCGGAAGTCCGACAATCCTGTATCCGGCCGCAGGGACCTTCTCCATCTCCATTCTTCCGTCAGCTCCAACAAAGAGGATCTCTGTTTCAGGATTCAGTTCCATCAGCTTGTCAGCAATGGACAGTGCGGGGAAGATATGGCCTCCTGTGCCACCTCCGCTGATGATTGCGCGTATCTTTCTGTGTCCCATGATCATTTATTGTTTTTCTGCGGCTTCCATATTCGCCTCTATGTCATTTCTGGATATTTCAGTGAGCTCCTCTACATTCTGGATCTTCTGTTTTGCCAGTCTGCTTATCGACAGTATGATTCCGAATGCAATACAGAACACAAGGAAGGCACTGGCACCATGACTTATCAGAGGCAGTGTCTGTCCTGTCATCGGACCTACATTCACGTTTACAAGCATATGCATGAATGCCTGCCCTGTGATGAGGGTCGCCAGACCTCCGACAGCAAATTTAGCAAATTCATTGTCGCACATTCTTGCTATTATGGTGCTTCGTGCAAGAATACTCAGGTATAGGATCAGTACGAATATGGCTCCAAGGATTCCATATTCCTCGATGATGAAGCTATACATGAAATCTCCATATATGTTGTCAACCTTGTACTTCTGTGTACTGTTACCGATTCCTTTTCCAAGGTATTTGCCCTCGTGCACCGCCATTCTTGCAGATACCGGCTGCCTCAGGGTGTCGAGCATGTTATAGAAATCGTCTCCCTCAAGTCCCTCCAGTCTGTTCATGTCGTAGTCAGCCTTTGCACGGCTGATCATTGTTCCTGCTCGCTTGGCATATTTACCGTCACTTACCACGTGGATGGCCAGCAGTGATCCGATACCGATGATGCCTACCAGTCCTGCCAGGGCAAATTCCCTGAAAGGTACGCCTCCGATGATCATTACGGCAAGCAGGGATGCAGCCACGAGCACGGCACTTGAACCGCTGCCAAAGAACACCATCATCACTGTAAGAAGTGCAGGGGCGTATACATACATGACCCTTTTCCAGACGGTCTTTTTCATGAACTTGGCTTTAGGATATCTTTCAGCTATCCAGTTGGCCAGCTTGAGAGTCTCGCTTTTCCTTTTCTCCCTTCGAGCGTCCTTGTCTTCCCTTATCGCATTCAGCGCCCATGCAAGATACATCACCATGGCTACCTTCACGATCTCGAATACATGGATCTGCTTGCCCAGGAATACGAAGTTTCTCACAGCTGAGTTTCTTACCTCCACTTTGATGAAGCCAAGGTCGACCTTCAGCAGGAGCATTGTCAGCATTATGAATGAGAGCACAAATCCTGCCTGGGACAGGTACTTTATCCATTTGATATCGAAGCGGTACAGAAGAGTGATCAGGCCTATACCCAATATGGCCACCATACCATGCTCCCTCATGGTCGCAAGTCTGCTTCCCTGTGCGGGCAGCAGAGGGGTCGATGAGAAGATGGCAAGGAAGGATATAAGTATAAGCAGGAGGACGATGATCAGAATGACCTTATCGCCCTCGAGATTCTGCAATTTATGCCATGCTTTCTTAAGCCGGCTTTCCTGTGTACCGTTGTTGTCCATCATTAAAGTCTTCTTACGGCTTCCTTGAACTGTCGGCCTCTGTCTTCGTAGTTCTTGAATAGGTCAAAACTTGCGCAGCATGGAGACAGAAGTACAACGTCTCCACCTTCTGCAAGCTCGCTTGCGAGTTTTACTGCGGCTTCTGCAGATGTCACATCATGTATCTGTGGAACCACGCCCTCGAATGATTCATGGAATTTGGCATTGTCAAGACCCATGCAGATCATAGCCTTTACCTTCTCCTGTGCCAGTGGAATCAGACTGGTGTAGTCGTTACCCTTGTCGGTTCCTCCTACGATCCAGACTACCGGTCTTGTCTGGCACTCAAGAGCATACCATGCCGAGTCAACGTTGGTTGCCTTTGAGTCGTTGATATAGAGTACGTCCTTGATGCTGAGTACCTTCTCAAGCCTGTGCTCTACTGCCTGGAAGGTTGCAAGACCTTCTCTTATGGCAACGTTGTCGATGTCCATGACCTTTGCGGCGATGGCTGCAGCCATCGAGTTGTATACATTGTGCTTTCCTCCCAGGGCAAGCTCCTGAAGGTACATGTCGCACTCCTGCTCCTTGTACCTTACGATCATCTTGTCGCCCTGTACAAATGCACCCTGCTCCACTTCGGTCTTCTGTGAGAACGGAAGCTTCTGCGCCTTCATCACGATCTGATCGAGATGTCTGATGGTGATGTCGTCGTCAGAGCAGAAGATGAAGCAGTCGTCGCTTGACATGTTCCTTGTAATGCGGAACTTTGATTTCACGTAATTCTCCATCTTGTAGTCATATCTGTCAAGATGGTCAGGGGTGATATTGGTGATGATCGCTATGTCAGCCTTGAAGTCATATACGTTGTCAAGCTGGAAGCTGCTGAGCTCCAGTACATAGATGTCGTGCTGCTCGGTAGCTACCTGATAAGCGTAGCTCTTGCCTATGTTGCCGCCAAGTCCTACGTTCAGGCCTGCGTTCTTGAGCAGATGGTATATCAGTGAAGTCGTTGTGGTCTTTCCGTTGCTTCCAGTGATGCAGACCTTCTTTGCTGAGTCATAACGGCCGGCAAACTCTATTTCAGAAATTACATTGATTCCACCCTCGATGATCTTTTTGACCATAGGGGCTGTAGAAGGGATTCCAGGACTCTTGATGACCTCGTCAGCATTCAGGATAAGATCCTCCGAATGACCGCCCTGCTCGAACGGGATTTCCCACTCGTTGAGCACTGCAACGTACTTTTCAGATATCTTACCCATATCTGAAAGAAATACATCGAATCCTTTTGCTTTTGCAAGTACTGCGGATCCTACTCCGCTTTCACCGCCACCTAATACAACTACTCTTGACATAACCTATTATATATGACTTTGTTATCTTACTTTCAACAGAGCGATAGTGATTACCGCCAGTATCATTCCCACAATCCAGAATCTTGTTACGATCTTCGCCTCCGGAAGTGCCTTTGCAGGCTTCTGGATAAGACTTGGGATGCCTTCCTTCTGGTAGTGGTGGTGCAGAGGTGCCATCTTGAAGACTCTTCTGCCCTCACCGTATTTCTTCTTTGTGTATTTGAAGTAGAACCTCTGTATCAGCACTGATACGCTCTCGGCGAAGAATACTCCGCAAAGGATAGGGATGAGCAGCTCCTTTCTGATAAGAACAGCTGTCACTCCGATGATACCTCCGAGCATAAGGCTACCTGTGTCTCCCATGAAAATCTGTGCAGGGTAGGTATTATACCAGAGGAATCCTATGAGCGCGCCCACCAGTGCAGACATGAATACTGCGATCTCTCCACTTCCTGGTATATACATGATGTTAAGGTAATCTGCATTCATTATGTTACCTCCCAGCCATGCGAATATACCGAGTACGACTCCTACGATAGCAGAAGTTCCTGCTGCAAGACCATCCATGCCGTCTGTAAGGTTGACACCGTTTGAGCATGCTGTGATCACTACTATGATCATAAGTACATATATCGCCCACTTGCAGTACCATCCCATCCTGCCTTTGAAAGGGGAGAGCCATTTGTAGTCGAACTCATGGTCCTTCACAAACGGAATGGTTGTCTTTGTACTCTTTACAATGTCGTGCTTCTCAAACTGTACTGCTTCTGCCTGGTCGTCTATATCCATGCTGATGCTGACAGCTATGTCGTCAACGTTGACGTTCTCTCTGACTACGATGTCGTCGCTGAAGCACACAGCAAGTCCGATAGCAAGGGCCATGAGACCCTGGCCTGCGAGTTTGCCTTTCTCGCTCATTCCCTCCTTGTTCTTCTTGAAGACCTTGATGTAGTCGTCTGCAAAGCCGATGAGGAAGAACCATGTGGTACTTACCAGAAGGAGGATGATATAAATGTTGCTGAGATTGGCAAACAGAAGAACAGGGATGATTACAGAAAGGTAAATGATGATACCTCCCATGGTTGGGGTTCCTTTCTTCTGCAGCTGTCCCTCGAGTCCGAGGTCTCTGATGGTCTCTCCGATCTGCTTCTTCTGGAGCCATCCTATGATCCTCTTTCCGGCAAAGATCGATATGATCAGGGCTGCAGTGAACGCTACAATTGCCCTGAAGGACAGGTACTGGAACAGTCCCTGGCCAGGAATATCAAAATCACTTAACAGATTGAAAAGGTGGTAAATCATTGTGTTCTATCGTTTAGTTTTCAGTACTCTCTTTAAAAATTTCAGTTACAATCTCTTTCTCATCAAAATGCCGTTTCTCTCCGCCTGTAATCTGGTAGGTCTCGTGTCCCTTGCCTGCAAGTAGGATTGTGGCTCCCTGATCTGCTATCATGATGGCGGTTCTTATGGCCTGCTCCCTGTCCTCGATGAAAAGAGACTTGGCTTTTCCGCTGATGTCCATTCCTGCCTTGATGTCGGCCATGATGTCAGAGGTCTTCTCGCTTCTGCTGTTGTCTGAAGTGACTATGATCCTGTCTGCCATCTTCTGGGCGATCTTTCCCATTTCAGGTCTCTTGGTCTTGTCTCTGTCTCCACCGCATCCGAACAGACAGATGAGCTGTCTTTCTGGAGCTATGGCCCTGAGAGTTCCAAGAACATTTTCCAGTGCATCCGGAGTGTGGGCGTAATCGATGATTACTGATATGTCTCTCGGACCCTTGATGTTTTCAAGTCTGCCTGGTGCAGGTGCAAGCGAACTCATCGCAGTAAGGGTTTCCTCCGGATCTGCTCCAAGGGTTACTGCGGTTGTGTATATCGCAAGCAGGTTGTATGCATTGTGCATTCCTATCAGTCTGCTCCATGCCTCCCTGCCGTCCATCTTCACAAGCATTCCGTCAAAACTCTGTTCCATGATCCTGCAGGTGTGGTCAGCAATGCTTCTGCATGAGTATGTCACTACCTTAGCCTTTGTATTCTGAACCATCACCATTCCGTTCCTGTCATCAATGTTAGTGATGGCGTATGCATCCTGTGGCAGGGTGTCAAAGAACAGTTTCTTGCATCTGAGGTATTCTGCGAAGGTCTTGTGGTAGTCAAGATGGTCGTGGGTGAGGTTGGAGAAGATTCCGGCCTTGAACTTCAGACCAGCCACTCTTTCCTGCTCCACTCCGATTGAACTTACTTCCATGAAGCAGTATTCGCAGCCGGCATTGACCATCTCGTTCATCATCGAGTTGATGGTGATAGGGTCGGATGTCGTGTTTACGGCTTCTGTACCTTTGTTGCCCACGTAATTGGCTATTGTCGAGAGCAGACCACAGTTGTATCCGAGCTCCATGAACATCCTATGCAGAAGAGTTACAGTCGTAGTCTTGCCGTTAGTTCCTGTTATTCCGACGAGTGTCAGTTTTTCTGACGGATTGTCGTAGAAGTTTGCAGCTATGATGGCAAGAGCGTGTCTCGAAGACTCGACCTTAATCAGTGCAACGCCCTCCAGTGATATTGCATATGTCTGAAAATCAGCGGCTTCCTGATTTTCATATACGATGGCTCTTGCTCCTTTTCCGATAGCTCTTGATATGTATTCGTGCCCGTCGAAAGCAAAGCCCTTGACAGCCACGAAAAGCGACCCACGGGTCACTTTCCTTGAATCGCTGCATATTGCGTCGATTTCTGCGGCACTGTCACCTGCGGTAAAGATACCGCCTGTGTTCCTTATGATTCTGTCCAGTCTCATCTGAGCACGATTTTAATTGTTTCTCCTTTCCTGGCTGCAGATCCCCCTTTAGGTGTCTGGCCGGCTACATGGCCGCAGCCTGTATATGAGCATCTGTATCCGCTGTTCTCGATTGCATAGATGGCATCAGTCAAGCCCATTCCAGTCACGTCAGGTACAGGTGCTCCTGCCGTATTGTCTGTTACTATGTTCCTGGCATCCATGTCCGGCATCTTTCCGTCAGCCTCTATCTCTCTGCTCCATTCGGTCTCATATGCCCAAAGTTCGTCTACTATATCCTTGAATGTTGCAGCTGGCGTTTCACCTCCGTATACATTCACTCCCATATCAAGGAAGTCGGTATATGTCACTACGATTGCACTATACTTAGGCTGCTCGGCGGGGAAGAATCCTACGAATGTTCCCTGGTGCTTTCTTCTGCCTTTGTTGTCTTCATAAGGTCTTCCACTTCCGTTCTGCTCTGCAGCTGACAGGTGCATCCTGGCTGTTCCTGTCTTTCCTGCAACAGTACATTTGGCAGTTCTGAGCCTTTTTGCTGTTCCTTCTGCAGTTACCTGCATCAGTGCTCTTGTAAGAGTGTCGGCAGTAGCCTTTGAACAGATTGAACTCAGAAGAACAGGCTCGAATATCTCGACAGCGCGACCGTTCTCTTCTATCTGTTCGATGATATATGGCTTCATCATCTTACCGTCGTTGGCAATCGCGTTGTAGAACGATACGATCTGCAGCGGTGTCACCTTGACCGAGTATCCGATTGCTGATGAAACCAGGCTTGTTCCGCTCCAGCCTTTCTCATGCGGATCCGGGATGCTTGGCTTTCCGCTTCCTCTTTCAGTCAGCTCGAAATCAAAGTTCGCATCGAGGTTGTATGAGTGCAGTCGGCTTGTGAACTCTTCAGGACGTTCTCCATAGTGGTCCTGTACCAGTCTTCTGAATACATAGTTTGAGGAGATCTGGAAGCCGTGCAGCACTGATATCCTGTCCTTCTTCTCGTTTCTCTCGTAATTGATGATATACGGGTCATCCGGTACAAGTCCGACCATATCCAGCATTCTTCCGTGGTTTGTCGGGATTGTCATGTCGAGAGTCACCTTTCTGTCCTCAAGGAGAGTGGTCATAGTTACGGTCTTGAACACAGAACCAGGCTCTGCAGGACGGCCGGCAGCCATGTTGAAGGCCTCGTAATAACGTCCAAGGCTGTCTCTCTGAAGGTTTACCATGGCTTTGATGGCTCCGGTCTCAACGTCCATGATCACAACGCATCCTGCTGCGATGTGGCTGTTCTTGCTCATGTTTGTCCTGAGCGCCTTGTCAGCGATATCCTGAATATTGATATCAAGGGTTGTCCTTATGTCTTTTCCATCTTCGGCAGAAATGGAAAGACTATCCACGTCCTTGATCCATCTTGACTTGTCTGTGCGCTTTTCCCATGCAAGACCTTTCTTTCCGTGAAGAAGGTGGTTATACTTGCCTTCGATTCCGATATGGATGGCGCTTGTGTCGTTGTTGTTCCTGACATAGCCGATCACTCTTCGTGCGAGACTACCATATGGGTAGAGCCTTCTCTCGTTCTTTTCAACGATAAGGCCTCCCTTGTGCGAAGGGAGGTTGAACAGAGGAAGCTGCTGCAACTCCAGGAGAGTTCCGTGGTCGATGCCTTTGACGATACCGACGTATTGTCTCTTATTGGCTCTTCCGTCCCTTATTCTGTTCCAGTAATATGTCGCGTCCTTGCCCTGGTTCTTGAGGATCTCGGCAAGTCCTTCAGACAGGAGCCTGGCATTCTCCATCCATTTCTCCTCGTCCTCCTTTCCTGTCTTCTGGTTCTTCTCGTTGGCCTCCTTCTGTACACAACAATCCATGTAGATGTCATACAGAGGCGTAGAGATGGCCAGGAGTCTTCCGTTGTGATCGAGGATGGTGCCTCTCTCAGGTTCTATGACTTCCTTCTGTTTAGAAGGGCGGAAGTGCCTTACGAATTCAGGATTCGGCTTCCAGATGTACTGGATGTAGATGATCTTATATATGATCAGGGCAGAGGCTACAAGAAAAGCAAGGTAGAAATACATGAGCCATCTGCTTGGCCTGCGTTTCTCCCTTTCAATTCTCTGTTTTCTATCTTTTGTCTCTGCCATAGTTTCCCTTTATTTCAGAATTATGGTTTCTGCCGGTTTGACCGGAGTCTTTACCTGAGAGCCTCCTTTCTCGAGCATTTCTTCTACTGTACTTATCCTTCCGCTTCTTACAAACTCATAGGTCTTCTGTGCGTGGTATATCTTGTAGTTCTCAAGAATGACCTTGTTGCTCTCGACCTTTACCATGGTCTGCTCGATCTTGTAGTTAAGCAGAATGTTTACCCATCCCAGGGCGAACAGGACCAGGATGTAAGGCAGCAGACGGTCTACCCTGAGAAGGAGAAGAATGTCTCCGTTCAGGATTGACTTGAAGACTGTCTTGACTGTCAGTTTGTCGGGTCTCTGTTCCATCGGTTAGTAAATCTTTTCTGCTATTCTGAGTTTTGCGCTGCGCGCTCTTGTGTTGGATGCTATCTCTTCTTCCTGTGGAAGTATAGGTTTTCTGTTCACTGCCTTCATCGGAGCTGTAGCGTTTCCGAAGAAATCCTTCTCCACTTTGCCTTCTATGTTACCTGCCTTGATGAAGTTCTTCACCATCCTGTCTTCCAAGGAGTGGTAGGTGATGATCACCAGCTTACCGCCCGGCTTCAGTGCCTTGGATGCTCCGATCAGGAATTTCTCAAGCGATTTTATCTCCTGGTTCACCTCGATACGGAGTGCCTGGTAGACCTTTGCCAGGAACTTGTGCTCGGCGAATTTCGGAAGCGCGCTTTCGATTGCCTTGCCGAGCTCTCCGGTGGTTGCAATCGGAGCTGCCTCTCTGGCCTTGCATATCAGCTGTGCTATCCTTCTGCTGTTGTCAACCTCGCCGTAAAGTCTCAGGATCTTTTCGAGGTCCTCCATGCTGTAGCTGTTTATGATGTCGGCCGCAGTTGTCTGTGCCTCCTGATTCATCCTCATGTCAAGTGGAGCCTCATATCTGAATGAAAATCCTCTCTCCGCGGTGTCGAACTGGTGTGATGACACTCCCAGGTCGGCAAGGATGCCGTCGATGCCGTCCTTGTATCCCTGATGGAGAATGTGGTTATGGATCCATCTGAAATCACTTCTGATGAGTGTCAGACGGTCGTCATCAGGCTTGTTGGCTATGGCGTCACTGTCACGGTCAAAAGAAATGACTCTTCCCTCGGGAGAAATTCTCCTGAGTATCTCTGAGGTGTGTCCACCTCCGCCAAAAGTGGCGTCTGCGTATGTTCCTGATGGTGAGCTGATTAAAGCAGAGATGCTTTCATCGAGCAGTACTGGGTTGTGGTATTCGGACATGGCTGCCTCCTTTGCTTAAATCTGTCCGGCTATCTTCTTTCCCATGTTGCGGAACTCTTCAGAATTGAATTTTCCGCCTTCGATTTCTTCTTTAGCCCAAATCTCAACCTTGTAGTCGAGGCACTGGAATACGACTTCCTTCACTATGCCGCACTTGTCAAGGATTTCCTTCGGGATGGTGATTCTTCCGAGCTTTGCATCCGGTACGACTGTAACGGTGTCGCTCATGTATGTTCTCCAGTATTTCATGTGATCCTCGTTGAAGGCAAGGTCGAGCTTTGATCTGATAGCCTGTGACATGAGGGCCCATTCCTGTCTTGTATACATTTCAAGGCAGTTAGAGTACATGTCCTTTCTGATCAAGAATTCCAACTGGTCGGCAGGCACGGCACCCTTGATGGCAGAAGGAATCACGAGTCTTCCCTTGTCATCAATCTTTGCGTTATATTTTCCGAAGAAACCTGCCATTTTTCACTTTTCTAAATGCTCTGCAAAAATAGAAATATTTTTCCACTTTCTTACATTTTCTTACATTTTTTTCCACCAATTTTTAACTACCTTTGCAATGCAATAGAAACAGTATACAGATGAATAAGAGTAAAGCATTGATAATTAGCACTTTGTGCATTCTTTTGACTTTGGGTTTTTCTTCATGTGGAAACTCCTCTTCCACCAACGTTGAAGTAGTTGAGCAGCAGATAGAAGAGCAGGCTGGGGAGGTCCATGTCCTGGGCTTCAATCCCGACTCGCTCAGATGTGTGGAAGGAGAGGTAAAATCAGGTCAATTCTTCTCGACATTGCTCGGATCTCTGGGCATGAATGCCAATCAGGCCTACAACCTGACTCTGGCCTGTGGAGATGTCTTCGATGTAAAGCAGCTCAGAGTCGGTAATTCCTACAAGGCATATTATTCCTCATCAGACCAGTTGGAGTATATAGTTTATGACAGGGACAGGATGCATTGCGTCATCTTCGACTGCACGCAGCCATACGATGTAAGAGTATATGAAAAGCCAGGCGAAAGAGTCGAGAAATATGCCGACGTGACAATCAATTCGTCCCTGTGGAACGACATGATTGCGGCAGACGTTTCGCCACTTTTAATTCTCAGTCTCTCAGATATTTACGCATGGACTGTCGACTTCTTCGGACTCCAGAAAGGAGACCGTTTCAGAGTACTTTACCAGGAGACTTTATGTGACGGTGATGTGGTCTCTGTAGATACGGTCAGATATGCAGTATTCTCGCACGGAGGCGAAGATTTTCCGGCAATAATGTTCGATCAGGGTGATGGTGGAAATCTGTGGTGGAACGAGAAGGGAGAGAGCATGAGAAAAGCCTTCCTGAAAGCTCCTTTGAAATTTTCCAGAATCAGTTCTGGCTTCTCATACGCGCGCAGGCACCCGGTTACAAGAAAGGTGCAACCGCACACCGGAGTGGACTATGCTGCTCCCAAAGGTACTCCGGTCATGACTATCGGAGATGGTGTGATCACCAGCATGAAATATGAGGGTGCAGGCGGTAATACAATCAGAATCCGTCACAATTCAGTCTATTCGACAGCTTATCTTCACCTCTCTGGATATGCAAAAGGACTTAAGGTTGGCCAACGTGTCCGCCAGGGGCAGGTCATTGGATATGTAGGCTCGACAGGCCGCTCGACAGGTCCGCACCTTGACTTCCGTGTATGGAAGAACGGATCTCCTATCAACCCTCTGAAGATGGATTCTCCACCAGCAGAACCTCTCAAGAAAGAGAATATGGATGCCTTCACTCGGGCATGGCAATCCTATCAGCATCAGATAAATACAATCCAAGCCGGCTCCCACCTCCAAACTCTCTTTGAGCTATTATAATGCTTCTTTTTAGGTTGCAGTAAACTGTATATTATCAATAAGCCATATATCCCCCTGCGGCATTGGCTCCCGAAAATGGAGGTCGTGAACGATAAAGGGAACATCCAGTGGATGTTCCCAGTGAACAGCAAAGTGGGGAGGACCGCAGGGGGATATATGGCTTATTGTATGTCTTTATTATTTACTGTGCTATAAATCTATAGACAATCTCTCCGGTCTGTCGTGCCGGAGCAGTAGATGATTGTGAAAATCTTGACAGGCGCGCAGCCCTGACAGCAAAGCTTCTAAGGCACTGGTCAGATGATGAAATATCATCCTTCACCTCTGCCCCTATGACCATACCCTGAGGATTAACTACAATGATCACAGTAACCTCGCCTCCAGCATAACATCTATATGCCGGAATAGGCAACTTGCTGGCCTTTCTGCCGTCCAATGTATAAGAAAGCACAGATGGACCGCTATAAACCTTGTCAGACGCACCAGAGTCCTTCTTCCCGCCATTACCCAGATCCACAGTCTCATCACTGAACTTATCCTCGAAAGCATTGCTCTGACCATTCTTCAGATCCTGGGCAAGTCTCTCAGCATCCTTATAGAGCTGTTCAGCATCAGTACCCCTATCATCCTTGAGATATCCTCCCTTATCGACAGCAATGTTCTTTACAGGAGACGACGACGAAATTCTTTCTTCCAGCCTCTGGCGGATTGCATCCAGTTTGGCTATTTCTTTCTCCATCTCCTCCATCTCCTGGATCTGCCTTTCAATCTCTTCCTGCTTGGAGAAATCAATGACAAAGCTCTCCTCCCTCCTGACTGTAGCATCTATCTGGTACAGGAGCAAGACAATAATCACCGTGAGATGGAATATCACGGTGATCAATATACCTGCATTATTTTCTCCTTTTCTGCTCAATTATTTTGCGTTTTGTGCAAGAGATTTCTCAATAGTTGCTGAAATGACATCAATAGCAACCTTATTGTGTCCTCCCTGAGGAATAATGATGTCAGCATAACGCTTGCTAGGCTCGATGAACTGAAGATACATAGGCTTTACTGTATTGGAATATCTCTCGATTACCCACTCGACAGTCTTGCCTCTCTCGACGATGTCGCGTGCCATTACGCGCATCAGTCTGTCATCGTCGTCAGCATCTACGAAGATCTTGATGTCCATCAACTCGCGAAGTTGCGGATCTGTGAAGATAAGGATGCCTTCAACGATAATGACATCTGCAGGCATCACTCTCACAACCTCATTCTTGGAACGTCCACAAGTTATATATGAGTAGACAGGCTGGTCCACTTCCTTGCCTTCTCTAAGCTCAGCAAGATGTGCTCTGAGGAGATCGAAGTCGATCGAGTCAGGATGGTCGAAATTGTGGACCCTCTTCTGCTCTTCTGTGTAGTGGCTCAGATCCTTGTAGTATGAATCCTGAGGTATTACCACCACATTCTCCTGAAGCTGATCTGTAATGGCCTTGACTACTGTAGTCTTGCCTGAACCGGAACCTCCGGCGATGCCGATGATTAACATATTAATACTCTGCGTTCTTTGGTGTACGTGGGAATGGGATCACGTCACGGATATTGCTCATACCTGTTACGAACAGGAGAAGACGCTCAAATCCAAGACCGAATCCGCTGTGAGGTGCCGAGCCATAACGACGTGTGTCAAGATACCACTCGAGACCCTTACGGCTCATGCCTGTCTCCTCGATACGTGCCTCAAGCTTTGCAAGTGATGCCTCACGCTCAGAACCACCGATGATCTCGCCGATCTTAGGGAAGAGAACGTCCATAGCGCGAACTGTCTTGCCATCTTCGTTCTGCTTCATGTAGAATGCCTTGATATCCTTAGGATAATCTGTGAGGATAACCGGCTTCTGGAAATGCTTCTCTACGAGATATCTCTCATGTTCGCTCTGAAGGTCTGTACCCCAGCTTACAGGATACTCCCACTCAACGCCTGCAGCCTCGAGGATCTTGATACCCTCAGTATAGGTGAGACGTACGAACTCAGTGTCTGCAACACCCTCAAGACGAGCTACAAGCTCATTGTCATATCTGTCGTTAAGGAACTGGATATCCTCACGGCAGTTGTCGAGAGCGTACTTCACGAGATACTTGATGAACTCTTCAGCAAGGTCCATGTTATCCTTGATATCATAGAAGGCCATCTCTGGCTCGATCATCCAGAACTCAGCAAGGTGACGTGGTGTGTTTGAGTTCTCCGCACGGAATGTAGGGCCGAAGGTATAGATCTCACCAAGGGCCATTGCACCGAGCTCACCCTCAAGCTGGCCGCTCACTGTAAGGCTTGTCTCCTTTCCGAAGAAGTCCTTTGTATAGTCGATGCCACCCTTCTTGTTACGTGGAAGGTTCTCCATATCGAGAGTTGTCACGCGGAACATCTGTCCTGCACCCTCGCAGTCTGATGCTGTGATGAGCGGAGTGTGCATGTATACGAAGCCCTTCTCATGGAAGAACTTGTGGATGGCATACGCCATCTGGTTACGGACGCGGTAGATAGCTCCGAATGTATTTGTTCTTGGACGAAGGTGTGCTACAGTTCTGAGGAACTCGAACGAAGTGTCCTTTTTCTGAAGAGGGTAGCGTACAGGGTCGCACTCTCCATAAACCTCAATCTCGGTAGCCTGGATCTCAGTAGCCTGGCCACCTCCCATAGACTCCACAAGCTTACCCCATACAGCGATGCATGCTCCGGTGGTAACCTTTGCAAGCACTGCCTCGTTCTCAGGAGTCTTGTCAACTACGATCTGTATATTATTAATGGTAGAACCGTCATTAAGTGCGATGAATGCCACATTCTTGTTTCCTCTCTTTGTTCTTACCCATCCTTTTGCAAGAACATCCTTACCTGCCTCACTCTTGAGCAGGTCCTTCACTTTGGTTCTGATTACTGTTTCCATTGATATTTAGCGATTTTACAAACTTTGCAAAGATAATCGTTTTGCGCTTATTCACCTAAAATTTTACCCTTAATATCGGTATTGTCGATTCTGCCTGTGAACTTTTCACCACCCTTTCCGATTGCGAACACAGGAACCGGACCACCTGTATGTCCTCCTGTTGTCCATCCGATAGAGCATGACTTGTTGTGTGCTCTATTAGTATCATAGTCAGTCACATTCTTCTTATCAGTTGCAAGCCACTCGCTTTCGAGCTTCTGCCAGTTGATAGTGCTGCTTCCAGCTCCAAGAGTAAGACCTCCTGTCTCATGGTCAGCAGTAACCACGATAAGGGTCTCGTCAGGATGTTCGAGATAAAAGTCGTATGCAACCTTGATGGCCTGATCAAATGAGATGACGTCTGTTACCATGGACATGGTTCTATTGTCATGAGCAGCCCAGTCGATAGTACCGCCTTCGCACATGATGAAGAACGGTTCGTCTGTTCCAAGTGAGCTGATGCCCAGCTCAACCATCTGTGCCAATGTGATATCCTCGGCTGTTTTTGCATCGCTTACATAGTTTTCTGCGCTTTCCTGTTTGTTGCTTGCCTGGCAGAAAATAACTTTCTCCTTTCCCGCAGCCTCACTGTTGAACTCTTCAAGACCATAGCATACAGTATATCCCTGATTTTCGATAACCACATCGATAGGCTCCTTGTCTCCAGCCTTGTCTGTGTAGTCAAGGAATCCTGCACTGGCAAAGAATTCAAATCCTGTAGCAGGTATCTGTGAAGCAATGTCATAATAATTGCCCCTGTTTACATTATGTGCGTAGAATGATGCAGGTGTTGCATGGTTTACAGGTACTGAAGAGATTATTCCGATGTTATATCCATCCTCCTGGAGGCAGTAGGCCATGCTCTTGATTTCTACACTATCCTTATTAATGCCCACAGTGCCATTGTTTGCCTTTTCTCCGCAAGCTATTGCTGTACCTGCTGCAGACGAACATGTGATATGTCTGTTGGCAGAGAATGTTGTTGCCGTTCCATAGTATGGGAATGTTGTCATCAACAGTTCCTCGCCGCCGAGTTTGTCGGCTTTGTACGATAGGTAAGATTCTGCAGCAGCAACGTGTGTGGCTCCCATTCCGTCACCTATGAAAAGGAAGATATACTTTGCTCTTGTTTCAGTTCCGTTCTGCTTGTTGCAGCAGCTTGTAAGCGTAATAAGACTTATTGCTATGGTAGCAATGATTGCGATGGACTTTCTCATGACTTTATAGTTTATTATCCTACAAATTTATTCAAAATTAAATAAATATAAGACCATATACATAAAAAAAGCAGTTCCGGAGAACTGCTTTCTTTAAATTATGTTGTAATTTGATTACTCTTCTGCTGGCCTTCTGGCTGTGTACATGATCTTAAGGGCAGAGCACTTACGAAGCTCCTGCTTAACATCTGTAACGATACCCATGCGGGTATTCTCATCAGCCTTGATTGCTACAGTCATGAAAGATCTGTCTGCCTCAGACATGGCGTCGCGCTCTGCTGCGATGAAGTCGCGGATCTCGTCCACAGTCTTGAAAGAGTCGTTGAGCTGGATACGTGAATCGTTACCATACTGAGCCTGGAGGCTTCTGATAGGGGTACCGATGTTGATGTATGAAGTCAAGTCCTTTCTTTCAAGTTTAGCGACCTCTGATGCTTCAGGGAGCTTAACCATGACCTTGTTTTCAGTCTCACGCATTGTGGTTGTCACCATAAAGAAGAACAACAGCATGAACACGATATCGGACAGTGAGCCTGAAGGTGGCTGTGGTACTGACCTCTTCTCTGATTTCTTAAATCTTGACATATTGCTTATTCTCCTTTATTTTTTTGAAACATCCTTAGGCTCTGCCTCTGAAATATTCTGAGGGATAGCCTTTCTTACAATGCCCTGCTGATCCTCATCGCAGTTAAGGTAGGTCTTGCCGAAGTTTGCCATTGCCCACTCGTCACGGAGTTCATTCACAGCCTTTACAAGCTCGTTCTGAACTGCCATGTATGCCTGGTAGCTGGTACCGCGGTCATTCTGGAGTGAGATGACACCCTTTGAAACCATGCAAGGACCATATCCTTCGATTTCGATTTCCTCCTTTTCAGGAAGGTTAGGATCATCGTATGGGTTTGTGAGGAATTCCTTGATCTTATCTTTCAATTGGCTGACGTGCATAGGCTCAGTACCAGCAAGAAGTCTGTCGGCTGAGTTAATCTTCACAATGATGATATTGCGGCGATTAACCTTCTGGTCCTCCACTTTCTGATTAGGGTCAGGGATAGGAGGGAGACGACGCTGCAGACCCATATCCTGATCCATTGTAGTTGTCATCAGGAAGTAGCAAAGCAACAGGAATGCAATGTCCGCCGTTGAACTTGAATTGATTTCTGGTGTCTTTTTACCCATAGTGTCAGTTATTTACGTACTGCAGAAACAATTGCTCCCACGATAAGTGAAAGTACTGCGCCTCCGCAGAGCAGATAAGTAAGATTCAGCATTGTATCTGTGAGCTTGAGTGTCATATCAGACACTGGCTCGCCGAGGTATCCTACGGCTGGGGTTCCTGGTGCAAGGAAGTATGCTCCTGCGATGACAGCTGCAACCACCACCAGACCGATGAAGAGCTTCAGGAGGGTCTTAGGGTTGTTGATACCGCCGATTACAACTACGCCGAGAACAACAGCTGCGATAGCTATGCCAGCGTAAATGTATGCGCAGTAGAGCATGTTGTCAACTGGTGCGTCGCCGTTAGATTCAAATCCTACGAGGAAACCGTAGAAGCTGAATACGACACCCACGATGAACAGTGCCAACAGTAACCACTTGATTATTTTATCGTATTTCATTATTGGGATCAATTATTTATTTTTCCTGATACTTAACCAAAGCGTCCATCAGTGAGATTGAAGCGTCCTCCATCTCAATAGTGAGGGACTCAACCTGTGAAAGGATATAGTTGTAGAAGATCTGGAGGATAACCGCAACGATCAAACCACCTACGGTTGTGATCAAAGCGACCTTCATACCACCTGCAACAACGTTTGGAGACATATCACCAGCAACCTGGATAGCGTCGAATGCCTGGATCATACCGATAACTGTTCCCAAGAATCCGAGTGATGGTGCGATAGCGATGAAGAGAGAGATCCATGAGAGGTTCTGCTCCATCTTGCTTGCCTCAACTCCACCGTAAGAAACGATAGCCTTCTCAACCTCCTCAAGGTTCTGACCGTCAGCAAGACGAGCAAGACCCTGGTAGAAGATAGCTGCTACAGGACCGCGAGTGTTGAAGCATACATCAGCTGCTGCCTTAGGACCACCATTCTGGAGAGCGTCCTTAACTTTTTCGATGAGCTTCTTAGTGTTAGTCTTTGAGAATCCGAGGTAAAGGATACGCTCGATACAAAGAGCAAGACCGAGGATAAGGCAGGCGATAACGAGAGCCATGAAGCCTGCACCACCTTCGATGAACTTAGTCTTGAGGGCCTGGTGCATAGGAACCTCCTCAGGAAGTGCGTCAGTAGCCTCAGTAGCTTCAGTTACTACCTCAGTTGCTGTTGTGTCAGCAGGCTGCTCGTCCTGAGCTGCTGCGTTCTGTGCAGAAAAGGCCATAACGCCCATTACTGCCAAAAACATGAAAATTTTTTTCATAATTGTTTTTGTGTGTTTGATTAATTAAAGTTATTGATTTGTTTTTAGTTATATCAAATTAAGTTTAGTGCATAGCACACCTTGCCCTAAAATGCGGTGCAATTTAGCAATTTATTTTCAATCGGCAATAATTATTTTGATATTTCTCCCCTCAGGTCCAGTTTGAGGAGGTCTTTTACAATTTCATTGTTTTCGCATGTTCCCATCAGGTAGAACAGCTTTGCCAGGGCGCTCTCGGTTGTGCTGTCGTATCCGCTTGTTACGCCAGCCTCCTTAAGACACTTGCCGGTAGCGTAGATATCCATATTGACTGAACCTGCAATGCATTGAGTCACATTGAGTAAGATCTTACCCATAGCATTGGCTTCCCTTACCGTTTCGATGAACCAATCCTTCGACGGAGCGTTGCCGGCACCATATGTCTCAATGATCACCGCACGGGTGTCACGGCTGCACAGGATGTCCTTGACGATCTGAGGTGTTATTCCAGGGTGCATCTTCAGGATGGATACCCTAGTATCAAGCTCTGTTCTGAATATAGGCTTCTTATCCCAGTCCTGAGGTCTTCTGATCAGCGGGTTGTTGTATCGTATGTTGATTCCTGCTTCAGCCAGAGGTGCCATGTTCTCAGACATGAAGGCTCTGAAATTGTCTGCATTCATCTTGCTGGTGCGGTTTCCTCTCATAAGGATATTGTCAAAGAAGATGCAGACTTCAGGGACAAGCGCATGGCCTTTGTCGTCTTTGGCTGCGGCAATTTCCACGGCTGAAATCAGGTTCTCCTTGCCGTCTGTGCGTGGGGCTCCTATTGGGAGCTGGCTTCCTGTGAATATCACGGGTTTGGTCAGGCCTTCTATCATGAAGCTCACTGCAGAAGCCGAGTATGCCATTGTATCTGTGCCGTGCAGGATGACGAATCCGTCGTAGTCGTCATATTTTTCTTCAATCAGGCGGGTGAGTTCCACCCAGAGCGGAGGCTCTACATCCGATGAGTCGATCAGAGGAGAGAATGTATAAGAGTCGATACGGTAGGCAAACTTACCCAGTTCCGGGACTTCTTCCAGTATCTGGCTGAAATCGAACGGGATAAGCGCCTGTAGCGCCGGGTCTTCTTTCATTCCTATGGTTCCTCCCGTATATATCAGGAGGATCGCCGATTTCTCTCGGATGGTGTTCTTGCTTGTCATATACTGAAAAGTTTATGTGCATTGGATGTTGTTACAGATGCTATGTCTTCAACAGGAAGTCCTGTCAGTTCTGACAGCCTGTCCGCTATGTATGGGATATACGAACTTTCATTTCTTTTACCTCGGAAAGGAACAGGGGTAAGGTAAGGCGAGTCGGTTTCAAGCAGGATCCTTTCTATCGGAATCTGCTTTACTGTTTCGGCTATGGAGGCCTTCTTGTATGTGAGAACGCCGCCTATTCCTATGTACCAATCTCCGAGTTTCTGTATCTCCCTGTATGTCTCAATACTTCCGCTGTATGCATGGAACACACCTCTGAGATTGAGATGGCGGTATTCCTTCAATATGTTGAGTATCAGCTCTGTGGACTCTCTTGAGTGGATGATGACAGGCAGGGATAGCTTGTCTGCCATTTCAAGCTGAAGACGGAAGACTTCCTGCTGCTGCTTGATGAATTCGCGCGACCAGTAGCAGTCTATTCCTATCTCTCCGATCGCCCAGATCTTCTTGTCTCTGAATGCTTCCATTCTGGCCATTTCCTGTTCCCATCCGGCATCGACTGAAGTGGGGTGCAATCCCAGGCATGGAAATATTACACCTTTGTGTCTGTCGGAAAATGAAAACATGGCCTCCCTGGACTGCGAGTCTATGTCCGGGAAGATCATTTTAGTGACGCCTGCCTTGACGGCCCTTTCTACGGCGAGGTCTTCCTCGCCTGCAAAAGCCTCGTCATAAAGGTGGGTATGCGTGTCTATGAACATGTTGGTCTGCATATCCCGCAAATTTAGGAAAATCCGTTGAATAATCAACGAGTAATGACACATCTCTGCAATAGGTCGATCTGTATGAAGCCGTCAACTTCAAGCATGGCGGTCAAGGCGCTGGCCTTGCTGTATCCCAAACCTGTCTCGCAGGCAATATCTTCCACTGTAATTCCCCTTGTCATACGGATCAGAGATATGATTCCGGTCAACTGATTCAAGGTTGAGGGGGCAACGCGGCTGCTGTAAGTTTCGCGGAGACGGCTTTCTATAGACATGACAGGATTCCTTCCGCTTTTCTGAAACCCCATTCCTTGGGTCAGAGTGTCGATTGAGATGAGCGGCTCGGCTATCTTGTCGCTGATCAACTTGTTACATCCTTGAGACCTTACGTCGTCCGCCCTGCCGGGAAGTGCATATACCTCCCTGTCATAAGAGAAGGCGAGTCTGGCTGTCATCATGCCTCCGCCTTTAAGTTTGGATTCAATCAGGACTGTGGCCTGGCTGAGTCCGGCTATGATGCGGTTTCGTCTGAGAAAGTGTATGGGCAGGGGAGGTGTTCCGGGAGGATAATCCGTGACAAGGGCGCAGCCCGGGGTGCGGATCAGTTGTTCCGCAAATGACCAGTGACGGAAAGGATAGACGGTGTCGGGTCCTGTCGCCATTACGGCTATGGTAGGGAGCCCGTTCTCTATTGCAGCCTTGTGGGCGCAGATGTCAGTGCCGAGAGCCAGACCGCTTACTATGAGAGGCTGCTCCTTTGTTGAAGCCAGCCCTTCGACAGTTTTTGAACACCATTCCCTTCCGTATGGTGATATGTCTCTGGTCCCGACTATGGCCAATGAATTTTCTGTAGTCCATAGCTCTGTTGCAGGTGTCCGGCTTCTGATATACAGACCCACTGGGGCGTCAGGGCATTCTGCCAGCAGGGGAGGGTAGCCGTCTTCACCCCAGCCAATGAATTCCGTTCCTGTCTTCAGCAGATGTCCGATCTCGTCGGCGGCTTCGTATACGGCTGCCTTTCTGATCAGACTTCTGTGTCTGGAGTATGGTCCCATCAGTTCGTCCAGTTCCTTCTGTGCAAGTGCAAATACCCCGCTTGCGCACCCGCAATGTGATATCAAGGCGTGCGCAGTCTTCGGCTCGAAGCCGAATATCCTGTTCAATGCACACAGGCATGCTTTTTCTTCTGTCGTTTTCATGCCTGCAAGGTATAATGAAAACATGGCTCCCAGATGTATGGGAGCCATGTTTTAAATTTATTTTTAAGAGATTTTTCTCTTTTTTATAATTTTTTCTGTTTCTTATCAGATAATAAGGAGAGCGTCACCATATGGACCGAACTTGTAGTCCATCTCGAGTGCTGTCTTATATGCCTTCATGACATTTTCATAGCCTCCGAAGGCAGCTACAGACATAAGCATTGTCGAGCCAGGACGGTGGAAGTTAGATACGATAGCATCAGGAACTGCAAACCTGTAAGGAGGGAAGATGAACTTGTTTGTCCATCCGTCGTATGCGTTGACCTCGTCATTGGTAGTTGTGTATGTCTCGAGACCTCTGATCACTGTGATACCTACTGCAAGTACTTTGTGACCTGCTTTCTTGGTGTCATTTATCTGCTTTGCTGCTTCCTCTGTGATGATGAGTCTTTCGGAATCCATCTTGTGCTTTGAAAGATCCTCGACGTCTACCTCTCTGAAATGTCCGATACCCATGTGGAGGGTGATGAACGACTTGTTGATGTCCTTGAGGATCATCCTGTTGAAGAGTTCGCGGCTGAAGTGCAGACCTGCTGCTGGAGCAGATACGGCACCCTCATGCTTTGCAAATATGGTCTGGAAGTTCTCAGCGTCTTCCTCTGTCACTTCTTCCTTGACCCACTCTGGAACCGGTGTCTTTCCGAGTCCGAACAGGGTCTCCTTGAAGTCTTCGTAGCTTCCGTCATAGAGGAAACGGAGGGTACGGCCTCTTGAAGTGGTGTTGTCGATTACCTCAGCTACAAGGCTGTCGTCCTCACCGAAGTACAGTTTGTTTCCGATTCTGATCTTTCTTGCAGGCTCAACAATCACGTCCCAGAGTCTCTGTTCACGATTGAGCTCCCTGAGAAGGAATACCTCGATGTCAGCTCCTGTCTTTTCCTTGTTTCCGCGGAGCTTTGCAGGGAATACCTTTGTGTCATTAAGTACGAAAGTGTCTCCCTTTTCGAAATAATCAAGAATGTCTTTGAAGAGCTTGTGCTCGATTTCTCCTGTCTTCTTATTCAGGACCATGAGCTTGCACTCGTCACGCCATCTTGGTGGCTCGGAGGCAATCTTCTCTGCAGGAAGTACGAACTGGAATTGTGAAAGTTTCATATTGAGTTGATAATTTTAAACCGAAAAATCACTATATTATACGTCTTTTCAACAACTTTGTTTCAATATTCGTGCATTTTTGTTGAAAAAGTTACACTTTGGCTTCCTTGAATACCTCCAGGATGGAAGGATAGGTGTTGAGAAGATAAGGCGGAAGGCTGGATTTGGCTACCCATGCGGCCTTGGAGATGTCTTCTTCTGTCTGCGGTGTGAGGTCGGTAGGATCTGTATATAGCATGTCGTACCACCATGTGTGCTTGAGGTGCCATATGTCATTGCGTCTGTAGCAATGGTCTGTAATGCAGATCAGCCCGCGGGATTCAAGCTGGTCGATGCCGGTTTCTTCCCGGACTTCGCGCAGGGCTGTCGTGCTGATATCCTCGCCCGGATCCTGATGCCCCTTTGGAAGGTCCCACAAGCCGTTTCTTCTGATCAGCAGGAAGTCGCCCCTCTTGTTGGATACGAGTCCTCCTGCGGCGTTCACTTCAAGGAATTCGCTGCAGATTCTGTGGTACGTGTCTTCGACGTCGTCAGTCGGTATGTATACTCTCTGCAAGGTATCTGATGTCTCGAAGATTCCTACCAGGAGATGGATGTCCACATTGGTACCGATGTTGTATATGATGGCATTCGGATCGGACAAGGCCTGCTCCTGTGGCGGACATATGATGATGCAGCGTTTCTCGAAGTATATTTTATGCATTACACCTATAATTTTATTATAAATTTACTAACTTTGCAGGTTGTGCGCGCAAATATAGGCACAAGAAGTTTGAAAATAAAATAATCAGATATGGAAGCAATTGAAAAAGCTGTGGCCAAGTCACTTCTTGACATCAAGGCCGTTATGTTAAGACCTGAAAATCCTTTCACATGGGCATCAGGCTGGAAGTCTCCGATTTATTGTGATAACAGGAAGATTCTTTCTTATCCTGAAATACGTGAAAAAGTATGCGCATGGATGGCGGAGATCATCAGGAAGCAGTATCCTGAGGTAGAGGTTATCGCAGGTGTTGCGACAGGAGCGATTGCTCACGGCTATCTTGTGGCTCACATTCTAGGAAAGCCATTCTGCTATGTAAGACCTAAACCGAAGGATCATGGAACGGGTTCGCAGATCGAAGGCCTTCTTGAAAAGGGAGCAAAGGTTGTCATTGTCGAGGATCTTATCTCGACAGGTATGAGCAGTCTCGCAGCTAAGAATGCGCTTGTGAATGCTGGAGCGGATGTAATGGGTATGGTTGCGATCTTCTCATATAACTTCAATCAGGCACGTAAGGCTTTCGAGGACGCAAACGTCGAGTTGACAACTCTCTCGAACTATGACACACTCGTTGAGGTGGCATCTGAAACAGGTTACATCAAGGAAAGCGACACGGCTGTACTTAAGGAGTGGAGATTCTCTCCGTCTACATGGGGAAAGAACTAGTAATATGGCAGTAGAGATAAAGAGTAAAAGGGCGGTCGTATCCAAGGCTCCGTATGAGCTGTACATGACTTTCGTGGATATGCGTAATTTCGTTCAGTTTCTTCCTGAGGATAAGAAGGAAGGTGTGACTGCTGATTACGATACCATCCATGCGCAGGTGCAGGGCTTCAATATCGGAGTCAAGGTTGTGGAGCGCGTTCCGTATTCAAGGATTGAATATGCTGATGATGGGGCGCCTTTCCAGTTCCGTCTGAAGCTGCACTTCGATCCGGCAACAGATCCGTATAAGACAGATTTCCAGATAGTAGTCGATGCGGAACTTAACTTCATGATGAAGACTCTCCTTGGAGGAAAGATCAAGGAAGCGTTGGATAAGATTGTGGATGCGCTGGTTGCGATGTCAGAGGGTAGGATGCCGGAAGGAATGGACCCGTCTATGCTCAAGAGATGATAGTGAACGAAGCATTCAAAAGATATGTGGAAGAGGCGATAGGGCGCGAAAATGCACTTGTCGCTTTTTCTGCTTTTGATGATCCTGCAACTGTTTCAGTGCGCATGAATCCATTCAAGCCGTCTGCGGGCCGGCAGGGAAGGCCTGTGGCCTGGTGCAGACACGGTGTCGTCCTTGAGGAAAGACCTGTGTTTACCCTGGATCCTCTCTTTCATGCTGGTGCGTACTATGTGCAGGATTCCTCGTCAATGTTTGTGGGGTATGCCTTCAGAAGACTTCTGGAGACTGTTCAGAAGCCGACAGGACGTCCGTTTCGCGTGTTGGATCTGTGCGCTGCCCCAGGAGGAAAGACGACGGATCTGGCTGCATCGTTGAGGGAGGCCTTCGGTGACGGATTCCTGCTTGTATCAAACGAGATCATGAAGGCCAGGGTCGGTATCCTGGCAGATAATGTGGCCCTATGGGGTGATCCGAATGTTGTCGTGGTGTCAGATGACCCTAGTGCGTTTGCCGCCCTACCGGGATTCTTCGATATGATATTGGCTGATGTCCCATGTTCCGGCGAGGGAATGTTCAGAAAGGATGAGGAAGCTGTAAGACAGTGGTCTGAGGATAATGTATCCTTGTGTGAAGCACGTCAGCGCAGGATATTGGCGGATGTGTGGCCTTCGTTGGCTCAAGGGGGACTGATGGTATATTCGACATGTACCTTCAACAGATATGAAAATGACGGGAATGTCCAGTGGATGGCAGATGAATTGGGCGCTGAATGTGTATTCAAGGAAGATCTGCTTTCAGGAATGCCGGGAGTCATTAGGACTGAACTTGGATATAGCCTTGTTCCAGGACATGTTGAGGGAGAAGGACAGTATTGTTCAGCGGTGCGCAAGACCTCTGATGTGGAATTCCGTGAGGTCAGGACAAAGGTGCGCCGTCAGCCGGCAAATGTAAAGGAACAGACTCTTCCGAAGGGATTGGAGAGTCTGGTTTCAGTGGAGGTGAAGCTCAGACAGAAAGGAGAAACAGTTACGGCCGTACCGTCTGTCATATCGTCTGAAGTAAATATGCTTGAACAGTCCCTGCACATGATTTCAGCAGGAACTGCTCTTGGATCGATAAAAGGAAAGACCTTGGTTCCGGATGCAGATCTGGCACTCTCGCTGATTCTGTCCGACGACGCTTTTCCGTCTGTGGAGGTGGACCGTGAGACGGCCCTTGAATATCTGCACAGGGATGCTGTGGCTTTCCCGTCAGCAGCTTTGGGCTACCTGCTTGTGAAATATCAGGGACTCCCTCTGGGATTTGTAAAGAATCTTGGAAACAGGTGCAATAGTCTCCATCCGCAGAGTCGTAGAATTAGAATGAACATCAAATGATAGCAATGATTAAGAGAATATTGTCGGCAGTTTTGATCCTGTCAATGTCTGTAATATGCCTCAGGGCTCAGGATTATGAGAGAAGGTACAACCTACTTGTCTCACAGGTAGGACCTGCTGGTGTGGGAGTTGAGACTCTGTTGGACAATTGGGCGAAGGCTGAGAAGGATAATGACAAGATGCTTCTCGCAAAATTCCATTACTATCTCCTTAAATCGCAGAGCTCGGAGATAGTCACAAGGGCGGAGAGAAGATATCTTGGAGCGGACCCTGTACTTACTTTAAAAGACAGCACAGGTGCTGATGTATATTATTTTGAGGTGCTCAAGTATGATGATGAACTGTTCCGCGAAGCTATGGCCGCCGTGGACAGATCTATCGAGGTCTATCCTGACAGGCTTGAGTTGCGTTTCATGAAGATCAATGCCTATGTTTCATATGAAAGGGAGAGCCCGGATATGGCTCTTGCCAACCTTATAGCATTGGCAAGTGATTTCAACAATGGTACTTCGGAGTGGGTGTATGAAGGTGAACCTGCAGAGGATGAATTCTTTGCAGTGGCAATGCAGGAATACTGCTATACATTCCATTCACTGGGAACACCTTCTTCATATGAGGCCTTCAGGAAACTTTCAGAGGTCATGAACGGATATTATCCGGAGAATATGTCTTTCCTAAGCAATATCGGTTCTTACCATATGCTTGTGAAGCATGATTATAAGACTGCCCTGAAGTATTATGGCAAGGTACTTAAGAAGACCCCGACCGATTATACTGCAATAAGGAACAGTACGCTTGCAGCGCGCAAGATGGGAAATGCCAAGCTTGAGAAGAAATATCTCAAGCTCCTGTTGGAACATGGTACTGATTCCGACAAGCTTCAAGCTCAGGCAAGGCTCAATGCACTTGAAAAGTAAGAGATGGATGCTTCGTTGTTCATAGGTAAGAGACTGCGTTTCAAGGGAAAGATCGTGATAAGTTCTGTCGCGGTCAGTTTTTTCGTGATCATAATAGCAGTTGCGGTTTCCTCCGGTTTCAGACATGAAATCCGTACGGGTCTGTCTGTTGTGACTGGTGATGTTCAGCTTACACACCCGAATATGAATATTCTGGAGGAAGACAATCCTGTGAACTCGTCCCCGTCTTATATGCCTGTCATTGAGGAACTTGATGAGGTTGAAGAAGTTGTTCCGGTGGTCTATCGCGCAGCAATTGTCAAGTCTGGGGAAGATATTCATGGAATTCTTGTAAAAGGTATTCCAGAGGGAGCTTCTGCAGTCTCTGATCGGCCTGAGTCGGATACGGTGGCACTTGCTGTTTCAATTCCACAGTCCTTCTCGGAGGTTTCCGGTATAGCTCCGGGTGATAAGATGCTGACCTATTTTATAGGCTCCAGACTGAAGGTGCGACAGTTCAATGTGGTTTCTACATATCAGTCAAGTGTTGATGTGGATGGCCGTTATCTGATCTATGCTGATATAGATGATATGCGACGTCTCAATGGCTGGAAAGATGATCAGTCATCGATGATGGAGATTGTGCTCAAGCCAGAGTGCAGGACAGAACGTGGAATGGAAGAAGCTGCTGCTGAAATAGGTTTCATAGCTAATTCCTATGCTGGTGAGGAAGATGATGTACTCGTGGCATCTTCTGCTGTAGCCAAGTATCCTCAGGTCTTTGACTGGTTGTCTCTTATTGATTTCAATGTATTCTTTATACTGCTCCTGATGATCATTGTGGCAGGCTTCAATATGATATCGGGTCTGCTGATAATGTTGTTTGAGAACATATCCACAATAGGGCTTCTCAAGTCTGTCGGAATGACAGACAAGGCGATTGCCAAGGTCTTTCTTTCCAGTGCATCTGTTCTGGTGTTGAAAGGCATGGCTGCAGGAAATCTGCTGGCCTTCCTGTTCTGTCTCATCCAGAGCACCACCCATGTCCTGAAACTCAATCCGGAGAATTATTTCCTTTCATTTGTACCTGTTCATCTGGACTTGGGAATGATACTTCTGGCGGATGCTGCTGCATTTGCAGGTATAATGATCCTTCTCCTGATACCTTCAATGTTCATATCAAGAGTGGATCCTGCTGAAACCGTGAGAGTGAAATAATCAGGCCTTAGGATGGATCTTGCAGATAGCCTGATAGATCTCCATGATGTTCTCAATATAGGCTATCGTCTCATATCCCTGGAACATTCCAAGTTTGACAGCCTCGTCTTCAAGGATGGTCTCATCCCTCATCATTGGGATAACCTTTACGATATTGTCCCATACCTTGTTGTCAAGATTCATCGATGCTGCCAGACTTCTACAGTCCTTCACCCTTCCTTCGCCGGCATTGTATGCGGCAAGCGTGAATTTTACAAGTTCTTCCTGTGAGAAGCCGTTGCCGGAATAAAGTCTCTGAAGCCTTTTAAGGTGAGCGGTACCTGCATACAGGTTGTATTCCGGATTTACCAGATCTGTAACTCCGTACATTACACCATTGCCTGGCATGACCTGCATGAGGCCGGTAGCACCTCTGTGTGATCTTGAGTTGATTGAAAATTTAGACTCCTGATACACTACTGCTGCAAGCATCCTCCAGTCCCATCCGAGCTCTGCTGCATACTTCTTCAGGAGATCATCATATGGACTGACGTTCTCTGCAATGATGCCTTTCTGGGCTCTCTTGATCGGATTGGTGGAGTTGAAATAACGCCTGCATACAGATTCATATTCTTTAGTGGCTGAAAAATAGTTGAGCCATCTGTTGATCTGCATCACGTTGCGTGCATCCTTGTCTGATGTCACCCATGCGGAGCAACCGCGAACAGCATGGGAAATGCTCAGACCGTCTATTGATTCATTGCCTTCGATATGTGTTATATAGATATCGAGGCTTCCATTTTCAATCGAATCGATGTAATTTACATCATCTGACTTTCCTGGTGTCAGAATTCTGACTTCACATCGGTTGTCCTGTGCGAACTTCTGGAGAAGTTCGTAATTAAAGCCGGTCTCAAGACCGTGTGCGCCACGCATGTCGTCTCCGAGGTCGATCGCACATACAATTTCTCTTCCTGCAAAACACTCATCGTCGTTGATAGCTCCTTTCAATAGTCGTCCGCTTTCACATAAAGGTGTGAGGCAGATGATCAGAAGCGAAAACAGGAAGCATTTGATTCTTCTGATTCTCTTTTCTGTAAATACCATTATTATCTTCTTTGGGCGCTCTGGAGTCCGCCGGAATTGAAGCCGCCTGCGCCGCCTCCCATTCCGCTTCGACCTCCGCCGCTCATGCCGCCTCCCGCGGCTCCAGCTTTGGATGCGCCAGTTGATCCATTTTTACCGGATAATACCCAGAAAGGCCAGTTTATACCGAACTTGATCGCTCGCTGCGGTGCAATGTATCCTGCAGCTGTGAAATAGTCAGTATGTTTGTTAGGCCATCCCATATTGACATTTATCGCCTTGACGAACACAGTGACTCTCTTCCACTGGACGTTGACGAAGGCGTCTATATAAGGGCAGTTTCCGTATTCTCTTTCTGTCTGGTTGTGGAAGACTCCGAGCACAGGGTTATATGCCGGTGCATTCCACTTGGTCGTGAATAGACCCATTGCTCCAATCTGCATCTTCATTACGTTCTTCACTACGTCAAACTGAAAATAGTATCGGAGGTTGAGAGCAAGAAGCGGTAGAGGCATCACGTCCTGGTTTGACGAGAACTGGAGCGTTGCTCTGTTCTCAAAATGGAACTTCCAGACTGTGAAATCCTTATGCAGATTGGCTGATATGACACTCATAGGCGAGCTGTTCTGACGAGCTATGCCCATGGTGTCATAATATATGTTGTTGCTCAGCAGTCCATATCCGAACGATGCATCCATCTGCCATCTTGGAATATGTACAGATGCTTCAAGCTTGGTTGTGGATATCTTTCCGAAGTCGTTGTCCCACTTGTAGTGGTTCGTATACAGATACTGCTGATAATAGTCAGGCTCCTTGAGGCTGGTCTCAAAATGGACATTCAGGGTAAGAGGGCTCTTTCGGTCCCTTCTGAATGGATAGGCATTCAAGGACATGTCACCTTCGATGCTGAAGTCATTGATCTCGTGTCCAAGGAATGTGTACTTTCCCTTTGCACTCCATTTCAGGTACTTGTCATACTGTCCGAGGGCTCCTGCATATGCATATACAGAGTTCTGTATTACATTGTCGCCACCCTGGATATAGCTGGTAGGCCTGAAACTGTAGTGGTTCAGGAGCTTGTTTCCGAGTCCGACATCGAGTTTCGATACAATACCGTCACTCTTCCACGGCTGGAGTCTCATGAAGATCCTGTTCTCGAGTCTCATGACTCTGAGTGAGTCGTGACTGGTAACAGGATTGATGTAGAAGCGGTCGTCATAGAATTTGCGTCCCCAGGTATCTGAAGTACCGATTTCATCCTCATATGACTTTCTTATCACAGCATATTCACTGCTATGTCCTATGAAGGCTGTAGTGATATCTGTGTTGATTGAGTCCGGCTGCTCTGAAGTCATCAACTCCTTTTCGGTGCGAGCACTCTCTTCTGCAAGGAAAGTCTCGATGGCTATGGAGTCTCCGTAGGTCATGATGCTGTCTCTGAGGAACTCCCTTCTCTTCTGCTCTTTCTTTTCAGCCCTTACGCTCTTGTCGAGGAAGGTGAACGGGATGCGGAGGCTCTGGTCGAGGAATACAGTGTTCTTCTTGAGATTCGATTTGGCCTTGTTGAGGTATACCTCTATCTCTCGGGCATCAACAAGTGTATCTCGGATCCAGCTTTCGTCCACTATACCTCCGTTTTCTCCTCTGATGATCCTGTTGTATATGAAGCCTGCATGCATCAGATATTTCTTGCCGGTATAGTTCGTGGCTATGACGGCGTTTCTGTTGTCTACATCTTCGTTCCTAAGCATACCTCTCGTACCGTTTCTCTTATATTGGAGAGTTAAATTCAACTCCGGAGTAATGTTCTGAGTTGTCAGGATGTTGATATTCGACTCTTCTTTCTCGGTGTTGGCAAACAGTGTACCCCAGTAGCAGAGCTCTGTGTACGGAGTCTTTGTGTTGTACATCGGGAGGGTAGCCGGGGTATATGAGTAGATCTGATAAGGCGAGTAGAAGATTTCGTTGTCTTCTTCCTGCCTCTTGAAATAGTCATAGAGCTGCACGGGAGATCCTATGGTACCAAGCCATGTGGCGTTGACATCCTCCTTGTAGAACTTATAGTCGTGGAATGTGTAGTTGAATGATGTATCATGACTCTGGTCCCTCGCGTCAACTATTTCATTGAATCTTCTGTCGTGAGTCCATGTGATGATTCTCTTGTAGTGTAGAGAATCAGGGAAGGCGAATGTCTCCAGGATACGCGGGGTCGCCTGTATGATACTGTCTTTGCGTGCTTTGATGCTGTCCTTGACGGCAATCTTCCTGTTTGCTTCTGCAATCAGGCCAGGAAGAGCCTGCTCGGCATCATATTTCTTTCTTTCCTTTCGGGTAAGTGAGGCATACCACGCCTCGAAGGCTGCCTTGGCTGTCTCGGTGGAGTCCTTTATATATAAAGAGTCCAGTTTCCTCAACTCGAGGGTGTCACCGGCCAGCATGAGTGAGTCACGTACCACTCGTCTTGTAGCTGTATCCTTTACAGCTATATAATATTTATAGAAGAAAGGGTCTGTGATCTTGAGGGAGTCTGGAACCTTGATTGTGTCCCTTGCAGCAAGGATCAATGTGTCGGCAGTGGCAAGGCTGTCTACAACCAGGCTGTCTGCTGCCAGACTGTCCATAACTGCCAGACTATCCGCTATAGCCAGAGTGTCAGGAACTGAAACTGTGGTATCTGAGGCCGATGGGGTGTTGTATGAGGAGTCTGTGATGCGGGTAAGTGCAATCGAGTCCGCCAGTCTTCTCAGACCGACAGATCTGCCTGCGTCAATGCCGAATGACTGCAGTGCAGCAGCCATGACCAACAGGGCAGGAACCCATATTTTGCTCATTGTTTTCCTCATAACAAGACGGCAAAGGTACGAATAATTATTGATTATTCAATAGTTACGCCTTTTGCCGCCATTTCCTCGAGGGCCTTGATATGTCCTGCATGGTCTACGTAGGCCAGACAATCTTTAAGCAGATTGACCTTGAATCCTGCCCTGAGCAGGTCATCACAAGTGTTCTTGACACAGTATTCTGTAGCTATGCCGCAGACATAGACCTCTGTGGTGTCGAGAAGTTCAAGGATTTCTCCCAGAGATTGTTCTGCTGAGTTGACTCCTTCAAATCCGGAGTATTGCTCGGTCGCCTTGTCACATCCCTTGTCGAAGGTGAGTTCTTCACAGACATAAGGCTGCAGGTCCTTGTGAATGTCTCCGCCATGGGTGCCTGCAACGCAGTGTGAAGGCCAGATTCCACCTTGTTCCTTGAATGAGGAATGGTCAGCCGGATGGTGATCTCTTATGAACAGGATAGGGAAAGTGTCAAGAATCTCATGTTCTTCTCCCTTTTGTCCTTTGGTCTTGGAGTCGATGAAGTCCAATGTCCTTTT
The DNA here is from genome assembly GCA_045126075.1 of Candidatus Cryptobacteroides sp. Lineage (GTDB taxonomy): Bacteria > Bacteroidota > Bacteroidia > Bacteroidales > UBA932 > Cryptobacteroides. Next base: position 89,724 of record JBGVNX010000014.1, read on the forward strand.
TACCGCCTCTTCGGCATTCTGGCATGCAAGACTTCCGTCGATGAAGTCATAAAGCATGTCAACTACAACTAATGCGCTGTTATTCATATTATTTGTTTGTCGAGAAATCATTAATCTCCTTTACGAGTCGTGTGATGATGCTCATCTTGAGGTTGTAGAGGTCATCTGAAATGTCCACCTTATAGTAGTGTGGGTTGATCAGACGACGTTCGCTCGGGCTGAAGTGCATGAGGGCATCATGGCAGAATGCCTTCTTTTCCGCAAGCGTATACTTAGGAGCTATATTGACTCCGTTCTCTATGACCTTTTTCTGTAAAGTGAATGCCTGGTATTCTCCTGCCTCGAATGTCTTGAACTTGTATCTATCATACTCGTCGCAGACTGTGAAAGCCTCTCCGGCTTCAATCTTACGGCTGAGTTCGTCTCCACGTAGGCAAGTCACGTCTACCTTGAAGATTTCTCCCTTTGACGGGTCATTCACCATGATCCTGTAAGTGATCTGGAATCCCGGATTGATGAGCTTGATCTTGTCTTCCGAGCGCTTCAGGACAGCCTGTCCGTCAATCTCTACAAGCTTATATACATTGCCGAAGCATGGATTGGCCTTGCTGGTTGCGATTGCGTCTCCTACACCGTAGCAGTCGATGCATGCACCCTGACGCTCCAGGTCGGTGATGAGGTATTCGTCCAGTGAGTTGGTCGCAAAAATCTTGCAGTTAGTAAGACCGTGCTCGTCCAGGAGTCTGCGACATTCCGCAGATAGATATGCGAGGTCACCGCTATCAAGCCTTACTCCGTATCCTCCTTCGTACGAGTTGTCGATACCATTGTTCCTGAATGCTTTGATTGCATTGAGGATACCGCATCTGAGAGTGTCGTAGGTGTCGATGAGCATGATCAGAGGCTCACCTTTGTGTGTCTTGATATATGTGTCGAATGCGTCATATTCTCCTGCTACACTGCATCCGAACGAGGTCACATAGCTATGGGCCATAGTTCCGGTGGAACCGTAGCCGGTAGTTGTGCCTGTGAGGATGTTGGATGTCGATGCACATCCGGCGATGATTGCAGCCTTTGCTCCATAAACTGCAGCCCAAGGACCGTGAGCCCTTCGGGAACCGAATTCGCTGACAGGTCGGTTGGTTGCGCGGCATACTCTCGAAGCCTTGGTTGCTACCGCCATCTGGTGGTTCATGATGCAGAGCATGGGAGTCTCGAGCACCTGGGCTTCGATGAGAGGTCCCTCGACTATGATTATCGGTTGGTTCGGGAAGACTATCTCTCCCTCTCTCATTGCGTATATGTTGCCTGTGAACTTCATTGCAGACAGGTATCCTCTGAACTCCTTGTACTCTTCTCCCGGAAGGAACTTCTCAAAGAAATCGGGGTCCATGTTTCCGAGGTTCTCCACCATTTCGATGACCTCGTCAACTCCACTCACCACAGCCCAGTTATTGTTTTCAGGGGCTTTTCTATAAAACAGATTGAATACGGCATGCTTGTCCTTCATGCCGCTGTCATAGAATGACTTTCCCATAGTGTACTGGTACTTGTCGGAACAATATGCAATGTTAAGCATCTCTGATTGAATTTAAATCCAACAAATTTAATCTTTTTTCCTTGACATTTTCTTAAATTCGCAAATAAATTACGCTACGTCATTGCGAGGAATGCCTCCCTTACGTCATTGCGAGGAGCGCCTCCCTTACGTCATTGCGAGGAGCGTAGCGACGTGGCAATCTATATACTATGAACGAATTGACCAATCTTTACACCAGACATTATTCCGCAGCCCCTGAGTCCATAGTCCCTCTGACCGGCTCGGCAAGCAACCGTAAATACTTCCGTCTCAGCGGCGGTGGGCGTTCCTGCATCGGCGTAGTCGGTACCGACGCCCGCGAAAATGAGGCCTTTCTGACCATAGCAAGGCATTTTCATGCCAAGGATATCAATGTGCCTGAGATTTATGCGGTTTCGGAGGATAGGATGTCCTACATCCAGGAGGATCTTGGGAATGTGGTCCTGTTCGATATGCTGACTCAGGCTCGTAAGGCCGGCGAGGGCATGGAGCGCGTGGAGACGCTGCTCTGCAAGACGATGTCAATGCTTCCAAAGATCCAGTACGAGGGAGCAGAAGGACTGGATTTCTCCGTCTGCTACCCGCAGCCTGCGTTCGACAGGCGCATGGTTATGTTCGACCTGAACTATTTCAAGTATTGTTTTCTCAAGCCATCCGGACTGGAGTTTGATGAGGTTGCTCTGCAGGATGACTTTGAGAGATTTGCAGATGATCTCTTAGTTGAGGATACCGACACATTCCTTTACAGGGATTTTAATGCAAGAAATGTCATGGTATGTGGAGAGGAACCGTATTTTGTCGATTTTCAGGGAGGAAGACGCGGCCCGGTGTACTATGATGTTGCCTCATTCGTGTGGCAGGCAAGGGCCGGATATCCGGAAACGTCCAAGCAGAGAATGCTGGACAGCTACCTGGAAGCGTTGACGGCATATCGCCACATTGACCGGGCTGCTTTTTTGGAAAGGCTTGACCTGTTCATCCTTTTCCGTCTGCTCCAGGTGCTTGGAGCCTACGGGTTCAGAGGGCTTGTGGAGCAGAAAGCAAACTTCGTCATAAGCATACCTGCTGCAATATCTGAACTCAGAAGTGTGCTTGGAAGATTCTCTGCAAAATATCCGAATATGGTCGGTATTCTAGGCCAGATGTGTGCTCTGCCTCGTTTTGAGGAACTGTCTTCCGATGGCGTGTTTGAAGTCAAGGTATATAGTTTCTCGTTCAAGAAAGGTCTGCCTCATGATCCGTCTGGAAATGGTGGCGGATATGTGTTTGATTGCAGGTCGATCCATAACCCTGGCAGATATGATCCGTATAAGAAACTGACAGGACGTGACGAACCGGTGATAAGGTTCCTTGAGGATGATGGGGAAGTGTTCGGCTTCCTGGAGCATGTATATGGTGTTGTAGATCCTCATGTAGAGACATACAGCAAGCGTGGTTTTACCAATCTGATGGTCAGCTTTGGCTGCACAGGCGGCCAGCACCGCTCAGTATATTGTGCTGAGCATCTTGCGCTCCATCTGGCTCAGAAATATCCGGATATCCGTGTCCGCCTCATCCACCGAGAGCAAGGGATCGTTTCACAGATGTGATTGATACTCAGTGTTTTATCGGTTTGTCCTGCATGTCAAGGAAGGCAGGGTACTGAATCAAGCTGCTGGCAGTTAAGCACTTAGGTGAAACGCTTCCACTACCCTTCCATAACGTGATGGAGTATCAACGATAAATAGAACATATAAGGTCAGAAAATATGAAAGCCATGATATTTGCAGCAGGTCTGGGAACCCGTCTGAAGCCGATTACCGATACGATGCCGAAGGCGATGGTGCCTGTGTGCGGGAAACCGCTTATCGAACATGTGACCGCGAGGCTGAAGAGCTTCGGGGTGGAGGAGGCTGTGGTCAATGTGCACCATTTTGCCGATCAGATCGAGGATTGGGTTTCGGGACAGGAAATCATGCTGATGCATGTAAGCGATGAGAGGGCCATGCTGCTGGAGACCGGTGGAGCGGTGCTGCATGCGCGCAGGTATCTTGAAGGCTGCGGACACTTCCTGATACATAACGTGGATGTCTTTTCCAATGCCGATCTGAAATGGCTTTCCGACCAGGTGCGTCCGGATGCGGTGGCTACGCTTATGGTGAGTGACCGCAAGTCATCCCGCAGCTTCCTCTTCGATCCGGATACCATGATGCTGGTGGGGTGGAAGAACAATGTTACCGGCGATGTCATACTATCGGAAGATACGCTTAAGGAAGACGAATGTCTCGCCTTTCCGTTTTCGGGTATCCACGTCATGTCGGATAAAGTCTTCGGACTGATGGACATGTATGTGCAGGAGAAGGGTCTTGAAGTGGATCCGCAGGCAGGAGTCAGATTTCCGATTGTTGACTTCTACCTCTGGGCAATGAAAAAAGCTCCGATATACGGAGCTTTGTCGAATGATCTTAAAATGCTTGATGTCGGTAAGCTGGACAGCCTCCAACAGGCTGAAGATATGCTTAGAAGCTTGAATCTATAGCGTCGCAACCTCCGAGGTTGCCCTCTTTCAAAGGGATTGACCTCATGATCACAAGCCCGCTGGCCAATACTACGGCAAAAGCGAGAACCACAATCACGTAGGCCCATGGACTCATCACCTGTGCGAAGAACTCCACATCCTCAAGACCAGGAATCCTGCTGACGACAACTGACAGAGTGTTGTTCACGCAGTGCATCAGCATGGTAAGCTTGAGCGAACCGGTCTTGTAATATACATATCCGAGAATCATTCCGATGATGAATGCAGGGATAGCCTGCCAAAGGTTTCCGTGAATCAGACCGAATATCAGTGCAGAGATAATGATAGCCCAGACAGGCTTGACCTTCTTGAGGAGTCCGCGGAGGATGATGCCCCTGCAGAGCCACTCCTCAAAGAAAGGAGCGAATACCGAAACAGACAGCAATACGACCCATATAGGTCCATTAAGTATCATATCCATTGCAGCCTTCATGGCTTCCGACATCTCAGGCAGCAGCATACTGACAGGCTCGATGACGAAGGCTCCGGCGACAGCCATAGCGCTGACTATCAATGCCATGCTCCATCCTTTTCTTTCGCCGAAGTTACTGCTGTCAAGTGCATATCCCTTTTCGAAACCTTCATTGGCGCGACTCTTTACAGAAGCATAAAGCATAGCCGGAATGAACTGCAAAGGATAGACGAACAGCATTCCGTATGTGATCGCGAAGGAAGACGATATGGCGTAGGTCAGTGCAACTGTCACTATGCTTCCAAGGAACATTCCACCAAGAAACAGTACCAGAATCCAGATCAGATCAGAAACTTCCGGCAAAAAATAGTTGTAAGTGCAGAAAAGGTCGTATGAGCCTCTTCTTGAGTGTTTTCTGAAAAATCCCATATGATATTATTGCTTCAATTTCAAAAAGTCTTCAAATTTAACTAATTTTGTCGACATAAGACTATTCGTTATGGAAATCTGGGACAGGATAAAGAAGGAATTTACAGGCGAGCGCAGAAAGTTCGCCTGGTTTGTAGCTGTTGTACTCGTGGTGTTTGTGTTCTCTTGGCTTTTCGGAAGCGGCAATACCATCGTGCATTGGGTCAGAGCCAAGAAGGAGATCAGACGCCAGGAGGCTCAGATCGAGGAATACCAGCGCCAGATTCAGGAGATGGACGGAAGCATAGATCAGAGAGAGACAGACATAGATACATTAGAAAAATTCGCCAGGGAGCAATATAAGTTTGCAGCCCCTGGCGAAGATGTATATATCATAGCGGAGTAGATTTCTGACTTCGCTCGAAATGACATTTCTTAAAATCCGGTATAGGTCCAAGGAGTTATGACTCTGAGTTCCTCCTTCACAGATTCGCTGACCTCGAGAGTTTCGATGAACTCAGCGATGATTTCATGATTGATACCCGCACCTGTACGTGTAAGCGCCTTGAGCGTCTCGTAAGGGTTCGGGTAATTTTCTCTGCGGAGGATTGTCTGGATAGCCTCTGCAACTACAGCCCAGTTCCTTTCAAGGTCAGCACGGAGTGCGTCCTCGTTGAGGATGAGTTTGCCAAGTCCCTTCTTCAGTGAGTTGAGCGAGATCATAGAGTGTGCAAGCGGCATACCTATGTTTCTAAGCACTGTCGAGTCAGTAAGGTCGCGCTGCAGACGTGAAATCGGAAGCTTCATCGAAAGGTGGGTGTAGAGAGCGTTTGCTACTCCGAAGTTACCCTCAGCATTCTCGAAGTCAATCGGATTCACTTTGTGCGGCATAGCTGATGAGCCTACCTCACCGGCCTTGACCTTCTGACGGAAGTACTCCATCGAGATATATGTCCAGATGTCGCGTGCGAAGTCTATCAAGATAGTATTGATGCGGCGCAGACAGTCAAAAAGCGAAGCAAGGTTGTCGTAGTGCTCGATCTGAGTTGTAGGGAAAGATCTCTTCAGACCGAGGGAGGCTACAAAGTCATTGCCGAATGCAATCCAGTCGACAGCAGGATAGGCTACCTTGTGGGCGTTCATGTTACCTGTCGCACCACCGAACTTTGCAGGATAGGTCAACTGTTCGAACTGACGGATCTGTTCCTCAAGACGTACTGCAAACACGTTGAACTCCTTGCCTACACGTGTAGGAGAAGCCGGCTGGCCATGAGTCTTTGCAAGCATCGGAATCTCTGCCCAGTCTGCAGCCATTCCCTTGATGATGTCAAGAACTTCTTTCAGAAGCGGCATGAAACTCTCCTCAATTGCCTCCTTGAATGAAAGAGGAACTGAAGTGTTGTTGATATCCTGAGATGTGAGGCCGAAATGAACAAATTCACCCCATTTGAGGATATCCATCTCCTTGAAGCGGTCCTTGATAAAGTACTCCACAGCCTTTACGTCGTGGTTTGTAACCTTCTCGATTTCCTTTACTTTTGCAGCATCCTCAGGAGTCATGTTTCTGTAGATGTCTCTTAATGCCTCAAATTTTGAAGCATCAAAATCCGCAAGCTGAGGGAGAGGAATCTGGCAAAGTGCGATGAAATATTCGATCTCAACGCGAACACGATATCTGATCAGTGCGTACTCGCTGAAATACTCTCTAAGTGGTTCTGTCTGACGCGAATAGCGTCCGTCGATGGGCGATACTGCCAAAAGTGAATGATTATCCATTTGCTTCCTTTTAGAATTTGCGCTGCAAATATAACAAAAAGATGCAAATAAGAGCGGAATATCGCTATCTACTTGATCGATGATTGGAAACTTGTAAAAAAAGTTTATCTTTGCGCGATTTTATAAATATAGGTATATTATTAATCAATCAATTATAAAAACTGATGAAAAATACACTATTTTCATTCCGCTGGGTTTGCGTCATCATGATTGCTCTCGTGTGCGGAATATTCACCGGTTGTAACCAGATGGAGCAGTTCTCTGTCAGCTTCAAGTCTGTGAATCCTGGTTATGTTGTCCTTGATGTTACGGTAAACACTCCGACTGAGGTGGCATATTTGTGTCAGCAGGATGAACTTGCCAACAAGGATGCCAGCATGATCTTCATGCTTGGTAAGAAGGCAACATTCTCTAAAAGCGGAGAGCAGCAGCTTGTCGTAGACCTTGAGGAGAACACCAAGTATAACCTCTATCTTGTTGCTAGAATTTCAGCTACAGAGTTTTCTGAAGTCTACTCATTTACATTCGAGACAGCGTCATTCGACTTTGATCAGCTTGCTACTGTAGTTGCAACATTGCCTGATGGATTCAAGATGCACTTTACAATGCCAGCGTCTGTAAGAGAGAAGACTCCAGGCACTCCTGGCAGCAAGGGTATCCGTTATACATTGACTGATATCATGTCTTATAACTTGAATAGACAGAGATTCGATGAATACTACATGCTTCTCACAAATGCAGGTATGTTCACCACTGAGGATGAAACAATCGAGTTCTCTGACAAGACAAACAGGATGGAGAGTTCTGAGGATGTCAATGAAGACGGCGTTGTAAATGAGCATGACCAGACCATCAAGTGGAACCCGATAAGCCCAGGTGAGCCAATCGTGTTCCTTGCCGGAGAGTTCGAGTGGATGGAACTTCCTCCTGAATATCAGGGAAAAGATGCTCCTAACTATGTGGTGGATGGCTGGACATATCCAGCAGGATTCCCAGCCGGATATTACCTTCCGATGATTGATGGAACAGAGTATGACAAATACTACTCTGCAACCAAGAGCATCGGACATTATGACGCAGTTGATGTCACAAGCCCTCTCGACAACATGTGGACAGGTGCATATCAAAAGAAACTTTTCCGTTCACAGATGCCAAGCGAGCTCAAAGGAGGAAAGGTAGATGTGGAGGTTGTGGAGCTCGGTCCTGTTGATGCGACCTTGAACTTCATTCCTTCGGATAATGTTCTGTTCTATAGCTTCTGTATCCTTGATGAGGGTACATATGGTGAGATGCTTAAGCTTCTGGGTAACCAGGAGGAACTTCTCCAGTGGGCTACAGGTTCATACTTCGCGATGTATAACTTCGGAACATTGATGGCTGAGGGCCCGGCCCAGATTTCTCTTGAAAGCCACTTCAAAAATGTTACTGATGATACCAGATATCATGTTCTCGTGACAGGTATGGGTGATGAGCTTGGAACTGAGCAGTGCTTTGATCACTTCACTTTCAATACTCCTCCTAAGACCAAGAATTCAGGTCCGAAGATCGTAGTGACAGCCCTTCCTGAGGAGTCATCACCATTCGAGGCCAAGTTCAATATCAAATGTACATCTGTAGCAGACAACCCTGCAGTAAGATGCTACTACGGTGCAAACTACTATAAGGATTGGATCTACACTATCAACGGAGGCGGTACATACCTTTCATATGGCCAGACAGCTCAGTTTACACCAGCTGAACTTGAGCAGATCAACTCCGAGGAAGGTCTTACAATCGGTATTCCATCAATCGACGGTGAAAGGACCAGACTTGTTGTTGTTGGATTCAACGACGAGAACACTCCTAACGACCTTAACTATGAGGATATCGAGGAGTGCCCTGCAGTGGCAGACATCATCACTCCATACTATGAGGCAGATGTTTGCGGTGCATATTTCGACATGGTGGATGTGCTTGCCGGTGACTGGACTATGACTGCTACGGTCATTGAAGGTGACAAGAGAGTGGTTTCTTCAAAAAATGTTCAGATTCTTGAGGAGTACACTGATTTCCCTTCAGAGGTGACAGATGAGATCTATAAGGTCTATCGTGAAAATACCAAGTGGACGGATGATGAGATCGTGTCATACTATAATGAGTTCCTTCAGACAGCCAAGACATTCAATACAAAGAGACTTGCAAACCAGAACAAGCTTATGCTCATGGGCTGGCTTGACGGTGGAATCGCTATTGACAATGAAGGCAAGGAGTCTGCATACCAGACAATGACTCCGTATGACCTGTTCGTTCACGAGACAATCAATACTGTAGATGTACCGTCAATCTTCAGTGACTTCGGTCCTAAGTCTTTCATCGAGGTTTCTGAGGTAGACGGAAAGGCAAAGCTTACCATCACAGCTGATATGTATTTCGGTTCTCCTGTAATGAACTGGATCGATCCGTTCTACTTGGCAGGTTTTGCTGACCAGGAGTCTAACAACACACTCTTCTACTATTCGGATCCTGTTACTGGATACTATGTTAAGCCGCTTGTTTTTGATCTTGAACTGTCAGACGATAAGAACACTCTTACTATCAAGGCCATCGAGAGAGATGGTATCAAGTATTATCCTAATGTTATCGGCCAGGATTCGATGACAGGACGCTATCTCCTGAACAAGCCTATCGTTTCAGATGTTGTCCTGACAAGAGGCCATTCAGCTGCAGCTCAGGCATCAGCACGCAAGTCTGCAGCCAGATCTTATGTGGCGCCTGAGTCAGAGGCTCTCAAGATATCTCATAAGAAGATGACAAGATTTGAGCAGCCGGAAACTTATAAGAAGATCGAAATGGAGGTGATGACTCTTGATAAGGCTCGCGCAAATATGGCTGAGTATCTTCGTGAAATGCATAATAATACCAAATAATGAAAAATATCATGAAATTCGCATCACTGCTGTTTGCTGCAGCAGCGATGGTCATCTCTTGCGATAAGACAGGAGGTGATGATACAGATATGGATGCAAGATTCTATATTTCGTCTGATAAGAATGTGATCCAGAGTAATGGCAGTGATGTTGCTACATTTACTGCAGTTCTTGACGGAAAGGATGTGACATCTGAAACAACCTTCTATTTTAAAGACAGCATGACTCCGCTCGAGGGTAACAAACTTTCAGCAGACAAGGCAGGTGCATATAATGTAATCGGTATGTATGGAACATTCTATACAGAAGAGCCCGTTTCAGTCACTGCTATCGATATGCCCGTGCCTGCTCCTGCAGAGGATCCTGCTGCATCGAACACTTCGTTTGTTCACAGAGCATTTCTGACTCAGTATACTGGTACAGGATGCAAGTACTGTCCGGGTATGATCCGTGCGCTTAGAACAGCCTTTGAAGATGAGGAAACTAAGAATATGGCGGTGCATTCGGCAGTTCACTCGTATAACGTTGGTGATCCTGCTTATATCACTGGTCCTAAGGCCAGCGGTTATCCTTATCTGGAAATCGATATGGCTGTATCATTCTCTTATGACCTTGATCCAGAGGCCAAGGCTGGTGTTTTGAAGAAGGCCATTTCAGAACGTGTTTCTGCTCCTGCCAAGGTGGGTATATCTGCAAATCCGGTTGTGAAGGATGATGTGCTTGTAGTAACAGTAGAGGTTAAGGCTGCCGAGGCTGGAGAGTATTACCTTGGCGTATGGTTCATGCAGGATAATGTTTATGGTCAGCAGACAGACGGACTCGGTATTGCTGATAACTCATACAACTACCACGAGAACTGTGTACGTAGCGCTGATTCAAGATTTGGTAATACATATGCCGGTTACCCGCTTGGTGAAATCAAGGCGGGTAAGACAGTCCAGAGAACATTTGTGCTGAACATCGACAAGGAGACTTGGAAGCTCAAGGATATGAACAACCTCCACTTCGCAGCATTCGTTACTGCAAAGAATGGAAGAAATTACAATGTTGTCAACGTTGTTGATTGCGAGATCAGTGAGCCAACTCCTTATCAGTATAAATAAGAATCTGTCATCTCGAGCCTAGTCGAGGGAACTACAGCAATAACATTATTGCAAATACATATAGAAGGAAGCCTTGTAAAGCAAGGCTTCCTTTGCTTTCATATGACATCTCTATTTCTGTGGTGTCATCCTTATATAGATTGCTGAGTTCCTTCATGTCCGGCATATTGGAGAAAGCCCATTTTTTTATCAGTGTTCCGTCGCTGAAGTATGTTACTCCGCAGTTAGACCTATTCATGCTGATCAGTGTCTTATAACCTGAGATATAAGCTTTGTCGTAAAGGGATGTTGGTATACCCTCTGTGTCGGCACATAGCAACAGTGGGCGGAAACCTGCTTCACGGGCATGCGAGATAAAGTTTTCTAGCTTCCTCCACCTTCTATCGCTGATGTCTGTGTCATAAACTGAGATGACCATCACCTTGCCTTCTGTAGCGAGGGAGTCTGCATATGTTCCGGTCTCTGCATTATAGAATGAAAGTTCTATGAGCAGGTTGTCTGTATTATCCTTTTCAATGGTCTCTGTGCCGACGAATGTCCATGTGGAGTCAGGAAGCTCGTCAAGGGTGAATGCCCTTTTCTCGCCGTCCTTCTCGTAGGTGAATATTGACTCGTACATATCATCGGTGTCGACTGAAGCTGAGCTGAGCAGGTCTGCACCTGTCTTATATGCAGTAAAGTCAACAAGAGGGATGTGGGTAAGGGAATAGAGACAGAAAACGGCAACTGACGTTGTTACCAGAGCAAATGATACATATTTCTTCCTTTGTGGTTGACCCAGATGCCTCAGAGGCAAAGCATTAGCAAGAAGTAGGGCCAGAAGCACGATGTTCTTCAGGAAGGTCTGTGAGTGAGTCAGGTGGATAGCTTCCCCAAAGCATCCGCAGTCCATATCAGGGTTGAAGATCACAAGGAACAAGGTCAACGTGGTGAAGAATCCCTGCAATATGATGGAACTTTTGGCTGTAAGTCTTCTCCACACCCCTGTAATCAATGCAGTACCTATGACGGTTTCCGCCAAGGCAAACATAAATCCCATGAACTTGGAAGAGAATCCCATGAATCCCAGATGAAGGAACTTATAGTATTCGTCCATCACCAGGCCGGCTCCTACCGGGTCCATAAGTTTCAGTATTCCTGAAACGAAGAATATAAAGCCTGCTATATAACCGCAGAATCGTTTTAATCTCAAAAGAAGATATCTCATGTGTTATCTTTTGACAGCTGTATCCACTACTGATTGAATCTTGGCAAAGATCTCGCCAGGAGGAAGCATCTGACCGTTCTCATCTGAACAGTCTATACGTATGAATTTAGGGTCTTTCTGGCACTGTTGCTTGTAGATGTTCCTGACACGCTTCTGGAATTCGATGTCGGCTTCATGGATGTCCTGACCGCCTTCGAGGTAGTTTCTGTCAGTGCCTGCACGCTGGCTCTTGAGTTTAGACTCAACAAAGCCGATAGGAACGTCGAGGAATATGTTCAGATCTGGAACAGGGAGATCGAAATTGCCGTACTCGGTGTTGAATATCCACTCTCTCAGCTCATCTGCTTCTTCCGGATCATTAAGCTTCGCGCACTGATATGCAATATTTGAATATACGTATCTGTCCAGCAGCACATGCCCTCCTGACTGAAGGGTCTTCTTCATTTCAGGGGCTGCGCCATGGCGGTCTTCTGCAAAGAGAAGCGCCACCAGCTGCGGGTGCACTGCCTCGTTGCTTCCGAAGTCTCCGCGCAGGAACCTGCTGATCAGGTCGCCATAAACGGGAGCATCGTATCTTGGGAAATGTATATAGTCAAGACTGCCAAACATGCCTTCGAGATAAGCTCTCAGCATTTTTACCTGTGTTGATTTGCCTGCACCGTCCAGGCCTTCGAGTACTACTAGCATGATATGTCGTTTATATATTCTGCAAATATAGCTAAAAAGATTTCTCCACTCACTACGTTCGGTCGAAATGACAATTGTTTAATGGATCGTTCGGTCGAAATGACAATTGTTTATTAGGTCGTTCGGTCGAAATGACAATTGTTTATTAGGTCGTTCGGTTGAAATTACAATTGTTCATTGGATTTAATCTGTCATTTCGAGCGAAGTCGAGAAATCTTTTTATTAATTTTGTCACGACAATGGACAAAAATAGAAATATACAGGTGATGGGAATCGTCAATCTTACTGACGATTCTTATTATGGAGACAGCAGGTGTTCTGATGTCTATGCAGCTATGGAGAGAATAGCAATTCTTGTTGGTGAAGGTGCTGATATAATTGACATAGGCGCATGCTCGACCCGCCCCGGTTCCCTTCCGGTAGGAGCCGATGAGGAGTGGCGTCGTCTGGAGCCCGTATTGAAAGCGGCAAGGGAGATGTTTCCGGACATAAAGATTTCCATAGATACCTATTGGGCTTCAGTTGTGGAGAAGGCCTATGAGACCATAGGCTCATTTATCGTCAATGATATATCAGCTGGCGAAGATGATCCTCAGATGCTTCCGACTGTGGGACGATTGGGACTTCAATATGTTGCAATGCATAAAAGAGGTACTCCCGAAGTCATGCAAGGATACACTTCCTATAACAATTTGTTAGAAGATATTCTGGAGTATTTTAAAATCTTTAGTAAAAAAGCCGAGAAATTTGGTATTTATAACTGGATTTTGGATCCTGGTTTCGGGTTTTCAAAGACGATACATCAAAATTATAACCTCCTAAAGGGCATTTCTTGTTTCAAGCGGATTAAAACCCCTGATCATATGCCGGTCCGTATACTGGTTGGGGTATCGCGTAAGAGCATGATATATAAGCATTTTGGCATTTCTCCGGAAGCTTCTCTACCTTCTACTCAGGTGCTGCATTTCTATGCCTTACAAAACGGTGCAGACGTGCTTAGAGTGCATGATGTTGCCGAGGCAAAGCGCACAATCGAGCTATATAAAATCTTGGGTTAATGCACTTTCTTGCAGTAAAACATTTGAATTTTAAAAAATATATATAACTTTGTTCACTTGAGGTGGGTTCTCCACTTATTTATGTAGTTGCAAAATATAACCAGTTATAGGTATGAAGAATATTCTAGTAGCCATATTCCTTATGGTTTCCTCTGTCGCATTTGCTCAGGTTCCGTCTGTAGTGGTGGAAAATTCAAAGGGTGAGGCGGTGGATACAAAGTCACTCGTAGAGGCTGGTACCCCTATGATCCTCTCATTCTGGTCAACATCATGCAAGCCTTGTATCCGTGAACTCGATGCAATTTACGATGCTCTTCCTGATTGGCTGGAGGAAGCGGATTTCCGTGTTGTGGCTGTTTCGACTGATGACAGCAGACTTCTTGCGAAGGCAAAGTCTTTTGCAGAAGGCCGCGGTTGGGGAGAGGAGTATACTCTTCTTTTTGATAAGAATCAGGATTTCATGAGAGCTATGAATGTTTCTGTGGTTCCTCATGTCTTTGTCCTTGACTCAAAGGGTAAGGTAGTGTACTCGCATACATCTTATGTCCCAGGCGGAGAACTTGAAGTCTTCGAAGCCGTAAAGAAGTGCAAATAGCCTTCAACCTATGAAAAAAACTATTTCAGCAATTTTATTTCTTGCCTTAATTTCTGTTCTGGCTTCCGGTCAGAGCAAGGATTGGGGACGAGTGTCGGCAAGTCTGGAGTCAACTCATCATATGTATGTCGCTGACCAGCCAAATGGTTTTGATCCGTCCAATCTGATGCAGCTGAACGAGGACGGCATCTATGCGACAAACAACTATCTTAAGGTTGATTATTATAAGGGTCGTCTTTCTGCAGGTACTCAGCTTGAAGGATACTTCCCTTCGACTGTAGGTTATCCTTTCCCTACAAATAAACTTTCATTGAGCAATCTGTATGTTTCTTGGCGAGATGATTCGTATTCTGTTACAGCGGGTACGTTCTACGAGCAGCTTGGAAGCGGATTGCTTTTCCGTAGTTGGGAGGACAGGGCTCTTGGTCTGAACAATGCGATGCTTGGAGCGCGAGCAACATATAATTGGGGTGACAAGATCACAGCCAGAGCATTCTGGGGTATTCCAAGACTCGGAAAGCTGTCGGAGTATGGACTGATGATGGGAATGCAGGAAGGTTTCTTTGGACTTGGCCTGGCTCAGGATGTGAATGTTACCGGTGCCGACTTGAGTGTGTCGTTATCAGATTTTCTGGATTGGAATGCTCTCTCACTTTCGTTGGAGGCTTCTGTAATCAACAAACATGAGGCTCTGTCTGATGCTCTTCTTGCTCTTGGATGCCGTTCGAACAATGTAGGCTGGTCTGCTAGAGCAAATCTTGAATCTGACGGATTCTACGCAAAGGCCGAGTATGTCGATGCTGGAACTCAGCTTGTCAATCAGTTCTTCAATGCTGAAAGAGGAAATGCTCAGCTTGTGGAACTCGGATATAATTCACGAGGATTAGGCGTATCATTTACCGGCCGCAGACTCGAGCGAATGACCCAGCAGATTCAGACAGCTGATCTCATGTATGCCGCAGCAGCTAACGTGATGTCTTATTGCCCAGCTATGACCACACAGTATACGTATATGCTGACGGCTCTGCATCCATATAACCCTGAGATAGGAACCAATAAGTTGCGTGCAGGTGAGATAGGTGGTCAGCTTGATGCCTTCTACAATTTCCGTCGCGGAACAAAGATCGGAGGAAAGAGGGGAATGAAGGTTCATGCTAATTTCTCATCATATTTTGCCCTGAATGAGACAGGTGGCGTAAAGGGTGGCGAAAGACTGATCACAGATTTAAGTCTTGACGTCGAGAGGCAGTGGACAAAGAAGTTCAAGACGACTCTCCTTTACTCATTCCAGGATTACGATAAGCATGAGAAAAACTATGCAAGTGCAGAGGTCTATATCGGTAAGTCGCATATAGTAGTAGCGGATCTCCTTTACAAGTGGAATCCTAAGTTCTCTACCAGACTTGAACTTCAGTATCTCTCATCAGACGATTACCAGAAAGACTGGATGGCAGCCCTCCTTGAGGTGAGTCTTGCGCCACACTGGAGTGTATTCGCAAGTGATATGTACAACCATGGAGACAGCAACCTCCATTATTATAATGCCGGTCTCAGCTATGTATATGGCAAGATCCGTGTCGCTGCGGGTTATGGCCGCTATAGAGCGGGCTTCATCTGTTCAGGCGGAGTATGCCGAGAGATTCCGGCTTATACAGGAGCGAACTTCACTCTTACAGCTTCGTTCTAGAAGAATATATACTGAAATAACACTAACTAAATACATTAATTATTAACTAATTCTATTAAATTATGAAAAAGACATTAAAATTTTTCTGCCTTAGTGCAATTGCACTTGCAGCGGTGTCTTGTTATGACGACTCAGGCATTCTTGAGAAGCTCGAGAATCTTGACGAGAGATTGACAAAGGTTGAGGCTAAACTCAACACTGATGTAGAGGCAATCAATTCAAAGATTGAAGGTCTTGACGCGGCTTACAAGCTTGCCGATGCAGATTTTGCAGAGTCAATCAAGAACTTGACAGCAACTCTCGATGCTCTTGATGGTGAGGTTGACGGTATCGTGTCAACTTATACAACTGACAAGGAGCAGCTTTTTGCAGCTATCGCTCAGCTCCAGCAGGCTGACGAGAACCTTGCTAAAGAGGATGAAAAGGTTCTTGCTGCTCTCGTTTCAGTGGGTGTAACTAATGTGTCAAAGAACGCTGATGGTGATGTTGTGATCACTTTCGTTGATGGCGCATCTGTAACTATCCCTACAACTCCAAGGGAGAGTCTTGTAACTGTTGTTGAGGTAGATGGTGTGAAGTACTGGGCAGTTATCGAGGACGGCGTGGCAAAGAGCCTTGAGGTTCCTGTAGGACATGTTGATGTCAAGTTCCAGGTAAATGAGGATAACTGCCTCCTTTTCTCTGTTGACGGTGGTGCTACATGGTCTGAGACTGGTGCTTATGTAGCTGACGACGCTGATTCACTCATCGACTTCTATCAGGGTGAGACTGACGAGATGGACTGGGAGACTTATGAGTTCATCAAGGAGGATTTCTACACTGTAGTATTCGGTGGTGAGACTTACTATCTTCCTATCTACAAGGTTGATAACTCAGTTGTAGCTCTTAAGGCAGGTAAGACTTACTTCTCATATGGTGAGGCTAAGACTGTAGACGTAGTCCTTTCTGAGATCACTTCAATGTATGTAATGTCTAAGCCAGACGGTTGGAGAGCTAAGCTCGACGGCAAGAAGCTTACAGTTACAGCTCCAGCAGAGGCTAACGTTACTTCAGGCGTAGCAGAGGCAGACGGTGAGGTTCTCCTCCACTGCACAACTTCTGAGGGTAAGTGCAAGGTTGCTGTTCTTGCAGTAGCTACTACTCCTGGTTTCAGTCTTACTCTTGCTGAGGATGGTACTCTTGTTATCATAAACCCTGAGGTTGTAACTCAGACTGACATGTGGGGCGAAACAACGACTGACTTCAACGATGCATTCGTCGGTCTTGCTGAGGTTGCGGCATTCGAGGCTGATCCGATTGCTTATGTTTCGGGTATTCAGGATAACTATGATGCTATGTGGTATGGTCTTAGCAACTGGAAGATGAACTCTGTTGAGTACGATGAGGATTGGAATCCTATCTACTCTATCGGTGGTGCTTATACTCCTGGTACATATGAGGTTGACGTTATCGAGACAACTGTTCCTGAGATGTACGCAGACTGGACTTATGGTGATGAGATCCCTGCAACTCCATTCGTTGTTTGGGCTTGTCCTATGGATGAGAACGGTATGCCAAGAACCGGTGACCTCGTTTACGGTTACTACTATCCATCAGTTAAAGCTACTATCACATCTGTAGCTGCTTCAACTTCAGATGTTGAGGTTTCAGTAAGCGTTATCGGTACTGATCACTACTATGTAGGTCTCGTGACTGAGGAGATGCTTTACGGCTTCCCAGTTGACCAGTACATGCAGATGCAGGAGGGACCATTCGGATACTTCCAGATGGCTCTTCAGTATGGTATGGCAGACTACGCATTCCAGCAGATGGGTACACCGTACGGTGGTGAGTTCGGTGAGCAGATGCCTGAGACAATCACAGCTTCAATGCTCAACTATGGCCAGCCGCTCATGCCTAACACTAAGTTCTATATGTGGGTATTCCCAGTAATCGACGGTGTTGAGCTTGCTGACTACACTTATGAGAAGAACATGAAGCCTTATATCTATGAGTTCACAACTGAGGGTCTTTCAGCTGGTGGATCTGCAACAGTAGAGTTCGGTGAGGCTGCACTTTCATTCACTGGCATGAGTGTTGAGCTTGCTTCTGAGGACGCAACAATGATCTACTACAACTGGTTCGACACTGACACTTACAATGCATTCGCTGACGATGCTGCGATCACAGAGGCTCTCCTTAATGAGGGTTATGTAATCGGCGGTGATATGGGTGAGGCTGTAAATCAGAATGATATCACTCCAGGTGCTGAATTCTTCCTCGTAGCTCTTGCAGTTGATGCAGAGGGTAAGTATGGTGAGTTTGACTCGAAGCGTTATGCAGCTCCTGAGCTTAAGTTCAGCGAGACATTCAAGGCTTCGTTCGGTGAGTATAGCTCTTCAGTATTCAACTCAGGTTACAGATACAACTTCCCAATCACAGTTGAGGGTGGTGAGGCAGCTAAGTACTACTATGTATGGAGCACTACTGAGTACACAGACGAACAGCTTGCTAACCTTCCATTGTCATACGAATATGACTACAACTTCAGAGATACTACTGACGTAGCTGCGGGTCAGCTCGCTGGTATGTATGCAAACGCTTCATCAACTTACTATCTTGCAGTAGTAGTTGAGTCGACTACAGGTGAGCTTTCACCAGTCATCAAGATGACTGTTGAGGTTCCTGCAGTTCCTGAGACAGAGGAGGAGTAATCCAAGATATCCAATATCTTAAAATACTCGAGGCAGTCCCGGTTGGGGCTGCCTTTTTTTGATGTAGTTGGCTCTAGTTTTATTGAAAATTCGTATCTTTGAAAGTTTTAACAACTATCTGCAAATAATTAATTTATAAACTGATATGAATAAACTTTTTAGAAAGGCTTCAAAGGCAATGGTCTGCCTTCTTTTAGCGCCGCTCGTAGTGTCTTCATGTTACGATGACAGCGAGATCTGGGAAACATTGAATGACCATGAGGCACAGCTTAATGAGCTCAGGACAGAGCTGAATAATCAGGCGGATGCAATGGCTGCCCTCTTGTCGGATGGTTCGACAATCAAGAACTGTGTGAAGCTGGCTGACGGATCTTACCTTGTGACTCTTTCGAACGGAACAAAGTTCAAGGCATTTCCTGAGCAGACAAATGTGTCGACTTTGATGTCTTATGTCGTGATCAACGGTGATAAATATTGGGCTCTTTATACTCCGGCCGGAGAACTTGAGCCTATTACTGACGCTCAGGGAAAGAATATCCCGGTATCTGTACAGGTTGACGTGGAAGTCAAGAACGGCAAGTATTACGTAGTAATCAATGGCTATGAGTACGAGACTGGATACGATGCAGAGGATGCTGTTAAGGTATTTGAGTCTTGTGTGCCACATACTGATGCAACCGGTAATGTTTACGCCATGACTTTCACTTTCGGCGAAGGACTTGAGGTAACTGTTTCTGTTGATGGCTACAAGGGAGTGATCTTCAAGCTTGAAAATCTTGGCGCGTCTGCTCAGGTTGTAACAGAGTACTATGTTCCATACACTGCTACTCAGTCTTTCCTTCTGGATATGGAAGGTGTTATAGATTACGTGATGCAGATTCCACATGGCTGGAAAGTCGTTGAACGCGTGGATGAACAGTCAGGCAATACCTATATGGATGTGACGGCTCCTTCAGAAGCAGTTGTAGAAGCTGGTGCAGCTTTCGATAGGGGTGACCTGAAGGTGGTCGCTGTTGTAGAAGGTGGTGATGCTGCAATCACCAAGCTTGCGCTTTCTGCAGAGCCTTTCAAGAAGGTTGAGTTCTCTTCTACAAGACTTGTTGCCGAGCCTTATGCTGGAGTCCAGAAGTTCGTATATGGTATAGTTGCAAGCGATGAGTTCGATCAGGCTGCTGTAATAGCGACTGCTCAGACTTTGATGTCAGACACAGTAGATGCCCCTGCTGGATATGCTGTGGCTAAAGGACCGATTTCATGTACTCTCGAGCAGATGCTCGGGGCAGAGATCAATCCAAACAAGAAGTATGTACTTTTCGTAGTCCCTGCGGTATATCAGGAGAAAGAGGAAGAGGTTGGATTCTATATCGATGAGGCTTCATTCCAGAGTTATCGAGTGGGTGCTGTGATTGTGAATATGTCTGAGCCTCGCGCAATGCTTTTCGATGCTGAGATTACTGTAGATGTCAAGGGTACTGATAAGATGTGGGCAGGTACTGCGGTCAAGACAGACGATCTGTTCTCAACTATTCTCTATGGTATCCTCAATGGCATCAATGAGCCTTACACAGAAGGACTTACATTCCACGGCATGGCTTCTCAGTATCCTGTAGAGGATGCAAATGCGGATGTCGAGTTTGTTCCTGGTACAACATATGTCACATGGTGTGTGCCTTACGATACAGATAAGGCTACTTATACTGAGGCTGACATCATCTACAAGGAGTTTACCACAAATGCCATCACATCAGGCGGTTCTTTGGCTGTGACTACAGGTGAGCCTGTCATTACAACATCATCAATCACAATCCCGCTTTCATCAGAGGGTGCCCAGATGATCTATTATGCATATCTTACTGATGACGAAGGAAAGAGACTTGGCGCTGTTCAGGGCCTGGACGATCAGAAGTTCAACCTTATAATGAAGTCTGAGAACTGTACTCTTGTCAAGGGCAATGAGGCGGTTGCATCTGTCGAAAATCTTGTACCTGAGACAAAGATGTGGCTCTTTGCAGTAGCTGTTGATGCTGATGGTAAGTATGGTGCTGTGAATTGCCAGTCTGCATCTTTGGAGAAGGTGGTGTTCAGCTCGCTTACAGTTTCATATGTTGAGGATGGCTGTAGCCCTGGATCAGATGAAATGGATTACCAGGTAGCCGTATCAGGTGGTACACCTGTCCGCTATATCTATTGGATCGGAACATCTATGGATCCTCTTTGGGTGAAGTGCGGAAAGGATAAGAATGTGCTTGCAAAGTACATGGCGGTATATCCGGAGGATGAGGCTATCACAAGGGTGATGAGGACGCATGGAGACATTGCTGCTGATGGAAAGATCACAGTTACCGGACTTCGAATGGAGGAAGAGTACATCATGATGGTGCTTGCTCAGGATGAGAGCGGTGCATTCTCTAAGGGTGCTTACAAGAAGATGACTACTCTTGCTGCTGACCTTGGCGTTGTCAGAACAGAGGGTTCGGATCTGTGGAATACTGCTAAGGAGTCAATCCGTTTCGATTGGATAGAGGAGGCTTTCCAGGCTGCAGCTAATCAGGGAATGATGGCGCGTTACGCTTTCAACTTCTCATGCCCTCAGGACTATACTGCATTTATCCTTTGTGCTTCTGATTCATATTTCTCTGAGGCAGGCTTCACAAAGACAACTCAGATCATGATCGAGATCGAGAACTACTGCAGCCGTAAGTATGACGACGGACATACTCCTATCATCAACGGTGAATATGCTTCTGAGCCGGATTATTATAAGAATGGTGAGCTTCGCGGCGGTCAGATGATGAATGTGGTTGACTTCTATGTTCATGGTCTCCCTACAATGGGATTTGCAACATATTTTGCACCTGATTCTCACGGTGAGGGAAACTGCATCTACTGGGAGAACGGCGAGGATGTTAACTATCTTAGAGCTTTGCGTCTGATCGAGGAGTACAAGACTTTGGCGAAGTATGAGGAGAAGGCTGCTGCATTCGGACTCAAGGGCCAGGAGGCTGCAGACTGGGCTAAAGCCCTTCTCGAGGCATATCTGCCATATTATGAGGAGGCTGAACCTCTGATTTATTTCAACAACGGAGAGCCACTCTACATGATGAATCCATATGCTATGGGTGTTGATGATAAGGGCCAGCTCCACGATAGAGTGGTAGTGATGCTCAAGGACCGTGAAGGCAACTACTTCGAGCCGATGTATTTCGAGGTTCCTAACTATTTCGAGAAATAAATTCAAGTTGTGTCTCTTCTGTGAAATGCAGAAGAGATACTTCTTTTAGCAAATGAATATGAAGAATTTATTTACTTTACTGCCTTTAGCTGCTCTTCTTTTGTCGGCGTGTACCGGTGGTCCTGAACCCGATGTTGAGGAAGTTCCGGCAGTGGCGCCTTTTACGCTTTCTGTGGATAAGGCTCAGATAGAGTCGAATGGAAAGGATGTGGCGACATTTACTATTACAGATGCAAATGGACAGGTCCTCACGGATCTGGCACACATAAGAAATACATCTTTCTATGTTGTTGAGACAAAGGAGTGGAGAACCGACATCGGCTCTGGAGAAGCTCCGAATGTCTTTACGTCGATTACCGATGGTACTTATACTATTCAAGCAATGTATGAGGGCGAGTACTGCACAAATGAGGTGACTGTTGAGTCAGTCAACAGAAAGGAGTATGAGCTTTTCCACAAGAATGTACTGATCTACAGATTTACAGCTACATGGTGTCAGTTTTGCCCTTCTATGACAGAGGCTCTTGCCAAGATGAATGACTTTTCAAAGGGTCATAGCATTGTGATGGAGTTCCATGGCAAAGACCAGTACACTTGTAGAGCTATCTCAGATTACGCATCGGGCATCTATAGTACAGTCGGCTATCCTTATTGTGACTATTCTCTGGTGGTAGGCTCAGGAAATAGGACCATGAATGACCTGCACAATAACATCAAGTCGGTGCTTGTGGATTATCCTGCACAGACAGGAATCAAGGCGGAGACCAAAGTCGAGAATGGAAATATTATCGTGAATGCTACAGTGATGGCTTCAGTGGCAGGTGAGTATGATCTTGCAATGGCGGTTCTTATGGACGATTGCATACCTTCTGCTCCTGCAGACGGCTCAGATGTCTATGAGGAAGAGTATGACAATGTGATCAGAGACATTACAGGTAACTACATAGCGATGTCTTCAGACAAGTTCTCGCTTGACAAGAGCACAGAGAAGGCTATTGTGAAGGAGAGTCGTGACTTCAGGTTCCCTCAGGAAAAGTGTAAGGTCATTCTCTTTACATTGATGAGGACATCAGAGGGTAAGACTATTGTTGATAATGCTGTTTCTGTTCCTGTGGGACAGTCAGTAGATTATAGATATAACTGATGAAGAGGTTTAAATTGTTATCGGCTTTTCTGGCCTTGTCTGCACTGCTTGTCTCCTGCTCTGGAAATGTCGATCCGGAGAACAAGGAGAAAAATGAGATTGTGCAGGGCGAGAAGATAACTTCCATTTATCAGCAGAAGATGGTTGCCATGCAGTTCACTTCCGTGGGCTGTGTAAACTGTCCGTCTTTGTCAGCTACAATCAAATCTATAAAGGAGAAGCAGCCCGGATCCATAATCCCTATAGCATTTCATATGGATTATGGGAATGGCGATCCGATGACCTTGCCTGAGTGCAGGATGTTCTATAAAAGGGTCTCATTGGAAGATGACCAGACGATTTCTCTTCCCATGCTTGCCCTGAACTTCAGAAAGGGATCTCGGAAGATCATCAGTCAGGAAGACAAGATCCTGTCTGAGATGGAATATCAGGCAGAGGAGTACCCGGCTTCAACAGGAGTGGCGATTAACACAACCTATGATAACTCATCCAGAAAGCTGGAGGTGACTGCCAGATTCATCTCCGAGGTGACTCAGTCTGCCAAGTATCATATCATCCTTGTAGAGGATGGTATCAAGTACAATCAGACAGGATCTGAGACTGCAGAGTACACTCATGACAATGTTTTCAGATACATCTCTTCAGATAACCTCAAAGGCACAGATCTGAATTTTGGAAAACCTCTCACGCCGGGTATTGAGTATCAGGTGACAAAGACAATCACTCTTAAGAATGGATGGAATCCTTCTGCGATGAGGGTTATAGCTGTCATGCTTACTCCGGATGATGCTGCTGGAAAGAACTTTGGCTGCAACAATGCCAACGAGTGCGCCGTGGGAAGCTCGGTAGATTTCCTTTTAGTCGGAGATTCTGCAGGAGCTCACTCGCGTTTCGAGCGTAACGTGTGCGTGATGGAGTTTACAGGTCAGTGGTGCTCATATTGTCCTGACGGTGCGCAGCTGCTGGAGTTCTTGGCTTCTGATATCTACCCTGGACAGGTTCTGGCCTTGGCTTTCCATAATGCAGATGACTTTACAATATCAGCCGAGGCTGAGCTTGCAAACAAATATAAGATCACTGACTACCCGTCATATCTGACGGATATGCGTGAGAGCGGCAGTCTGTCCGGAAGCGGTTGCAGACTCAGCATAGAGACTTCTCTATATGAGTCTCAGACGCATTCATCTGTTGCTATAGCTTCGCAGGTAGCAGACGGTGTCTGCCAGGTCGATGCAAAACTTTTTTCTGAAAAGTCAATGGAGTATCGTATGGCCGCATATGCTGTGGAAGACAGAGTGGTTGCTTGGCAGACGACCTCAGGGACCTCAAGGGATGAAGATTATTCGCATAGACATGTTGTGCGCAGAATGCTTTCTGAGTCAATTCTCGGAGATGATCTCGGTACAGTGGAGGCTGAGCAGGAGAAGGGACACTCTTTCGAGTTCGATGTCGATCCTGCATGGAATCTTGATAATATGACAGTTGTCGTATTGGCCATTGATAAGAACGGAAATGTAAACAATGCTGCTCAATGTGCGCTCAATGGCGGTAGCGTTGAATATGAAATGAAAAAATAAATAGACTATGAAAAGATTATTTGGTTTTATTTTGATTGCCGGTACCTTGCTCTGGAATACGTCATGTGATCCTGCGATGGAGTCGGACTTCTACGAGTTCTCCCTCGGTGTGCAGAAAGGCAGTTACAAGGCTGGCAAGAACGGAGTGACCGTCAATGTGAACTCAGTTGAGACAGATAATATCGTCTTTGAGCTCGTACCTGGCGAGTCTGTGAAGTCATACCGTATGGAGGTCTATCCAAAGGCCCTTCTGTATAATGAGCTTCTCAACAGAGGACTTGTGGAGGCCCCCCTTGCTGATTGTGAAGACGCTGTCGCTGACCTTCTTGCATCTGCTACATCCGGTACTTCTGTCAACCTCTTCAATGCATCCGAGGTGGATGATTTCGCTGCAAAGGAGTTTGACTGGGCGAATTCGACATATAACACGGCGACTATTCTGTCAGACTGCGATTATATGATCATGGTGCTTCCTTTCTATGATGAGGAAGGACAGGTGCCTGCTCCAGTATGCATCTGTGAGGTTACTACCGACAAGGCTACTCCGGAAGGAAATCCATACATCGGTGTGGAGTCTCTGGTCGGACATACAGCCTTCATCGTGAAGTACTATCCAAACGAGGATTGCCGTTATTTCTACCACTGGATCTGGTCGACTGACGAGATTGCTGAGTACATCGATCTTTTTGGTGAGAGGATGATGAGGGACTTTTGTCGTGTGGCAGGTGGTCCATATGATGCCACTGATGAGACAAATCTTGCAGTCAAGAGAACGACTGATATACGCAACAACACGGCTGTAGTGGTTGCAGCAGATGCCAATATGGTTCCAACCGGTCTTATAAGACATGATTTCAAGCTTCTGGAGAAGCCTACTTCCGAGGAATTCAAACCGGAGGTTACCATCGAGGCTGGAACAAGAATATCAGCTACTATGACTTACATAACTGTCATGATGGAGAAGTCATGTGAGAACTGCTACTATCGTGTCTACAAGAAGGAAGCAGCTGACCTTTTGAAAAACGGAAGCGATGCAGAGAAGGCTGCAGAGGCTCATAGCCTTGCAGTCGAGGGATGGGGTGTCGCAAACCCTAACTTCGATTACGATTCTGACTTTCAGCAGCTTACAGGAGACTCGTTCACTACTGATGATGAGAAAAAGCTTGAGCTTGAGCCGCAGACAGAGTATGTCATCGTGTATGTGGGTCAGAACCGTTTTGATGAGCTTTCTGAACTTAAGTTCTCTGCTCCGTTTACAACAAAGAAGCTTGTACGCGATACCCCTGAGGCTTGCGCTGGCGATGTGGAGCTTACGTTCACTGAGATCTCACGTTGGGGAGCCAGATATAATTTCTCATACAACTTCTCTCAGATCATGTGCTATCGTTTCCAGATAGTTTCTCCATTCGAGATGGATGATCCTACAACTACTGATGACGATGCATACATCCGTCCTCCTCATTTTGCGGACGGAACTCTTGACAGGGAAAACCGTGATGCATGGCTTGAATTCCTTATTGACGCATATACAGAGGGTCCTGCAGGCAAGAGGCCTATCGCCAATCTCTGGACAGCAGAGCCCTCGGGATATGATTCATTGGCAGACTTCGATTATGAGTCAGGTGTAGAGTATGTGATCGCTTATTGTGCAGAGGATATCAACGGAGTTGTCGGTCCTGTGAAGTTTGCTTCATTTACTACGACAAAGCCTACTCCTGGTCCTAACCCTACAGTTCAGTTCGATGATATGGTGTACGATTCAGCAACCAATACAGTTTCCGGAAGAGCAGTTGCAAACAGCCAGTCAAAGACTCTTCGCTACTTCATCATTGATTCTAATAGCGGTGACATATACGGCGCCTGCGGATTGCCTTATCTTACAACTGTCGGCGGCAGATATACATATGAGGCATATCTGAATCTTTGGAAGCTTCACCTTGTGGAGAGCGGATTGAGCTCTGCGGCAGAGTATGCTACAATATCTCAGAGGGTTGACCCTTCATCTGAGAATCCGGTGCTCTTTGCTGCTCTTTCTGTAGGTGAAGACAATGGTGAGGATGTATATAGTCCTGTGGTTGCAAAGATCTTCCACAAGGGTGAACTGAAGGATCTTTCTGACTTCCGTACCCCAACAGAATAAATAAAACATGAGAACTATGAAACATATTGCAAGAATATTCCTGGCAGTCTCACTTGGCTGCATGGGAGCATGTGCTACATTTGATGACACTGAGATTCAGGAGGCAATCAAAGACCTTAATGATAGAGTTACTGCGCTTGAGACTGCGGTTTCGGAAAATGTAGCTGCCATCCAGTCAATGGTGTCGCTTGGAAGCGTCCAGTCCTTCTCTTTCAATGAGGAAACAGGCAAGGTGGAGATTACCCTCACTGACGGTAAAAAGCTTTCATTCGATTTGACCGGATACTCTCTCATTACTGTAGAGAAGGATCAGAACGGAGATTATTACTGGGCCATTTGCGCTGATGGTGTAAGCACGCCTCTTACAGTAGATGGAAAGAAGGTTCCGGTTGCAGTTACGCCTTCTTTGAGAATATCAGAGCAGAGTGAATGGCAGATCTCTGTAGACGGAGGAAAGACTTGGGTGTCTACCGGTATCTACAGTCAGGAGGGAGGTTCCCCATCGCTTATCAAGGACGTAAAACAGGATGGTGACAATCTTATTCTGACCTTGGCTGATGGTACAGAGATCAAGGTAGCTGTTCTTGGCGAGTTCGTATTCGCTGCAGCTGTAAATGCAGTATACTTCTCAAAAGAGGGAATCGAAAAGAATATTGCTCTTGATGTAAAGAATGTCAAGGCATATACTATCACTGAGAAGCCAGAGGGATGGAAAGCAAGAATCGATCACAGCGGAACTGAGGAGGCCTATACTTTGGTCATCACGGCTCCTGTAGACATCGAAGCTGCGCAGAAAACAGGCACAGTGAAGATCCTTGGCCTGTACAATGCAGGCAATGTGTCTGAGATCATTACAGTAGATGTTACGTTCGAGGATGCATTCAAGCTTTCAGTTGGAGTAGGTGGCGTTGCAGAAGTGACAGTGTCTGAGAACTCTTTCGAAGATATCGATGGTTACATTGTAGGTGCAGTGAAGGCAACAGATTATGATGCCGATGCAGTGGCTGCATGGTTGAATACAGAGGAAGGATATATGACTGATCCTTATAGAGAGGCTATGACTTTCCAGGTAAGCGACTTGGTGGCAGACTACGATCCTACAGAGGCTTATGTGGTTTATGCCGTTGAACACCTTCCTGTAAAGCAGATGCTTTCCGGCAGTGCATCATACTCTGCAGAGGATATCCAGCACATTGTTTTCGGTTCTACAAAGGCAAAGGCAGGCATCTCTAACATCCGCTTTGACTCAGCTTATCTGTCTCTTGAATTCAATGACCTTGAAGGATATTTCGGAGGATTCTCAGAATTGGGATTCTGGGAGTCAATGGGCAGAGATAATGTTTTGGAATCGCTCAATGTGGGTAATATGACCCCACATACGTCTCCGACATATGAAGGTGCTGTGAACTTTTTCCCTGATGGAATTGAAGGCCCCCAGATCCTTCCTGCAACAGATTACGTTGTATGGATCATGCCTGAGTCAGAAACAGGCGAGTATATTGCTGATGACTTCATCATCTATTCGTTCACATCGGCTCCAGTGGTGGCAGATAACTCAATCCCAGCTCCACTTTGCGAGATTACAGAAGTAACATATGGAGGTTTCACTGCTAAAGTTACACCAGCCTCAGGTGCATACAAGACTTATGCAGCTATAAGAAAGGTGTCAGCCCTTCCTGAGGAAGAAACTCAGGGTGTTATGGAACTTATCGATATCAATTCCTTCTCTTCGGGAAATGAGATTCTTGAAATATCTGCAAACAGCTTCTCTTCAGAAGATGAGGTCTGTATCGTAGCTGTAAGCATTGCAGAAGACGGCAGATATGGAAAAGTCCTTCAGCAGGTTGTTCCTCTCAAGGAACTGGAATATTCTGATGCTTTTTCTGTAACAGCAGCCCATTCAATTCACGGACTTGGTGATGTGACCATTTCCTTGACATTTACAGGCGATCCTTCGACTGTATCGTACTACTGCACCTCTTCAGCCTATTTCGGTGATGAGACAATGCAGGACATGCTTGCAAGAGGACAGATAGGAGGTGCTGTGCTTGATCAGCAGATCAGTAAGCTTGAGGATAATAAGATAGAACTTACAGGCCTCACCATCGGTACAGAGCATACGTTCTACGTTCTGGTCAAGGATACCCAGGGTACTCCTTCTATGATGAGCAAGCTGACTTTCATACCGATTGTAATGATAGACTACGTCCTCAGTACTTCTAAGACATACGAGTACGGAATGCCGGTAGTGTCAGGCTCTAAGTCAGGCTCAGAGTACACATTGAACGTAACCAAGCCTGCAGAGTGCGCTAAGTATTGGTTGTTCCTCGGTGACTTCGAGTACATGACAGGCAGCTCGACAGTAATCAATATCGTAGACGAGTATGGTGCAACAGACAAGCTTGTGACAATGCTGCTTAAGGAGGTCGGTGCCCTCGAGCTTACTGAAGATTATTCGACAGTCTTCACAGCTCTCCGCGCTACAACACGCCTCTACATCGCATGGCTCGATGACAAGGGTAACTACCACGCCGTTCACACCATCAACCCTAATAAGTAACACAAAAAAGAGGTTGTATTCCTTGGAAAAGTCTTAGAATACAGCCTCTTTTTAGTTTCATCTAGCGTACCTTGATCATTTCAATAGGCTGTTCCTGCTTGTTGTCCAAAGGGTATGACTGGAACTTCACCTTGTGGAAGTCAATACTCATCAGGTCGATGCATCTGATATTGCTGTTCCATGCAGTCCTGTAGTAGAACTTCATTGACTTCTGGTCGGTAGCAGCAGTGAACTGTGTCGCACTCGGAAGTCCCTTAGGAATCTCTGCCAGCTGGTGTTGTGAACCGATAGGAATGTCGAAGTTGTTCAGGATATGGAAAGCCTGTACTACAGTTTCGAAACCTGTTGCCCATGTAGGAGATGTAGTCTGGAAGAATGTGGCTCTTACAAACCTTGATGGGGAAGTGAAGTCTCCAGGCAAGCCAAGCATTCCGCTTCCATGTCCGAGAGCCTGTAAGGTGATACCCTTCTTGATGGTATGGTCTGCAGCAGAGCCGGGTTCAAGATTGAGGTAGTTGTTGAGGTTGGTCATGTGCCAGTTAAAGCCCGGTGCATTTGTGAGTACACCCAAGATGTTCTCATAGAACTGCGGAACACCATTCACAACCTCAAGTACAACCATTCTTCCGTCAGGCTGAGTTATTCTCCAGTGTACGGCACCGATCTTATGATTCAATGTCACAAGGTCCACATTAGCAAGAGCATTCTTCACCTGATCGATAGACGAGAACTGTGAAAGGACCCAAGAAACAAACTGCATGTCGCAAAGAGTCTTGCTGTTATTCTTTTCAACATAAGGGGCATAATCGCCATAATTAGGGAAGAAGAACAATCCGGCTGAAAGTCCGGTCTCGTTGACTCCCTCCACCACAAACGGCTCATATTCGGTATAAATGCCTACGTATCCGTATACTCCTTTATATTTAAGACCATTCGCACCCGTAGGGGTGTAAGACTGATGCTCATGTCCTCTTGGAGCAACTATATATCCACATTGCATCGCAGTCGCAGCCCACTCCACAGTCCTGGCTACCACATTGCTTCCGTCCTGTGCTGTAAGCGAAATACCTGTACAGGCATCCGCCTTCTGTGCCGACAATATTCCAGATATAGTCAACACCATAATTATAAAAAATCGTTTCATATCGCCTAAATATTATAAATATCCAGGCACAATAATTAGCAACACCCAGACCAAACACACAATAGCGTGTCTGCATCTGAAGACATTGGCTTGTTAATTACTATTGTATGAATAAAGCAAGAGCCTGTCGGTTCCCTGAAACATTGGCTCCCGAAAAGGGAGTGGACCCACTAAGCGGGGAGGATTTCAGGGAACCGACAGGCTCTTGCTTTCTAATGTATACTAAAGTGTTCTCTTGATCTCTTCGATAGTATAAGCCTCGACAACATCGCCGACCTTGATGTCATTATAGCCCTGGATGTTGAGACCGCAGTCCATACCCATGTGAACCTCCTTGACATCATCCTTGAATCTCTTGAGCGAACCAAGCTCTCCAGTGTAGATAACGATGCCGTCACGGATCACGCGCACCTTCGCAGTTCTTGTGAGCTTACCCTCACGAACGATACAACCAGCGATAGTACCCACCTTAGAGATCTTGAATGTCTCCTGAACCTCAGCAGTTGCAGTGACAACTTCTTTCTGCTCAGGCTCGAGCATACCCTCGATACCGCTCTTGAGCTCGTTGATACAGTCGTAGATGACTGAGTAGAGACGGATCTCGATCTCCTCCTTCTCAGCAAGCTTTCTTGCAGAAGGCATAGGACGTACCTGGAAACCGATGATGATCGCATCCGATGCAGCTGCCAAGAGGATATCCGACTCCGAGATCGCACCCACAGCCTTGTGGATTACGTTCACGCGAACCTCCTCTGTAGAGAGCTTGATGATAGAGTCTGAAAGGGCCTCTACCGATCCGTCCACGTCTCCCTTGACAATGACGTTGAGCTCCTTGAAGTTTCCGATCGCGATACGACGTCCGATCTCCTCGAGAGTCATATGCTTCTGGGTCTTGATTCCCTGGATACGGATCAGCTGCTCACGCTTGTTTGCGATGTCCTTAGCCTCCTTCTCGTCAGCCATCACAACGAATGTCTCACCTGCAGTAGGTGCACCGTTGAGACCGAGCACTGAAACCGGAGTTGAAGGACCGGCCTCTGTAACCTTCTGGCCACGCTCATTGTACATTGCCTTTACCTTACCGGTGTAGCATCCTGACAGCATCACGTCACCCACGCGGAGTGTTCCGTTCTGTACGAGGATAGTGGCGAGATATCCGCGACCCTTGTCGAGTGATGACTCGATCACTGCACCTGAAGCTCTCTTGTTAGGGTTTGCCTTAAGCTCGAGCATCTCTGCCTCGAGGAGAACCTTCTCAAGAAGCTGCTCTACATTGATACCCTTCTTAGCCGAGATCTCCTGGCACTGGTACTTACCGCCCCAGTCCTCGACGAGGATGTTCATCTGAGAGAGCTGCTCGCGGATCTTCTCCGGATTTGCACCTGGCTTATCGATCTTGTTGATCGCGAATACCATAGGTACACCGGCTGCTTGAGCGTGGTTGATAGCCTCAACTGTCTGAGGCATGATGCAGTCGTCGGCTGCAACGATGATGATTGCTACGTCAGTCATCTTCGCACCGCGGGCACGCATCGCTGTAAACGCCTCGTGACCTGGGGTGTCAAGGAATGTGATCGCCTGACCGTCCGGAAGCTGTACGTGATATGCACCGATGTGCTGAGTGATACCACCAGCCTCGCCGGCAATCACATTTGCATTACGGATGTGGTCCAGGAGGGAAGTCTTACCGTGGTCAACGTGGCCCATCACGGTGATCACTGGTGGACGTGGGAGGAGATCCTCATCGGTATCCTCCGCCTCTCCCTGTGCGATCGCGTCTGTAAGGTTCGCGGTCACGAATTCAACCTCATATCCGAACTCCTCGGCAACAAGAACGAGGGTCTCTGCATCAAGACGCTGGTTGATTGATACCATCATGCCCAGGCTCATGCATGCTCCGATAACCTTGGTTACAGGAGTATTATTCATCAGGGTAGCGAGGTCGTTTACAGTCACGAACTCAGTTACCTTGAGAACCTTCTGCTCGAGCTGCTGCATCTCCATCTCCTCCTGGAGCCTCTGTGAAGCAGCCTCTCTCTTATCCTTTCTGTGCTTAGCACCGAAGTTGTTCTTCTTACCCTCGTTCATGCGGGCGTAAGTCTCCTTGATCTGCTTCTGGATCTCCTTCTGCATCTCCTCCTGCTCCTGCTCTGTCATAGGCTTGAACTTGTCGCCACCGCGGTCGCGACGGCTCTTCTTGTTGTCGTTCTTCTTGCCCTGACCCTGCTGTGGCGCAGGTGCGCCTGGCTTGCCGCCCTTATTATCTTTCTTAGGCTTAGGATCAGCCTCTACCTTGGTTACGTCAACCTTCTGGCTGCCGCCCTTGTCGATTCTCTCTCTCTTCTTCTTTTTCTTCTTCTTGTCGAACTGAGAAAGGTCAATCTTGTCGACAACCTTAGGACCAGCAAGACGTTCCACCTCGACCTTCATCTCGCGTGGCTCGTTTGCAGGCTGCTGCGGTGCTGCCTCTTCAACTGCAGGTGCCGGTTCCTCGACTGCTGGCGCAGGTTCTGCAACTGGCTCGACTGCAACAGGCTGTTCCTCTACAGGTGCAGGAGTCTCCTTCTTTGCTGGTTTCCTGTCAAACTGTGAGAGGTCGATCTTGTCAACGACCTTGATGCCAGTGTCTTCCTGCGGAGTCTCTTTTACTGGCTCTGGCGCAGGCTCCGGTGTCGGTGCTGGTGCAGGAGCTGGCTCTGGTTCAGGCTGCGCAACAGGAGCTGGTGCCTCATGAACAGGCTCTGCGTTGAGAGTGTTGGTCTTGATGACAACCTCTCTCTCCGGAATGAACTCTTCAGGCTCTGCCTTCTTCTTGGATCCCATCTCGATGATCTCCTTAAGCTTGATTGTTACCTTCTCAGAGTCTTCCTTGAGCTTCTGGTCCTCACCGAACTTTGCCTCGATAGCAGGCAGATACTCATCCGATACCTTTGCGTTCGGATTCATCTCTACGTTGGCTCCCTTCTCGTTGAGGAAATCAACGAGACGTGCAAGTCCGATACTGAACTGTTTTGTAAGTTTGCTTAATCTTATTTCTGCCATATGTTTATTCTTCAAATTCTGAACGGAGGATATCGAAAATCTCTTCTACAGTCTCGTCCTCGAGGTCTGCTCTCTTGGCGATATCTGCAGGTGTGCATGCGAGGACACTCTTTGCTGTGTCACAGCCGATGCTCTGAAGCTTCTCGATGATCCATCCCTCGATCACGTCGTCAAACTCGCTGAGAAGTACATCCTCCTCTGCATCTTCATCGTTATCCTGTGCAAGTTCTCTCCATACCTCGATCTCCTTTCCTACAAGCATACCGGCAAGCTTGATGTTGCATCCGCCCTTACCGATACCCTTCTTCACTTCGTCAGGAAGCATGTATACCTTGATCTTCTCTTCCTCGCCACCTACGACGATTGATGAGATCTTGGCAGGATTGAGTGCTCTCTGGATGAGGATATGAGTATTGTTGCTCCACTGAAGAACGTCGATGTTCTCATTGCGGAGCTCACGAACGATACCGATGATACGTGATCCCTTTACTCCGATACAAGCTCCGATAGGGTCGATTCTCTCGTCATATGACTCTACTGCCACCTTTGCACGCTCACCCGGGATACGTACAACCTTCTTGATGGTGATGAGTCCGTCATAGATCTCAGGTACCTCCTGCTCGAAGAGCTTTTCGAGGAACTCTGGGCTTGTTCTTGAAAGAACTATGTATGGAGTAGTGTTGTTCTTCATCTCCACGCTCTTGATGATGGCGCGGACTGTGTCGTTCTTCTTGAAGTGCTCTCCAGGAATCTGCTCTGACTTAGGAAGTCTGAGCTCGTTTCCGTCCTCGTCGAGGATAAGGACTTCCTTAGCCCATGTCTGATATACTTCTCCTATGAAGATCTCGCCGATCTTTCCTACGTACTTGTTATAAAGGTTAGCCTTTTCAATATCCATGATACGGCCCTGGAGGTTCTGACGGATATTGAGGATACCACGGCGGCCGAAGTCCTTCAGCTCGATCTTCTTTGCGAATGTCTCACCGATCTCATAGTCGTCGTCAAGTGCCGGGTCGTTGATTGCAATCTCTGTGTTTGGATCCTCTACCTCTTCGACAACTTCTCTGTTCCAGTAGATCTCACAGTCTCCCTTGTCAGTGTTGATGATGATGTCAAAGTTGTCTGCAGAACCATATGTCTTGATGATCTGGGTTCTGAACACATCCTCAAGCACACCCATCATTGTTGCTCTGTCGATGTTCTTCTGATTCTTGAACTCGGCAAAAGCGTCTTTAAGTTCAATCTTTTCCATTCTATGTTGTTATTTTATGATTTTTATTCAAATTCCACGAAAGGACGCACGGCGTTGATCTGGTCCATTGTGAACCTATCTATATGCTCTACAATCTCCTTTTTCTTCTTTCCTTCCACTGCCTCCTTCTGAGAGTATTTCAAAGTTATGCTCTCCTGATCTGCAGCCTCGAGTACAGCAACCATCTTCTTGCCACCCTTGAGCTGTACTTCAACCTTCCTGCCTATGGCCTTGATGTACTGCTTGAGTACCTTGAAAGGCTGGTCAAGTCCTGCTGAAGTCACTGTAAGAGAGTAGTCTTCCTGCTCTCTGTCGAACTTGGTTTCGAAGAATCTGCTGATTGCTACGCAGTCCTCAAGCTCTACCTTGCCTTCCTCGGACTCGATTGTGATCTCCACATCGTTGTCCTTGCTGATTGTGACATCGATTAAATATAAGCCACGTGCAACGATTTCGCTGCCTATTGCATCTATAATGTCTGATTTTTTCATATATTTGTTCGTGACAGTGCATAAAATAAGGGGGCTGTCTGCCCCCTGAATCATTCTCACGGCGCAAATATAAGTACAAAATCGTAAAAAACCAAATATAACACCATGGAATTCAAAGCAAAAGAAATAGCTGACATATTGGGCGGAACAGTGGAGGGTAACCCTGAAATCAAGGTCACCACATTTGCACGCATCGAAAGCGGAAAGCCCGGCAGCATATCGTTCTTCGCAAATCCCAAATATGAGCAGTATGTCTACACCAGCAAGGCTGATGTTATCATTGTGAACAAGACATTCGAGCCAAAGGAACCGGTTTCGGCGACTATGGTGAGAGTTGATGATGCATATGCGGCAGTTGCTGCTCTTCTGGATTATGTGACAGCACAGAAACGCTCATACAGGAGATATCGTGGCCGCTTCAGCAGGGTACGCTGGAGCTCGAAAGTGGGTAGTAAGGTGTATGTCGGCGATTTTGCCTATGTCGGCAAGAATGCTCAGGTTGGATCATATACAAAGGTCTATGAGAATGTATATGTGGGAGATGGCGTTAAGATAGGTACACATTGTATAATCTATCCCGGAGTACGCATCTATCCTGGTTGCGTAATCGGTGACAATGTGATCATTCATGCCAATGCGGTCATAGGTTCGGATGGTTTCGGCTTCGCACCGCTTGAGGATGGTACATGGAAAAAGATCGAGCATACAGGAAACGTAGTGATTGAGGATGACGTGGAGATCGGAGCAAATACATGTGTAGATAAATCTCAGATGGGCTCTACAGTGATACGAAAGGGTACCAAGCTTGATAACCTTTGTCAGATCGCCCATAACGTTGAGGTAGGTCCGAATACAGTAATGGCAGCCCAGGCAGGAATAGCCGGTTCGACAAAGATCGGAACCCATTGCATAGTAGGTGGTCAGGTAGGAATGGCAGGACATATCAATATTGCTGACAATACAAGCATCGCGGCCCAGTCCGGCATAATGAGCTCGATAAAGCAGGAGGGAACCTCTTGGATGGGCTCTCCAGCTATGCCGTTTAGGGAGTATCTGCGCAGCTATGCGGTGTTCAGAAAGTCTGGAAAATAGGAAAATAGAAAATATTGACTATCTTTGCAGGCTAAAATTTTTAAAAAAGGTAGAAAAAGGAAATGCAGCTGCAGCAGACGTTAAGAAAAAGCTATTCGTTTGAAGGTAAAGGACTTCATACGGGAAAGGTCGCAAGGATGATAGTGGGGCCGGCTCCAGTGGACACTGGAATTATATTCAGGAGGACTGATCTCGGTGAGGGAGTGCAGGTGGAGGCTCTTGCAGAGAATGTATCAAGCACAGCCAGAAGTACTACCATCTCCAATGGTGAGGCGTCTGTTTCGACTATCGAACATGTATTGTCTGCTCTTACCGGTATGGGTGTTGACAATGCGTACATTGATATCGACAACGTTGAGGTTCCAATTCTTGATGGTAGCGCAAAACCTTACATTGATGCCATCTGGGCAGATGGATTCGAGCAGCAGGATGCTCCACGACGCTATATCGAGATTAAGGAAACCGTAGAGATTGTAAACGAAGAGAAGGGCTCGAAAGTGCGTATAGAACCAGCGGAAGAGTTCTCGTACGGCATAAAGGTCGATTTTAATTCAAGAGTCCTCGGTGTACAGAATGCGCAGTGGAACCCTTCTGTAGAATATCCGAAGGAGATAGGAGTGTGCAGGACATTTGTCTTCTTCCACGAAATAGAGTTCCTGTTCAATAACGGACTTGTCAAGGGTGGTGACGTAGATAACGCTATTGTCATCGTAGAACACCCTGTGACCAAGGAACAGGTTGAGAATATGAGCCGTCTTTTCAATATCCCTGCCCTTGAAGTACGTGAGGACGGTTACCTGAGCAACCTTCAGCTCCGTTTTGATAATGAATGTGCAAGGCACAAGCTCCTGGACCTTATCGGTGACCTGAGGCTTTGCGGAGGCTTCCTCAAGGCTAAGGTGACAGCTGAAAAGGCGGGACACGGTATTAATACAACAGCTGCCAAGGCAGTAAGAAAATCATTATAATCATGGCAAATATTCATCCACTCGCAACAGTGCACCCAAATGCCAAGTTGGGCGAGAACGTAGAGGTAGGACCTTATGCATATATCGAAGAGCATGTAGAGATCGGAGACGGATCGAAGATTCTTCCGCATGCAACCATCTTCAATTACGTAAAGATGGGAAAGAACTGTACAGTCTTCCCTGGAGCAGTTATCGGAGCCGTACCACAGGATCTCAAGTTTGACGGTGAGATTACATATGTGGAGATCGGTGACAACGTCAACATCCGTGAGTGCGCGACCATCAACCGTGGAACAAAGGCAAGCGGAAGGGGAGTGACAAAGATCGGAAACAATGTTCTCCTGATGTCATACACACATGTTGCACATGACTGTACAGTGGGCAACAACTGTATCCTTGTCAGCTACGTAGGAATCGCAGGTGAGACAGATGTAGACGATTGGGCTACAATCGGTGGAAGCACAGTGGCTCACCAGTTCTCAAGAATCGGTAAGCATGCTTTCGTCGGAGGTGGCTGCAAGATCAACAAGGATGTGCCTCCTTATGTTCTCTGTGGACGCGATCCTCTTACATATGCAGGCGTAAATATCGTAGGACTTCGCAGAAGAGGCTTCACATCTGACCAGATCCGCGGCATCAAGGACATGTACGACATCATCTACAATGCCGGCACAAACTTCTCTGACGCTCTTGCGAAGATCGAACTCGGATTCCCTGAGTCAGAGGAAAGAGATACCATCATCAATTTCATCAGAAATTCAAAGAGAGGTATCATCAGAGGTCTGAACTCTGATACAAAGGGCAATATCGACTAAGGTGATCAAGCTTTTCTCAACAGCATATTTCCCTCCCGTATCTTATTTTGCCGCAATGGCAGAAGATATGTCGGGATTGATGACCAGACGCGGCGACGACAGTTCACTTGAACTGTCGCCGTCTGTCGTTTATATCGAAGCCTGTGAGAATTTTCAGAAACAGTCGTACCGCAACCGCTGCAGATTCTATGGAGCAGAAGGTGTGCAGACTCTTTCTTTCCCTATCGTGCATGAAGGTGGTACTCATAAGATCCCGATCAGCCAGATCAGGATTGATTATAAGACACCATGGGTGCAGCAGCACGAGAGGGCAATAGTGTCGGCCTACGGCATGTCTGCCTATTTTGACTATTACAAGGATGAGCTTTTTGCAATCCTTGAAAGCGGATATGAGCGTCTGTTTGACCTTAACCTTGCCCTTATTCGCTTCTTTGTCGACAAGACAGGCCTCAAGGTGGATATCCGTCTGACAGAGGAGTATGAGCGTGAGCCGGACATGGCGGACCTGAGAGAATCAATCCATCCGAAGCGTCCTAACTCCATCTTGTCTGAACTAGATCTGGAAAAGCCGTATTTCCAGGTCTTCGCCCCGAAATACGGCTTCATGTCGGATCTGTCCATCATGGACCTTCTTTTCAATGAAGGACCGGACAGTATTATTTATCTGAAGAGTCTTTAGAATCTCCATCCGAAAGTAAGGAGAACCTTCCAGGCATCCTTCCTGTTCAATATTTCAGGCACATACGCTATAATATTATCATTCGCATCGAATATATAGTCGTCGTACGGCATGATGTACTCGTCAGTTGCAAAAGCATATCTGCATGCTATGTCGGCATAGAAGGATTTTTTTGAGATGAATCCCAGTCCGAATGAAGTGTTCTGTGATGCAGGAACTCCGACCTGCGGTGAAGTGGTCATACCGTAACCGGCTCTGATGGCAAGAAGATCAAAAGGCTTTACCTCAACTCCAGCTCTCAGCATCTTTGACTTTCCAAAAGTCTGACGGATGTCGTCGTTCAAGCCGTCGAAATAGTCTCTGCTATCGTCGAAGGTGCCACTTTTGAATCTCATGCACCTATAATCGCACATCTCGTAATCTACGCTGAATGCTGCAATCTTTCCGAGAGTATAGGCAATGCCGAAGTTGGCTCTCCAAGGTTCGCTGAATGAATAGCGGTCGTCACCTACAGGGCTTTCAGCTGATGCATTGTATGAGTTGTCCGTATAGCTTGTGGAACCTTCCATCTGCCATGACTCTTCGATAGTTGATGCGGTAGGGGTCTGTATCGCAGCGCCGAAACGCAGACCGAATCCTGGTGTTACAATGATTCCGAACTTTCCATATACTCCAGTGGTCTCGACATCGTAGGTGTATTTATATTTCATCTGGTCGAAATATAAGGTGCCGCCGTTATCAAGGTGGATTTCGAAATCTGAAGGATCTTCCGCTTCTTCTCTGAAGTAGTCGTTATAACTATAATACATTGAGGTCAGACCAAGGTTGGCTCCAAGGTAGACGAAATCGGATATGTTGAAACCGAGGTTGAACAGGTAGTCGTTCTTCTTGCCTCTGACTCTTTTTCCGTATGTCTGCTTTATAGGACCACCAAGGGCAATCTCTGTGTTTCCATCGTTGTCAAAGATCACTTCACTGGCTCCGACAAAAGCATCATCATATCCTCCATATGTGGAAATCATGCCGCTCTGGTATCCTACTACATATTTCCATGGGTCGTAGTCATATGCGTTATTCATGTTCAGGTTGCTGCCATACAGCCCGTTCATGGTAGCCTCATAGGCCATAGCTCCCATGAATGATGTCTCCCTGTTGATACCTGCTGCATATACGTCCTCGTCCCAATTGTTTGTCTGGCTAGTAATGAAGCCGAAGGTAACGCTTTTAAGACCGGATTTTCTTCCAGTTTCATAATTGAGTGTCAGGCCGAAGTTCGGTATTGAAAATCCAGTGGTCCTGTTCCTGTATGTCTTTTCAAAATAAGGCAGGATACCGTTATTGTCCGGAGGCAGTACTCCGTGGGTCGTGTTTGCCGTGAATGAGAGTGATGGGGTGATTGAAAACTGGGAGTAACCCGCTACCGCGCTTCCCGCAGGATTCAATACTATCGATCCAAGGTCACCGCCCAATGCTGTGAATGCATTGCCCATGGCAACAGACCTGGCAGTTCCCTCATAATTTCTCTCACTGAACAACAATGCGTCATATATGGTCTGTGCCTGTGCTGCATAGGCTGCCAATGCCAGTAATATAATCAATGTTATCCTTTTCATATCTGTCAATGATTATAATGTTATCTTCTACCTCCTGTCGAGCCTCCGCTTCTGCTGCCTCCACCACTGTAGCCTCCACCACTGTAGCTTGATCTGCTTGACGAGCTTGAACTGCTGCTTCTGTAGCTTGATGAGCTTCCGCTTCTATAACTTGATGAGCTGCTGCTTCTGTAGCTCGACGAACTGTTATCCCTATAGGTTGATGAACTTGAGCTTCTGTAGCTTGAGGAACCGGATGTTGTAGAACTTCCGCTTCTGTATGAAGACGATCTGTCTGCTCCTGAAGGCTGTGATGTTGCGGATGGCCTTCGGTATGTAGTTCCTGTGCCGGCAGATGGTCGCCTTACTGTTGTAGCAGAAACGCCCTGTCTTGTCTGTGCCGCTGCGCTTGGGGTAGTGCGTGTGGCTCTCACGCTTGAACTTGTGGTTGTGCGGCTCGCTGTCGCTCGGGATACAGATGTACTGGTAGTGCTTCTGGATACTCCTGATGATGTTCCGACTCCACCTCTGGTGGATACTCTGCTTGTGAATACTCTGTCTGCGCCTGTGCTGTATCTGCTGCCATGCCAGCGGTCATCCTGGAAGTGCCCTCCGTGGATAGGGTAATGATGGTGGTGATGGTGGTTATGGCCCCAATATGGATCCCATGCTCCGTACCATCCGCAGTAGTGAGGGTACGTATATCCGTACCATCCTCCATACCCATAGTACCAAGGGTCATACCATCCTCCCATGTAGAATGGGTCGTACCAGCCGCTGTATCTCCAAGGACTGTAGGCCCATGTGTTCCAATACCATGAACTGCTGTACCATGGGTTATAATGACGGCTCCAGTACCATGAACTGCCTATGCTGTATGGTGTGTAGTAGTTCCATGGGTCGATGTAGTTCTGCCAGTCATATGGGGATTCTCCCACGGTGACAATCGTGCTGCCCAGCTCTCTGTCATACAGGATGCGGGCAGACATGTTCTCCGGGATCATGACTGTATCCTTCTTCTCACCGAAAAGATATATCTGAGAGGCTTTTGTCCTCTCGATCAAGGCGTCGGTTTCTGTGGTGGCAGCTTCTCTCTCCGTACGCGACCTGAAGCTTGGTGCGCTGCTGTAAATGCCGTCTTCAAATCTTGATCCGCTCGAAGAGCCTGCCTGCTGGGTAAGTGTTCCGCATGCAGTCAGTAGGATTGTGGCTGCAATCAAGAGCAATGAACTCTTTTTCATAGTCTTTCTCCTATTTTATTTAGTAATTATTTCGTATCTTCGCCGCTTGTAATGGCAGATTGTATCAGTGTCAGTCCAAGCGTTCTTATAATGCAAGAATTGTACCGGGCGCGAAGTACCGCACAATACCGCATCCAATTACAATTATAGAGATAAAAACAATAAAAAGCAAAATACAATGGCAAAAGAAGTAACCAAAAGGTCAGATAACTACTCACAGTGGTATGATAACCTTGTAGTGAAGGCTGATCTCGCAGAACGTTCTGCAGTCAGAGGTTGTATGGTGATCAAGCCATACGGCTATGGGATCTGGGAAAAGATGCAGGATGTACTTGACAAGATGTTCAAGGAAACAGGACATGTAAACGCATATTTCCCACTTTTCATCCCTAAGTCTTTCCTCAGCCGTGAGGCGGAACATGTAGAAGGATTTGCCAAGGAGTGCGCTGTGGTGACTCATCACAGACTCATGGCTTCTCCGGACGGCAAGGGCGTGGTTGTAGACCCGTCGGCAAAGCTTGAGGAAGAACTTATCGTCAGACCTACTTCTGAGACTATCATCTGGAATACATACAAGAACTGGATCACATCATGGAGAGATCTTCCGATCCTCTGTAACCAGTGGGCAAACGTTGTGCGCTGGGAGATGCGTACCCGCCTTTTCCTCCGTACTGCAGAGTTTCTCTGGCAGGAGGGTCACACCGCTCATGCTACCCGTCAGGAGGCTGAGGAGGAGACAATGAAGATGGTGAATGTGTATGCTGACTTCGCGCGTAACTACATGGGTGTTCCTGTAGTCGTAGGTCACAAGAGCCCCAACGAGCGTTTCGCAGGTGCTCTCGACACAATGACAATCGAGGCTCTCATGCAGGATGGAAAGGCTCTTCAGGCAGGAACATCACACTTCCTCGGTCAGAACTTCGCAAAGGCTTTCGATGTGACATTCACAAACAAGGAAGGCCAGCAGGAGCTCGTATGGGCAACTTCATGGGGCGTTTCAACTCGTCTTATGGGTGCTCTCATCATGGCTCACGGTGATGATAACGGTCTCGTTCTTCCTCCGAAGCTTGCACCTATCCAGGTTGTGATGGTTCCTATCACAGGAAAGGATGAAGCAGTCAATAACGCTATCCTTGACAAGATGGAGGAATTCAAGAAGGAACTTCAGGCAAAAGGCATCAGCGTGAAGATCGATAATCGTGACACACTCCGCCCTGGTTTCAAGTTCGCTGAGTGGGAGCTCAAGGGTGTTCCTGTACGTCTTGCAATGGGTGCTCGTGACCTCGAGAACGGTACTGTAGAGCTTGCCCGTCGTGATACATGTGAGAAGTCTTCACACTCTCAGGAGGGTGTTGCTGACGTGATCGCTGCACTTCTTGATGATATCCAGGCAAATATCTATGCCAAGGCTCTCAAGTTCCGTGACGAAAGCATCCGCAAGGTTGACTCGTGGGAGGAGTTCAAGGAAGAGATCACAAAGGGAGGATTCCTTCTTTGCCACTGGGATGGAACCCCTGAGACTGAAGAGAAGATAAAGGAGGAGACAAAGGCAACAATCCGTTGTATCCCTGTGGACAGTGCAGTATGCGTTGAGGAAGGTAAGTGTATCTACTCAGGCAAGCCTTCAAGTCAGAGAGTCTTATTCGCAATTTCATATTAATAACCTGTCATTTCGACCGAACGAATAACCTGTCATTTCGACCGAACGAAGTGAGTGGAGAAATCTACACTATGAAAAAGATATTTATAGCATTATCAGCGGCCCTGATTTCTATGGCCGCATATGCGCAGGATGCGCAGCAGGCAGCAGCTGAAGCTGCAAAGGCAATGGAGGCTGCTCCGGCAGTTGAGGTGAAGATCGAGAAGCCAAAGTATTGGGCATCTTCTCTCAAGACCAATCTTACACTTGGACAGACAAGCCTTACCAATTGGGCTGCTGGTGGAGACAATACAGTGTCTCTTGCAGCATACGTGGATGGTAATGCAAACTGGAAGAAAGGTGATATGTTCTGGAATAACCGTCTCCAGCTTGACTACGGTTTCCTTTGGGCATCGTCAAAGCCTATTGTCCAGAAGAATATGGACCGAATCTACCTTGAGAGCAAGTGGGGATACAAGGCACCTTCAACAAGATACCTGTATTTCTCTGCTAACTATGACTTCAGGTCACAGTTCTCTTCAGGTTATGACTACAAGACACCAGCGAGTGTGACAGATGAGATGGGTAACGAACTGAAAGGCTCAGCCCTCAGAGATGTCTGGCGTGATGCCCGTGCCCTTAAGTCCGGCTTCCTTGCGCCTGCATATACCAACCTCGCACTCGGTATTGACTATGTGCCTGCAAAGTGGTTCTC
This sequence comes from Candidatus Cryptobacteroides sp., assembly GCA_045126075.1. GTDB lineage: Bacteria > Bacteroidota > Bacteroidia > Bacteroidales > UBA932 > Cryptobacteroides. The sequence continues at coordinate 133,715 of JBGVNX010000014.1, forward strand.
TCTCAACTTCGCACCACTTACAGGAGACTTGGTAATTGTGAAGAATCCGGCACTTAGAGGAGGTTATAGCATGCCTTTAAAGAGTGAGTATGAAGGTGTGACAGAAGGTCTTCCAGAGGATGGAACACAATTCCAGAGCGTACGCTTCGGATTCGGTGCCCAGCTCAAGATGGATGCAAGGGTCAATATCAATGATAACTTCGCTTACAGTACACAGGTTGTCATCTTTGCAAACTATCTTGATATGAATCACTGTCCACGTATCAACTGGGACAACCGTATTGACTGGAAACTTGCCAAGTACTTCTCTCTTACTATGACAACGAATATGATCTATGACGATACAATCCTTATTGTTACAGAGAAGTTCCCGGAAGGAAAGAAGGGTATTGTTCAGTTCAAGGAGTCAATCGCATTCGGATTTACATATACAATCGCAAGCAAGAAGTAATGCTTAACCGCTTCAAGCAAACAGTGGAAGAAATGAGGGGGCTGATCGATAATTTACGGTCAGCCCCATCTGTCATTTCGAGCGAGCGTAGCGAGTCGAGAAATCTCTTCCTTTTGGCTGTAAGCGGGGGAGTGGACTCCATGTGTCTTGCAGACATGTGGGTGCGTGCATTCGGACCTGAATCATGTGCAATGGCACACTGCAACTTCAACCTTCGCGGGGAAGATAGTAATGACGATGAGGCTCTGGTGACCCGGTGGGCTCAGTCTCATGGGGTCAGACTTCATAAGGTGTCGTTCGATACAGTACAATATGCTTCAGAGAACGGTGTCAGTATAGAGATGGCAGCCCGTGAGTTGCGCTACAGGTGGTTCGGAGAATTGTGTTCGGAACATGGATATGCGGCTGTTGTTGTAGCCCACCATGCTGACGATAATGCTGAAACCCTTGTTCTTAATATGGTCCGTGGCGCCGGTCTTAAAGGCCTCACCGGCATGAAGTCCGTCTCTCCGCTTCCTCTCTCACGTCATTGCGAGGAGCGGAACATTTCACGTCATTGCGGCGAGGAACGAAATATTTTACGTCATTGCGAGGAGCGGAATATTTTACGTCATTGCGAGGAGCGAAGCATTTTACGTCATTGCGAGGAGCGAAGCGACGTGGCAATCTTCCGTCCCCTCCTGACCTTCACCCGCAAGCAGATAGAGGGATATGCCTTAGCATGGAAGGTTCCATACAGAGAGGACAAGACCAATGCGTCGGTAGAGTATAGACGCAACAGCATACGACATGAGGTGTTCCCGATCTTTGAACGTATGAATCCTTCCTATGTCCGTACACTCAACCGCGAGATGACCTATCTCAATGATGCATTCGATATCGTTGACGACTGGTGTCGTGCACAGCTTCCTCACGTCATTGCGAGGAGCGAAGCGACGTGGCAATCTGTTCCACTTGCCATCTCCACTCCAGCGTTACTCGCCATCCCGCAGTGGAGATACCTATTATATTATATACTTGAACCATACGGTTTCAATACTTCAACACTGGAGTCTCTTGAATCCTTGCTGACATCGGACCGCACTATTTCCGGCAAACGCTTTGAGTCGGATGACTATGTGCTGCTGATCGAGAGAAGAGAACTGGTTATCAATAGGAAGGAAGGCTTTGAACCATTGTCATTTCGACCGAGCGTAGCGAGTGGAGAAATCTTTTCTCAGATCCCCGCTCCAGGAACCTATCACGTCAACGGTTGCCGAGTAACTGTAGAAGTCATGCCATGGACTCAGGATATGCCGTTGAGACAGCCCGAAGGTACCGTAATCCTTGATGCATCTAAACTCCGCTTCCCGTTCGTCTTGCGCAAATGGCGCACAGGAGACTGGATGGTCCCTTTTGGCATGAGGGGAAAGAAGAAGATCAGCGACCTGTTTACAGACCTGAAGTACGGTCATATGGATAAGGAGCGTGCAGTCATCATTGTAGATTGTGCAGATGATCTTGCTGAGAAACAGCATGTTGCCGGTGTAGTTGGAGTCAGGATCGATGACAGATATAAAGTCTCATATAACACAGAAACAATAATAAGAATAACCATATCATGAAACATTTCTCATGCTTAATCCTGTCAGCATTCGTGCTTCTGACAGGATGCTCGACGCATTTTATCTCTGACAACGCCTTTCGTGACGAAGTGTCGGGTGATTTTGCTTCAAGATCCGAGATACTTGCTGCATCCGGAGTCAATCTGGATGCTATGAACATCAGTCAGCAGGAAAAGGAAGCTTTGGAATTCCTCTATGCATATATGCCTTTAGGCGATATCGTGAATAGGGAACCATCCTTTTATCTTGACCATTACAGGATGATGCGCAAGGCATTGAAGGAGATGCCTTGGGGCAGGTCTGTTCCAGAGCGCGAGATGCGTCATTTCATCCTCCCGGTGCGTGTCAATAACGAGAACCTTGACTCTGCACGTTATGTGTTCTATGATGAGCTCGCACCTCGTATCAAGGGCTTGAGTATGAAGGATGCAGTGCTTGAGGTCAATCACTGGTGCCATGAGAAGGCCGTCTATATGCCTTCTGACCGTCGTACAAGTTCGCCTCTTGCAACCATCAAGACTGCTTATGGACGTTGTGGTGAGGAATCTACTCTGCTTGTTGCCGCTCTTCGTTCTGTGGGTATTCCAGCTCGTCAGGTCTATACTCCAAGATGGGCTCATACCGATAGCAATCATGCATGGGTTGAGGCTTGGGTTGACGGACAGTGGTATTTCCTTGGCGCATGTGAGCCGGAACCTGTTCTTAATCTCGGATGGTTCAACGCTCCGGCAAGCCGTGGAATGCTCATGCATACCAATGTGTTCGGAAAGTACAACGGACCGGAGGAGATCGTAAGGGAAACACCTCTGTTTACGGAAATCAATGTGATAGAGCATTATGCTCCGGAGTCAGCTTCAGTGGAGGTGACAGTTGTGGATAATGAGGGACAGCCTGTGGAAGGAGCAAAGGTGACCTTCAAGATATATAACTATTCGGAATTCAATAGTGTGGCATATAAACTGACTGATTCTGAAGGCAAGACATCACTTACCGCCGGACTTGGTGACATGATGGTATATGTGTCCAAGGATGGAATGTTCGGATTCAAAAAGGTTACATACGGTGAGGAGTCAGATGTCACCATTGCTCTTGAATATGAGCAGGATGCGGATATCGCCCATATAGAGATGGAGGTTGTTCCACCGGTGGAGAACGCTCAGCTTCCTGATGTTACAGATGAGCAGCGAGCTGAGAATACCCGCCGCATGGAGTATGAGGATTCTCTCCGTAATGCGTATGTTGCTACATTCTACACAGTTCAGACAGGTCTGGAATATGCAGGCAGATTTGAGGGGGTTCAGGGTCAGCGTATAGCTGACATCCTTGTCGCTTCAAGAGGAAACCACAAGGAAATAACAGACTTTTTGCTTGAGGCAGAGAGTAAGGGTATGCTGACACAGGCATGTGAACTGCTTGAGTCATTGGCTGCGAAAGACCTTAGGGATACTCCGAAGTCAGTTCTTGATGACCATCTGTATTTCGGAGGTAATGGTCCTGTTGACCGCGTGTTATGTCCAAGAGTGGATACGGAACTTCTCAGACCATATCGTGAATATTTCCAGAATAATATTCCGGACTCTCTTTCTGATACAGTGGTCAACAATACCGCACTCTTTGTAAAGTGGTGTAAGGAAAACCTTACAATGCATGATAATATCAGCTTGAGATATGTGCAGCTTGATCCAAAGAGAGTGTGGGAGACAAGGTTGGCTGACAAGGGCTCTCGAGAGATCTTCTTTGTTGCTGTATGCCGCAGTTTCGGAGTGCCGGCATGGATGGATCCTGTCACAAGAGTGGTGAAGTATATGGAGAACGGTCTTGTCTATGACGTGGACTTTGATGCGCAGGAGCAGGTCGTTGCTCCAAAGGGTAAGCTGAAGCTTATATACAATGAGATTCCTCTGCTTGATGACCCTAAGTATGAAGTTCATTTCAGTATCTCAAAATATGTGGACGGAGAGTTCCAGCTCCAGAACTATGACGGTTCGTGGGCAGAGCTTTTCCGTGAACCGCGAGAGATGGATTGTGGCTACTATATGCTTGTTAGCGGATCAAGAATGTCTGGAGGAAATGTTTTTGCTGATGTTGAGTTCTTTACCGTTGAGGAAGGCAAGACTACAGTAACTGAACTGGTTATGAGAGATGTTGCCGACCAGATCCGTGTAATCGGAAGCTTCGACTCGGAGATGAAATACACGTCGGTAGCTCCGGCCCAAGGAACTGATTGTCATTTCGACCGAGCGCAGCGAGTGGAGAAATCTGTCCTTGAAACCACAGGCCGCGGCTATTTCGCAGTTGCTCTCGTTGACTATGGAACAGAGCCTACAAACCACGCTTTCATGGACATGTCAGCCGTGAAGGCAGAGCTTGAAGCATGGGGAAGGCCTATCCTTGTAGTCTTCGCTACAGAGGATGATTACAGGAAGTTCAGGGCTCAAGACTTCAATCTCCCATCTACCGTTCATTTCGGAATCGACATTGACGGACAGATGAGAGATATGATTGCAACTGAGATGAAACTTACCAAGGGCGGCCGTCTGCCTCTTATCGTGATGGCTGACACATTCAACCGAGTGGTGTTCTTCTCTCAGGGATATTCTATCGGACTTGGCGAAAGCCTTGTCAAGACCTCAAAGGCTCTATAGTCGCAGCGACCCTGCGGGCTGTTGTCTGAACGGTTCCGTATGGGTCGTCTTCGCTTCCCATAGCAACCTCAGGGTTGCGGAAGATCATACCGCTTTCTACAGGCTCTCTGGCTGAGAAATGGAATTCTCGCGCGCCGGAGAGCCTTGCTATTTCAGCTATGTTGCTCTCCTTGACGCCGCAGCCCGGCATGATGATGATCCTGTCTCCGGCCTTTTCGACCAGCTGGGTGAGCAGTCCGGCTCCTTCCAATGCTGTCGGTCTGCAGCCTGATGTGAGGATGCGTGCGCAGCCGAGTTCTATGATGTCCTCAAGTGCCTTGAGGGGGTCTGCAGAGTGATCGAATGCTCTGTGGAAGGTTACAGGAGTGGCTCCGGCCGCTTCCATGAGCGGCTGCATGGCTTCCATATCCACGCTTCCGTCAGGACGGAGGCAGCCGAATACGAGTCCGTCCGCTCCGAGTTCTTTTGCGACTTTGATGTCATAAAGCATCTCATTGAGTTCTGCCTTGCTGTAGAGAAAGTCTCCGCCACGAGGTCTGATGATCACGTTGAGTGCTATGCTGATGCTCTCTCTCGCGCTTTTAATCATTCCATAAGAAGGGGTGGTGCCTCCCTCCGGAATACCGGCGCAAAGCTCCACCCTGTCTGCTCCGCCTTCCTGTGCTGCTATGCAGCTGGCTACAGAATTGGCGCATATTTCAAACTTGTACATTACCAGATGCTGATTTCGTATGGTATTCTTGCGTAAACTTTTCCGGATTGTGAAGCATCCCATCCGCGGAATGCCTTCTCTACGCTCTCCAGGGCTGTGCCTGTGAATGCATACTGCTCGCCTCCGAATGACTCGAGAATTGTCTCGAGAGCGGTCTTTGGTTTAGGGTATGCTACTACCTGTACGTCGCTGACAGATGTTATACCTTCGATAGACAATGCTGCGTACTCAATGGCGTCCTCGATTGTTCCGATCTGGTCCACAAGACCGATTTCCAGGGCTTCGGCACCAGTCCATACCCTTCCCTGAGAGATGGCATCCACATTCTCGACGGTCATGTCTCTTCCTTCTGCAACGATGGCAGTGAACCTGTCATAAATCCTCTCAACTGAGGCCTGCATATAGGCTGTCTCCTTGCTGTCCAGAGGACGCATCATATTGAGCATGTCTGCATGCTTGTTTGAGTTTACCGGGGTGATTGTTACGTGAAGCTTGTCTTTGATAACTCCTCCTACATCAGGAATCATGCTGAATACTCCGATTGAGCCGGTAAGGGTGGTTGCATTAGAGAAGATGTAGTCACAGTTTGTCGATATCCAGTATCCTCCTGATGCTGCATAATCTCCATAAGAGGCAATTACAGGTATGTCATCACCGAAAAGATCGAGTTCTGCCTTGATCTTTTCTGATGCAAGAACACTTCCGCCAGGGGAGTTTACTCTGAGGACTACAGCCTTCACGCTCTTGTCATTCCTTACGTCTGCAATGATCTTGGCGAATCTGTCTCCTGCCACTCCTTCCGGTTCGTTACCGTCAACGATATTGCCTTCAGCGTAGATGACTGCAACCTTGCTGGTCGCCTTGAAATCAGGAAGATCATGAATCTTGGCATAGTCTGCAAGAGATATGCTCTTGACATTCTTGAAGTTGTCGGTTACATAGAGGTCTGCCAGCTTCTGCTGGAGTTCTTCTCGCGAAAGAAGTCCGTCCACGAGGCCTTTCTCCAGGAAGTCGCCAGGGAAGTTGAGTTCAAGATTGTTCAACATTGCGTCAAGTTCCTCGACTGTAATTTCTCTTGACTGTGCGATTTCTGTTGACAGGCTTTTCCAGATAGAGTTGACCATAGCCTCGTTCTGTTCCATATTCTCCTTGCTGGATGAATTTCTGATATACATCTCGCCTGCTGATTTGTATTTTCCGTGACGGATAAGCTGAACGTTCACTCCGAGTCTGTCAAGGGCATCTTTAAGGAAGATCAACTGTGACGAGATACCGGTGAACATGTTCATTCCTCCGTCATATCTGGTCATGTATATCTTGTCAGAGACTGATGCAAGGTAATAGCCTGCATTACTTGGATTTTCGATATATGATACCACAGCCTTGCCGCTGTCTCGGAAGTTCTTGAGAGCGGTTCTGAATTCCTCGATCTGTGCAAATCCGCCGGTTGCCGCATCAGGTTTCATGTAGATGTACCTGATAGCCGGGTCCTGGGCGGCTGCGTTTATGGCGCTGATTGCACTATAGATACCCACAGGTGTGACAGCACCCGTTCCTTGAAGCATTGCAAGCGGATCTGCCTCCTGTGTCTGTTCGGCAAGTGTCATTTTTGAGAAGTCAATCTGGAGCACAGCTTCCTTCGGCATTACCGGGGTAGTGTTGCCGGCTGCTGCAATTGCACCGATGATTCCCAGCATGAGGATCATGGAAACGATGCCGAAAAACAGTAGGCCGGTCACCGTTGCAAGTGTCATCTTGATAAAGTCCTTCATATCCGTAATTATTTAATAGTATTTCTATTTTAGACGCAACATCTTCAAAGATACTACAAAAATCCGACAAAACCATCGGTGTGACCCTCTGTGTCTCCTCTTCAGTTGCCCGATGTGCCGAAATCTCTCGTTTTCTTGTCTCCCCGTTCTTTTTTTGTAGGGATTTCCGCTCACTTGTGTCTGTGTGATGAGTATGTCTACCCATATCTGCTTGATAGTCAACTCTATGTTGAAATATCCTGCCTTCCGCGCCATGCAGGATATTTGCATAACTCGTTGATGTGTAGTGTGTTTGTTGGAACGGGGTTTGTAGTTTTTTGTATAAATTTATATATTTGCAGGTTGTATGAGGAAGATGTTCGTCAAATATGTTTCTGCGCTTATGGTGGTATGGTACTCGTTGAGTATCATAGGTTTTGATGTGCATTCCTGCAATACCACAGGTGAGGTTTATGTGGCTTCGCTTGCAGGTGGCATTGCCTGTGAGGATGTCCATCCTGACCATTCATGTGCGCATCATGGAGCATGTTGTTCACATCATAACGAAAATACATGCTGTCATCACAAGCATGATGACGCAGATAGCTGTATATCTGACCAGGACTGCTGCAGCAATGACCTTCAAGTCCTGCAGCTGACAGGTGTCATCATATCAGAAGACGAGTGCAATGGTTGCCATGTGTCTATGAATCAGACTGACTGCGATGCATTCTTGACAGTGGAATCTGCCCTACAGGCACTTAGAAGAATATATCTTAAATATCTTGAATACCCTGATCCCGGGGTCATCATGCCTGATCGTCAGGCATTCCTCAACATCTGGAGAGTATGATTTTTCAAATTTTAAGTCTTTAAGCATGTAGTGACTTGAGCACCTGACATCTTAATGACTTAACCTCCTGTCATATCGAGCGACTTCGTGGCACTGTCATATCGAGCGACTTCGTGACACTGTCATATCGAGCGACTGAAAGGAGTCGAGATATCTGAAAAATCATAAAATCAAAAGAATGAAAACCAGAATAATCATAACTACAATCGCTGCCATTGTATCAATGGCGGCGGCAACTGCACAAGTAGTCGACCAGCATGGCCATGCAATTGATACTGCAGGTATGTATGGTGAGCGTGCCGACAGCCTTGATGCAGCGGTGTTTACCTCAAACCTTGAAGGAAATTACATTTCGAGGTTCAAGGATGTGCGAACTGAGGTGATTTCAGCTGCCGGACTCTGCAAGATGGCATGCTGTAATCTTGCAGAGAGTTTCGAAAACTCGGCTAGTGTCACAGTCGGATATTCCGATGCAGTGACCGGCGCGCGCCAGATACGTCTCCTTGGTCTGTCAGGAGTCTATACTCAGATGCTGGATGAGACCCGTCCGGTCATGCGAGGTCTTGCAGCTCCGTTCGGACTGTCTTATGTTCCCGGTCAGTGGCTGGAGAGCATCCAGATAGCCAAGGGATCGTCTTCAGTAATCAACGGAGTCGAGTGCATGACTGGTCAGATCAACATGGAACACAGAAAGCCGACTGACGAGAAACCTCTCTTCATCAATGCAGCAGTGATGAGCGATACCAAGATGGACTTCAATATCGCGTCATCCCTGCAGATGGGCTATAAGTGGAGCACGGTGCTTCTGGGTCACGTGTCAGGCAACATCAAGCCTCATGATTCAAATCAGGACGGTTTCCTTGACGAGCCTAAGATGCTCCAGTTCAACTTTGCAAACAGGTGGCTGTATCAGGCCGATAATGGAACTCAGGTCCGTTTCGGTGTGAGAGCCATTCAGGATAGACGTCAAGGCGGTCAGATGCTTGAAGACAAGGATGGCAGACATGTCATGTATAACAAGGATGAGTATGATCCGAATCCGTTCACTGCGGCAAATACTATAGATCCTTGGGGCTCGGATATTCTGAACCGTTCGCTCAATGCATACTTGAAGGTGGGTGTCCCTCTTAACGAGGATAATTCGCAGAATATCGCTCTGGTGACTGATTATAGCTATCAGGATATGGACTCATATTTTGGCAAGACTATGTACCTTGCCGGCCAGCATTCTGCATTTGCAAACCTGCTTTATCAGAATGTGATCAATGATTCGCATAGGTTCACTCTCGGACTTAACGGGACTTTTGACAGATACAACGAGGATTTTGAAAGGACAACCTGGATTATCGGTCCTGTGAAGGCAGAAAAGACAGGTATTACAGATTTGGCCAATGCGGGCGTATTTGGGGAATATACCTTCAATGCCGGTGAGAAGTTCTCTGCAATCGCAGGTCTCCGTGGTGACTGGTTCTACAAACAGGGCTTCAAGGTGTCGCCTCGCGTGACGCTTAAGTACATGCCTGTGGATGAGATCGTTATCCGTGCAAACGGAGGACGTGGCCTCAGGTACTCTACTCCGCTTGTAGACAATATCGGAGTGTTCTCTACCGGTAAGGAATTCATAGGATCATACGACGAGCATATCCTTGAGGATGCATGGACCTTCGGCGGCAATCTTACTTACTACATGCCTATAGGCTCTTCATCAAACACATATGTCAGCTTTGATTATTTCCATACTCAGTTTGTTCAGCAGATGGTTGTGGATTATGGCATGACTCAGATTGACTTCTATGCTCTCAATGGCGGACAGTCTTTCACAGACAATTATCAGCTGGACTTCTCTATCGATCCTGTAGAAAGATTCAATATCACTGCTACCTTCCGCTATACCAATGCAAAACAGCAGTTCAAGGGTAGCCAGGCTCCTGTGGAAAAGCCGATGACCAGTCGTTTCAAGGGTGTGCTCAATCTTCAGTATGCTACCAATCTGAACAGATGGATATTCGACTTTACGGCATCGCTCAATGGATCATGCAAGGTGTATGACTTCATGAACCTGATAAATGAGGATGGTACTGTTACCGCAAATCCTGTTGAGGGAATGGAGAGAATGTACAAGAACGGACGAACACCTGTATATCCGATGCTTTATGCTCAGGTAACCCGCAGGTTCAAAGGATGGGATGTGTATGTGGGAGCGGAGAACCTGACAAACTTCACTCAGAAGCATCCTATCATAGGAGCTGCAAATCCGAGACTTGCCTCATTTGATGCAAGCTGCATCTGGGGGCCTCTCATGGGAGTGAAGGCTCACGTGGGCTTCCGCTTCACCCTCTGGAAAAAAGCATAAAGCACCAGAGTAAACAAACATCAAACAGAAAACACAACATAAGAAAATATGAAAAAAACACTAATCATCATCATTACAGCCCTGATGGCATTCTCAGTTTCATTGTCAGCAGGCCCTAAGAAAAAGGCAGATATCAAGGAAGTGACCTTCAGTGTACATCTCCATTGTCAGAACTGTGTCAACAAGGTACAGGAGAATATTGCTTTCGAGAAAGGAGTCAAGGACCTCAAGATTTCTCTTGAACACCAGACGGTATATATCAAATATGACGCAGCAAAGACCTCAGAACAGACTTTGAAGGCGGCTATCGAGAAGTTGGGCTACCCTGTGGCTGGTGTAGTGGAGCCAGGCCATGAGAACTGTGGCCATGATCATGGACATAATCATAATCACGGTCATGCGCACTAATTTCAAACTTTTACTATGTATCCTGGCAATGGCTGCATCATCTTCCTGCAGCAAGGAGCAGGTGGGTGATCCGTACATACTTTTTGAAGTACATGGAAAAGTGACGGATGCCGATGGAAATCCGATTCCAGGAATAAAGGTTCTCTCTGGCGTTACAGATGCTCAGGAGACAAATTCCAACGGAAACTTTACATTCTTTGGACGATCTGTTCCTTCTGCATCTGTCATACTGACATTTGAAGACAAGGATGGAGACAAGAATGGAGGGGAGTTTGTAACCATGTCACAGGAGGTGAGTCTCATAATGAAGACTTCGGGAAGTGCAACAGGTAATTTCAAGGGAACTTATTACGCAGATAAGGTTACAGTAGTAATGCTTGCCAAGAACTTGGATAGGACTGATACGGATTCCGGACTTATTCCTCTTTCTTCGACAGGTACGATACCGGAAGAAGGGCAATAAGATAACCGATAACAGATACACCTGCGGCTGTCAGAAGAATGTCTGACCAAGACAGGATCACCGGATATGCCTGGACAACAAAATGTCCGGGCATTTTTATGAATCCGAAGTGCTGCTGCATAAGAGCGAATCCGATACCAACGACAAGACCGGCTGCAAGTCCAGTCAATGAAATCATCCAGCCTTCCAGCACAAATATGTTTCTTATGAGCTTTCTTGTGGCTCCGAGGCTTCTGAGAGTCTCGATGTCAGGACGTTTCTCTATGATCAGCATCGAAAGGCTTCCAAAGATGTTGAAAGCAATGATGATGACGACGAAGATCAGTATCATGAAGATTGCAGCCTTCTCATATTTCATCATCTTGTAGAGTGACTCGTTCTGCTGGAACCTGTCCTTGACCTTGAAGTCCTCGCCAAGCCTTTTCTGGATTTCGCGTTGCAGTCTTTTAGCCTCTTTGCTGCCTGTTCCTTCTGTAAACCTTATCTCTACGCCGGAAACTTCTTCTTCATATTCCAGAAGTTCCCTCATCTTCTCGATAGGGATAATCATCAGTTTCTTGTCTACGTCAGAGTTGACAGAGAAGATGCCTGAAGGCCAGACTTTGATGTGTTCTACAGACGATATGGGATTGGATATGGAAATCTTGCGTGTGCGTGAAGGGAAATAGATCTCTATTCCAGATAGGAACCGAGGATTTATATCCATCTCGCGTGCCAGGCCTAAGCCCACGCAGGCTAAAGGCACATTGCCTCTGTGCAGCGAGAATGAACCGTCCAGCATATGGTCTCTTAACGGACTTTCCTCTTCATATATCCAGTCTACACCCTTTGCCTGAGCAAGCCCCTGCTTGCCTTCATAGTTTATGAAGACATCCTCCTGAAGGATGCAGCACATGTTCTTGACTGATTCCTGTTCATATATCCAGTCAAAAGCCTCGTCTTCAGGTATGAATACTTTACCTGTAGCTGGGGTTATCAATAAATCAGGTTCGACATTGCTCATCATTGACCTGATGAGCGAGTCGAACCCGTTGTATACTGATAGTATTATGATGAGAGCTGCGGTTCCTATAGCCATACCGGCAGCGCTTATCGCTGAAATGATGTTGATCACATTGTGTGACTTCTTTGCGATAAGATACCTTCCTGCTATGAACGACGCTAATCTCATATCGTGTACGTCATTGCGAGGTCCAACGGACCGTGGTAATCTACTTCTTCAAAAGTTCCTCGATATGCTCAACATAGTCAAGCGAGCTGTCGAGATAGAAGATGATCTCCGGAACGATGCGGAGCTGCTTGCCCATCTTGCCGCCGAGCTCGCCGCGAAGAGCCTTGCTGTTCTCTTCGAGGGTTCCCATCACGGCCTCTGCCTTATCTGATGGGAATACGCTGACATAAATCTTGGCTACAGAAAGGTCTGGACTGACCTTCACACCGCTCACTGACACGAGCGCGCCACCAAATGCCGCCATGCCCTTGCTGCGGATGACCTCAGCCATCACCTTCTGAATCTCCTTGGCAACCTTCAGCTGCCTTGTGCTTTCACCTGTCTTTTCCATGTTTGTCATTTCGAGCTTGTCGAGAAATCTATTTTACCTTAATAATGAAGTAATTCTTCTTGCCCTTCTGTGCAAGGATATACTTGCCATTGATGAACGACTCACTTCCGATCTGAGCGTTTACGTCAGCAACCTTCTCCTTGTTGATGCTTACGCCGTTGGCCTGGATCATCTTACGGCACTCTCCCTTAGATGGGAATACCTGTGATTCGCCTGCAAGCAGATCGATGATTCCGAGAGGGAATTTTTCAGCTGCCACCTCAAATGTAGGAACTCCGTCAAACACTGCGAGGAAAGTCTTCTCGTCAAGGTTCATGAGGGCATCCTTTGTTGCATTTCCGAAGAGCATCTGTGAGGCTGCTACAGCGTTTTCGTACTCAGCGGCACCATGTACCATAGTGGTAACCTCCTTTGCAAGGAGCTTCTGGAGCTCGCGACGCTCAGGAGCCTCTGTGTGAGCTGCGATGGCAGCATCGATCTCCTCCTTTGTGAGCATTGTGAAGATCTTGATATATTTCTCGGCGTCAGAGTCTGATACGTTGAGCCAGAACTGATAGAACTGGTATGGAGAAGTGCGCTCTGGGTCGAGCCAGATGTTGCCCTTCTCTGTCTTTCCGAACTTGCCGCCGTCTGCCTTTGTTATAAGAGGGCATGTAAGTGCGAAAGCCTCCTTGCCGAGGATACGGCGGATGAGTTCTGATCCTGTGGTGATGTTACCCCATTGGTCTGCACCACCCATCTGGAGTGTACATCCCTTGTGCTCATAGAGGTAAAGGAAATCGTATCCCTGAAGAAGCTGGTATGTGAACTCTGTGAATGACATGCCGTCGCGAGCCTCGCCCGAGAGTCTCTTCTTCACTGAATCCTTAGCCATCATGTAGTTTACTGTGATGTGCTTTCCGATCTCACGTGCGAAATCAAGGAAAGTGAAATTCTTCATCCAGTCGTAGTTGTTCACGAGCTCTGCCTTGTTCTCTGCGTCAGACTCGAAGTCGAGGAATTTGCTGAGCTGTGCCTTGATGCATGCGACGTTGTGGTTGAGAGTCTCCTCGTCAAGAAGGTTTCTCTCCTGAGACTTCATTGAAGGGTCACCGATCATACCTGTTGCACCACCTACTAGAGCGATCGGCTTGTGGCCGCAGTTCTGGAAGTGCTTGAGGATCATGATGCTGACCATATGTCCGATGTGGAGCGAGTCTGCTGTTGGGTCGATGCCGACGTAAGCGGCAGTCGAACCTTCCATGAGCTTTTCCTCTGTTCCAGGCATGATGTCCTGAATCATGCCTCTCCACTTGAGTTCCTGTACAAAATTCTTCATATATTTTATCTGTTAATTATCAATTCGTTTGCAACCTACAAAGATACACAAAAATTAAGATTCGGCAATCTCCATAAAACAATTATCCCTCCGACAGTCCTGCCGGAGGGATAAGCCTATAAATGGTGCGTTATTACCAGGCGAAATCAAATACGATGTCGCGTGGGATGCCGGCTTCGTTCACCTTGTCGATGTCGGCTGCGAGGGCCTCGCGGATGCTAGCGTTCTCAGCAGCATACTTCTGGGCGAACTCGTAGTTTCCGGTAGCCTGTGTCTCGAGGATGAGGCTTGCCCATGAGTCAACAGCAGCTGCTGCCTTCTCGAAGTCGATCACCCACTTGCCTTCCTCGTTGCGGGTAAATGCACCGTGGTCCTCCATGTAGTTGTAGCACATCATGTTGGCCTTTCCGTGTGACGAGGCGAAGCCGAAACGTACTGAACGTACGATACCTGCGATGAAGGTAGCGAGGGACTGTTCCTTTGTGATGTCTGTGATCTCGCCCATGTCGATGAGCTTACTTACCATGAACAGACCGAGGATGTCAGCCTTAGCCTCTTCCCAAGAAGTCTTCTGGTCACCCATAGCCTGATCCACAGTACCCTTGCCGTTGATTGTCTGCTTGACTCCAAGTCCGTGAGCGACCTCGTGGAAAGTCACGTTCCAGAAGAATGCATCAGCACTCAGGTGCTCGAGCTGCTCAGGAACCATAAGGACCTCTCCGATAGGTGCCATGATCTTGTCGAACTTCGCCATCATGCTGTTGTAGAGCTGGAGGCGGCGTGCGCCCTTTGCTGCATGTACTCTCTCGTCATTAGGGAGGTTGATCGCGATGGTCTTGCTGCCGGCGTTGCAGTCACCTGCATAATAAATCGCGTCATATACGTTCAGATCAGATGATGTTCCAGGTACGAATGTCTTATACTCAGGAGCGCATGGGAGCATCTGCTGAAGGGTAGGGAGAAGGGCTACATACTTTGCGAGGTTGGCGCTGCGAGTCTCGTCCTTGAGGAGGATGAATGCCTCATATGCAGCCTTGGCCTCGAAGAGATGGTCATCATAGTTCTCGATAGGTCCGATTACCAGATCCATATTGCAGTCCTTCATGTCCATCCAAGCCATGTCGCTGGCAAGATAGTCATCTGTGCGGAATGCCTTTACGCGCTCTGTAAGATATGTGCGCATACCCTCGTTGGTTGTAAGGGCTGCAGCTTCCTCAAGAAGCGCGCAGACCTTTTCAAGCTCCTCCTTGTACTCGTCACGGTACCATACTGTCTTGAGAGCTCCGTTCTCGTCGCGGCGGATGACTGTATATAGGCTGAGCTTGTCCGGATCCTCGAATGCCTCCCACTCTTCCATGGTCATATCCTGCGGATAGTACTGACAGCCAAGCGGTTTCTCGCCATAGCCTTCTACGAAAGAAGCGTTGTTGTCAAGATGATCCCATGGACCATAGTTGATCATCGCGTAGGTTTTAGCATAACCCTCAGGCATGCTCTCGATGAGAGATTTGTCTCCGAATGTCTGCGTCCAAAAGAGGCCGTCCATGATCTGTGCAGCCTCGCGGAACAGTCCTACTATCTTCTTGTCATTTTCTGAAAGAGCGTCGTAGAGAGGTGATGACACCTCTACTACTGCGTAGCTTTCAACCTTTGCCTTGAGGTCAGACTCGTTGCTCTGACCACAAGCAGCCACTGCGAGGGCAGTGGCTGCAATGATGTATAACTTCTTCATGTTTGATTAGAAGCTAAGAGCGATTGCCTTGAAGCTATCAGCCTTGAGAGCTGCACCACCGATAAGACCACCGTCGATATCAGGACATGCGAAAAGCTCCTTAGCGTTTGTAGGGTTGCAAGAACCACCGTAGAGGATAGAGATCTCCTCAGCGAGCTCACCGAACTTCTCTGCAAGAACCTTGCGGATCTCAGCGTGGATCTCCTGTGCCTGCTCTGCAGTTGCAGTAAGACCTGTTCCGATAGCCCATACTGGCTCGTAAGCTACTACTACCTTAGCCATCTCCTCAGCTGTGAGCTCGAAAAGAACGTTCTTTACCTGCTCTGTTACAACCTCGAAGTGACGGCCAGCCTCGCGCTCTTCCTTCTTCTCGCCGATGCAGAAGATTGGAGAAAGACCCTCAGCAAGAGCAAGCTTAACCTTCTCTACGAGGAGAGCGTCAGTCTCACCATAGTACTCTCTTCTTTCAGAGTGGCCGAGGATAACGTACTCTGCACCAAGACCAGCAATCATGTTAACTGCAACCTCACCAGTGTAAGCACCCTTTGTGTGGTTTGCGCAGTTCTGAGCTGAAAGACCAACTGGTGAACCCTTTACAACCTCAGCTACTGGATAGAGGTGAGTGAATGGTGGAGCGATGATAAGCTTTACGTCAGCTGGAACCTCAGCTGCTGCCTCAACTACTGCCTTTGCGAGCTCTACGCCCTCTGCAACTGTTGTATTCATCTTCCAGTTGCCTGCTACGATGTGTTTTCTCATTTTTTTTGATATTTAATTGTTTGTAATCTGCTTGTATGTGGCTCTGAACGAGACTTTTTACGTGAAAAAACGTCCAAATCGGTGCAAATTTACGAGAATTTTTCTAATTTTACGGAGATTTGCACAGAAACAAACACTATTATTAATACTAACTAAATTTCAAATTTATGAAAATCGGACATTTTTCAAAGATGTTGGCCAGCGCGTCAATGATACTCGCGGCTTTAGCATGTCCTGTATTCACATCATGTTATGATGATTCAGCATTGAATGAAAGACTTGACAAGGTTGAGCAGGATGTAACACAGATTAAGAGTGATTTGGCAGCCCTCAAAGATGCTGTAGATAAGAACCTTTCTGTTGTTGACTACAATCAGGTCGAAGGCGGTTATGAACTTATCATGTCAGACGGATCTAAGATTAACATTTACAATGGAGCTGACGGTGCCAAGGGTGATAAGGGCGACAAGGGTGATAAAGGCGACAAGGGTGATACTGGCGCTCAGGGTCCTCAGGGTCCTCAGGGTCCTCAGGGTCCAGCAGGTGCTGACGGTACGGACGGCCAGAACGGTACGGACGGCCAGGACGGCGCTCAGGGTCCTGCTGGTCAGGACGGAAAGGACGGTCAGGATGGAAAGGACGGCGTTGACGGCAAGGATGGCCAGGATGGTGATGCATTCTTTGAGAGCGTTGAGCTCAGCGAGGATGGCGCATACCTCGTGATCATTCTCATTGACGGCACAGTTTACGAGCTTCCTATGGGTAATGACTTCAATGTTCTTTTTACTCTTTCTGAGACAAAGATTATTGTAGGTGAGACTTACAAGGTCCCTTATCAGATCGTAGGTGCA
Source organism: Candidatus Cryptobacteroides sp. (assembly GCA_045126075.1). Lineage (GTDB taxonomy): Bacteria > Bacteroidota > Bacteroidia > Bacteroidales > UBA932 > Cryptobacteroides. The sequence goes on from JBGVNX010000014.1 coordinate 151,177, forward strand.
GCTGAGTCAGACCAGGTTGTTGTACGTATCCTTTCTTCTTCAAACTGCGAGGCTGCTGTGCTTCCGGTTGAGAATGCTGTAAGCGTGACTCCAGGTTATGGCGCAGGTTATGTTGACCTTTACGCACTCAACAACACAACTGGTGAGCTCAAGGCTAAGACTATCTCATTCAACGGTGAGGACTTCTTCGAGGTAGAGGCTACAACATTCTATGTTTCGCCACTCGGTGGAGATGTTGAGGTTCCTGTAGCTACAACTACTGACTATGAGATCGACTTTGGTGGTGCTTCATGGCTTGAGTATGTAGAGACTAAGGCTATCCGCGAGGAGACTGTAGTTCTTAAAGCTACTGCTGCCAATACAACTGCTAATGACAACGTTGCTACAGTGACAATGAAGAAGGGTGAGAAGGTTCTCGCTACATTCGAGGTTGTTCAGAAGAACTACTATCCAGAGTTGATCGCTGACGAGAATGGTGAGGTTGTCGAGTGGGCTGAGTCATTCAATCTTTACAAGAATGCAGACCTTACAGGTGATGCAGAGGCTAAGAAGGGCGTGTTCACATTCGAGCTTTCTGACGACTTCGCAAAGGGAGCATACAAGGTGAAGAACCTTTTCTATGCAGACCTATACTTCCATAACAGCCAGATGGTTCAGAACCAGGGTGGTGAGTACTATGCTGACGTTGAGGGTAGTGTTCTTACAGTATACTATGCTGGCGCTACACTCAGCTACGGTTTCACATCAGACGTTGAGCTTACATATGACGCTACAGCGAAGGCATTCTCAGCAGAGACAATAGCTACTTACAGCTACTCTACATACAGAAACGTATGGATGGCAGACTACGCAGCTGCAGTGAAGGTTGAGGCTCCGGCACAGGAAGGCTCAATCGCAGGTGTTTGGGAACAGTCAGTTACAGTTGGTACAGGTACTGCATCGGCAACAGTGACTGTAGAGGTTTCAGGTGATCAGGTTACTTTGACTGACTTCATTTATGAAGGAACAGTTGTTACTGGTACATTGTCAGGCAATACTATCACTATTCCTAAAAACACAATGATCAGCAACACGACTGGACCTCTTTCTTCAGATGTCGTATTGACACTTTCAGATGATACAAGCACACTTACAGCAGCTGATTTCCAGATCGGAGGATGGGTGAACGTAACAGGT
>JBGVNX010000015.1:0-17852 GCA_045126075.1 Candidatus Cryptobacteroides sp.
CTCTCCGCGGAACTTCGGAAAACCCTTCCACAAGTTGATCAGTATCTCCTGGAACAGGTCATTAACCTCATCCGCATCCTTGGAGAAGAAGTAGCAGACCGTATATATGGTCTTCCTGTGCTCCTTGACCATTCTGGTAAACTCAAATTCAATGTTGTCCATCAGTGTTTTTCTTTTGTTCTACCCTTTAGACACCAAATTTACCGATTCCTTTCAGAAATAGCGAAGAATTTTACGCATATAAAGAAAGATGCCCTGCAATTCTCATCGCAGGACACCTCTAACCTAAAACTTAACCTATGAAAAAACTATTCGGAATTTACTAAAGCAAATCCTATACCGAAATGTCTGAAATTTCTTGTTGGTACATGATTTGCAGGTCAAATCTTAATGTTTAACCCTAAAATGAACTGACATGAAGAAGATTCTTTTATCTGCGGCGTTCATGCTGCTGGTTTTCCCTGCCGTTTTCAATACAAATGACATATCCGCTCAGACCGTCTCAGTAAAGGTGGGCACCGGGCAGGAAGAGAAGAAAAAAGAAGATCCGAAGGAAAAGTCTGAAGTCAAGCCTGTCCAGTCATCCGGTCCGACACTTGAGCAAGAGCTGAAGAAGGTCTTCGGAATGAAGTCAGAGACTACTATCGGAGGATCCCGCATCGAGAACTTAGGAAAGTACTTCCTTGATAAGTATACCGGTCAGGTGACTCTGGTAACATACCAGAGAGGTGAACCAGTGAGATGGAATATCCTTAGGGACAGAACTCCTGACGACATCATCTACGATGAGCAGGCATACAACTACCAGCTTGTACGCTATGGCGACGGAAACGATAATATCCTTCTGATCAACATAAACACCGGAGCGATGTGGGCTATAGATACAAAGGGACTTACATTCTCCTACAAGAACACAAGACTGAAGTATATCCCTGCAGTGGACACCTCATGGTAAGCAATGAATGATAACCTATATAACTAAAGATATGATACTTACAACAACCCCAACAGTAGAAGGCAGAACCATCATCGAATACAAGGGGATCGTCTTCGGAGAAGTGATTACCGGTGTGAATTTCATTAAGGACTTCGGCGCCAGTCTCAGGAATTTCTTTGGTGGCCGTTCCGGATCATATGAGAGAGAGCTGCTTGATGCCCGAACATCTGCACTCAGAGAACTTGAAAGCAGAGCACGCGAAAAAGGAGCAGACGCAGTCGTGGGAATCGACATCGACTATGAAGTGCTTGGCCCTAACGGCGGCATGCTGATGGTGACTGCATCCGGAACAGCAGTGAAGCTGGGCTAATTCAATGACTGTATGCCTGATAGATGCAGCGATTTACGCTGTATCTGCATCATTTAATGGAAGTATTCAGCACTTCCTATCGTTAGGTATATAAAATTGAATCTTATGAAAGCTACGAATTTACTTAAGGCACTGCTTGTGCCTGCTGCGTGTCTATTCCTCTATTCATGCGATATGGCTTATGATATGGGCGACGTTTTCATGCCCGAGGCTTCTTATGATGAGGCAATGCCCGGTGAACCAGAAGAACCTACCGGTGGAGACAAGTTCGATGAGATCGTTGAGAACGACTTCATTAAGACGGCCGACCAGAATGTCTCCACATTCTCTATTGATGCTGATGGTGCAACATACGCCTACATGCGTAAATGCCTCCGTAACGGATTTCTTCCTTCTCCTAATGCAGTGCGAATAGAAGAGTATCTTAACTACTTCACATTCGATTACGCAGATCCGACAGGAGATCATACGGTGGCAATCAACGGTGAAGTGGGCGAGTGCCCTTGGAATCCCGAGCATAAGCTAATCAGACTTGGAATCAAGGGTAAGTCAATGCAGGCAAGCCAGATGCCAGCAGCCAATTACGTATTCCTTATTGACGTATCAGGCTCAATGAATCAGGATGACAAGCTCCCGCTTCTCAAGGAAGGACTCATCACACTGACAGACAGACTCAATCCTACCGACAGGGTCTCGATCGTGACATATTCAGGTAATGTCAAGCTCCTCCTTGAATCGACTCTTGCAAGTGATGCTAATGCTATTAAGAAGGCGATATCAAAGCTTGGTGCAAGTGGATCGACAGCCGGTGGTGAGGCGCTCAAGATGGCATATGAAGAGGCTCTCGCAAATTATATAGAAGGTGGCAACAACAGAGTGATCATGGGAACAGACGGTGACTTCAATGTGGGAGTCACTTCGACTGATGCTCTTGTTGAGATGGTTCAGGACTACGCATCAAAAGGTGTTTACCTCACAGTGTGCGGTTTCGGTTCAGGTAATCTCAACGACAGCATGATGGAGCAGATTTCCAATAAGGGTAACGGAACATATGAATATATAGATTCAGAGGATGAACTCTCGAAGGTATTCGTGAACGAGAGGTCAAAGTTCCAGGCGGTTGCCAATGATTCGAAGGTTCAGGTGACATTCGATAAGGAAAAGGTGGACAGCTACAGGCTCATAGGCTACGAGAACCGCGTGATGGCAAACGAGGACTTCGAGGATGACACGAAGGATGCCGGAGAAATCGGCGCAGGACAGACCATAACAGCTCTATATGAGATTATTCCTGTCGAGGGATTCAACGGTGAAGGTCCGTTTGCAGTATTCGACTTCAGATACAAGAAGATGCTTGGAGCGGAAAGCATCCCTCTCTCGCTTGAGATAACAGGCAGCGATGCTCTTGATGCTATGCCTACAGAACTCAGATTTGCGGCTGGAGTAGCCGCTTACGGAATGGTGCTCCGCGACTCGAAGTACAAGGGTACAGCCACATTCGATATGGCATACCAGCTTGTTGGCGAAAGGCTTTCATTCGACAAGTACGGATACAGAGCACAGCTTCAGGAACTGATCATGATGGCAAAGGATACTCAGCAATAGAAAAATTAGCTATATTTGCATATCCGATAGTACACGTAATGTGTACATTCTCTATCTCGACACACACTTGGGCATCCTTCGGGATGCCTTTTTCATTTTATTTTCTATCTTTGCACTCTCAGGTTTGCCGTCCTCGCTCAAACGGCCCGTATACCGGTTCCGGTCTTTTCTCAGGTTTTCCGTCCTAGCTCAAACGGTCGGCATATTCTGCCTTTGCCGTCTCTGAAGGCAGCCATGTTAATGACCTGATATCATGACGATCACATTAAACGTACTTATCACTTTGACCGGCGGAGAGAAGGTGTTCTCTGTCTGGTCCGAACCTATTCCAGCCATTACCGGGCTGGATCTGGCCGTCGGTGCCGGATTCACCATCACGGATGCCGTGGACGACTGGTATGACAAGCTCCCGCCGTATTTCTTCATCGACGACGAGAATACCTTATACAAGGAACGCCTCAAGTATAAGGTGAAGAGGCCTTTCATGGTAGAAAAAGGGGAGTATCCGCGAATATTCAAGCTCAGCTGATATGGATATCGATGTATGTGTGGAAGAGGTCATCATAGATGACTCTCCCGTGTATGTGGTATATCCTGAAGACGAGATATACGCGGAAGTGGTAGGGGGCGCAGAGTCACGCGAAGAGGCCTTCAGCGACTTTGCGGAATCCTTCAACAGTATGATGTACAGCGATAATGGCATCCCCATCCTGATTGAGGTGTAGAAAGCGACAGGGCCGCAAAACTGCGGCCCTGTCTTTGCTTTTATCTAGATCTTCATGGACTTCTGCGGCGTATCCATCCCTTGACTCAGGCTGTCGATCAGCAGCTGATCCTGCGAGCGGGCAACGTCGTCGTTCGCCACTTCGATGTTAAGTCTCCTGTCGTTGTCACCGACTCCGACGCCTTCATCCAGACAGAAGCGACCTATCGCCTCCTTGATGGAATCGAAGGAGCTGCTGCTGAAAACCGACTCCGTCCTCTCTCCGAACCATTCCATCGGTCCGAAATCTCCGCCCTGGTCGACCCTCAGGAGTCCGCTGTTGGGGTCGATGCCGACCGAGCCGGCGAAGATATCGCCCTTCAGGATCTCTATCCTGTCGTGAAAGATGACAGGATAGTAGGCATTGGCGAAATGTATGTCCCCGTTGCCCACATAACCCACCTTCTCATAAAGCTCCGCCTTAACCTTCTGCACGTAATCCACCAGCTCACAGAAGGCCTGACGTGCGGAGATCCTGGACTCCTTGTCTGGGAGGGTGTCCCCGGTCATGGTCACGGCCGTCCTGAACTCGCCGTCCTGGAAGTAGATGGTACGCACCTCCGGGCGTTTCTGCTCCACGTACGTTCCATCCTTCTCCTGATGGCAGAGCTCTCTGTAGGCCTGCTGCAGATCTCTCGGCCTGATGATGGTGATGTCATTGCCGAAGCGTCCCTTGAGCGCGGCTATCAGCTCCTTGCGATGCTGGTCAGCGACGAAGATCCTGTCCCCGTCGGGCTTCTTGATGATGTGGAATGCCAGTTCATTTGTCTGCTCGACCTTCCTGACGGGCTCCTCAGTGGGCTTCCTGGTAAGAGACCTCTCATACGAATCCATCGTATTCCTGAGGTCCGTTTCCATGACCTTTCCGCACTGCTTGACGATCACCTCCGGGATGTCCCTGTAGAACGCATGCGCCACAGCTCCCGCCATCGATGCAATGGTGGTGGAGTCTCCTCCCATGGCTACGGCCCGTCGGACTACATCTTCGAAACCATTGCCTTCCATGAAGCACCTGAGGGCGGCTGTGACCGTATTCATAGTGGAGTAGTCCGTCTTGCCGGTCGGGCGGTAGTAGAACTCTCCGCTCGGCTCACCGTTGATCAGCACATCCTCCTTCTGAGCTCCTGAGAGGATCGTCTTCAGATCGGATTCCGGCAGGGAGAAGTCTATCCCGTAGCAGTTCTCCATCGCGAAGCGGATATCGTCCTTGCTGCGTCCGTGCCATGCCTGCCAGACGGCTTCGGTCATGGCTTCCGCTCCCTTGATGCTGTCCGGATGGCTGTGGGTGAACTCCGCGCTCATCCTTGCAAGGTCTATCGCCTCCTTGAGGTCGCTAACGCTCAAGGCGATCGGCGATATCCTTGACGCAGGGTCGTTGTTGTCCCTTGAGAACGGCTTGAAGTACTCGCTGCGGCACCAGATGCTCATCGTAGGGGAGAACCCGCAGCCGGGATGACGGCCGTAAGCCTCCTGCATGCAGGATATGAAGGTGTCCTTGCGGTGCTCCGGATCAGTGGCAATCCAGTGCGCTACCGCAAGGGTCATGACGGTGGCGTCAGTCACCTTCGGGTGGAAGGTCACCTCCTCGCCGTCATGACGGCCGCGGACTCCGGCGAACATCTCGAAGCCGCTGTCCTTAGCATTGGTCCTCTCGTATGGAGACGCGATGATGTCCCCGGCAACTGCTCCAAGCATACTATCCCACCTTCACCGATTGCTTTCTCCCTTTCTTCTGTCCCTCCTTCATGGAGTTCTCCACCTGCTGCTTGACCTGCGGATCCACCTTCAGCTCCTTGGAGTACTTCATGTCCAGGCCTGCCTTCTGGGCCTCCTTGAACCAGGTAGGATGACAGGTCACCACCTGACGCTGTGCGGCGTCGAACTGCACGCAGCAGGTGAATCTCTCGCCGTCGCGCTTCATGCCGGAGATGGCGATGGCCTTGCCCTCTGCGAGCGCCTTGGCCTGCTCGTCGGTGAAGGTCACTCCGTAGATTCCCTTGCCTCTGGAGTGTCCCTTGTCATCCAGGAGCATGGCCCTGACCTGCTCCACAGGCATTCCCACCACACGGTTCGTAGGCTGGTGGATGGACACCAGGAACTCCTGCCTGCGTCCGTCCACCTCGATGGTGATGGGACGTCCGCCGTTGGCATTGGCCAGGCCCTTGCGCGGGTTTCCGCTGTTGTCCTCCCAGGATGTCCTCTCGATGAGGGCCTCCTTGACCTTCTGGCTGGTGATAGGCTGGTTGTAGAGATAGAGGGTGTCGTTCGGCGTCTTGGCCTTCTCCATGGTGAAGAGCTTGACCGCCCATTCCTGTCCCTCTCCCTGCGGATAGGCCCTGAGTGAGAAGAGTCCGGTCAGCTCCTTTGTGCTGCCGTACACGAGATCGGTCATCTGTCCGTAGGCGAGCTGGGTCGCCACGGTAGGGTTCTTCATGATTGTTTCCTTAGAGATCCCGTACTTCTCCTTCAGGTGATCCCAGTTGATCTTGTTCAGTCTGTTCTGAACGTCGTTCGGTAATGAATTTTCCATATGAATGTGATTTATGGGTTGATGTCGTTGCAACCAACATCTCGTTGTAGTCCTTGTACCCCTCGAAGAGGTGGGACATGCTTACTACACGAGTGTCTTCATTCACACAGAAACATTCAATCTGGGCTGCGGCATCCGCACCGGCCCTGTCATTATCCAGGTATAGGTGTATCTCCTTGTGAGCCGAAAGGAACTCCAGGGCCCTCCTGAGGTTGGATACACTGTTAAGTACGCATACATCGCACGGGAGAGTCTCTATTCCCTGGTCTTCGATCCATGACAGGAAGTCGAAGAACCCCTCGAACACGGCCACGTCATCTACGTGCTCATCCGCACTGATGATGGAGATTCCGCTGGCGGAACATTTCTTTACAGAATTCGAGCGAAGGACATACCCTCCGGGTTCATTGGCGAATCCTATGACCGTATGCTTGAGGGTGGGGGAATAGACGCTGTGATAGGTTATCTGCACGCAGTACCTGTCCAGTGTCTCCTTGGAAATCGCTCGCGCGGCTGCGTATCTGAGCAGACCCTTGCGGGTGAATTCCTTTGCCTTGTGGTCTATGATGATTGTCCTTTCAGGTTCCTTTGCGGCAGGTGAAGGGGAGCGGTATGCGTATGAAGGGATGAACGAGGTGTTCATCTGCGCGAGGATGTCGAACGCCTCGTCATTGCCACAGCCGGAGAGCTTCGTCACCAGGGTCAGCACACCGCCTCCCTCGGCAAGGCCGAAGTCATACCATACGTTCTTCCTCGGGTTCACATGAAACGAACGGTTGGACTCCTCCCTGAAAGGGGAGTAGTAGTGATAGGTCCTGTCATGGCTGGTGTCCTTGCCGTAGAACGACAGGACAGCCTCTATAGGAGTCGAAAGGAGGATTCCCTTCTCTTCATATGTATAGCTTGCCATAAGAATCTAAATTGTCCGTTAAATGTTACTAAATGTTTGTTAAATGAAAATATTTACATACATTTGCAGCACTATCGCAAGGAATACGAATACTGTTGTTAAATATTTTCAAGGACAAAGTTAAAAGAAACTAATTGTTTTTACAACTTTTGACAGAGTTCTTGATGCAATGCTCACTAAAAATGCGTAAAGAGGCTAGCAATCCTGAAAGCAATTATCAGGATGGTCAGTGGAACCTGGTACATCTCAAGTTCCTGACCGACTTCATGGAAGAGACTGGACTGACTACTGCGTCAGTGGCCGAGCTGGTAGGCATCTCAAGACAGGCTGTCTACTACTGGTTCAAGAAGGACAACGTCAGAATCTCTATGATCTACAAGCTGTTCGAGGCATACGGCTACAGGATCGAGTTCGACCTGATCAAGGAAAGACCTACGGAAGGGGAGCCTGCCATGGTCGAAATGAAGGTCGAGAGAGAGAAGAAGTCCGGCAAGAAGCTGGAGTTCCTGGCAAGCGCCCTCAAGAGATACAACATCAACAGGGAGGAGATCCAGCCTAAGATGGGTATCGGAACCACTACCATCTATTACTGGCTCAGCCATGACGATGTATTCATCTCGTACATCTATCAGCTGGCAGAGGTTGCCGGACTCAAGGTGTCGATCAAGATCACACCCGACAAGAACACTAAGTAGAACATTTAAATAATATTTGACATGAAGGAATTGGTAGAAAAGATCAACGCTCTCTATGCAGAGTTCGAGAAGGACGCTACAGCTCAGGCCGAGAAGGGAAACAAGGCTGCAGGTCAGAGAGCAAGAAAAGTTTCACTCGCTTTGGAGAAGGAACTCAAAAATTTTAGACGTCTGTCACTCGAGGCAATAAAGTAATCTGAACAAGATACTTAACATCGTCTGGAACGAAGAATGGAGTAATCCACTCTTCGTTTTTTGTTATATTCCTAAACTCTGAACTGGATTGCTAGGACTCTCGGGGTTTTCTTAAGAATATATCATCCAGCGAATCCAATTGTATTCTGAAATTGTGGAACCTATAGCTTTTCGTTAAACCAGCGTTTGTAGTCCACTGTGTTAAGAGCGAGTTTGCTTCAGGGTAAGACATCCCTTGAAACACGTGCCCTTCGTTATCGCATTGGCGGATTATTTCAGCCGCCTCGCTTGATATATATGTTCGTTTGCCTCTTTTCCCTTTGATATCTAAGGACCAATTGCCGAAGTCGTCACTAGTCAAGTCCTTTACTTCAAGCCTTAAAAGGTAAGATACAGGCAGACCAGTCAAAAGATGGAGGTTAAGCAATTTTTCGACCCTGTGGTCTCGTTCCGGATACCGATATAGCTTCCTCAGATCAGCAAATGAAACTACGCAGTCATCATCAGGATAGCGTGGTAACCCTGCACCGGCAATGTCATCCTCAGAAATGAAACCTTTACTTATGGCTGTCCTGCATACAAATAGCATCTGACGCATGTATAGCAATACAGTCGAGTTGGCAAGCAGGGCGCCTTTGGATGTGGATGCCTTGCATTCAAGAAAGGTCTGATATTCTGCAATGAATCCAGCGTTTATTCTGTCGAAAGCACATCGCTCACCGGTGAATTTAATCAACTGCTTGAGCGATGCTGTTAGATTGTATCCCATACTTGATGCCAGATGTCTATAGAACGAGATGAAGTCTTCAGATGGTAGTCGGATCCTGCCATTGTCGAATTCTGATCTGCGCTTATCAAGTAATGAGTTAGCTTTGGAGTATCTTAGTCTGTTGAATTTCTCCTGATTTGCATTTGCTGGGTTCGTATATACCTTGATACCTATATCCTCATAATCAAGGGTTAGGCCTCTTTTCATGTCAATAAGGGCCGGAGTGTATCTGATAAGAAGCCTCGCCCAACCGTGACCTATTTTCTTTTGAAAGATTTCTATGATGGCTCTGCGCCTTTCGTTGCTCATTTCCTTCTTTTCTTTTTTAAGGTAATTGCATTAGCTGCCATTCGTCTCTTGTCATCAACAAGATCAGCATAAATCTGTGTGGTTTTGACATCCCTATGAGTTAACTGGTGTGACACGGTATAAATGTCGGTACCATATGCCATAAGTAGAGTGGCGTAGGTGTGACGAAAGTTATGAAACGTAATCTCCTTGGATATCCCAGCATCCTTTATCCATTGTTTTAAAGGAGCGTATGTCATGGCTCTATTCAAACCGTAAAACACAGGTCCCGATTCTTTTCTTTCTCCACAGTATGCGAGAGCTTCCTCACTGATGAATATGACATCATCTCTACCTGCCTTTACGATATTCTTGATAATGCATGGACCACCATCAGGTGCTGTTTTAATGTCACTCCAGTCAAGATCAAGAATGTCACTGATTCGCAAACCGGTGAATATGGAAAACATCGAAGCTCTCTTGAGTACGGCATATCTGCACGGCGTCTTTTCAAGACGCATGACTTCCTCCATAATCAGATAAGCCCTCTGGGGATTCCTGTAAGGTATTTTCTCTAGACATTCGGCTATGTTATTGGGAATCAGATGCTCCTTATAAGCTAGCTTCAGTATGTATTGGAAGCGGCTGAAATAACTGCATGCTGAATTATGACTCAGTTTATTTCCATCCTTCTTTTTTGCCGTATTCGTAAGATGGTCTCGGTAGCCGTTACATAAGAACATGCTTATGTCGCCGAATCTGCACTGGCCGTTACAGAATCTGAAGAAATGTATATATGATGAATCCTTCTGGCCAACCTTATCTTTATAATATGCCAGGAAATCATTCTTCTCATTGCGTGTATCATATAGACCATACTGCTTGTTGATCATCTCTATAGCTTTGCGGGATCGAATCTCTTCAGCTTGTCGCATAGTGTTCTCATTATGCTCCCTCTGTTCCTTATTAGTCGGATTGAGGTAGACAGTCATGTGCAGGTATTCCTGCCTGTAAGTCCTTCCTGTCACTTGATTCTTGATGGGAGGATGATAGTCAAGAAACAAATATCCCTTGCCGTTTTTCCTGTTGCTTTGCCTTAAAGATACTGTTGAAATCATATGCTCAATTATTTATGCTGCAATGATGATAATATTTTTACTTTCTGAAATCTTGATAGAGTGAGATTAGAGCGAGATTAGATTCTGGTAAAATTGAACCGTACTCCAAATCCCCATATGTAGCAATGAAATCAGCCTTGTTTATCCATAATGTCCGCTTTACAGTGAGACGTCTTATGTTATGTCCTCGCAGTCTGTTATGAAGCTGCTTTCTGTTAAGTCCCATCAGTTCCATAACTTCTTCGGCTTTATAGTATTCTTTCTTGAAGTCGATTCCGACATGCTTTGCTTCATAGACATGCTTTCGTGAGTATAGAACACTGCTGCCTATGTGTGGCTTCTTTGGTATTGCTCTTTCGCTGACAAGCGAATATATGGCACTGTCTGTCATTGAAAACATCTCCTTTATCTCTTCCTTGCTGATCCAGTCTGTAATTTCAGGGTACGGGTCTTTGTTCCTGCGTCTGGAGAGGTTCTCGATCTGGGACCTTTTATAGTATTTGCAGTTGCCGAATGTGACAGATTCCAGTTTATGCTTCTTGATTAATTTCCAGGCTGTGGCATTGCATACTCCCAGTATTACACACGCTTCTTTCTTGCTTACGTATTTGTCTGCAATGTCTTCATTGAGTTCTTCTTCTGTGGATGCTCCTGCTTTTGATTCAGCAAGCTTGATGATTCTCTCCTCTTTGGAATAGGGCAGTCTTTTTTCAAACAGACAATCCAGGTCAGCTCGTCTTAGCCTTACTGTCGCTCCCAATTTCATTGACGGAATCATTCCTGATTGTATATAGCGGAATAATGTCGACCGGCTGATCCCTAGATAGACAAGAGCTTCCCTTATACTCACGACCTCTTTCTTTGTGTATTCAGATATGATTTGCTCCTGGTCACGAGAAACTACAATCTTCCTGTTCATTGCCCTTTGCCGAGCTTTGTAAGCCCTTTGCGAGCACTGGTGCGAGCAGTACTGAGTGCATGACTTTTGGGCAGTAAATTCTTTACCGCAGAAAGCGCATATTCGTGTATATCTCATCTTTATTTCTCCCTATTTCACCCCAAAATTTGTGTCATCTTGTGTCACTGTGTGTCAGGGTGTGTCACATCGTTTAACATCTCGTTTAGATTGTCGTTTCGTTGTGATGCTAATTTTAAAATTCCAACAAATTCTGTTAAAACAAATTATAAATATCGTATTATACCGTATTACAAGACGGGTATGCAGAAATAAAAAGGAACGACATGTATCGCTCCTAACTATTTGTGTATCAATACGATAGTTTGTTAAATTTTATTGAAATTTACTTTCCGATGCAGAAATTCCTAAAAATATTCCCCAATACCTCATCAGTTGAGATTTCACCAACGATGGAGCCGAGGTGGTAGATTGCTTCGCGGATGTCTTGGGCGGCGAGGTCGGTCGGGAGGCTGCAGGCGAGGCCTTCGCGAACGCGGAGGAGGGAAGCGCGGGTGTCGGTGAGGGCCTGGACGTGGCGTTGATTTGTGACCAATGTTGTGTCACTGTCGCCGAGTAGATCGCGCTGAGAAGCGGCTAAAACTGAGCGCAAATCAGAGATTCCGAAGCCGGTTTTTGCTGAAATCGGGATGATCTGCACGTCAGAACAGCTGGTACCATCATTTTCAAATACCGAACATTTAACACCCTTTGTATCAAGGAGAGAAACAATATAGTTTATAATGTTAACATTATTGTTAACCTCTGAAATGTCTGTTTTATTCAGCAAAAAGATCAGTTTTTGAGTCTCGAAATCAACCTTCTCGACAATTGACTTGACTGTCTCGCAAGTGCTATCGAAATCGCGTGTCAAGTCGACCATTCCGAGTACTATAGATGCCTCGCCGATCTTCTTGAAGGTCCTTTCGATTCCTATTTTTTCTACAACTTCAGAAGTCTCTCTAAGACCGGCAGTGTCGATGAAACGGAACAGGATTCCGTCGATGTTAAGCGTCTCTTCAATGGTGTCTCTGGTGGTTCCGTGGACGTCGGAAACGATTGCGCGGTCCTCGCCGAGAAGGGCGTTGAGCAGGGTGCTCTTGCCGGTGTTCGTCGCTCCGGCGATTGCGACCGGAACTCCGTTTTTGATGGCGTTGCCAAGACGGAACGAATCGATGAGTCGCCCCACATGTGCGATGATCTGCTCGAGCAGTGAATCAAGACGTGAACGGTCGGCGAACTCCACCTCTTCCTCGCTGAAGTCAAGTTCGAGTTCCATCAATGAGACCAGCTCCAGAAGTTCGCCGCGCATGCCCTTGAGCTCGGATGAAAATCCGCCCTTCATCTGCTTGAATGCGACCCTGTGTGCAGCTGCGTTCTGAGAGGCTATCACATCTGCTACCGCCTCCGCCTGAGCAAGGTCCATCTTGCCATTGAGGAAGGCTCTCTGCGTGAACTCTCCAGGTTCGGCAGCGCGCGCACCTGCAGCGTATAGAAGTGACATGATCTCTGATACGATATACGAAGATGCATGGCAGGAAATCTCTACCGAATCCTCACCTGTATATGAGTGTGGAGCGCGGAATACGCTGACCAGAACCTCGTCGATAATATGTTTGTCTGACTCGTTATTTAGGGCGTTTTCATCACTATTCTTTACTTTAGGCAAAGTGTTGCAATTATTTGAAACGCAATTGCTAACATTATTATATATAAAGCCAAACTTTATGGTATATCCAGCCGCATCTGAGATGTTTCCCTTGCGACAGGTCACGACCCTGTCAGCAATGCTCAACGCCTCAGGACCGCTGACCCTGATCACTGAAATCGCTCCTGTTCCCGGCACCGTCGCCGGTGCGCAAATCGTATCCTCGTTTCTTATGTACATTCTGGTGTAAATTTGTGTTGCAAAATTATCACAAATCTACTGATTAGCAAAATATAAACGGTACACCTCTTAATTTCGGTGATTTGTATCTAATTGATTATCAATAAAATGATTAATTAAGGGTCGGAAAAATCACCGACCCTTAAGTGCTTAATATATTGATTACTAGTGTTTTATGATTAGGAGCAAATTGTATCCATGGTTGTTCGTGATTTTAAGGCGATATAAGTGTGATTTAAGTTTTGCAAAATCAGTTAAAAATTTCTATCTTCGCAAGGTTTTACGCGCGAGTGTGCACGTGAAAGCATAAAAGAACAATAAACAGGAAGCGCTATGTGTAAACGATCAACATCCGCTACATATCTTAAAGTGAACGCATTACATGATAATGCACAGCCTTGCGTCTTTCCTGTTACTATTACTGTCGGCCATTTTCTCTTGTAGAGAAGTGGTCGTTTTTTTTATAGATTGCAGCGGCCTTGAGGCCTCGCAATGACGTGAGGTAGCGACGTTGCAATGACGTAGAGTAACGACATTCAAAGTGTAGAAACTTCACTTGATAATTGAAAATAATAACAATTAATTGATATAAAATGAAACTAAAAGCAACACTTCGTCTGGAGAACGGCATGGAATTCCACGGCTGGTCATTCGGTAGTGCTGAAGCGGTAAGCGGTGAGGTCGTATTCAACACCTCTATGGTCGGTTACCCAGAGCAGCTTACTGATCCTACTTACAGCGGACAGATCCTTTGCCTTACTTACCCGCTAATCGGCAACTATGGTGTTCCTTCTGAGGAACTTATGACAGAGAACCTCTCATTGAAACTC
Source organism: Candidatus Cryptobacteroides sp. (assembly GCA_045126075.1). Taxonomy (GTDB): domain Bacteria; phylum Bacteroidota; class Bacteroidia; order Bacteroidales; family UBA932; genus Cryptobacteroides. The sequence continues at coordinate 13,854 of JBGVNX010000015.1, forward strand.
GAGTCTGACAGGATCCATCCTAAGGGTCTGATCGTGTTCGATGTTTGCGAGGACTATAGCAACTGGGAGGCGGAAAAGGGTCTCGAACAGTGGATGAAGGAGCAGAATCTCACAGGTATCTACGGCATCGACACACGCGAGCTTACAAAGATCCTCAGGGACAAGGGCTCTATGGCTGGAGAAATCATTCCGGAGGGTACCGCAAAGCCGGCGGCGCCTGCAAAGCCTTCACCAGCTGACGTGTGCTGCAAGGAAGTGATTGTATACAAGGCAGAAAAGGCACAGGAGGTTGAGAACATCAATGGAAGCAAGGCAGCTACTACAGCTGGCAAGAAGGTCGTTGTTGTTGACCTTGGAGTAAAGCACAGTATCATCAGAGACCTCATTGCTCGTGGAGCTGAGGTTATCCGTGTTCCTTTCGACTACGATTTCACAGAGATGGAATATGATGGTGTATATGTGTCTAACGGTCCTGGATGCACATGCAACTGCGAAAAGACTGTAGAGGTACTTAAGAAAGTGCTTGCAGGAAATAAGCCTGTGTTCGGTTTTGGAATGGGATATCATCTCATGGCTAAGGCAGCAGGCTGCGAGCTCGTAAGACTGGCACATCCGCACAGAGGAGCAAACCAGCCAGTACGTAAGGAAGGTACCAACCGCACATACATCTCATCTCAGAATGTGTATCGCGCAGTGAAGGCAAATACAATCCCCTCTGACTGGGAAGTATACTTCACAAATCTCAATGACGGAGCTGTCGACGGTCTCCGCCACAAGACCAAGCCGTTTGCTGGTCTTAACTTCGCCCCAGAGGTTTGCGTAGGTCTGACTGAGAATGTTACACCACTTGATGAATTTATTTCTAAATTGTAGGAGATTGCCACGTCGCTACGCTCCTCGCAATGACGTATAACGATATGATTGACAACAATATAAAGAAAGTCCTCGTGCTCGGTTCGGGAGCACTCAAGATCGGTCAGGCCGGTGAGTTTGACTACTCAGGATCACAGGCCCTCAAGGCTCTCAAGGAGGAAGGTATCGAGACCATCCTCATCAACCCGAACATCGCAACAGTACAGACTTCAGAGCAGGTTGCTGACAAGGTTTACTTCCTTCCTGTAACAGCATACTTTGTAGAGAAGGTAATCCAGAAGGAAGCTCCTCAGGGTATCCTCCTCGCATTCGGCGGCCAGACAGCCCTGAACTGCGGTGTGGACCTGTATGAGGCAGGCATTCTTGAGAAATATAATGTAAAGGTACTCGGAACACCAGTCCAGGCAATCATGGACACTGAGGACCGTGAGTTCTTCAATGCAAAGCTCGCTGAGATTAACGTAAAGACCATCAAGTCACATGCGGTTGAGACTATAGAGGCTGCAAAGGAAGCTGCAAAGGAACTCGGCTATCCGGTTATTGTTCGTGCTGCATATGCTCTCGGTGGACTCGGTTCAGGTTTCTGTAACAATGAGGAAGAGCTCGTCACTCTTTGCGAGAGTTCGTTCTCATTCTCTCCACAGGTACTCGTAGAGAAGTCTCTCAAGGGATGGAAGGAGATAGAGTATGAGGTGATGCGTGACCGCTATGACAACTGCATCGCTATCTGTAACATGGAGAACTTCGACCCGCTCGGAATCCACACCGGTGAGTCTATCGTAGTTGCTCCTACACAGACTCTCAGTGCAAAGGAGTGCCAGTTCCTCCACGACCTTGCAATCAAGATGGTTCGTCATATCGGAATCGTGGGTGAGTGTAACGTACAGTACGCTTACGACACCGATTCAATGGAATATTACGTGATCGAGATGAATGCACGACTGAGCCGTTCGTCTGCTCTTGCATCAAAGGCTACAGGTTTCCCAATCGCCTTCGTTGCAGCCAAGATCGGTCTTGGATACGGCCTCTTCGACATCAAGAACTCAGTGACAAAGCAGACTCCAGCATTCTTCGAACCAGCTCTCGACTATGTTGTAGCCAAGATCCCACGCTGGGACCTCTCTAAGTTCACAGGCGTATCCCGCAAGATCGGTTCAAGCATGAAGTCTGTCGGTGAGGTCATGTCACTTGGACGTAACTTTGAGGAAATCATCCAGAAGGGTCTCCGTATGATCGGACAGGGTGCAAACGGTTTCGTCGGCAACAAGGAGATCAAGGTTGACGACATCGACCAGGCACTCAACGAGCCTACAGATAACCGTATCTTCGTCATCAGTAAGGCAATGCAGGCTGGTTACACAGTAGATCAGATCCACGACCTTACAAAGATCGACAAGTGGTTCCTTAACAAGCTCATGGGTATCGTGAACACTCACAAGGAGATGAGAGAGTACGACAACTGCGAGCAGATGCCGATCGAACTTCTCAGGAAGGCAAAGGTTCAGGGATTCTCTGACGTACAGGTTGCGAATGCACTTTACAAAGGAATGGATTCTGAAATGGCTGAGGACATAGTACGTGCATTCCGTAAGTCCAAGGGCATCCTCCCATGTGTAAAGCAGATCGATACTCTTGCCGCCGACTATCCTGCAGCTACAAACTACCTCTACCTTACATATGGTGGTAACTTCCATGACGTAAAGTATCAGCATGATAAGAATTCAGTGATCGTTCTTGGATCAGGTGCATACCGCATCGGTTCTTCAGTAGAGTTCGACTGGTGTTCTGTAAATGCTCTCCAGACAATCCGCAATCAGGGATACAGGGGAGTAATGATCAACTACAACCCTGAGACAGTGTCTACTGACTACGATATGTGTGACCGCCTCTACTTCGATGAGCTCACATTCGAGCGTGTAATGGATATCCATGACCTCGAGAATCCACACGGAACAGTGGTTTCAGTAGGTGGTCAGATTCCAAACAACCTCGCACTCAGACTCGATCAGAACAAGGTGAATATCCTTGGAACAAAGGCTACATCAATCGACAAGGCTGAGGACCGTCACAAGTTCTCATCCATCGTAGATGCTCTCGGCATCGACCAGCCTAAGTGGAAGGAGCTCACTAACTTCGACGAGGTTGACCAGTTCATCGATCAGGTTGGTTTCCCTGTTCTGGTTCGTCCATCATATGTCCTTTCTGGTGCAGCCATGAATGTATGTTACAACCACGAGGAACTTCGCAACTTCCTTGGTCTTGCAGCAGAAGTGTCTGAGAAACATCCAGTTGTAATGTCTGAGTTCATGCAGCGATGCAAGGAGATCGAGTTCGACGCAGTTGCTGATAACGGTGAGGTAATCGCATATGCAATCTCAGAGCACATCGAGTTCGCAGGTGTACACTCTGGTGACGCGACAATCCAGTTCCCTCCACAGAAACTTTATGTTGAGACAGTACGTCGCATCAAGAAGATCGCAAAGAAGATCGCTGCAGCCCTCGAGATTACAGGACCATTCAACATCCAGTTCCTCGCTAAGGACAACTACATCAAGGTAATCGAGTGTAACCTCCGTGCTTCACGAAGCTTCCCATTCGTTTCGAAGGTGCTCAAGATCAATATGATAGAGCTTGCAACTAAGGCGATGCTCGGCCTTAAGCCAGCTGCTCCACGCAAGTCCGCATTTGACCTTGACTATGTAGGTATCAAGTCTTCACAGTTCTCATTCTCACGTCTCCAGCAGGCTGACCCTGTACTTGGTGTAGATATGCACTCGACAGGTGAGGTGGGATGTCTTGGTGACGACTTCAATGAGGCACTCCTTAACTCAATGCTCTCAGTAGGATACGAGATCCCTAAGAAGAACATCCTCATCTCTTCAGGTAATGCTCTTCAGAAGGCTGACCTTCTCAATGCATGTAAACTCCTTCACCAGAGAGGATATAACCTCTTCGGTACAGAGGGAACAGCAAGATATCTCAATGAGAACGGAGTACCTGCAGAGCGCGTGATCTGGCCTACAGAGGCAACTGATCCTGAACTCGCCGGCAAGTACAAGGCAGCTATGGATATGCTCGCAAACAAGGAACTTGATCTCGTGATCAACATTCCTAAGAACTTCTCTA
>JBGVNX010000016.1:0-44716 GCA_045126075.1 Candidatus Cryptobacteroides sp.
GAAAATGTCTAATACCCTTTGAAGGGAACACCTAGAAGGGACCGTAGTTCACATTATTCAGACCTATGTCAAAGGTACAATAAAAGAGCACCATAACTCCATATTGGAATTATGGTGCAAATCTAAAAGAGGGGACCCACGCAAGTGGGGAGGATCTGGAATAATTTGAAGCCCTTCGGCTGTTATGTGATAATACTCAGACTACTCTACAAAGTGAATCCATCCAAATGGATCCTCAATATCACCCTTCTGAAGCTGAGTGATGAAATTGTAAAGTCTGAGTGACTTAGGACCGCACTGGCCATTTCCGAAAGTATATACAGTCTCCTGGTCTGACTCAAGGAAAGGCTTGTCAACAAGCTTGTGAACCGGAGTGATCACAACTGCAGTACCGCACTCTCCAACCTCCTCAAATGTGCTGAGCTCATCAACGAGCACCTCACGTCTTTCAACCTCCATTCCAAGGTGTGCTGCAACAGTCTCAAGTGACATGTTGGTAATAGAAGGAAGGATTGAGTCCGATTTAGGAGTGATATATCTGTTATCCTTGATCGCAAAGAAGTTAGAAGAGTTGAACTCGTCGATCTTAGTCTTTGTGGACGGGTCAAGATAAAGTACAGCCTTATATCCCTGTTCGTGAGCGATGTTGAGCGAACGGAGTGAACATGCATAGTTTCCACCCACCTTGAAAGAACCTGATCCGTTAGGAGCGGCTCTATCGTAGTTACGTGCAATTACAACATCTACAGCATCAAGAGCGCCACCTACGTAAGCTCCTACTGGTGAACAGAGGATCATGAAGAGGCTTTCCTTTGAAGACTGCACACCGAGCTGAGGGTTTGAGCCGATCAGAGTAGGACGGATATAGAGCGATGCTCCTGTAGCCTCGTATGGTGGAAGGAACTCCTCGTTCTCCTTGATGCAACGCTCGCACATCTGGATGAACATCTCAGTTGAAGGAGCCTCGATTCCGAGGTAGTTAGCAGATCTCTGGAGGCGTTTTGCATTTTCCTCCGGTCTGAACATTCTGATTTTACCATCCTTGCCTCTGAATGCCTTGAGACCCTCAAAGCACTCGATAGCATAATGGAGGGCTCCAGCATAAGCACTCAGATGCAGATAATCATCAGTGTGGCTCTCCACAGGAGTCCATGCTCCGTTCTTGAAAGTGGTAGTGAGGATAGTGTTCGTTTTGGTGTAGGAGAATGTGAGTTTGCTCCAGTCAATATTAGCCATAATATTATCAGATTAGTATTTCAAAAAGTTTATTGTTTTCGTTGATGTATTCGTATGAAATTCCATGCTTGTCCATTCTTTCGGTAAGAGCCTTGAAGTCCTCTTTCGCTGCAAGTTCGATACCTATGAGTGCCGGACCGAAGTTCTTGTTTGTCTTCTTGATGTACTGGATATATACGAGGTCATCAGTCGGTCCGATAACATCTCTGATGAAAGAGAGGATCTCGCCTGACTTCTGTGGGAAATTGACGATGAAGTAATGCTTGAGACCTTCATAAAGAAGTGATTTCTCGCGGATCTCCTCCATTCTGGTGATGTCATTGTTACTTCCGCTGACGATGCAGGCTACATTCTTGCCCTTGATCTTGTCAGCATAGAAGCGGAGTGCGGCAGAAGCAAGTGCACCCGCAGGCTCTACTACGATTGCACTCTTGTTGTACATCTGGATGATAGTTGTGCAGACAGCTCCTTCTGGAACGATCACTATGTCGTCAAGCACTTCCTTACATACTTCGTAAGTCTTTGCTCCGGCCTTCTTTACGGCAGCACCATCAACGAATTTGTCAATCTCAGGAAGATCTACAAGCTCTCCAGCCTCAATGGCTGCCTTCATACATGGCGCTCCGGCAGGCTCGACACCGATGATCTTTGTTTCAGGTGACATCTGCTTGAAGTATGATCCAAGACCTGATGCAAGTCCGCCACCTCCGATAGGTACGAAGATATAATCAAGCTTTACCTGCGACTGATTGAGGATTTCCTTTCCTATCGTTCCCTGTCCTTCCATAACCTTAGGGTCATCGAACGGTGGAATAAAGGTCTTTCCGGATTCATTTGCATATGCTATGGCTGCAGCATTTGCAGCATCGAATGTGTCACCTGTAAGAACAATCTCAATGTACTCCTTACCGAACATTCTTACCTGTTCGATCTTTTGTTTTGGAGTCGTGGTAGGCATGAAGATGGAACCGACGATCTGAAGTTTGTTACATGAGAATGCAACACCCTGCGCATGGTTTCCGGCACTTGCGCACACTATTCCTTTGCTGAGAAGCCCCGGTTCGAGTGTTCTGATCTTGTTGAATGCGCCTCTGATCTTGTATGACCTTACCATCTGCAGGTCTTCTCTTTTCAGAAAGACATTGGCATCGTAGATGTCAGAGAGGTTGTTGTTCTTCATGAACGGTGTTGGCTCGAGGATTTCGCCTAGCACCTCGTAAGCCTTATCTATAGCTTCTACTGTAGGAAAGTATTTTGCTGTTTCCATCTCTTAATGATTTAAACCAAATTTTGATTTATGCGCCAAAAATATAACTTTAATTGGTAAATTCCTATAAAATATACCTATTTTCACTTTACTCTAGTTCATCATTATAAGTGCTATCGACCTATGGCTGAATTCCAGCCTGATGCTGTCGCTCACCGCCCTGTTCAGAGTAGCCTTCCACCAGTTGTCAAAGACAACATCGTCAGTCTTCCACTGAAGACCTTCAGACCTTATCCTCAGGCTGTTGTCCGGACTGAATATGGATATCTGCCTGCCTGCTCCGCAATCCATTTCGAATGTGTCAGTGGCAGCTATGATAGTCGCGTGATCAGTAATCATCCTGAGCTCAATATCCATTGCTTCAAGGTCATAGGTGCGTGCATACTCCATCAGCAACGATATGTTGCCGATAGTATGGTCTTCCCTTTCTCCTGTAGCTCCAAGGATTGTGATGCTGCTGATGTCAGCAAGGTTCTCCATAGCCCAGCGGAATGCCTTGGTCTGGTCATTGTGCTCCTGTTCATCGATCTGGACGATGATGTCCGAGAATCTGTTCTTCATGCTCTCGGACAGCGAATCCATGTCGCCGATGACGCGGTCCGGAAGTCTCTCCACTCCGAATATGGACTTGCTGTTTCTTATGAACTTCTTCAGGGCACCGTCACAGCAAATGATGAAATCAGCAGTGCGGATAAGATATCTTGGATATTCCGATTTAGGAAAGCTGCCATCGCAGATTATTACAATGTCGTTACCCATGAGAAGAATTATTTACCGGTTATCTGTGTCGATGTTCCTGTTGTCGTAGTATAGCTCTGTGGCTCGCGGAAACCGATCAGGAAATCCTTCACAGCCATTCTCTTCTTGCCGGCAAGCTGGAGTTCTGTAATCGAGATAGCTCCGTCTGCCGTAGCTATGGCCAGGAAGGTCTTGCCATCAGAAAGGATTGTTCCAGGCTCTGCCTGTGCAAGTCCGCACTGCGCGAGCATTGCGGTGTATTCCTCTCCCTCCACCTTTGTGGTCTTGAAGATCTTCAGCTGGGTGATCTTTCCGTCCTTTTCGAGCTCGGTGAATGCTGCAGGGTATGGACTCAATCCTCTGATGAGGTTATAGATGTTCTTTGTGTTGCTTCTCCAGTCTATATGGCAGAGTTCCCTTGTGAGCTTAGGGGCTGGTCTCAGGATCTCAGAACCCTGGATGAAGCTCTTCTGCGGACGAAACTCTACGTTATTCTCGATGATAGCCTCAACTGTGTTGACTACAAGCTCAGAACCTAAGACCATAAGCTTGTCATGTACCTCACCGACAGTCTCGTCAGGTCCGATCTTGCAATCATATCTGTACATGATTCCACCAGTGTCCATTCCCTCGTCTATCATGAATGTGGTAACACCGGTAGTCTTTTCTCCGTTGATCACAGCCCAGTTGATAGGCGCTGCGCCGCGATACTGTGGGAGCAGGGCTGCATGCAGGTTGAATGTTCCGAGTTTCGGCATCTCCCATACAACCTTTGGCAGCATACGGAATGCTACAACAACAAAGAGGTCTGCCTTCCATGCTTTGAGTGCCTCGAGGAATTCAGGGTCCTTGAGCGATATAGGCTGAAGCACAGGGATGTTGTGCTCTACAGCATATTTCTTGACTGCACTTTCGTTTACCTTGAGTCCTCGTCCGCTTGCCTTGTCGGCTACGGTAACGACTCCTACCACTTCATATCCGTTCTTTATCAGCTCGTCCAGTGGCGCAACGGCGAACTCAGGTGTACCCATATACACGATACGGGTCTTCTTGAAACTTCCCATTATCTTTGATTTTAGCTTCTTGAAACCGTTCTTGAGGTTTCCAAGGTTGAAGATTGATGAGTCATTGATTGCCTGCCATGTCAGGTAGAGACCAGTAGGCAGAAGTATATAAGAGGAAATGAACACTCCGCTGAATGCTCCTACAGCTCCGTCTCGGGCCAGTTTGGTTCCAGTAATGTCGATTACCCAATAGAATACGAAGAAGAGGACAGATATGATGGCAGGTGTTCCCAATCCTCCTTTTCTTATCAATGCTCCTAGCGGTGCTCCGATGAAGAAGAAGATAAGGCAGGCTATGGACAGCGCGAACTTCTTCAGGATCTCGATATCTATGAGCCTCAGGATGTATGTGTTGTGGTACCTTTCACGCGAGTACGAGGCAAGGTTGGCCTGCAGTTCTTCAGCATTGGATTTAGCTTTTTCCAATGCCTTGATTTCAGCCTCCAGAGTTTTCCATCTGTCCTCCTCTGCTTTTACGAAAGGAGTGGTCCTGCCGGCTCTTCCAGCAGAATCAAGCTGCTTGTTGTAGCGAAGTACCCTTGAGTTATTTATTGACTGTATGTTGGCCTTCTTTCCCTCTTCATTCAGTGCTCCGATAGAATCCTGTCCATGCTGGAGCTGAGCCAGGTTCATCGATTTCACCTGGTCGTCGAAACGGCTGGAATCGGATTTCTGGAAAGCATAGTTCTTGAGCGGTATGATGAGATCCTGTCTTCCGAAGTCTATCTTCTGGATCAGAAGGGTAGTGTCTCTGTACTTCTTCGTATTGGTTTCCTCGTAATTCGATCCGTTATACAAGGTGAAGGTGAGATAGGTCTTGTCCTTGGACATCTTCATCAGAGCGGAATCGGCGAGCGTGAGACTGGTGTTTCCTTTGTTCTTTGTGTGGTTGTATACCATCACGCCATACATCATGTCCGTCTCGTCATTTCTGTCGTCAACACGAAGTATGTAACCTTCGATACCATTGTAGAATGTTCCTGTCGGAATCTTGATCTCTTCCTTGGTTTTTCCGATATCGTCCCTGAGAGTGTAGATCTTGTTGTATGCTACAGGGATGAGGTCGTTTGAAATGAAGAAGGCTCCCACACTGATAACGCCGCATATGATTGCAAGCGGAACCAGCACTCTCTGCAGGGAGATACCAGCTGCCTTGATTGCCAGCAGCTCATTGTTCTCTCCGAGAGTTCCCAGGGTCATCATTGATGACAGCAGGGTTGCCAGAGGCAATGAAAGAGGCAGCAGTGTTGCGCTGCCCCATCCGAGAAATTCAAGTATGACCTTGAAACTCAGTCCTTTGCCGACCAGCTCATCGATGTACAGCCACAGGAACTGCATCATGAGGATGAACACGACCACAAGCAGGATCGCTATGAACGGTCCCACAAATGACTTTATTATGAACTGGTCGAGTTTTTTCATTATTTTGTAGCTGATTCGATCAACTTGGCAAGGGCGTCAGCAAGTCCCTCGAGGGACTTTCCGCCAGCTGTTGCCAATCCAGGCTGGCCACCACCACCGCCGAGAACCAATTTAGCTGCCTCGCGGACATCCGCACCTGCATTCTTACCAGCCTTTACAAGGTCCTCAGAGTACATGAGCAGCAGCTGTGGCTTGCCGGCAGCCTCGAATGCAGCAGCAATCACAAAGTTCTCTGTCTCCTTCTGGAGCATGAAAGCGGCATTCTTGAGCATTACAGGGTCCATAGGAGTGTCGATCTTTACGACATTCCTGCCGTTCATCTCCACTGCCATGCCTTTGAGTGTGCCCTTGAGAGCGAGTGTCTTCTCCTTTGCGATCTCTTCCATCTGCTTCTTGAACGCCTCGTTCTCCTCAACCATCTTCTTGATTGCGCCAGCAAGGTCAGGAACGTTGTTGAAGAATGCCTTTGCAACTCGGATGGTCTCGGCCATCTCATTTACAAGCTTTTCTGCTCCAACTCCTGTCACAGCCTCGATACGGCGTACTCCGGCAGCGATAGCCGACTCGGAAACGATCTTGAAGAAACCGATTCGACCTGTTGCAGATGCATGAGTACCACCGCAAAGCTCGCAAGAGTCGCCGAACTTGATTACGCGTACGCTGTCGCCGTACTTCTCTCCGAAGAGAGCCATTGCTCCCATTGCCTGAGCCTCTTCCATGGTAGCGTTACGGTTCTCGTCGAGAGAATAGTTTGCTCTGATGAGGGCGTTTACGCGGTTCTCTACGAGAGCGATCTGCTCCTGGCTGAGCTTCTCGAAGTGTGAGAAGTCAAAGCGGAATGAGCTGTCGCATACGTATGAACCCTTCTGCTCGACGTGTGTTCCGAGGATCTCACGCAGAGCCTGATGCAGAAGGTGGGTAGCTGTGTGGTTGTTTTCGATCTGGAGTCTTCTCTCAGTGTCCACGTGGAGGCTGAAGCTCTCGGTGCAGTCTGCAGGGATGCGCTCAGCAACATGGATTGTGAGGTTGTTCTCCTTGATTGTGTTTACGATGTTGATCTTTTCACCGCTCTCAGAAAGGATGTATCCGGTATCTCCTACCTGTCCACCCATTTCAGCATAGAATGGTGTACGCTCGAATACGAGCTGATACATGGTCTTATTCTTTGCCTTCACTGTACGGTGGCGTGTGAGCTGGACGCCCTCAAGCTCGGTGTAGTCGTAACCGAGGAATTCGATGTTGTCACAATGTGTGAACTCAACCCAGTCACCGGACTCGATAGCAGTTGCGTTACGTGCGCGCTCCTTCTGCTTCTGGAGCTCTGCCTGGAAGCCCTCGAGGTCGATCTTGTAACCCTTCTCTGATGCTATGAGCTCAGAAAGGTCGATAGGGAATCCGAATGTATCGTAAAGTACGAATGCGTCCTCGCCGCTGATGAGCTTGGTCTCGGCTGACTTTGCCATGATGTTGTCCATCAGACGGATACCCCTGTCGAGAGTGCGGAGGAAAGCCATCTCCTCCTCCTTGATCACGCGCTCGATTAGAGTCTGCTGCTTTACGATCTCAGGGTAGAACTCACCCATGTCGTCAACGAGCTGCTGCACGAGGCGGCAGATGAAAGGCTCATTGAATCCGAGGAATGTGTAACCGTAACGTACTGCACGGCGGAGGATACGACGGATCACATATCCTGCCTTTACGTTTGATGGAAGCTGGCCGTCTGCGATCGAGAAGCTGATTGCACGGATGTGGTCAGCGATAACGCGCATCGCGATGTCTTCCTCAGTTGTATTTCCATACTTGTGTCCTGACAGTTCCTCGATCTTTGCGATCATTCCTGTGAACACGTCTGTATCATAGTTTGACTGCTTGCCCTGGAGAGCCATGCAGAGGCGCTCGAATCCCATACCTGTATCAACATTCTTGTTAGGGAGAAGCTCAAGCTCACCGCTTGCCTTGCGGTTATACTGCATGAACACGTTGTTCCAGATCTCGATCACAAGGTGATGATCCTTGTTTACAAGTGAAGCACCAGGGACTGCTGCACGCTCCTCGTCAGAGCGGAGGTCGATGTGGATCTCAGAGCAAGGTCCGCAAGGGCCTGTATCACCCATTTCCCAGAAATTGTCCTTCTTGTTTCCCAGAAGGATACGATTCTCCGGAAGATGCTTCTTCCATGCCTCCATGGCCTCTGTATCGAGCGATGTGCCGTCAGCCTCTGAGCCCTCGAACACTGTAGCGTAGAGTCTGTCCTTATCGAGCTTGTATACTTCTGTGAGGAGTTCCCATGCCCAGTCGATTGCCTCTACCTTGAAGTAGTCACCGAAGCTCCAGTTTCCGAGCATCTCGAACATTGTGTGGTGATAGGTGTCACGTCCTACCTCCTCGAGGTCATTGTGTTTACCGCTCACGCGGAGACATTTCTGGCTGTCTGCAACCCTTTTCCACTTTGCCGGGCTGTTGCCGAGGAACCAATCCTTGAACTGGTTCATACCAGCGTTGGTAAACATGAGGGTAGGGTCGTTCTTTACGACCATAGGTGCCGATGGCACGATCTGGTGACCCTTCGAAGCGAAGAAGTCTAGAAATGCTTTTCTGATTTCCTTTGATGTCATATCTTGTCTGTTTTTTATCTCAAAATAGGTTGCCTTGCTTGCGCAGTGGCAGAATAACTTGCAAAAGTACAATAAAAATCCGTAAAAGACTATAGGGACACGTGAAATACTGGCTCATTATATTGTTTATTATATTTTTTATAGATGTATGCGAGAATTTGATTATCTTTGCACGTTATGTCGGGAAGCAAGCACTATATATTCAATAGCAGGACGCTGTCCTATGAGCTGAAGACTCAGTCAAGGAAATCGCGCGTTGTCAAGACGCTCGTGCTCTTTGTGCTGAGCCTGGTTCTGGCTATATTCTATTTCTGGCTTTATGTGCATGTGCTTGGCCTGGAACCTCCCAAGACCGTGATGCTGAAAAAGGAGAATGCACGATGGTGCTCCAGGGTGGAGGTTCTTAACCGACAGCTCGATCAGACCAGTGAGGCGCTGGTGTCCCTTCAGATGAGGGATGATGAGATCTATAGGTCCATATTCGGTATGAATGAGATCCCTTCAGAGGTAAGACATGCCGGTTTCGGAGGTGTAAACAGATATGCCCATTATGACGAAATAGGCCCTGACGGGCTTTTGAAGAATACGGCAGTAAGGCTTGATATGCTGACCAAGAAGGCCTATGTGCAGAGCAAGTCATTTGATGAGGTGGCGTCTCTTTCCAGAAGAGCGGGCGAGATGGCTTCGTGCATTCCTGCTATCCCTCCGATGAATCCGGATCCGAAGAAATATAGATACACAAGTGCGTTCGGATATAGGTCCGATCCGTTTACCGGCAGGTCCAAGCGTCATACTGGAGTCGATTTTGCAATGAAGCCGGGCAATCCGATCTATGCTACCGGTGACGGAGTGGTCGAGTCTGTGAAGTTTGAACTGTTTGGCTATGGTAACCAGATCGTCATAGATCATGGTTTCGGATACAAGACCAGGTATGCCCATATGAAGACTGTGGGAGTGTCAGAAGGAATGAAGGTCAAGAGGGGTGAGTGCATCGGCCTCAGTGGAAATTCCGGCAGATCGTCCGGACCGCATCTCCACTATGAGGTGATATATAAAGGCAATCATGTCAACCCATATAACTATTTTGACCTGACCATAACTCCGGAAGAATATGCGACCATGGTTCAGGATATCGCAGATGCCTCGGAGAGGGTGACACTTCATCCGTCACACCAGAAGAAGAAAAGGAAGTAATGAATAGTGAATATACATACGACAAGGAAAATGTACGTTTCCGCAAGGTCAGGCGCTCTGTATGGAAGTGGTTCCGCAGGGTGCTGCTCCTGCTTGTGGCGTCGCTTTCCATGGCAGTCCTGTATTATGTGATCTTTGCCCTGTTCTTCAGTACGGAAACGGAAAGACGGCTGAAGCAGGAAAATCAGATGTATGAGCGTGAGATGCCGGAGCTTGAAAGAAAGGAAAGGCTTGTGTCTGATGTTGTGGAAGGATTGAGAGCGCGAGATAACAGGATTTACGAGGAAATATTCCATACATCAGCCCCTGATATGGACCCACTTTCCTCTATCGGCATTCTTTCTGGAGTGGATTCCATACCGGATGACAATATCGTGAGATATGCAGAGAACAAGCTCTCGCAGCTTGAGGCCAGTGCATCGCGTGTGGAAGAGAATTTCAGAAGGGTGATGGCGGCTGTCGACAATCCTGATTTCGTCATGCCACCTATGACCAATCCTCTTGACAATTATACATTTGCCCAGACCGGAGCGTCGGTGGGAAGCAAGGTCAATCCTTTCTACAAGGTGAGCATGCAGCATAATGGTCTGGATATGATTGCACATGCTGGCGAGCCTGTGCATGCTGCAGCAGACGGAGTTGTATCCGAGGTGATAAAGTCCAGAAAGGGACTCGGCAATGTGGTGGTCATAGATCACCGCAATGGCTACTTCACAAGATATGCTCATCTGGCGGATATTGAGACTGCAAGAGGACGTTCTGTCAAGCGCGGCACGCGTATCGGATATGTCGGTGTTTCCGGCAATTCTTTTGCGCCGCATCTTCATTACGAGGTGTTACGAGACACGCTTGTCATGGATCCGGTGAATTATTTCTTTGCGTCCATGACGCCTGAAGAGTATATGAATACGATGATTCTGTCCGTAGCGACAGGTCAGTCCATGGACTGATAGTCACACTGAGTAACGTCGAAGGATCTAAAATATAGATTATGGAAAAATTATTCTACACAGTAGGCGAAGTAGCAGAGATGATCGGAGAAAGCACATCTCTGGTGCGTTTCTGGGCTAATGAATTTCCAAAGTTCATCAAGCCTCAGAGAAACGGAAAAGGAAACAGACTCTTTACGAGAGAAGATGTGGAGACTATCAAGCACATCCATCTTCTGGTAAAGGTTGAAGGTCATACATTGGAAGGTGCAGCCAAGAGACTGAAGGGCGAGAGAAAGGAGGTCATCAGCAAGGCCCGCATACTTGATACCCTCAAGGGCATCCGTGCGCAGCTTCAGGAAATAAGACGGGATCTTTAGATATGAAAGTAAGGGATATAATACAGGTGATAGAGTCTTTTGCACCGCTCTCAATCCAGGAAAAATGGGATAACAGCGGACTTTGCATAGGCTCTCAGGATGCAGAAGTCACATCGGTGCTGCTCGGTCTTGACTGTACTCCGGAACTGGTTGATGAGGCCATAGAGTGCGGGGCGGACATGATTGTGACCCACCATCCTCTGATATTCTCCGGTCTGAAGAAGATAAACTCAGAGGATCCGGTAGGGGAGGCTGTGGTGAAGGCGATCCGTGCGGGAATAGCTGTGTATGCTGCTCATACCAATGCAGATAAAGTCATCGAGGGAGTCAGCGGTGCTATGGCGGCAAGATTGGCGCTGACTGATGTGGAGGTCCTCGATGAAGACGGAGAGGGAACAGGACTTGGAGCGGTCGGCAATCTCCCAGAGCCTATGGATGCGTCAGACCTGATAACATACGTGAAGGAAAAATTCGGTCTGAAGGTGATGAAGACATCCAGACCTTTGACAGAGAAGATCAGTCGCGTGGCACTATGTGGAGGATCGGGAGGCTCGCTCATAGGAGCAGCCCTCAGATCAGGCGCTCAGCTCTATATCAGCGGTGACATCTCATACCACAATTTCTTCACTCCGAAAGGCTTCATGCTCATGGATATAGGACATTACGAGAGTGAAAAGGAAATAGTGGATATTTTATTTTCTTTGATAAAGAAAAATTTTCCTACCTTTGCGGTTCGCATTACGCAGAATTTAAATAGTAACCCGATATATTATTTTTAAGCGATATGGCTAAAAAGACAAAGAAAATCGAAACACCGATTGACCAGAGAGAAACCTTCGTGTCAATCCAGAAGAGCTTTGCAGACTCGGATCTTACTGTAGCTGAGAAGCTTAAGACTCTTTATGCATTGCAGCAGGCTGACACAGAGATCGACAAGATTCTCCAGCTCAGAGGTGAGCTTCCTGTAGAGGTTGAGGCTCTTGAGACTGAGATTGCAGAACTTAAGGCAAAGTCAGAGCGTGTTTCGGAGCAGATCGAGGAGTATACAAGACTCATAGCTGAGAACAAGCTCAACATTACAGAGTGCGAGGCTCAGATCGAGAAGTACAAGTCACAGCTTGACAACATCTCAAACAGCCGTGAGTATGACTCTCTCAACAAGGAGATCGAGAACCAGGGTCTTCTCAAGATGATTGCTGAAAAGCACATCGGAGAGGCTAAGGAGCGTATTCTCGAGAAGAAGACTGATCTTGAGATCATCAATGAGAAGATCGCAGTAAGAACTGACGACCTCGCTGCAAAGCAGCAGGAACTTGCTACAATCGTTGAGTCTACAGCTAAGGAGGAAGAGGTTCTCCGTGCCAAGAGAGACGAGTGTGCAGCAAAGATCGATGCAAGAACAATGAGCGCATACGAGCGCATCAGAGAGAGCTGCAACAACCATCTTGCTGTTGTTTCAGTATTCAATGGCGACTCATGCGGAGGCTGCTTCAACACAATCGCACCTCAGAGACTCATAGACATCGCTTCAAACAAGAAGATGATCATCTGCGAGCACTGCGGTAGAATACTTGTAAATCCTGATTTCGAATAGTCTGAACCTTTATCAATATGGCTGAAGAAGGAAAGAGAAGATCAGTCAGAAGAAAGGATACAGGAGTGAATCTTGATACATTAGGGCTTGAGGTGGGCAATAGACCGCCTCAAGCTCTTGATGTCGAAGAGGCAGTCCTCGGAGCCCTTTTGATTGAACCGAACTGCGTGGATGACGCGATGGGTGAACTCACCCCTGGCTGTTTCTATAGCGAGAAGCACAGAATGATCTTTGATGCTATGCAGACCCTTGTGAAGGAACATGCGGCAGTGGACCTGCTGTCTGTCTCGCAGAAGCTCAGGGATAACGGCAAGCTTGACGAGGTCGGTGGCACAGTTACTCTTGTACAGCTCTCCCAGAAGGTTGGAGCTGCGGCTCATATTGAATATTACATAAGGATTCTCAAGCAGAAGTGCATCCAGAGGGAGCTTATCACAGCTTCATATCACATCCTCAAGACTTCGTATGACGAGTCAGTCAACATCGATATTCTCATCGACGAGGCTCAGACAAAGATATTTTCTGCAATCCAGAATAATGTCAAGAAGGATGTCCAGGAGATCGGAAATGTCATCAATGACGCTTTGGAAGACCTGCAGAAGCTCCAGGGACAGACAGGTTTGAGCGGTGTCCCTTCAGGCTTTGCTTCCCTTGATAAGATTACTCAGGGATGGCAGCCTTCCGACCTGATCATACTTGCAGCACGTCCATCAATGGGTAAGACTGCCTTCGTACTCAATCTTGCAAGAAATGCAGCTGTAGATTTCAATAAGCCAGTAGCATTCTTCTCACTTGAGATGCCGGCGATCCAGCTTGCAAAACGTATGATGGTGTCCGAGACAAAGCTCCATGCAGACAAGTTCAAGGGTGGTGAGAAGATTGAGGACTGGGAATGGAAGCAGCTTGACATCCAGCTCAAGAGACTTGTTAAGGCACCTATATATATAGATGATACTCCGTCCCTTCCTATTATGGAGTTCCGCTCCAAGGTGAAGAGACTCGTGAACCAGAAGGGTGTGAAGCTTGTCGTGGTCGACTACCTTCAGCTGATGCAGGGTCCGGCAGAACTTCGCGGTATGCGTGAGCAGGAGGTTGCAGCTATTTCACGTATGCTGAAGGCTACAGCAAAAGAGCTGAACGTGCCTATCATCGCCTTGTCACAGCTTTCGCGTCAGGCTGAAAACAGGCAGGGTGGTAACCGAAGACCACAGTTGAGTGACCTCCGTGAGTCCGGATCAATCGAGCAGGATGCCGATATGGTGATCTTTATCCATAGATTCGACTATCAGGGTCTGTCTGAGAATGCAGACGATATAGGAAGAACACAGATCATCATAGCAAAGCACAGAAATGGTGCGATTGCAGATGTGGATATGAAGTTCCGTGCTGATGAGGTCCGTTTCGTGGATCTTACAGATACGGTTTATGCACAGGCAGATGCCGTAGGCGTGGATTCTGCTATGAACGACGATGTACCTGCTTATCCTCCTATGATGCAGGATTCGTACGATCCATATCCTTCTGACGGAGGCTTTGGCGGGGAAGGAAGTTTTGCATAACATCCTGTGAGATACTGATGGCTTGCATAAGGGTAATAATGATTCTCCTGTGTGCGTGTCTGTCATTTTCGACGACACGTGCACAGGAGAAATCCGTTTCAAGAGAGACCTTCTGCATTCCGGTCAGGTCTGTAAAGGCTGAGGATCTTGCCTTTCAGGCAGGTGAGAAACTGACCTTTACAATGCATTATGAATGGGGGGGCATAGATTCTGATGTGGGAACCGGAACTGTAGTTTTGGATACGATGGTGCTCAATGGCCAGGATGTGTTCAAGTGCTCGGTCTATGGCAAGACTACCCGTATGTTTGACCTTTTCTTCAAGGTAAGGGAGAATTTTGAGTCCTGGTTCACATGTGAGGGGCTCAGGCCGTTGAGGTTTACAAGAGACACCCATGAGGGGCATTATGTCGCAAGGAATACATATGTCTATGATTGGGGTGCGCCCCAGCCGTTTATAGCTGCTGATGTATATTCGTCAAGCCGCGGTCAGAGATACCTGGAACTGCCCCTGACTTCATGTACATATGATCTTCCTGCACTTTTCTTCCTTGCAAGGAATATGGATATTGAGAACATTGTTCCAGGGAAAAGGTATCCGATGACTTTTGCCATTGATGATGATGTGTATAATGTCCATTTCATACTTTATGGCAGGGAGACTGTTAAGGTCAAGGGACTTGGAACTGTAAAGACCATCAAGTTTTCGGCTAGGCTGATTGCCGGTGAGATCTTCAATGGAGAAGAGGATATGATGATCTGGATTTCTGATGATGAGAACAGGATTCCTGTCAAGTTTGAGGCTCCTATCCTTGTCGGTACGGCATCCGGACGCCTCAAATCATATGAAGGACTGAAATATCCTTTCAGTTCATTGATAAAAAGGTAGTGACACGTCATTGCGAGGAGCGTCAGCGACGTGGCAATCTGTTAAATTATGTATTTATGTCAAAGAAGAATGAAATAGTACATGCCGGAAAGATTCTGGAAATCACTCCGGATTTTACAACAGTGCAGATAATAGTGTCATCTGCATGCTCGTCATGTCATGCAAAGGGACTTTGCGGCATGTCAGAAGAGGAAGAGAAGGTCATAATGTTGCCTACAGATCCATATGCGACATATAATGTCGGTGATGAGGTGCAGGTGTGCACAAAGATGGCCATGGGCTTGAAGGCGGTATGGATATCTTATGTGATTCCATTGATAATTTTAATGATTTTAATATTATCTTTGTCTACAATTGTCGAAAGAGAGGCGTATCGTGCTTTGATAGCAATCGGCGGTGTTGCAGTATATTACCTGTTCGTCTGGCTGTTTAGAGATAAACTGTCGAATGAATTCGTTTTCTATATCAAATAGTTGCCCTGTTACCCGAGCGACCACCTTGTCACCCTGAGCGACTACCTTGTCACCCTGAGCGACGACCTTGTCACCCTGAGCGACCACCTTGTCACCCTGAGCGAAGTCGAAGGGTCTGAATAATGAACAACAACTAAACTAATTATAGCTATAATGACACAAACAATCATCTGGACTATTGCAATCCTCACCATCCTTGGTGCGGCCCTCGCAGTTGTCCTCTTCGTTGTGGCAAAGAAGTTCCATGTCGAAGAAGACCCGAGGATCGATGAGGTGGAGAAGGTATTGCCTGGTGCAAACTGCGGAGGCTGCGGACAGGCAGGCTGTCGCGCTTTTGCCCAGCATTGCGTTGCGTCGTCGCCAAATCTGGACAGCTGCTTCTGTCCTGTAGGAGGCAATGAAGGCATGCAGAAGGTTGCTGCCGTGCTCGGCGTTGAGGTTGCCGTCAAGGAACCTCAGGTTGCTGTGGTACGCTGCAACGGTACATGTGAGAACCGTCCTCGCATAAACGAGTACGGTGGCTATCAGTCTTGCCGTGTCAAGGCCACTCTCTATAGCGGCGACACAGCATGTTCTTTCGGATGTCTCGGATGTGGTGACTGCGTTGCAGCCTGCCAGTTCGGAGCAATCTCTATGGATCCTGCAACAGGACTTCCTGTAGTTGATGAGGAAAAGTGTACAGCATGCGGTGCCTGCGTGAAGGCCTGCCCTAAGGCTGTCATCGAACTCCGCAACAAAGGCCGCAGAAACATGCGCGTCTATGTTTCATGCGTGAACAAGGACAAGGGTGCTGCTGCACGCAAAGCCTGCAAGGCTGCCTGCATTGGCTGTGGCAAGTGTGCCAAGGTATGTCCGTTCGAGGCGATTACAGTTGAGAACAACCTCGCTTACATCGACTATACAAAGTGCAAGCTTTGTAAGAAATGTGTGGCTGAGTGTCCTACAGGTGCTATCCATACAGCTAATTTCCCTGTAATCCCACCAAAGCCAGCGGCTCCAGCACCAAAACCAGAGCCAGTTCCGGCTCCAGCGCAGAAGCCGGCAGAGCCGGTAACACCAACTGTCATTTCGACCGACGGCGCAGCCGGAGTGGAGAAATCTGTAAAGAAGGAGGAATAGTACTATGATGAAGACATTTTCAATAGGTGGTATCCACCCAAGTGACAGCAAGATTTCAAAGGACTGCAAGATCGAGGTGCTTCCTGTTCCTTCAAAGGTGTTCATCTCTGTGGCCCAGCATCTCGGTGCCCCTGCAACTCCTATTGTCAAGGCAGGTGACCAGGTGAAGGTTGGACAGGTGATTGCAGAACCTGCCGGATTCATTTCCGCTTATGTACATTCATCGGTGTCAGGTATCGTGAAGTCGGTTGGACCTCGCAAGGACCTCGCCGGTAACAATATGACTCACATCGAGATCGATGTGGAGGGTGACGAGTGGATCGAGGGCGTAGACCTCACTGATACTCTCGTGACAGCGATCCCTGAGGACAACAAGGCTATTCTTGAGAAGATCAAGATGTGTGGCGTTGTGGGTCTCGGTGGAGCGACTTTCCCTGCACATGTCAAGCTTTGCCCGCCTCCTGGCAAGAAGGCAGACTGCCTGATCCTCAATGGTGCAGAGTGTGAGCCTTATCTTACATCTGACTACCGTATCATGCTCGAGAGAAGCAGGGAGATCGTTGTCGGAGCAGCTATCATGAAGCAGGTTCTCGGAGGATGTCCGGCAGTGATCGGCATCGAGGAGAACAAGCCTGAGGCAATCAAGGCAATGACTGCTGCGGTTGCAGAGCTCCAGGCTACAGCCAAGGGATATGAGGGCATTTCTGTGATGACTCTCAAGAAGAAGTATCCGCAGGGTGGTGAGAAGCAGCTTATCGATGCAGTGATGAAGCGTCAGGTGAAGTCTATGGGACTTCCTATCGATGTTGGAGCCGTAGTACAGAACGTCGCCACATCTCTCGCCGTATACGAGGCTGTTCAGAAGAATATTCCGCTCATTACCAATGTGATGACAATTACAGGTGACTGCCTCCCGATGGAGAACCAGCATAACTACAAGTTCCGTATCGGTATGCCGCTTTCTTACATAGCAGAGGTGGCAGGAGGAATTCCTGAGAAGGCTGTGAAAGTCATCAGCGGCGGTCCTATGATGGGTAAGGCAATTGCAAATCTTGATGCAACTACAGTAAAGGGTTCGTCGTCGCTTCTTTATCTGACTGCTGAGCAGACAGTACGCGGTGTCGAGTCTGCATGTATCCGTTGCGGCAAGTGTGCTGAGGCATGTCCTATGGGACTTGAGCCGTTCCTTCTCCAGAAGTATGCTCGCAACAACATGTTCGACGAGCTTGAGGAGAATGCGGTACAGGATTGCATAGAGTGCGGTTGCTGTCTCTACAGCTGTCCTGCAAACATTCCTCTTCTGGATATCATCCGTCTTGCAAAGGGCGACGTCATCAAGATTATAAGAACTAGAAAATAAGCATAAAATGGATAAAATACTGGTTTCACCGTCACCGCATCTGCATACGAAGACTTCGACAAAGTCTTTGATGCGTGACGTGGTGATCGCTCTGCTCCCTGCAGTGGTTGTGTCTGTCCTCTGCTACGGCTGGTCAGAACTTCTCGTTCTTGGAGTGAGCGTTGCTTCATGCATCTTGCTGGAGTATCTTATCACAAAATATCTGTTGAAGAAGCCTTGCACAGTATGCGACTGGTCTGCAGCTGTGACCGGCGTTCTTCTTGCACTCAACCTTCCTGCCTCTACACCTTGGTGGGTGGTGTTCATCGGTGCAGTGGTAGCTGTCGGTGTCGCTAAGATGACATTCGGCGGTCTCGGTCAGAATGTGTTCAACCCAGCCCTCGTAGGCCGCGTGTTCCTTCTGATCTCGTTCCCTTCTTACATGACAAATTGGGCTAAGCCTAATGGTTTCATCGGCAACTTCGACGCATTCACCGGAGCAACTCCTCTCGGACTTGCAAAGGAAGGTGGCGTTGCTGCAATCGAGGGACTTGACTACTCTGACATGCTGTTCATGAACATAGGAGGTTCTGCAGGTGAGCTTTCTGCAATCGCCCTCCTTGCAGGATTTGCATATCTCCTTATCCGCAGGGTTATCCGTCCATACATCACATGCTCGATCATCGCTACAGTTGCAGTATTCTCTGGAATCTTCTGGGCAATCGATCCTGCTACCTATACCGATCCTGTATTCAACATCCTCACTGGTGGTCTTCTCCTCGGTTCGATCTTCATGGCGACCGACTATGTGACATCTCCTATGAGCAACATGGGTGGCGTGGTGTTCGGTATCGGCATCGGTGTGATCACAATGCTGATCCGTTACTTCGGAGCATATCCTGAGGGAGTGTCGTTCGCTATCCTTATCATGAACTCAGTGGTTCCTCTCCTCAACAAGTGGTTCCACACCAAGAAATACGGGAGGGCATAGGCTATGGCAGTACAGTCAACATTCAAGAACATGAGCCTTTGCCTGCTCGTTATCTGTCTCGTATGTTCAGGCCTTCTTGCAGGCGTATATGCTCTTACAAAGGAGCCTATCGAGGCAACTGCAAAGGCGAATAATGAAAAGGCCATCAAGGAAGTTCTTCCTGATAATGTCAAGACTATCGAGGAGGAAAGGATAGTGGAGTTCGAGGGCGCATCATACACATATAACCTTGGATATGATGAGCTTGGTAACACCGTCGGATGTGCTATCAATGTAGCTCCAGTAGGTTTCGGTGGCCCTATCGCAATCAAGGTGGGATTTGATATCAACGGTGTCATCTGGAACACAAAGGTTCTCTCGCAGGCTGAGACTCCAGGTCTCGGTGCAAAGTGCGTGGAGCCTGCATTCTCTGCTCAGTTCAAGGGATTCAATCCAGCTGAGAAGAAGCTTGCAGTAAAGAAGGACGGTGGTGACGTAGATGCCATCACAGCTTCTACAATCACATCACGTGCATATGCTGATGGTCTCGCTCTTGCAGTGAAAGTCTTCCAGGCTATAGCTCAGACCCCAATGCCACTTAATAACATGGAGGAGTAAACAATGGGAAAATTTCAACTTATAACTAAAGGCCTGATCAAGGAGAACCCTACTTTCGTCCTCCTTCTGGGTATGTGTCCTACATTGGCCACAACCACTTCGGCCATCAACGGTATGAGCATGGGACTTGCCACAATGTTCGTCCTCATTCTCTCAAACATCGTGATTTCAGCCATTGCAGCATACATTCCTGACAAGGTGCGTATCCCTTCATACATCGTTGTGATCGCGACTTTCGTGACCTTGCTTCAGTTCATCATGCAGGCTTACGTTCCGGATGTTTACGAGACTCTCGGTCTGTTCATCCCGCTCATCGTGGTGAACTGTATCGTCCTCGGACGTGCAGAGGCTTTCGCAAACAAGAACAGCGTGGTTGATTCAGCACTCGATGGCATCGGCATCGGACTTGGATTCACATGCTCGCTTACAGTACTCGGACTCGTGCGCGAGATCCTCGGAAGCGGCTCGGCATTCGGCTTCAAGTTCATCGAGGGTGACGGAATCCTCGCATTCGTCCTTGCTCCGGGAGCCTTCCTTGCGCTTGGCTATCTTATCGTGATCTTTAAGAAACTCACTTCGAAGAAGGCGGAGTAATAAATTGTAGGAGAAATTGTTATGGTAGAATATTTACTTATCATCATCTCAGCGATATTTGTAAACAATATCCTGTTGTCGCAGTTCCTCGGAATCTGTCCTTTCCTCGGAGTTTCAAACAAGCTCAGCACAGCGACCGGTATGTCGATGGCGGTATGCTTCGTCATTACTCTTGCTACTGTTGTGACTTATCTCCTGAATACGCTTCTTGTGAAGCTCGGACTTGAGTTCCTTCAGACTATTTCGTTCATTCTCGTGATCGCTGCCCTGGTGCAGATGGTTGAGATCGTCCTCAAGAAGATCAGTCCTGCGCTGTATGCTTCCCTTGGTATCTTCCTTCCGCTGATCACAACCAACTGTGCCGTTCTCGGTGTCGCTCTGACAGTAGTGCAGAAGTCATCACCATTTGCGGCTGCAGCAAACGGAATGTTCAATCTCGGCGAGGCAACCGTATATGCATTCGCGACTTCGCTCGGCTTCGGCCTTGCTATGGTCCTCTTCGCAGGACTCCGCGAACAGCTTTCGCTCAACGATGTGCCTAAGGCATTCAAGGGTATTCCTATCGCCCTCGTTACCGCAGGTATTCTCGCAATGGCATTCATGGGCTTTTCAGGACTCGTATAATGACAGCACAGGAATTACTTGACAAGGCAGAAGAATTAAGGCGCAACTGCCGTTTCGGTGAGGCGATAAATCTTTACCGGGCGGCAGCTGATGCTCCTGATGCCTCAGAAGACATAAAACGAAAATCTCTCGCATCTGTAGAATTGATGCAAGAAATCAACGGCTTTGTTAATACCGACCTTATGAATCCATAAGGCCGGTGTTTTTTTATGTTCATCTCACGCGTGCGTGCGTTGCGTGCGTGGAAAATTTCATTACCTTTGTAGATTGGTAATGTATTTAATACATTGTGGTTTATTTTGAGCGAAGCGATGGCAAGTCATTTCCCCGAGGTCGCGAGCGATAAGCAAAAGTCCGGTGGACTTTTGCAGCGAGCAGCACGGAGTGGCGGTCAAGGATTTAGGAAAGGGGTAACGTAGACATATTTTCATATTTCTGCACCACCTCAGCTCGAAGAAATAGAGAAACCGACATAGAAATTATCATACAACGAAGAAAACTTTGAGCGTAGCGATGGCAAGTCCTTTCCCCGAGGGAAAGGATTTAGGAAAGGGGTAACGTAGACATATTTTCATATTTCTGCACTACCTTCGCCTAAAGTGAAAGCGAGGAAACTACAAAATAGAACATCTAACATAAGAAAATATGAAAGTAGCTATCATCATGGGATCGACCAGTGACCTGGAAATCATGTCACAGGCAATCAATGTCCTCGAGGGTTTCGGGGTCGAAGTCGTAAAGAGAGTAATCAGCGCACACCGCACTCCAGACCTTATGTGCGAGTTTGCAAAGTCTGCCAAGTCTGAGGGTATCGGCGTGATCATCGCTGGTGCCGGCGGAGCTGCACACGTTGCGGGTGTTGTTGCTGGTATGACAACAGTCCCGGTGATTGGAGTTCCTATCCAGACAAAGGCTCTCGGCGGCATGGACTCACTCCTTTCGATCGTTCAGATGCCTGCAGGTATCCCTGTAGCTACTATGGCTATCAACGGAGCAAAGAATGCTGGTCTGTTCGCAGCACAGATCCTTGCTCTCACTGATGCAGAGCTCTCTGCAAAGCTTGACGCTTTCAGAGCGGAGCAGACCCAGAAGGTACTTGACGCTACAATCTAGCCCCATGCACTCCTGAGCTCCCTCTGTCATCCTGAGCGAAGCGAAGGATCTTTATAAAGAATTCAATCAACCTACTATATGAACAACTATCGTATCTACGTAGAAAAGTATCCTGAATTTCAGGTGGAGGCACGCAGCCTCTTGAGCGAGCTGAACGAAAACCTTCAGCTCGATCTTGAGACTCTTCGCCTTCTTAACGTGTATGACCTCTTCGGTTTCTCGAAGGACCTCCTTGAGAAGAGCCGCTATAGCGTGTTCGGAGAGATCGTTACAGACAGCGTGACCGACGAGTGTGATCTCGAAGGCGCAAAATACATCGCCGTGGAGTACCTTCCAGGCCAGTTCGACCAGCGTGCAGCCTCAGCTGTAGACTGTGTCCGCCTCATCGATCCGGCAGCAAAGGTGAGCATCAAGAGCTCAAAGCTCATCATCCTTCCTGCTGACACGACAGATGAGGTAATCGCAAAGATCAAGAAGTATTACATCAATGCAGTGGAGTCTCGCGAGAAGGACCTCTCGAAACTCACAGCCCTAGAGCAGCCTGAGGTAACTCCGGTTCCGGTTCTCGTAGGCCTTACAGCATTGACAGAAGAGGAGCTTGCTCCATACTGCAAGAAGATGGGCCTTGCAATGAACGCTGATGACCTCCGTGAGGTTGTCAACTACTTCAAGACTGAAGGCCGCGACCCATCGGAGACAGAGCTCCGTATCCTCGATACATATTGGAGTGACCATTGTCGTCACACAACATTCACAACAGAGCTTGAAGACATCAACGTAGAGGAGTCATTCCTCAAGGAGGAGATCGACGGAACACTCAACCTCTATCTTAAGATCCGTCAGGAGCTCGGCCGTGAGAACAAGGACATCAACCTCATGGACATGGCCTGCATCGGTGCCCGTTACCTCAAGGCAAAGGGCCTTCTCGACGACATGGAGGTCAGCGAGGAAAACAACGCATGCAGTATCTATGTAGACGTAGATATCGTCAATGACGAAGGCGAGATGACCACAGAGAAGTGGCTTCTCCAGTTCAAGAACGAGACCCATAACCACCCTACTGAAATTGAACCATTCGGTGGCGCAGCGACATGTCTTGGCGGCGCGATCCGTGACCCGCTTTCTGGCCGTGCATATGTTTATCAGGCAATGCGTGTGACCGGCGCTGGTGACATCTATCTCCCGGTTGCCGACACAATGCCAGGTAAGCTTCCTCAGAGCATCATCTCACGCAAGGCGGCTCATGGCTACTCAAGCTACGGTAACCAGATCGGTCTTGCTACAACCCACGTGCGTGAGGTTTACCACGAGGGTTATGTTGCAAAGCGTCTTGAGGTAGGTGCTGTTGTCGGAGCTGTTAAGGCTGACAGCGTACGCCGTGAGAGCCCTGCTCCAGGAGACGTGGTTCTCCTCATGGGAGGCCGCACAGGCCGCGACGGTGTCGGCGGAGCTACAGGTTCGTCAAAGGAGCACACCGAGGAGTCTCTCGAGACTTGCGGAAGTGAGGTTCAGAAGGGTAATGCACCTGAGGAGAGAAAGCTCCAGAGGCTTTTCCGTCGTCCTGAGGTGACAAAGCTCATCAAGAAATCAAACGACTTCGGCGCCGGCGGTGTCAGCGTGGCGATCGGCGAGCTTACCGAGGGTCTTGACATATACCTTGACAGAGTGCCTGTGAAGTACAACGGACTCAACTCTACAGAGCTTGCGATCAGCGAGTCTCAGGAGCGTATGTCGGTTGTGATCGAGGCTAAGGACAAGGAGGCCATGATGGCATACTGCGCAAGCGAGAACGTTGAGGTGACTCACGTCGCTGACGTTACTGACCGTAAGCGCATGCGTATGTTCTATGGCGACAAGGTCATCGTAGACCTTTCACGCGAGTTCATCGACAGCGCAGGAGCAAAGCACTATGCAAAGGCTACCGTAGGTGCAGTCGAGGCAAAGAATCCATTCGAGCGCACAGTTGAGGGAGACACTCTCAAGGACAAGGTGTTCTACAACCTCCAGGATCCTAACGTGACATCACAGAAGGGCCTCATCGAGATGTTCGACTCTACAATCGGCCGCTCAACAGTCCTCATGCCGTTCGGAGGTATGCTCCAGACAACAGAGACTCAGGTTTCAGTGCAGAAGCTTCCTACAGACGGATATACTGACACTGCTTCAATCATGGCATTCGGTTATAACCCGTTCATCGCAAGCTGGAGCCCATATCACGGAGCTGCATATGCAGTAGTTGAGGCTTGTGCAAAGGTTGTTGCAGCGGGTGCATCATACGAGAAGATGCGTTTCTCATACCAGGAGTATTTCGAGCGCATGACAGACCGCAAGTCTTGGGGTAAGCCGCTTTCGGCACTCCTCGGAGCCCTCAAGATGCAGGTTGAGTTCGGCCTTCCTTCAATCGGAGGTAAGGACTCTATGAGCGGTACATTCGAGAATATCAACGTACCTCCTATGCTCATGGCATTCGGTATCACTACAGTTGACGCTGGTCAGGTGATCTCTCCTGAGCTCAAGTATGAGGGTAATAAGCTTTATCTCATCAAGCATACACCAGAGGCTAACTACATGCCGAATGTAGAGCAGCTCAAGGCTAACTGGGCTTATGTTCACGAGCAGGTTCAGGCAGGAAACATTGTTTCAGGTTATGCTCTCGGTTTCGGTGGCGTTGCTGAGGCAATCTGTAAGATGTCATTCGGTAACGGCCTTGACGCGAAGATCAAGTATGACGAGAAGGAACTCTTCAACTACGGTTATGGTTCAATCCTCGTAGAGTCTGAGGTGGCACTTGACTATCCAAACGCAATCCTCATCGGTGAGGTTACAGATGGAGAAGATAGCGAGCTCACAATCAACGGCACCAAGTTCGACATCTTCGAACTCATGGCTGTCAATGGAGCGAAGTTCGCAGAGGTTTATCCAGATACAGCAGAGGCTTACCACAAGAAACTCGTTCCTGCAGGTATGCAGGGCGTGAAGCCGCTCAAGGTCAAGAGATCGGAGATGAAGTACAAGGGTGAGCCAGTTGAGAAACCAATCGCATATCTTCCTGTATTCCCTGGTACAAACTGTGACTACGATTCAGCCAAGGCTTGGAGAAATGCTGGCGCAGAGGTGCGTATGAGCGTATTCTGCAACCTTACTGAAGACGATATCTTCAGGTCTATTGCTGAGATGAAGAAGAATATCGACGAGTGTCATATCCTCATGCTCTGCGGTGGATTCTCTGCAGGTGACGAGCCGGACGGAAGCGGTAAGTTCATCGCCAATGTCCTCAACAATAAGGACATTGCCGATGCAATCCACGCTCTCATCGACCGTGGTGGACTTATCCTCGGTATCTGTAACGGATTCCAGGCTCTCGTGAAGTCAGGTCTCCTTCCATATGGCCGTCTCGGTCAGGTGACCAAGGATAGCCCTACACTCTTCCGCAACGATATCAACCGCCACATCTCGCAGATGGTGACAACACGCGTCAGCACAACCAACTCTCCATGGCTCAAGGACTTCGCTATCGGCGATCTCCACACTATCGCAGTGAGCCACGGCGAGGGTAAGTTTGTGGTAAATGAAGAGTTTGCAAAGGAACTCTTTGCAAACGGTCAGGTTGCATTCCAGTATGTGGATCCTCTCGAGGAGGAGCCTACAATGGAGTCCCCATACAACCCTAACGGCTCATACTACGCGATCGAGGGTATCATCAGCAAGAATGGTCAGATTCTTGGTAAGATGGGACATACAGAGCGCTTCGAGGAGAACCTCTTCAAGAACATTGATGACGATTCTCTCGAGCAGCCGCTCTTCCTCAATGCGGTAGCTTACTTTAGAGGCGAATAATAAAACGAACAAAATGTGTAAGTGTAACAACAATTATAGAGACGACAAGCTCCATCATGAGTGTGGAGTCTTTGGAATCTATGGTGTTGAGGATGCTGCAGGCCTGGCTTACTATGGCCTGCACACCCTTCAGCATAGAGGTCAGCAGGGCTGTGGAATAGTATCCGTTGACTCGGAAGGTGTGTTCCACAGAGTAAAAGGCGAAGGTCTGGTCAATGAGGTGTTCAACGAACAGAAGATCGCAAAGCTTCCAGGTAATATGGCTATCGGACACGTCCGCTACAGCAATGCTGGCTGTAAGGGAACAGAGAATCTTCAGCCATTTCTTTTTCATCATAACTCTGGTGATTTCGCCTTGGCTAACAATGGCCAGATAGTGAACTATCATCAGCTTCGTGAGGAACTTGAGGATAGAGGAAGCCTTTTCCAGTCATCTTCAGATGCAGAGGTGCTTGCCCACCTTATCAAGAAGCAGAAATTTGAGAAGGATACTCCGCGTATTCATGCACTCAAAGCTGCCTTGAACCAGATTGACGGAGCATTTGCCTTTGTGGTGATGACAGGTCGACGTATCTATGCATGCCGTGACAAGTACGGTTTCCATCCGCTGGCTATCGGAAAGATCGGTGATGGATATGTAGTTGCCAGCGAGACATGTGCGTTCGATGTGATTGGTGCAGAGTATATTCGTGACGTAGAACCAGGCGAGATTGTGACCATAGACCATCATGGCCTTCGCAGTGTGTTCTACGCGCCGACACAGCGTCATGCGATGTGTGCGATGGAATATGTATATTTCGCCCGTCCTGACAGTGATGTCGAAGGATGCAATGTACACAACTACCGCAAGGAGTCAGGTCGTATTCTCTTTCAGGAGGCCCCTGCAGATGCGGATATAGTGATCGGAGTCCCGGATTCAAGCCTCAGTGCAGCTCAGGGATATGCTGAAGCCAGCGGACTACCATACGAGATGGGACTTATCAAGAACAAGTACATCGGCAGAACCTTCATCCTTCCTACCCAGTCTCTTCGTGAGAAGGGCGTAAAGATGAAGCTATCTCCTGTCAAGACCATTGTCAAAGGCAAAAGGGTGGTGCTTGTAGACGATTCCATCGTCCGTGGTACCACATCTCTGAAGATTGTTAAGATGCTTCGTGAGGCCGGTGCTGCAGAAGTACACGTGCGTATCGCCAGTGCCCCTCTCAAGTATACATGCTTCTATGGCGTGGATGTACATACTCCGCAGGAACTTATCAGTAACAGCAACTCCGTAGAGCAGGTCTGCAAGCTCATCGATGCCGACTCCCTCGCATTCCTCTCTCATGAGGGAATGCTCAAGGCCGGTCATCGTGATGACCTCTGCCTCGCCTGCTTTAACCACAAGTATCCAACAGACCTCTACGAGGATTAAATTGTCATTCTTTCGCTGACACTCAAGCGGCGAGCCGATGACCGAGCGTAGTCGAGGAATCTAATAATTCAAAAGCACAAAATCCACCGATTTTGTGCTTTTAGTTATTTAAATCCAATCTTCCTTGCAGGTTTGTCCGGTGTGTCTGCAGGTTTTGCAGACAAGGCTGCAATGGCCATGTATATGTTGTCAATTTCATGACGTACGTCTTCCGACAGGTCGTTTATGGCCTCGAGGTTCTCTTCCTCATTCCTCTCCAGCAGTTCCAGTTTTGTCTTCAGGGCAGCAAGCTCGGATGAGATTTGTGTTGTTGTTAAAATCTGTTGCCTGAGGACAACAAATGCCCTCATGATTGTTATATTGACTTGTATTGCAAGGTCGCTGTTAAGTAATCCGGAAAGCATGGCCAAACCTTGTTCAGTGAAAGCATAGGGTAATTTTCGTGTTCCTCCCCAACTTGATGTCACAGATTGTGATATCAAGTTCTTATATTCTTCTGCTGTCAATTGAAACATAAAGTCAGGAGGGAATCTTTTCAGATTTCTCTTGACGGCCTGATTCAGGACTCTGGTTTCAACCTGATAAAGTTCAGCCAGATCGAAGTCCAGCATGACGCGCACTCCGCGCACCTGGTAAATTTTGTTTTGAATGATGTTCAGTTCCATATTATACTGTATGATTATTTAAACCCGATCTTTTTGGATGGTTTGTCGGGCTCGTCCGCCGGTTTGACCGACAATGCCGCTATGGCCATGTATATGTTGTCAATTTCATGACGTACGTCTTCCGACAGGTCGTTTATGGCCTCGAGGTTCTCTTCCTCATTCCTCTCCAGCAGTTCCAGTTTGGCCTTAAGGGCGGCAAGTTCGGATTCCAGATGCTGGGTAGACATGATATAGTTGCGCATAGCTACGAACGCTCTTATTATTGAACGGTTGACCATTATCGCGGTGTCGCTTCTGAGAATACTTGCCAGCATGGCTACTCCTTGTTCAGTAAATGCAAAAGGCATGTGGCGTCTTCCTCCTCTTTCTTTTGAGGACGCAATTTGCGACCTCAAACTGATTATCAGAGAGTTATACTCCTGTTCTGTGAGTTCAAACATGAAGTCGTCTCCCTCGAATCTTTCCCAGTTTCTCCTGACTGCTTCTTTTAGACGCTTGGTTTCAACCTGATAAAGTTCAGCCAGATCGAAGTCCAGCATGACGCGCACTCCGCGCACCTGGTAAATTTTGTTTTGAATGATGTTCAGTTCCATATTGGTGATCTTGGTTAATGTCTTTATAGGATGTATCAGGTCATAAAAACAAAAAAAACGCAATACAGGCTATACGACTATGCCTATATCGCGTTGTGGGACTCTTTGCATTTCTCGACCCACGGCATCCAGACTTGTATGCAAGTTTAAGGATTTGTTAACAATTCTACAAGGTAAAGATGTATATTTGCATAGTATTTATGATTATGAACATCAAAAAGACAATAAAGGACTGGATGCTTCCCATCGCTATGGTGACGGGAGCATCCATTTATCTTTTGTATCATATAATGCCGGAGCCGGTGCATCACGCCGGACAGTTTCTGAGCGGTCTGGTCAGCACCCTTCAGCCCCTTCTGATCTTCTCTATGCTGTTCCTGACATTCTGCAGGATAGAGCCGAAGGACCTTAAACCTCACAGGTGGCACTGGTGGCTGCTCCTGATCCAGGGAGGCATGTTTACCGGACTGGGTTTTCTTGCTTTCTGGGTGATGAAGGCCATGCCTGGGGATTATCACGACAAGGTCGTGCTCATAGAGAGTGCAATGCTCTGTCTGATATGCCCTACAGCGACTGCTGCAGCTGTGGTGACCCGTAAGCTTGGTGGCGATGTGGCCGGTATAACGACATACACGGTGCTGATAAACCTTGTGACTGCGGTTCTCGTGCCACTGATAGTCCCTATGATCCACCCTATGCAGGGCATGGACTTCTGGACGGCCTTCAGCGTGATTGTAGCGAAGATTTTCCCGCTTCTGATCCTTCCGTGTCTTGCGGCATGGCTGGTGCGTTATCTTGCGCCGCGAGTCCATCAGAAACTGCTTGGAGTTCCGGACCTCGCCTTCTATCTGTGGTCAGTCGCGCTGACCCTTGCGATTACTGTTACGACCAAGTCAATAGTCCAGAGCGAGATGAGCATCAGCCTGCTTATGTATATGTCGCTTATATCATTGATCTGCTGTGTTCTGCAGTTTGCTGTGGGACGCTTTGTCGGAAGCCGTTACAAACCGCGCCGCCCAGATGCTTCTCCCGAAGTTGAGGCGAGGGGAAAGGCTATACGCATCGTCACCGCAGGACAGTCGCTTGGCCAGAAGAATACCGTATTCGCAATATGGATGGGCTACACCTTCATGACACCTGAAACCGCCATCGTCGGCGGACTCTACAGCGTCTGGCACAATATCTACAATTCCTGGCAACTTTATCGTGAAGGAAAATCTGCGGGAAACATCGGGATGTAAATACGTGGAATTTTATTATCTTTGCGCGTTAAGACATTAACCTGCCACAGATTACCTATGAAGAAGCGTTACGATGTTTTCATAAGCTATCGCAGAAGCGGTGGCGGAAGGGAGATAGCAAGGATCCTGGATGCGGAAATTGATAAGTCCAGATACAATTCATTTCTGGATTTCAATGAGCTGAAGGACTCGGCTTTCGGGCCACAGATCATGGAGGCAATAGATTCAGCGCCGGTATTTCTCTTTATTCTTTCCCAGGGGTCTCTTGACAGATGTGTGAATGAAGATGATTGGGTAAGGAAGGAAATCATGTATGCTTTGTCCAAGGGCAAGCACATCGTCCCGGTCAACCCGGATGGTCTCTTCAAGGAATTTCCGGAAGGGGTTCCTCAGGAAATAGTGTCTGCATTGGGAGATAACCAGCAGTCAGATCTGATGCTTGGACAGCTTTTCAAGGATTCCGTCAAGAAGCTCATAAAGGAGAGAATCAGGCCATATGTTCCCAGAGTCAGATGGGCAAGACGTATTGTGGCAGCCTTGTGCATCATTGCTGCTGTGTGCATCGGTAGTCTGGTCATGGACTATGTCAACTCCGGCAAAGCGGTCCAAGATGATTATAATCAGTATGTTGAATACATAGATCAGGCAAGGGGAATGATGGCTGACCATGATTCTTCATCTGTCGTTGTGGAACTTCTGAACAAAGCAGAATCTGTAGCATCCCGATATTCGGGCACAGAAAGCGCCGGTATGTTCGGGAACCGCCCGGCAGATATAAAGGACTCTCTGTTTGTGGTATATTCAAAGCAGTTCGAGTTCTATTATAATCGTTATATCGATTTCGGATGTGTGGAAACATCCGACAAGCAGAAAGCCCTGCAATATATTGATAAGGCCCTCGAGATAAAGTCTGATGACTATCTTGAAACTATGAAGAACGTTTTGATGTAGAATTATGAAGAAATTATTCCTTATGGTCATTTTCGTAATGACCGCTCTTATATCATCTGCGCAGGTTACCAGCGAGAGTGCTGACCTTTATGCCAGGGCATTGAAGTGCTATGAGAATAATGACAAGGAGACAGCACGTCGTCTCCTGACTCAGGTCGTAAACATGGCTTCAACCAATCCTGATGTGCGTGAGAGGGCTAAGGAACTTCTTGAGAGGTGTCAGCCTCAGGCTAAGGCAGCTGCAAGGATTGATGTGTCGGAGCATAATCTGAACTTTGCTGCTGACGGTGACTTCAAGGAATTTACTGTTACAGCAAGTGGTCAGTGGAAAGTTGTAGAGACTTCACCTTGGTGCGAGGTTGTAGAGACTACCAGAAACTATCTTAAGCTTTGGTGTCAGGCCAATCCTCGACCTGTGTCTCGTTCCGGA
Source organism: Candidatus Cryptobacteroides sp. (assembly GCA_045126075.1). GTDB lineage: Bacteria > Bacteroidota > Bacteroidia > Bacteroidales > UBA932 > Cryptobacteroides. Next base: position 30,864 of record JBGVNX010000016.1, read on the forward strand.
ATGCTGGTACTTTCCTGCAATGGAGTAGAAGCTACAGTATATATCCATCAGGATCCGGGCAAGGAGAAGAAAGGTAGGGTTTACTTCAGGACAACTCCTCATAATGCATATATCGAGGTGTCTGACGGAAGTTCAGGATATTCTTCAAGCCCGTTGGTTTTCGGAGCTGGTGAGTATTCGGCCAGAATCAGTAAGGAGGGCTATGAGCCAAAAGATACCACACTCGTATTCGAAGTGGCTGAAGATACTACAAGAGTCATAGATGTAGCCTTGAATCCGCTTTTCGGTAAAATTGCACCGGTTGTCGTGGACGAGGAAGGCAACCCTATGGAGAATGTCGATTTCAGGATCGGCAGGATGCCTGTAGATATCTATGATTATGCAAATGGACATTCATTTGATGACAAGGAGACAATTGTCTACTATGGCTTTTACAAAGAAGGCGTGATTCCGTTGAATCCCGGCGGATATGAAATCAATGTTGCAGCTGACGGTTATCAGTCTGAAAAGCTGCTTGTAAATGTATGCCAGGGAGAGACTCACAACATTGTTGTTGAGATGAAGTCGATTCTTGGAAATCTTGTGATCAAGGATGGAAAAGGCTCGGAGGGCGCTCAGGTCTATATCCCCGAACTTAAGTTGAGGGCACATGTAGGAGATACTCTCTCAATCCCGGTAGGACAGTATCAGGTCGAGGTCATCAAGGAAAACTATATGCTTGACTCAGGAATTCTTGATGTGAAGGTTGAGAAAGGCCTGCTGTCGGAATATACTGCCAGAATGACCCGTATGGTGGAGATGCAGATATCTACCGAAGGCGGTGGTGAAAGGGTATATGTGAACAATACTCTGATGAAGAACCAGGAGCCGATGCACGTGTTTTCGCTTACAGAAGGGGAGGAATATAAGGTCGAAATCAGAAAGGAAGGCCATTGGCGTGTTCTCAAGGAATTCAAGGTATCGCAGAAGGATACTCTGTTTGACTTCAGGAATATCCGCATGGAACAGGTCGATACCCTTTGGATTGACTCCGACGATCCAAGTATGCTCATACAGCTCAGGAAGAAGTCTGACCCGAAGGGACAGGACTACGCTCTGGGTGCCAAGACCCCTACTGTTAACAGGCAGAAGACAGAACTTTATGTTCCATATGGAAAGTATCGTCTGAAACTTGTCCGTGATACTGAGAGCAAGAAGTCCAGAAGAGTTGCCTATAAGGGAAACATCAACTTTACAGAGAGAAATGACCATAAATATATCAGGACATGGATGGTTCCGAGTCTTGCAGCGATGAGGTTCATCTCGGCAGAAGGAATGTTGAGTCCTATGTATGATGAGGCACCGGAGGATTTCCTCCCATTCCCTCTTAAGGTGGGCTTTTTTGAGTTGCCGATATGTAAGGGATTGTCTACTACGGTTCTAAAGGGATCCTTGGTATATACAAAGGACTATGGCCGTCTTCCTCATAAGCTTCAGGAGTATTTGAATGGTAATTATGATGATCATTACACAGACATGATGCCTGCAATATCAGGCCCTCTGATGAACTATGATTTCAGGATCGGTGGAGGTCTGTTCTCACACGCAGACTTGAGCCTCCTTGTCAGCTACACATATTATCTTGAGTTTGAAAATCTTTTAAGGAAGTATTTTAAGAATTATGGAGAAGGCGAGTGTTTTGACCATTTTGAGGGACATGATCTCTTTGCCGGTGTGGAGTTGGGAACACGTTTCAAGGGACTTAATTTATATCTGCGTGCAGGACTTCAATATCTGAAAGGAAACAGGTTGTATTATTATGGACTTTATACACCTGATCTGCCAGATGCCGTAGATGGCGGTCATGCTTTTCACACAGACTTCATGCCTCTTGAGCAGACAGCCTTTGTTGTCAATCTTGGAATTGACATAGGCGGACGCGGGGCCAAAGGTCAGAACATTTTAAGAATATTTTAATTAACAATAATAAACCCTATATGAGCAATCAAAGGTATATGCAGCGTGGCGTGTCTGCCTCTAAGGAGGACGTTCACAACGCTATCAAGAACATCGACAAGGGAGTATTCCCGAAGGCATTCTGCAAGATCATTCCTGACATCCTTGGCGGTGACCCGGAGTACTGCAACATAATGCATGCGGACGGTGCCGGTACAAAGTCATCGTTGGCTTATCTTTATTGGAAGGAGACAGGCGACCTTTCAGTGTGGAAGGGTATCGCACAGGATGCTCTTATCATGAACATTGATGACCTCCTTTGCGTAGGTGCAGTTGACAATATCCTCGTATCGTCTACAATCGGCCGTAACAAGCTCCTCATCCCTGGTGAGGTCATCAGCGCTATCATCAACGGCACAGATGAGCTCCTTGCAGAGCTTCGTGAGATGGGAGTTGGTGTATATGCTACAGGTGGTGAAACAGCAGACGTAGGAGACCTTGTACGTACAATCATCGTGGACTCTACAGTTACTTGCCGAATGAAGCGTAGCGATGTCATCGACAATGCAAACATCCGTCCTGGTGACGTGATTGTCGGCCTTGCATCTTTCGGCCAGGCAACATACGAGAAGGAATATAACGGTGGTATGGGAAGCAACGGTCTTACCAGCGCCCGTCACGATGTGTTTGCAAAATACCTCGCAGAGAAGTACCCGGAGAGCTATGACAAGGCGGTTCCGGAGGAACTCGTTTATAGCGGCGGTCTCAAGCTGACAGATGCTGTCGAGGGTTCACCTGTGGATGCCGGTAAGCTTGTCCTTTCTCCAACACGTACATATGCTCCGGTTGTGAAGAAGCTTCTTGATGCGCTCCGTCCGGAGATCCATGGTATGGTTCACTGCTCAGGTGGCGCCCAGACCAAGATTCTTCACTTTGTCGGTGACGATGTACGTATCATCAAGGATAATCTCTTCCCGGTTCCGCCACTCTTCAAGACTATCCATGAGCAGAGCGGTACAGATTGGGCTGAGATGTATAAGGTATTCAACATGGGTCACAGACTCGAGGTTTATCTCTCGCCAGAGCATGCTGAGCAGGTAATCGAGATCTCAAAGAGCTTCGGCATCGACGCACAGATCGTCGGTCGCGTTGAGGCTTGTGACCACAAGGAACTCATCATCCGTTCAGAATTCGGAGAATTTATCTATTAACAATGGGGAGATTGCCACGTCGCTGGCACTCCTCGCAATGACGTCAAACATATATGAGAGCACTTTTTTCAGTAAGTGATAAGACAGGCGTAGTAGAATTCGCCAGTCAGTTGGTAGAGCTAGGTTGGGAGATCATAGCAACCGGCGGAACCATGAAGCTTCTGCAGGACGCAGGACTTAAAGTAATTAATATCAGCGAGATCACAGGATTCCCTGAAATCTGTGACGGCCGCGTAAAGACCCTCCATCCAAAGGTACACGGAGGTCTTCTTGGTCGCCGCGATCTCGACAGCCACATAGCTCAGCTTAAGGAGAACGGCATCGAGTTCATCGACATGGTCTGCGTGAACCTCTATCCTTTCAAGCAGACAATCGCTAAGCCAGACGTGACTATGGAAGATGCTATCGAGAACATCGACATCGGAGGTCCTTCAATGCTTCGTTCTGCTGCAAAGAACTGGAGTGCAGTTACAGTGGTCTGCAATCCTGAGAACTATGCAAAGATCATCGCAGAGATCAAGGAGCACGGTGATACAACAAAGGAGACTCGTCTCCAGCTTTCTGCCGAGGCTTATACTCACACAGCACAGTACGACATGATGATTGCCACTTACATGCGTAAGGCAGCAGGTCTCAACGAGAAGCTCTTCCTTGAGTACGACCTCAAGCAGAGTCTCCGTTACGGTGAGAACCCACACCAGAACGCCAAGTTCTATGCAACTCTCGACAAAGTGCCTTTCTCGCTCGCTACAGCAGAGCAGCTTAACGGAAAGGAGCTTTCATACAACAATATCCAGGATGCTAACGCAGCACTCAATATCGCCCGCGAGTTCGAGGCTCCATTCTGCGTAGGTCTCAAGCACATGAACCCTTGTGGTGCAGCTATCGGTACAGACGTAGTTGATGCATGGAAAAAGGCTTATGAGGCTGACAAGGTAAGTATCTTCGGCGGTATCGTTGCAGTTAACCGTGAGGTAAACAAGGAGGTTGCTGAGCTTATGAAGCCGATCTTCCTTGAGATCATCATGGCTCCAAGCTTCACTGATGAGGCCCTCGAAGTTCTCTGCACAAAGAAGAACCTCCGCCTCCTCAAGGTTGATATGAGCAAGGAGCAGGGTGGCCACAACATGTATGTGAGCATGAACGGCGGTATCCTCGTTCAGGAGCAGGATATCGATACCAAGACAGTTGTTGCCGATATGTGTGTGACTGAGGCTAAACCTACAGAGGCTCAGCTCACAGATCTTGATTTCGCTTGGAGAATAGTTAAGCACGTGAAGTCAAACGCTATCGTAGTTGTTAAGGATGGTGCTACACTTGGAGTAGGAGCAGGTCAGATGAACCGTGTCGGTTCCGCGAAGATCGCTCTCGAGCAGGCTGAGGCGGCTCTCAAGGAGGCAGGAAAGGACATCAAAGCTGAAGGTCTTGTTCTCGGATCAGACGGTTTCTTCCCATTCGATGACACTGTGACCCTCGCTGCCGAGTATGGTATCAAGGCCATAGTTCAGCCAGGTGGAAGTGTTCGTGACGAGGATTCAGTGAAGAAGTCAAACGAGTGCGGCATAACAATGCTCTGCACAGGTATGCGCCACTTCAAGCATTAATATGGAGACAGTTCTCTCTTTGCATGGTATAAACCAGCAGTTTGAAGACAAGACTTACATTGTAAATATAACAGACGTATATATGAAGAAAGTACTCGTAATCGGTGGCGGTGGTCGTGAGCATGCGATCGTTGATGCTCTCAGCCGTTCACCTCAGGTTGGAAAGATTTATTGTGCGCCAGGCAATGCAGGTATCTCAGCTCAGGCTGAGTGTGTGGCTATCAAGGACACGGACGTAGAAGGACTAAAGAACTTTGCTCTTGAAAATGGAGTCGATCTTGCGGTAGTAGGTCCCGAAGTGTCTCTTGCTGCTGGCGTGGTTGATGCTTTCAAGAATGCTGGCCTCAGAATCTTCGGACCGTCAAAGGCAGCTGCTACAATCGAGGCGAGCAAGGACTTTGCAAAGCAGCTCATGGCAAAATACGATATTCCTACTGCAGCATTCGAGACATTCGAGGATTACGATGCAGCTCTGGAGTATGTCAAGAAAGGGTCATTCCCTGTAGTCCTCAAGTATGACGGACTTGCAGCTGGTAAGGGTGTTGTCATTCCAGAAACTCTTGAGGAGGCTGAAGAGACTCTCAAGGACATGCTTCTTGACGATAAGTTCGGTAAGGGTAGAGTAGTTGTTGAGGAATTCCTCACAGGACCAGAGTTCTCTTTCATGTGCTTTGTGGACGGTAAGGAGGTTTATCCTATGACCCTTTCACAGGACCACAAACGTGCTTATGAGGGTGATAAGGGACCTAACACAGGTGGTATGGGTGCATACTCACCGGTTCCGATCATTTCTGACGAGGACCTCGAGTTCTCGCTCGAGCATGTGATGAAGCCGACAGCAGCCGCAATGGTTGCCGAGGGTTGTCCGTTCACCGGCGTCCTTTACGGCGGTCTCATGAAGACTCCTCAGGGTCCTAAGGTAATCGAATTCAACTGCCGTTTTGGCGATCCTGAGACAGAGGTTGTTCTTCCTCGTCTTGAGACAGACATATATGATATCTTCTCAGCTGTTGCCGATAATACGCCAATGCCAGAGATCAAATGGTCAGAGAAAGTAACCATGGGCTTTGTGATGGCTTCAAAGGGCTATCCTGGTGATTATGAGAAGGGATTCCCGATTGACATTCCGAGCGAAGTCGAGGAATCTGGCGCGAGAGTCTACCACATGGGTACAAGTCTCAAGGACGGCAAGTACTATACTTCGGGCGGTCGCGTACTAATGGTTGTAGGTTTTGGAGATAACCTTCAGGAGGCTCACGACAAGGCTCTTGCAGCTGTGGAGTCTATCAAGTGTGACAACCTTTTCTATCGCCGCGATATCGGTTGGAGAGTATTGTAATTTATGAAACGTTTTCTTACTGTCATGCTGCTGCTTGTCGGAGCATTCGGCAGGCTCGATGCAAAAGTGCAGCTACCTCCCGTGTTTGCGGACAATATGGTTCTTCAGCGTGAGAGCGAAGCGGCCATATGGGGCAAGGCTGAGCCCGGTGCAAGAGTCGTCATCACAACGACATGGTCAAAGGAAAAGACCATCGTCAATGCGGACGAGAATGGCAGATGGAGAGCCTGCGTGGCCACTCCGTCAGCCGGAGGTCCGTATGAGATGACTTTCAATGACGGTGAAAAGTTAACATTAAAGAACATCCTCATCGGTGAGGTATGGATATGTGCCGGACAGTCCAACATGGAAATGACCATGAGGGGCTTCCAGGGACAGCCTGTAGAAGGGGCGGTCGACCTTATTTTAGGTGCCGACCCTTCTGTGCATATACGTTCATGCAATCTTTCACGCATAAAATCTCTGGAACTTCAGGATGAATGTGAAGCGAGATGGTATGAGCATACTTCAGAAGGCGTGGCCGAGGCAAGCGCGACAGCATATTTCTTTGCAAAGCGCCTGTATGAGGTCATGGGGGTGCCGGTAGGTATCATAAACGCATCATGGGGCGGCTCTCCTATAGAGGCATGGATGAACCCGGAACTGCTGAGAAAGGAATTCTCGGATGACTTCTCGTTCAGCCATCTCGACACCAAGACATGGCCGCAGGAATATGCATGGAAGGCCCCGGGCGTATTATATAATGGAATGTTGCATTCCATCGTATCATATACGGCCAGAGGTTTCCTCTGGTATCAGGGATGTGACAACATCTCCCGATACGAGCAGTACAAGCGCCTGCAACCGGCATTCGTGAAGATGCTCCGTCAGGAGTGGGGCAATGATCAGATGCCGTTCTACTTTACCCAGATCGCTCCATACGGATACTTCAATCCGGATGCTCCGGATGCGGGATATATGATGTGGGCGCAGGCACAGACCCTCGAAATGATTCCACTGAGCGGCATGGCGGCAACTCACGATACTGGAGAAATCAACTGTATACATCCGGCCGACAAGAAGTCTGTCGGAGACCGTCTGGCATTTCTTGCCCTGGTTAATGACTATGGATATAAGGGCATAGATGCTGAGACCCCGCTTCCGGTCGACTTCAAGTATGAGGAAGGTCAGGTTATCGTCACATTCAGTGCCGGTGAGATGGGACTTTGTCCGCTCAGCAAGGATGTTGACGGTTTCGAGCTCGCCGGTGAGGATGGGGTTTTCTATCCTGCCAAGGCTATAGTATTATGGAATGCCCCGCATAAGGTGCTGGTCTACAAATGCCCTCAGGTGCAGAAGCCGGTAGCTGTCCGCTACGGCATGAAGAACTGGTCAGAGGCGAAGGTCTTCAACTGCTTCGGCATTCCGATTTCTCCATTCAGATCAGATGACTATTAAACATTTACAAATGGTAATATCAGGAAAAGACCTTTCAGTCCAGCTGAAAGACGAAATGAAGGCACAGGTTGCCACATTTCCAGAAAAATATGGCCGTGTTCCACATCTTGTGGTGATTCTCGTAGGTGAGGATCCGGGCAGCGTATCATATGTAACCGGTAAGGCCAAGGCATCAGAGTACGTGGGTATCAGGAATACGACAATCCGTAAGCCTGACACTATCTCGGAGGCTGAACTCCTTGGTATGATAGAGGAACTGAATGCAGACGAGTCAGTAGACGGAATCCTTGTCCAGCTCCCTCTTCCCAAACATATCAGTGAAGATAAGGTGATTGCTACAATCGCTAAGGAGAAGGACGTTGACGGATTCCATCCTCTCAATGTTGCTGCTCTCTGGCAGAAGCAGGATTGCGTTCTCCCATGCACCCCTAAGGGTATCATCAAGATGCTCAAGGTTGCAGGTGTTGAGATCAAGGGTAAACGTGCCGTGGTTATCGGCCGCAGCAATATCGTCGGTCTCCCTGTCTCGAAACTTCTTCTTGATGAGAATGCTACAGTGACTATAGCGCATAGCCGTACTGTGGACCTTCCGACTGTTACACGTAATGCTGAGATCCTCGTAGTGGCCATAGGCCGTCCTAAGTTCGTTACAGCAGATATGGTTTCAGAAGGAGCTGTCGTCATCGATGTCGGAGTGAACCGTGACCCTGAAACAGGAAAGCTCTGCGGTGATGTGGATTATGCAGCCATCGAGCCAAAGGCATCAGTCATCACCCCTGTCCCAGGCGGCGTCGGTCCTATGACCATTACCTGTCTGATGGAAAACACAATCGAATGCTTTCTTAGAAAGATGCAATAGAATAACACCTCGGTCGACTTTTAATAGAAAAGTGACCGAGGTGTCCGTTTTTATTCATGTTTTGTTTACTTTAGAGGACTGCTTGGACGTTTTAATGGTCAAATTCGACCGAGGTCTCAAAACAGAACGATTATTTGCTGGCAGGACTGTCAAGCCCCAGTTCAGGATTCTTCCTGGATGATCTCAGGAGCATGATGGCAACGCCTATGGCGATGATGCCGAGCAGGATGAAGACGTATTCTGCCTTGATGGCTGCTGAAATTTCCTGTGCCTTGTTGCCGGCTTCAGTGATTGTATTGGTAAAGATCTTTCCAACGTATATAGGAACTGCCCACATTCCAAGATTCTGCACCCAGTAAATAAGTGAATATGCAGTGCCCAGGTTCTTCTCAGGGACGATCTTCGGTACTGATGGCCACATCGCTGATGGTACGAGCGAGTATCCGATGCCGAGCAGGGCGATGGATATGTATGCATACATTGCAACTCCCTGAGGTGCGAATGTTATTATCAGGTGTGATGCCAGAACAAGTCCTGCGCCGACTACCATCCAGGTCGTCGCTTTTCCCACTTTGTCTACAAGCGCTCCGAAAAGCGGAGTGAATAGGATTGTGAAGAATGGGATCATGGCCAGAAGTACAGTTGCAATGTCGAGGTTGACATCAAACAGAGGAAGAAGAATGGAAACTCCGAACTTCTTGAATCTGATCACGCAGCAGTAGAATGTAACGCAGAGGATGGCGATCATCAGGAAGCGTGGATTGCTCAGTACTTTCCAGATGTCGGAGATGTGGAACTTATCCTCTTCTGCAGTCTCGACCTTGTCTGTTTCACCGGTTTCTTTGTCAAATCTTGCATCCATTGCTACGAATATAGCCCAGAGAATAGCACCGACAGCGAGCACTGCCAGACCTATAAGCGCAGGCTGGTTGGTTTCGGCCAATGTGTATATCTCTCCGATAGCCTTTTGTCTGACTATCTTCGGGGCAATCAGAATTGCAGTTGCTGTTCCGAATCTGGCGATTGCAAGCTGCAGTCCCATGGCCAGGGACATGTTCTTACCTTTGAACCATTTTGCAATGGAACGTGTTACTGACACTCCGGCAATCTCACTGCCAAGACCGAAAAGCATGCAGCCGGCATAGGCTATATTCAAAGAAGTCCCGGGCTCGAAACCTGCAGAGATTGCAAAGGTTACCAGTGCTGCTCCGCCGACCATCATTCCCACGAAGATGGAACCGACCAGCCTCACTCCGAACTTATCAAGCAGGGCGCCGCATATGATGAGTCCGCCCCAGATGCAGAGGAATGAATATCCGCTTGCATAGAAACCATAGTCAGACATGTTCCATCCGAGTTCCAGGCATTCAGGATTCTTGAAAAGCTCTGAAAGAGACGAGAACATGTCGTCGAAGAAGTATGATGCGAACATAGGAACAACAAGGCACGCCAGAACAATCCAGCGTGCCCACTTGTTGTCCCTTAGATTTTTTATAAGGGTAGACATTATTTCTTGATGTTAGGAAGTTCGAGACCGTATCCCTTCTTCTTGTCCTCTACCTTTAGGAAGAATGACATGATGAATGCGAGAACTCCGAATGATGCAAAGATGCACATAGGTGCAACATAGCCGCCTGTGCTCTTGAGTACGACTCCGATAAGAAGTGGTACAAGGCAGAGTCCGATGTTCTGGATCCAGAAGATGAGTGAGTATGCGCTTCCGAGGATTACCGGATCGATAATCTTTGGAACTGATGGCCAGAGAGCGGCTGGTACCAGTGAGAATGATACTCCGAGCACTACGATCAGGATGAGCGCAAGAGCCTTGCTTGGGAACATAGGCAGAATGAATGCGAAGCTGAGGTGGCATGCGATCATGATGATTGCGCCGAGCATGAGCATTGTTGCGCCCTTACCCTTGTTGTCAAGGAATGCTCCAAGGAATGGAGTGAGAACCATTGCAAGGATAGGGAACCATCTGAAGAGGTCTGCAGCCTCTGTTGTAGGGATGTTGAGGGTTACCTCAAGGAAGTTGGTCGCATATCTCTGGAATGGGAAGATCGCTGAGTAATAAAGTACGCAGAGGAGAGCTACAAACCAGAACATCTTGCTGCCGAAGATCTTTCCGAGGTCGCTTACCTTGAATTCCTCACTTGATTCTCCACCTGCGACGATACCTTTCTGTCTGTCAAGCTTCGCGTCCATTACAGAGAATACGATGAAATTGATGAGGCCGATCAGAAGGAGGACTACGCAGAAGAGGATAGGAGCCTCTACATTGCCGAACTTGTCAGCCAGACGTGGAGATGCTGAAAGGACTGCGAATACGCCAAGACGTGCGATGGCCATCTCCAGGCCCATTGCAAGAGCCATTTCCTTACCCTCGAACCATTTTGCGATAGCCTTTGAAACGGTGATGCCTGCCATTTCGCATCCACATCCGAAGATCATGAATCCAAGTGATGCAAGTTTCGCACTGCCTGGCATTGCTGTCCACCATGAATTGAGCCACTGGCAGAACTCTGTTGTCTGGAACCACTCTGTGATGGCTACGTATTTGATTGCAGCTCCTACGACCATGAGTGATGTCGAAAGGATACCTGTGAAACGTACCCCCATCTTGTCAAGGATGATACCTGCAAGAATAAGGAAGCCGAACACGTTGAGCATATACTCAGATGCGGCGTATGTTCCGAAGACCGAACTGTCCCATCCTCTTGAAGACTCGATGAGAGACTGAAGAGGTGACATCACGTCCACGAACATATACGCGAAGAACATTGCAAGAGCAATGAGGATCAGCGCTGCCCATCTTGCGGCAAAGCTGTCATTAAGATACTTCTTGATAGTCTGTGTCATGGTATTTGTAATTATTTTGAATTTTCGAAATCTTTGCAAAGATAGCGTTTTTTAGTACCTTCGCAAATTCAAAGGATATGAGCCCATGGAAAACAAGACATATAGAATCCTCAGCAAAGTGAACTCTCCGGCAGACGTGAAAAGTCTGAATATGGATGAGCTCAAGGATCTTTGCGAGGAGATCCGTCAATATATGATAGAGTGCTGTTCGGTGAATCCGGGCCATCTGGGGCCAAGTCTTGGCGCAGTGGAACTCATAGTCGCCCTGCATTATGTCTATGATGCACCTCAGGACAAGCTTGTCTTTGACGTAGGCCACCAGGCCTATGCCCACAAAATAATAACCGGTCGTCGCGATGCCTTCCTGAAGAACAGGATGAAAGACGGTATCAGCGGTTTCCTGAAGCGCTCGGAGAGTGAGTATGACGCGTTCGGAGTTGGTCATTCTTCCACTTCAGTATCGGCGGCCCTCGGTTTTGCCGAGGCGGCAAAACAGCTCGGCCTGCCTTATAAGTCTGTTGCAGTGATCGGAGACGGCTCCCTGACTGGAGGTCTTGCCTTCGAAGGCCTGAACAATGCCGGAGCCAGTAAGGCAGACATGCTCGTTATCCTGAACGACAACAATATCTCCATTGATAAAAATGTAGGAGCTGTTCATAATCACCTGCTCAAGATCACGACTGATCCACGATATAACAAGGCAAAGAAGCATGTCTGGGATAGATTGGGCGAGGGAAAGTTCAGAAACCTCCTGCAGAGAATAGTCGCAACGACCAAGTCTTACATCGTGCGCGGAAGCGGTGGTCATCTCTTCCAGGCCCTTGGATTCAGATACTTCGGTCCTATTGACGGAAATGACGTTGTCCAGGTAATAGATACCCTTAAGAAACTTAAGGATATGAAGGGACCGCTTATTCTTCATACCCTTACCAAGAAAGGAAAAGGTTATGCTCCGGCAGAGCAGAACCAGACGGTATGGCATGCTCCGGGTACTTTCGATCCTGAAACAGGTGAGAGGTATGCGAGCAGCAACGGCATAAGCCGCTATCAGGATGTCTTCGGCGAAGTCCTGCTCGATCTGGCTAAGAAGGATGGAAGAATTGTTGGAGTGACTCCGGCGATGGCATCAGGCTGTGGTATGAATATTATGGCCAAGGAAATGCCGGGCAGATTCTATGATGTCGGAATCGAGGAAGAACATGCAGTGACATTCTCGGCAGCATTGGCCGCAGGAGGAATGAGGCCGTTCTGTAACATATATTCTTCATTCTCGATGAGGGCCTTCGACCAGATTTTCCACGACGTGGCTCTTCAGGGCCTTCCTGTAGTGCTCTGTCTGGATAGGGGAGGTCTTGTTGGTGAAGACGGAGCAACCCACCACGGATGTTATGACATGTCAATATATCGTTCTATACCTGGAACAGTCATAGCTGCTCCGAAAGATGAACTTGAACTTAAGAATATGATGTATTCTGCCCTCCTTTCCGAACAAGGTCCATATATAATAAGGTATCCGCGCGGAAATGGCGAGGGTGTGCGGTGGAAGGATGAGGCCTATACAGCCCTCGAGGCAGGAAAGGGAGAACTTCTGGCAGAGGGTACACGTGTTGCGGTCATAGCAGCAGGACCATTCGTATATAGGGCGCTGGAAGCGGCTGAAAGATTCAAGAAAGAGGCGGGATGGTCTCCAGCTATATATAATATAAGGTATATAAAACCTATTGATACCGCGCTTCTTGAGGAGGCTTATACCGGATATGACAGGATAGTGACCATAGAGGATGGAACAGTTATAGGCGGACTATATGGAGCTGTAGCTGAATTTGTGGCTTCCAAGGATACTCCTAAGCCTGTCAGAGCTGTAGGAATACCGGATAGGTATATAAGCCAGGGCACTCAGAACGAGCTTAGGAGCGAATGTGGCCTCACTGTAGATGAGATTTTCAGGGTTTTATGCGAGGAAAATGAAAAAATATTAAAAAAAGATTGAAAAGTTTTGCAGAATTAAAAAATATGTCTACCTTTGCAATCCCTTTAGGAAACAAACCTCCTGACAGGGCGCAAGAAACAATGCCGATGTAGCTCAGTTGGCCAGAGCACGTGATTTGTAATCTCGGGGTCGTGGGTTCGATTCCCTCCATCGGCTCAAAAGTTCTTAAGGAATTTTGGGAGAATACCAGAGTGGCCAAATGGGGCAGACTGTAAATCTGCTGGTTTATACCTTCGGTGGTTCGAATCCATCTTCTCCCACAGAAGCCCGACGTATTCGGGCTTTTTTTAAGCGGAAGTAGCTCAGTCGGTAGAGCATCAGCCTTCCAAGCTGAGGGTCGCGGGTTCGAACCTCGTCTTCCGCTCCAACTACGCCAGTGTAGCTCAGGGGTAGAGCGCTTCCTTGGTAAGGAAGAGGTCGCGAGTTCAATTCTCGCCACCGGCTCCGCCCAGTTTTTTTGTATATAATACTTTAAAATCATAAAGATATGGCTAAAGAAACCTTTAAAAGAGACAAACCGCACGTTAACATTGGTACTATCGGCCACGTTGACCACGGTAAGACAACTTTGACAGCTGCAATTACAACTGTACTTGCTAAGGCTGGTCTTTCAGAGCTT
>JBGVNX010000017.1:0-47826 GCA_045126075.1 Candidatus Cryptobacteroides sp.
ACACTGTCATCATGGAAACAAGACTGTCATCCTGAGAGCAACACTGTCATCATGGAAACAAGACTGTCATCCTGAGAGCAACACTGTCATCATGGAAACAAGACTGTCATCCTGAGAGCAACACTGTCATCATGGAAACAAGACTGTCATCCTGAGCGTCAGCGAAGGATCTCTAAAACAGCCCTGGAGTATAACCAAGCCAATGGAGCACAGTCTCGCCCCAAACCAATATCATAATCCATGCTATGACCATCATGGTGATACCAAACTTGAAGGTATCGCTCCAGCTGTAGTGGTTTGTAGTATATAGCAGCGCTGCCGGCTTGCTGTTGAACGGCAGCACGTAAACATGTTCGATCAGAAGTGATACAGGGAACGAGAGGCTGAGAGGCGGAAGGCCGAACTGCTGTTCCACTCCGATGGCGATCGGAATGAACACAAGGGCTCTCATGTTCTTCGACTGGAATATCAGCGCACTGAAAAGCATCAGACCTGTAAGAAGAATATAAAGTACGATGAACGGAGTCCGGGCAGTGATGCCGAGAGCATCCATTCCTGCACCGACCAGCATAGACGGAAGGTCGGTAGCATTAAGTCCCGAACCGATGACATAAGCTCCGGCCGAGAAGATCATAAGGTGCCAAGGAATATCGACGTCATTCCACTTCACCACACCGATTCCAGGGGTCAAGGCGATGATGGCACCGATAAGCACCACAACCTCAGCTGAAACGCCATGCCAGCTTTCTGTAACCCACATGGCAAGCACGCCGACAAAGATCGCGATTGCCTTGAACTCATCCACAGTCATCTTGCCCATGCCCTGAAGTTCCTGACGCAGACGCTCCATTCCACCCTCTATCTGAGGCTTCTTCTCCTCTGGCTTAAGCGGGAAGATGATCTTCACACCAACGAACCATCCGATAAGAAGGAGGATCATCGCAAGAGGGAAAGCGGCAACAAGCCAGTCTGAATAGATTATATTAACCGAGCTGTATGCTCCTGTGAGGAGAGACACGGCCAGAAGGTTTGCACCGGATCCCGTCATGAAGGCGCTGGCGCCGATATTGATCTGGAAAAGGTTCTGGAGCACAAGGTTACGTCCGAAGTTGTTTCGGTTACCCTGGCTTGCTCCGAATATTGCCGCCACGACCATGAAGATTGGAAGAAGGATTGTTGCCTTCACTGTCGTAGCGGAAATGAAGAGTGACAGGACAACATTGATTATAAGGAAGCTGAAGAAGATGCCCGCAGCGCTCTTACCGAACTTGAGCACGAACCAGAGGGCAAACCTCTTTGCCACACGGGTCTTCACCAGCATGCTGGCAAGCACGAACGAAAGGATGTTCAGCCACATCACCGGATGTCCCAGCTGTGCGAACGCATCCTTCTGCGTCGTAACTCCGCATATGATCACGCCAAGAATAACCATCAGTGAGGTCAGGTAGCTCTGCACTGCCTCTGTGATCCACAGGATGATGGATGCGCAGAAGATTGCCAGCATGGCGTAGCATGCCCTGATGAATGCAGCCTCACCTATCACATTGAGTCGTGCCTGAGCCTTGCTTGACAGTACTGAGAAATCCAGATTGTCAAACAACGGGATGTCAACCACCCAATATATAAGTATGAAAACGAGTGCGGCGATAGGTCCGCCAAGACGGGCCATCCACTTCTCGAATCCGGACTTCTCCATCTTCGGAAGCTTCTCCACCTTGTAGTTGTTCATATCCAGAGGGTCCAATGCCTGCTCCTGCTGCAATTCAATATTCTTTTCGGTCATAGTTTGTTGTTTGTTTAAAAGATTGCCACGTCGCTACGCTCCTCGCAATGACGTAAGGATAACAATCTCTCATCGATAAAGGACGTAATCCTCCGTAAGGGACGTTCATTCACCACGTCGCTACGCTCCTCGCAATGACGTAAGGATAACATTCTGTCATCGATAAAGGACGTAATCCTCCGTAAGGGACGTTCGTTCAACACGTCATTGCGAGGCCCTGTAAGGGCCGTGGCAATCTCTCTGAAATTATTTAGCCCAATTCTTATATGGGTTCTTCATGAGCATAGAGTTGTAGTACTTCACATCTCCGGTAACCTCCTCACCGAGCCACTCTGGCTTAGCAAAAGCCTCGTCCTCAGAAGAAAGCTCAACCTCAGCCACTGTAAGGCCTTCGTTGTCACCGTAGAATTCGTCTACCTCATAAGTGTGCTCGCCAGCCTCAACGAGGTAGCGTGTCTTGTCGATCACGCCTGGCTCGCAGATCTTCAGAAGTTCCCGAACTTCTGCTACAGGGATCTCCTTCTCCCACTCGAAACGGCTTGCACCGCTCTCAGAGCCGATACCCTTGATGGTTATGAATCCTCTCTCACCCTTTACGCGCACGCGTACGGTGCGCTCTGGAACTGAGCTGAGGTAACCCTGAGTAATGCGGGTAGCCTTCTTAGCAAACGGCTTGAAGTCGCCTGCAACCAAGAATTTTCTTTCGATTTCCTGTGCCATGATACTACTCGTTTGCAAGTGGTTTGTCAGACATTCCGATCACGCGCTTGATAGCCTGGAGGTAGTTGATGTTCTCAACGCCCTCGAGACCGCAGTCAGCGATGGTCTTCTTGATATCCTCGATCTCTGTAGACTCAGAGTTGATGGTAACGACCTTAGCACCGTTGATAAGGACATTACCTACCTCGCAGATGGTGTTGTTCACCATGTAGCCGAAACGCTGCTTGTGCACGCGTACAGCTGCGAGATCAGGATTAGCCTTCACCATGCCGATGAACTCGTCGTAAGTGTACTCATCCTTGTCAAGAGCAGGCATCTCTACCATGAATGCAGGGAAAACCTCGTTCTCAAGCACTGCGCGTGAGATAGGGAACTCACCCTTCATGAGAGGATTCCACTGCTCGAGGCCGTCAACTGTCTGGACATAAGTCTTGATGTCCATCTTGCCGTTGCGGATCTTGGTGTTGTTGATGTCGTTCTTGCGTGAGATGATGTAGATCTCGTCGCTCTCGCGCTCCCATACCTTTTCAGGTACAGGAACGGAAAGACGAGCCATTCTCTTGTGTGCCTCGCAGAAGCACTGTCCGAATGAGCGGAACTCGAAGCGTGGCTTCGAGATCTCACCGATTTTCAATTCTGCCATAATGATTATTGTATTATTTATTTAACAAGTGGATCTTCTACTGCACCTTCTCCATTATTTGCAGCACCCGGAGTAGAGGTCGGGGTCATCATAAACTTACCTGTTCCGTCTGGTACACGGCTCCATGAACCCTTATTACTGTCTACGGTCTCACCCCAACCAGCACCCTTGTCTCCGCGCTGGAATGTGTCAAGTTTGTTACCTTCAGCATCGAAAAGTTCAACAATGACTGTCTTCTTTGAAGAGAAACCAGATGAGAATCCGCCCGGAGTTGTGTCCTTCGCTCCGAGAATGAGATAGAATCCGCCAGCAGGAATCTTAAGATCTTCTGCGCCTGTCCAGCAAACCTCTTCATCCTTATTGATTGAATATCCTGCAAGGCTTACCTCCTTGCTGCCTGGGTTATAAAGTTCGAAGTATTTCTCATTATCCTCGCCAGCACCGTAAAGTTCATTAAGAACGACTGTTGGCTCTGGTTCTGGAACAACTACCTCTCCGTTTCCCACAAGGTCGGGATCAGCGGTTGCACCCTCGCCGTTATTTGCAGCCCCTGGAGTTGCTGCAGGAGTAATCATGAAAGCACCTGTACCATCAGGGACACGACTCCATGAGCCCTTATTATTGTCAAGATCCTGAGCACCCCACTCGCTGCCCTTCTCGCCGCGCTGGAATGTGTCAAGCTTGGTTCCGTCCGGAGCATAAAGCTCGACAATAACGCTCTTCTTTGCTGAGAATCCTGAAGAGAATCCATCTGGAGTTGTGCCCTTGGCACCTACGATTGCGAAATATCCCTTTGCTGGAATCTTCTGACCCTTCGCCCCTGTCCATGCAAGCTCCTCATCCTTATTGATGGTTACACCTGCAAGGTCAATCTCCTGACTGCCTGTATTATACAGTTCCCAGAATTTCTCGTTATCTTCTCCCGCACCAGAGAGTTCATTAAGAACAAGTTTTGTGTAGTCATAGACCACTTCAGGCTCCTTCTCTGGAACAAGAGCGTCCGGATTCATCAGATCCTGAACGCATGACACAGCCACGAATGCTGCCAATGCAAAAAATATCTTTTTCATAATTGTCTTCGATTTGAATGGTTATTACACTAGAATGCAACCTGGAAACGAACAGAAACCATCTGATAGTCTACGCCGGCCTTTCCGTCAGGAGCAACCACCTTGTCCGGATTCTTGGTTGGCTTGCCGTTGAGATCATAACCAACATAGCTCTTACCCTTCTGGTTTGCATAACGGTCATTATTGTTGTACTGCCAGTTGATGACAAACTTCACATTCTTTGTCGGATAATAGTTAAGACCGACTGTATAAGCCTCTGCGCTACCACCGAAGATACCTACCTCAGACATATTTCTTGAGAAGAGCTTACCAGTGTTGAAATCGCAATACTCATAGCGGAATGCAATTTCAAGGTTACCCCATTTCTTCTCAGAAGTTGTACGGGTATACTTAGCTCCATTTGAATCATAATTCTGAGTACCTCCGAAGAGAAGCCAGCTTGCTTGCGCATACCAACCCTCTGCCCACTGAGTCTCAGTTGCGTAAGAGTTTGTATTCTTCTCCGGATCGAGAACCATACCGCGTGCAATATAAGCAGTCTCCCAACGAAGCTGCTTCCAGTGACCAGCAAGTTCTGCAGTCCATGCAAGCTCATGCTTCAAGCCCTTTACATCATCTGTGTCAAGATACTTCTTACGATTTATACTTGTCGAGTTACGAGAACTGAAACGGCCGACATAGTATCCGTCAGTGCTTGAAAGCTTCGGCTCGCGATACGAGAAAGCACCACCAATGTGGAGAGATGATGTCGTTGACTTGTAGAGAGGGCGGAAAACAACTTTACCTGTATATGAAAGGCCCTCATTATAACCATAGTCCTTGTTACCATCTTCCATGAAAGTCATTTCCTCAGAACTCTTAAGTTCAGGTCCGAAGACACCAGCAGAAAGCCACAGCCAATCATGTGCATATCTTGCATTGATACCAAGGTGGCGTGAAGGCGCAAGCGCTGTCACCATAGGACGCTCCATGAACATGAGATAACGTGAAGTCGTGTTTCTCTGAATAGAGAAATTCTCCTTGAAGTTACCAGCCTTGATCTCAAGACCTTCCACACCTGTAAACGCCAGGATGGCATCCTTAAGTTCAGGTGTACCGCTGGTCCAGTCGGTATCAATCTCACCGTACCAGTTCTTATCGAGCTGGGCCTTCACGGCAAAACGCGAGCGACGGATGTTCATACCATTTCCGATATGGCTTGTATTGTTCTTTCCGTCAAGCTCCTTTGCGCAGAAATCAGGAGCACCAAAATAAACTGCTGCATCACCCTGGATACGCACATCGAACCACATCTTGTAGTTAGCCTTCTTGTTCTGGAACACAAGGATACCGTCCTGTACCTGCGCATCAACAGGAACAGATGCCACCTTCTGACCATACTGGTTCACATCAGCCGCCTCAGCATCATTCTGCTGTGCAGCCGCAGCAATTGACATAATAGCCAAAGCTGAAATTAGAAATACCTTTTTCATTGTCTGTAAGGTTTTAATGGTTAATGTTAGTTAGTTGTTTTGTTATATTGATTTAATAAAATTCACAAGGTTGTCTCCCTTCTCCAGGCCGAGCTTCTGGCGGAGCCTGTAGCGGCTGATCTCGACGCTCTTCGGGGTTATGTTCATAAGGGTCGCAATATATTTTGACGAGAATCCCAGTCTGAGCAGGGTTGCAAGGCGTCTTTCCTGCTGGGTCATGTTAGGGAAGTTCTCTGAAAGCTTCGCGTTGAAATCCTCATGGAGGGACTCGGCCTGGGCATAGAAATACTGCGAGTCCACATCGCTGTCGTACGAAAGCCTCTGCTTGAGGGCCGAACTCAATTCAGCCACGATCCTGTCCTTTTCCTTCGCGTCATCACTCTTTGCCATTCGGCTGACCATGTCATCCAGCGACTCCAGGAACTCTCTCTGCTCCACGATGCTCAAAGCCACATTCATCACCTCCTGCCTCTTCTGCTCCACGGCGTTGTGCAGGGCCTGGTTCTCCGAAAGCACGACCTTGAGTTCCATGTCGCTCAGTGCACGGCTGTGCTCATAAATCTGCTGACGCTGCGCATACAATATACGGTCTGTTGACTCTCTCTGGCTGCGCTGGCCTCTTGCATAATCTGCAAAAGCGAGAAAGACAAGGGCAAGGATAGCGACTGCCATTATTACAAAGCTGATCATCGCATCCTCGGCTGCAACACCCTTTATCTTCAGCATCATGAATGTAAGAAGGAATGCTCCCGCCGGCGCCGCTATCATGGCAACACCTTCTTTCATATAATATTCATCCGAAACCATACGCGACCTCTGGGCTGTCTCAGCACCGGCTACCGACGCCATTACAAGTGCCGACACCGACAGAGGTACCGGTGACATATATATAAGGTGCGTTGTCACGTCAAACGAAAAGAACAAAAGAGTCGCCGCAACTGACAGCCCTACAGAGACCACCGAATAGATGGAGAATTCTGCAAAGAGAGTCGAATAGTCTTCTTTTTCGGACTGGCCGGCAAAGCGGGACACGACCATGAAGATGGCTGCGATGATGACTGCAGAAAGCGTTACAACATCTTCAGTCCCAATCATCTGGCCAACGCCTGTCACAAATCCGCCCCAATTGAAGCCGACTGCAGATGCAGTCAGGATTACACAGATGATCACGGTAAGCCTCATATAGTGCGAGAGGGTTATCATATGAATGTGCGTCCTTGAAAAGATGCCTCGAAGCAGGGCTCTGATGCCCGCCGAGAGAACGAACGCCATGACCGGAGCGCCGATGAATGACATCATGAATCCTCTTTCAAGTCCCTGACCATCAACAAGGCTCCATGCTGCCAGAGCGCCACCGAATGCATAGACGACGGAGGCCTTGATGGAGAAGAATTTCAGGGTCAACAGGATTATGAATGACGACATGAGGGCAAGAAGCATGGAACTGCAATCCATCGAGACCGGACCAAGATGGTCGAAAAGAGAAACTGCGACAGCTCCTCTGGCGCTCAGGAAAAGGGTCGGAAGAAAGAACAGCAACACCACGCGGTGCAGATTTCTGCTCCTTATTGCACAAGTCGGCGAGTACACCCCGAAAAGGGTGTCCTGCTCATTGGTGAAGAACCAAAGAGACACTGTTGACATGAACAATATGAGACAGAAGATTCCCATAAGTTACAAAGTCCTTTTGATTGCCATTACCGCGAGCTGATCCGCGACATCCTCAGCACCTTTTGCAAGATTCTCGATATGTAGCGCGAAATATCTGAGATGGAACTTTTCTGAGAGCTTGAGAGACGGCATGTTATGGAAAACCGTCCTCTTGATTGTCTGGGCATACTTCACAGCCTCCTTCTCGTAGAAATAGGCACGGCTGATCTTGTCAGGCACCTGTTCGGGATTTCTGAAATATGCTGTAGCTGCCGGAATGACTGACTCCACTGCCAATGTGGAGAACTCTGTCAGTTTCATGAATTCAGGGTTGAGTTCCGACGGGATGAAAGGAGTCTCGATCTCAAACTGGAAGAGACTGTCGTTGAGAAGGTCGGTGATGTGCCTTGTTTTTTCGAAAAGACGCATCATGTCTGCACGCGAACGCACAAGTGCCGTCTGGGTGTAAAGAGAGTTCTCAATCTCGCGTCTGAGCACAGCGGCATCGGAGTCGATTGCCGACATGCGCATGAGGTTTGTATTGAACTCATCGGTGTTGGAATACAGATAATTTCTGACACCTTCCTTGAAGACCACGACAGACTGGCCCATAAGGTCAAAATATCTGTCGATATCCTCGATGAGTCTATTGGCTTTCTTACGTCCGAACATACCTTTATATTATATATCAGATAACAAATATAGCAAAATCTTGATTGTAGAGTAAGACTCTAAAAAAAGAGAGGTAGAGGCACCCATACCATCCTAGCTAGTAAACCTCTTATGGTCAGGCATTTCCGACGGTTTTCCAAAATACTTATTTTGAGCCATTATAGAGGAATTGTAGAGTTTTTTTCTTAGTCTATAGGGTTCATTTCCACATGGAAATCAGTTTTTTTCATGTGCATATGTGCCGTTTTGAACAGCCGATAGATGCCAAGGCTGACACACTGTTGCAAATACATATAGAAACATTAACTTTGTAAAATCAACCTTTAACTTATGGGAAACAACGTTTATTTAGCCTCTAAACCGAGATACGAGATCCTTGACGGACTTCGAGGAGTAGCATCGGTCATGGTGATATTCTTCCACATCATGGAGACATATTCCAAAGGACCCGCATTCCAGATTATCAACCACGGATATCTTGCAGTGGATTTCTTCTTTGTACTCTCAGGCTTCGTAATCGGATATGCATACGATGACAGATGGGACAAGATGAGCACCTGGGGATTCTTCAAGAGGCGTCTGGTCCGTCTCCACCCGATGCTGATCATGGGAACTGTTGTAGGAGCATGCCTGTACTTCTTCGGACAATGTCCTCAGTTCGGCCTTGAAGGCTATGCAAACGGATGGAAGTTCCTTGCCGCCTTTATTCTTGCCCTCTTCATGATTCCTGTGGGTCCGGGTCTTGACGTACGCGGCTGGGGCGAAATGAACCCGCTCAACGGTCCGCAGTGGTCGCTTACATATGAATATATAGGTAATATCCTCTACGCATTCATCTTCAGGAAACTGCCGAATGTAGTTCTTGCAATCCTGACCGGCGCTGCGGCATTCTGCACGCTTGACCTCTGTCTCAACCTGAACGTATTCGGTCTTCTTACAGAAGGACGCAACTATGCAACATATACAGTAATCGGAGGATGGAGCCTTGCTCCCGAGCAGATCTATATCGGCCTCACCCGCCTTCTCTACCCGTTCCTCAGCGGTCTTCTCCTTTCACGCATCGGCAGGAAGATCAGCATAAAGGGAGGTTTCTGGTGGTGCTCACTGCTGCTGGTGGCAATATTCTCAATCCCATGCGTCGGAGGTCCTGACAACATCATGAACGGAGTGTATAACGCAGCGTGCATCCTGTTCCTTTTCCCTCTAGTTGTGATGATCGGAGCCGGCAGCAGGATCAAGGGAGAAAAGAGCGCAAGGATATGCACCTTCCTTGGTGAAATTTCATATCCGATCTACATCACCCACTACCCTGTCCTCTACATGCAGATGAACTGGGCATGGAACAACATGGACGCTCCGGTATACGCCCATGTTGTGGTCGCGATATCATCAGTACTGATCTCAATCGGCTTGGCATACGCATGCCTCAAGCTCTACGACATACCAGTACGCAGATGGCTTACTGAGCATTGGCTGAAGAAATAGACAATTAGCTGAAACCAACCATGAAATCAACATTATCATTCCTCCTTTCTGCAATCTGCCTTCTTGCAGTATCTTCATGCGCTCCCAGATATGAGAGCAGAGTGGAAAAGATTCTTGCTGAAATCAACGATCCTGATTCCAGATATGTCGTGGTGATTTCACATCGTGGAGACTGGAGAAATCATCCTGAGAACTCTATACCTGCTATTGAGTCTGTAATCAATATGGGCGCAGACATGATGGAGCTGGATGTCAAGATGACAAAGGACAGCGTACTTGTTCTATGCCATGACTACACAATAGATCGTACAACCAATGGAAGGGGTTATGTTTCAGATATGACATATGACTCGTTGATGACTTTCAAGCTGAAAAGATCGCATGGAGTTACAACAGACTCACTGAGAATCCCTACCCTGCGTGAGGCCTTGTTAGCATGTAAAGACAGAATACTTGTAAATGTGGATCATGCATATCCATATTATAAGGAGATCGTAGAACTCACAGAAGAGTTGGGCATGACAGGACAAGTGCTCATGAAAGGGAAGAGCAGCATCGAAAAGGTAAACGAGGACATGTCAAAACATGATAACAATCTTCTCTACATGCCAGTCATTGATGCCAATAACGAAAGCGGAAAGAAACTGTTTGCAGAGTATGTCGATAAAGGAGTTGTGCCAATGGCATTCGAAGTCTGCTGGAACAGTCCAGGAGAGGACATCGAGTACTGCGTAAGCATGATCCATCAGATGGGATCTAAACTCTGGATAAACACAATCTGGTCCTCACTTTGTGGAGGCTTCGGGTGCGACGATGACGCCGCCTATGCCGCTGAAGACCCTGCTGATGTTTACGAGAAGCATATTAAGATGGGAGCATCTATGATTCAGACAGATCGTCCTGAGTTGCTGCTTGAGTATCTCCGTTCTGTTGGGTTGCATGATTGAGTTTAATGAGTTCAGATCTAGTAAAATTTTCTTTCGGAAAAACGTCATGAGCTTGTCAATATCCACTATGAAAAGAACTGCCTTTATCTTAGCTATCTCTGCATTGGTTTCGTGCGGGGCTGAGACAGTAACTGGTGAACAGGCCCAGATTGATTTTAACCGAGGATGGAAATTCTCAATCTGCGAGGGTACGGCAATACTGGAGACCCCTACCACTGTATTTGTCAAGGAAGACGGACTCGAAGTTCCTTACGGCTGCGCTTTGCCATTGCCTGAAGATGGGCCTTCAATACTTGCACAGAGCGAGGGTCCGGCAGATAGTCAGATACTGGCCGAAAAAGACTTTGATGACAGTGCATGGAGAGTCGTGGATCTTCCTCACGACTGGGCGGTTGAAGGAGATTTCAACAGGTTCAATCCTGCTACCACCAACGGAGGAGCTCTTCCGGGAGGTGTGGGATGGTACAGAAAGACATTCGTGGCTTCCAACTCTCTTGAAGGAAAGAACGTTTACCTGAATTTTGACGGAGTATACATGAATTCGACAGTCTGGGTCAATGGACAGGAAGTCGGCACACGACCTTATGGATATATTTCATTCTCCTACGACATTACCCCATATCTTATCTACGGAAAAGAGAACACCATTGCAGTGAGGGTAGACAATTCAGACCAGCCTAATTCAAGGTGGTACAGCGGATGCGGCATCTTCAGAAAGGTTACACTCAGAGTAGCAGACTGCATCCATGTGGCAAACTGGGGAGTATATGCAAGATGCATAAAAGAGAGCGAACTGGCAGTAAGCACAACCCTTGTAAATGGAAGCAAGGATCAGCCTGAGAAGATCGAGGTCCTGACTGAGTTGCTGGATGACAATGGAGTCGTTGTTTCATATGCAAAATCTGCTGCAGGCGGTGACTTGACTTGCGAACAGACACTTCCTCTTCATGATCCTAATATCTGGAGTCTGACTTCTCCATATCTATACAACCTGAAGACAACCGTACTGGTTGATGGAAAACCTGTAGATACTTGCTGCAACAATGTGGGTATCCGTACAATTGAATTCGATCCGGACAAGGGATTCTTCCTGAATGGTGAACATGTAAAGCTTAATGGAGTCTGCCTTCACCATGACCTTGGTGCGCTCGGCTCGGCAGTCAACCGTTCTGCATTGAAACGACAGCTTACCATAATGAAGGAGATGGGAGTAAACTCTGTACGTTGCTCACATAATCCACCATCATTGGAACTCCTTGACTTGTGTGACGAGATGGGAATTCTTGTAATGGATGAGGCATTTGACATGTGGCGTCAACGTAAGACAGAACGTGATTATGCACGTTTCTTTGAGCAGTGGCACGAAAGAGACCTGACAGACCTTGTGGTAAGGGACAGAAACCACCCTTGCATCATCATGTGGAGCATAGGAAATGAAGTTCTTGAGCAGTGGAGCAATGCCAGCGCAGACACTCTTTCAATCGAGCAGGCAAACTTCATCCTGAACTTCGGGCATAGCGCAGACCAGCTTGCTAAGGAAAAGGAGATGAGCGTAAATTCACTTCTGACAGCAAAACTCGCTGATATCGTTCGTGAGCTGGATCCGACCAGACCTGTTACCGCTGGCTGCAACGAGCCAGATCCGGGCAATCATCTCTTCCGTTCTGGCGCATTGGATATCATCGGATACAATTACCACGACCAGTATTTCATGGATGTACCGAAGAACTTCCCGGGAAAACCTTTCCTTGTATCTGAAAGTGTTTCTTCTCTGATGACAAGAGGTTATTACGCCATGCCTTCAGATGTCAAGAAAATCTGTCCTCCTATGTGGTCTGACCCTCATGCTGAGCCATCATTTGCATGTTCTGCATATGATAATTACCACGTTCCATGGGGCAGTACAAATGAAGAGACTCTTACTTTGGTAGAGCATAACGACTTTATCGGCGGACAGTATCTGTGGACAGGCTTTGATTATATCGGTGAGCCGATACCTTACAGCTGGCCAGCCAGAAGCTCATACTTCGGCATAGTTGACCTCGCCGGTTTTCCAAAGGACGTCTACTACATGTATCAGTCAGTGTGGAGAAAGGATATAGATGTTCTGCATGTATTCCCACATTGGAATTGGAATGAGGGAGATATCGTAGATGTCTGGACATACTACAACAATGCTGATTGTGTAGAGCTGTTTGTAAATGGAGTATCTGCAGGCAAGCGAAGAAAGATTTCATATGCTGAGGTTGAGACAGGAAAGATCCCATCTACACCAATGCTTGACATGTCTACTGAATATCATTGCTGCTGGCGTATACCATACTCTCCTGGTGAAATCCGTGCGGTATCATATAAGGATGGTAACATCGTTGCAGAGAAGACCATTCGCACCGCTGGCGCACCAACATCATTGAAACTTACTGTTGACAGAACAGAAATAATGGCTGATGGATATGAGATGGCTTTCGTGAGTGTCGAGGTACTGGATAAGGATGGTAATCTTTGCCCTTATGCTGATAATGACGTCAAGTTCAACGTCAAGGGTCCTGGAAAGATTGCCGGCGTAGACAATGGTAGCCCTATAACTCTGGAGAGGTTCAAGGCTGATCACAGAAAGGCCTTCCATGGAAAATGTCTTGTGATCGTCCAGAACATCGGCAAGGCTGGAACTGTCCTTGTAGAAGCAAGCTCAGACGGCCTCGAAGGTCAATGTGAATTCTCGGTTATCAATCAATAGATAGTGCATATGAAAAAGTTATTATCATTTCTCTCAGCTGCTCTTTGCCTATACACTGTGGCACCAGCCCAGCATAGGGCAGATGTGGTCAGACCTTCAGATCCTGCAGCATCATCAATGATCCTGCTTGGAGATCCTCAAGGCTATGTGAAGTATGACATCAATCAACCCATCCTTGACCTTGTTACCAGATGGATTGCAGATAATGTAGAGAATCTGAATATCAACGCTGTGCTTTGTACTGGAGATTTAGTTGAGCAGAATGATAATAATGCCTTGAACCGTGACATGCTCAATCAGACAAGCCGCCAGATGTGGGAAGCAGTGTCAAGCTCATTCTCAATCATAGACGGAGTCGTTCCCCATCTGCACAGTCCGGGAAATCATGACTATGGTTTCAAGCATGCAGAAGACGAGCATACCTTCTTTCCTGACTATTTCACAGCAGAGCGCCAGGGCGAAGTTATTTTGAAACATCTTGTGGCCGAGTATCCTAACCGTGAAGGAAGAGCTTCTCTTGAGAATGCGGCCTTTGAATTCAGCCTAGACGGATGGAGGAAGATACTTATAATCACATCTGAGTTTGCTCCATCAGACGGGGCTGTTGAATGGGCAAAGAGCCTATGTATTTCTGAAAAGTTCAAGGATCATATAGTGATATACATGACTCATTCATATATGAGATGTCATAAGTGCGACAATAGCATCATTCCTCAGGAGAGATATCCTTTGACTCAGAAAGAGGGCAACAATTCGGGAGAACAGCTTTGGGCAAAGCTTTTCAGCAAGGTTCCTAATATAAGACTTGTGATCTGTGGCCACCACGCTCACGCCGGAGAGATAATTGAGGGAAAGATGGTTGATCGTTATGACTGGAATGTAGGTTGGAGAGTTGACAAGAACGAGGCTGGCTGCAACGTTTATCAGATGATGTTCAACACCCAGACCCTTGGCGGAGGTTGGGAAGGTAACGGCGGTGACGGATGGCTTCGCATTCTGGAATTCATGCCTGATGGTAAAACTATCAAGGTCAGGACATATTCCCCTCTTTTCGGTATATCAAACTTAACTAAGCATCTCGCCTATAGGACAGCTGAGTTTGATCAGTTTGATTTTGTTATTGAGTAGGTAGCTTCGCCGCAGAAAAAAATAGACTAATAGAGTCTCTAATGCATGTTCTTTAATATAAGTAAAATTTGGTCCATAATTCGGTCCACAATTATCACATAATCAAATGTACCGGAGACAACGACTACAAGTCAATGAAACCATACATCGACATCGTTGACGAGATCAAAGCCAGCGAAATGAACAAGATGAACTTTATGGATTAACTCCAGGAAAGTTTGTAAATATCAAAAAAGACCGTATCTTTGCAATATCTAATAGAGGAAATGCCGAGAGGCAAAAGAAGTAACGATTAGGTATTCAGCCCCAATTCTGAATACCTTTTCTTTTTTATAGGAGGAGAAATAAATAAAAGCCGAGGGACGTACTCAGTTAAGCCAGAACGTGTTTTACAACTTCTTTTATAAGGCAATGTTGCCTAAATTTCCTCTATTATGAAAACACCGTTCATGCTTTCGCTGACACTTCGTATCGAAGTGGATGCCATTAAGTATGTCAAGGTCAAGTCGCACACGCGAGTTGTCAATGGCAAAGTAGTGAAGGTTCGTTCGCATTACAGACGTATTGGGGCGTAGGTGATAGCAAGCGAATCTTGACCGCAACTTAGCGGTTCCTCTTCCCCTCGGTGTTCATAGCAGAGGCAATGCCAAAGAGCATTGTCTCTGTATTTTTATAAAAACATAGCAGTAGAAGAATTTGCATGTAAGAAAGAAATGCTTACTTTTGTACTATCGTAGATTTGCGACTCGTAAAAAAAGAATGGACATTAGATCAGGTATCCGCCCCTATCGGATACCTGTTTTTATAACTCTTTTTCAAACTTTGACAACTCATCTATCAAAGCTGGACGTCGAGGTATACGGGCTTTCTGTTCATTTATAATCTTACTTACCTCTGTCCTACCACCATAGTTGATTAATTTACGAAGCATAGATACTCCTTCACAATAAGAATTACGACTTGATGCTCTTTGGAAGAAATTCTTTACACATGCTGTATAAAGTTGGATAAGTTCATCTTTATACAACTCCCACACTTCCTCTGGTGCATCATCAAGTTCATGAATTACCGGAGATTTACGCAAATAATCCCTATACCTATCCCACATCTTTTCCTGAGAATAGATAAAAAGCATTCTATAGTCGTGTCTACCACCGGCGGCCTCCTTAAGCAATGTTTCTACAAAGCCGTTCCATTCGGCGTTAGGTAAAAGTGCTTTCATTTGAGCATACATATTCTCCATATCGTATTCCTTTTCTCCAAATCCACCTCCATTGAAGAAGAAATATCTCGCAAGCCTTATAATATTGGAGCTGTCGTTTTTATGACGATAGACTTTGAGTTCCCACTTGTGCCATTCATTCACCAATCCCCTCAATTGCGAATCATGCACTGCTCCATCTTCCGCCAAACGAACGACCTCATCGTAATCCCCTGCATCCCAGGCAATCTGCAAAAGCCTTCTGCGAAAATTTGGATTACCCACATTTTCACACATAAATTTATACTGCTCATCTCGTGTACCACACCGAGAGATTAATTCAAGCTTATATCGCTGAGCGGTTTCTCTATTATATTTAACATCCCAATCATCTCCATCAATGTCGATAATACTGTTCAGTTCATTCATTACGCGCTCTTGCTTATCAGGAGTATCGGCCAATAATATGGCAATCTGCACCCAATCCCACCACCAATCAAAGCCTTTAAGGCAACCTTCGGCAAAATGAGTAAGAGAAAGTTCGAAAATTTTAGATCTCATCGTAGGTGGCAATGAATCATCAATACTCAATTCATACCATTTTTCAAAGCACTGTCGAACTATATCTCCCAATTCCCCTGCACTATCATCACCGCAATAAATTATATCTTCGCCGGTAGTAGCAACTGCCTCAAGAACTGACACCGCAACTTCCCACTGCTGATTGTACATTGCCGCATCAGCCTCATCGATTATGCGAGATATCGCACGATTTAAATCAAACGTCCTATTATAACTAACAAATCCATCCCGACCTTCGAAATCAGAAATAATTTCCTTGATGCGTCGTTGATAATCAGTTGACTTAGGAGTATATATGGTTCCCGCACCTAATGCAAGAAAGCGATCCATAAGATATCTGTCATTCACACACTCTTCTCTGATGAAATCACATAATTGCTGCTTATCCAATATTGATAGTAGCAATTCCATCTCATCTAATTTACTTATCGCCATATTGTTACCTTAATGAGTTTTCACAAAAATATAGAATTAAGAGCAACCATGCAATTATGGCAGAGCGTATTAAGTAACGTCGCCAAAGAAACTGGCATTTCTTGGGCGACGAATGCCATTTTCGGGCTTTATGAACTATTTTCGTGCATCGTCGCAGAAGTATCGGGCTATTCTTCTGCGACGATATCATGGCCCATTTTATGGGATACTTCAAATAGAAATACAGAAATGCTACTTCAATGGAGCCGCAAATTCCAACAAGCCATCACCTACTTAAAACATCTAATCGCCAAGCAGTTTTTCCAGCTGTTCCTTCGAAGGTAGAACTTCCAATAATTTTGCATCCATTTCGTCTGATGTCTTATAGGTAGCCACACCCATCGGCTGACGAAAGTCTTGCATGACATATTCTACATAGGCTTTATCTGCACTCTTGCAGAGAATGATACCAATAGGTGGCTCTTCCCCTTCTCTGCGGTCATCATCGTTTAGGATGCGAAGGTAACTGCTGAGTTGACCAAGATAGGCTGTTTTGAATTTTCCCTTTTTTAGTTCAAATACCACGAGTCTCCTCAGATCTCGATTATAGAATAGAAGATCAACCCAATGGTCGTGTCCTAATTTATCATAATGAACCTGGCTTCCATTGAATGTGAAACCTTTCCCAAAAGTCATAATAAAGTTTTTAATGTTATGCACGACACCTTGTTCTATGACTTTTTCATCAATATCCTCATCTCGCATTCCTAATTCTTCGACGTTTATAAAATCAAGCATATACTCGTCTTTGAACATTTGTATCGCACGGTAAGCCTGCTTGTGGTCTGGGATTGTGGATAGGAAGTTATTCGGCATTTCTCCCTGATGGTGATAGAGGTCTCTTTTTATAGCAGTTTCTAATTCGTCTACATTCAGTTTCCTGTCGCATGCGTATTGTATATAAAAGAGACGTTCGTCCCATTCTTTTGCTTTTGTGAGAATGGTTATGTGATGGGTAAAACTGATGCTAAGAAATGGCACGATTGGGAAGTCATTCAAATTCGTCAGTCGGAACTGACGAATTTCTTTCAATACTACTCCATGCTTCATAGAATATGCGCATATTCTTCAGGTTCGTCTCACCAAAGCCCCGAATACCTGGTATTTCGCGGCGCAAGCGTTGGCTGATGGCCTTTATCATACCTGTTCCCCAGTTCTTATTTCTGGTGTTTGCAGATATGTAGCGTCCCACTCCATAATACAAGGCCAGCTGTTCCTGATTAACAGCTTTTACCGCTCTAGCTTGACTCTGCAATATGGCAGTCTTCAACAAATTTACAGCATCAATAGTTTGCTGATTTGAATCATACTCAATCGGATCCATCATATCCCATATACATTAGTAGTGGTCAAAAACAAAGACAGGTATTTATTCTTACCCTCCAAGATATTCACTAGCTTATTAAGTATGGTAATCCTATCCCTTTTATTATAACGAAAGATCATTAAGACTCTATATAATATCCATATATAAAAAGAGGGACCAATTCACCAGAATTTGGTCCATTTTTTGGGATACGACATACGAAAAGTGGCCTACAGATATCTGTAAGCCACTTTTGTGCGGAGAGAGAGGGATTCGAACCCCCGGACCCGTGAAGATCAACAGTTTTCAAGACTGCCGCATTCGACCACTCTGCCATCTCTCCAAAATGTCTCCCTTTGTATTGGGATTGCAAAGGTACGAATTATTTCGAAACTTGCAAATTATTTTTCACTTTTTCTAAAAAAGATCCTTCGACTTCGCTCAGGATGACAGTCTACTGTTCTTCTTTCGCAAAGAACTTATACTGAAACAAGAGCAAATAGATCGCTCCGCAGGTCACACAGCTGTCGGCAAAGTTGAATACAGCTCCAAAGAATGTACGAGGATAGTCCATCCAAGGCAGCTTATAGTCAAAGAGCGGAAAATAGAACATATCTACCACCTGACCGAACATGAATGCAAACGGAGCTCCTGGTGTGATTGTTTCTGGCCATATGAGTCCGTATACGAAGCAGTCTATAATGTTACCTAAAGCTCCTGCTGTAATCATTGTCAGACCTACCAGCACACCTGTCGGAACATCGCTACGTCTTGACAGTTTGCCTATCCACCAGCACAGAAAACCGAAGAGGACAATTCTGAAAAGTGACAGCAACACCTTGCCGAACAAGCCTCCGAAGGCCATTCCGAAAGCCATTCCTTTATTGAGGACGAAATGGAGCTTGAACCAATCACCAATAACGTCTATGGTCTCGCCCAGATCCATATTTGTCTTGACCAGGACTTTGATGACCTGGTCAAGTACAACGAGCACAGCTCCTAATATTACAAGCCAATTACCTTTTGAAAGTTTCATAAAGGCTACTTGTTCTTGTTCATCATCTCCTTAGCCTCAACTGTAAGAGTTGCGTGAGGTACAAGACGGAGACGCTCCTTAGGGATGAGCTTTCCTGTCATACGGCATACTCCGTATGTCTTATTCTCGATTCTGATGAGAGCAGCCTCAAGGTTCTGGATGAACTTGTACTGACGCTGCGCAAGTGCTCCAGCCTCTTCCTTCGAAAGAGCTGTCGCTCCCTCCTCCATGATCTTGAATGTAGGAGATGTATCCTCGATATCATTGCTTGAGTCATGTGTAATGATATCACGAAGCTGCTTATACTCACTCTTAGCCTTCTCCAGCATGTCAAGGATGATGGCTTTGAACTCCTGGAGTTCCTCATCACTGTAACGTACCTTGAACTCAGGTGCGTTCTTCATTTCTTCTGCCATAGTTCTTTAGTTTATCGTTATTAATATTTTGCTACTTTAATCTTGATAGATTCCTCATTCCACTCTACCTCAGGGGCATCACCTGCCTCAGCCAGAGGTGCGCTTGTCACTGAAAGTGCGAGAGTCTGTGCCGCAACATACTCTGCAAAGTTTGCAAGTGATGCAGCAATCTCAGAGAGATCATCGCCGTCAGCATAAATGCATACAGTCACCTTATCAGTCACATCAAATCCGCTGCTCTTACGGAGGTTCTGGATACGGTTGATGAGCTCACGAGCCACACCTTCCTGCTTAAGCTCCTCTGTAATTGTCACGTCGAGGGCGATAGTCATCGCACCTTCTGTGGCAACAAGCCAACCTGGCATATCCTCTGACGAGATCTCATAGTCACCCTTATTGAGAGTAACATCACCTGAAGGCAAGTTCAAGACATAACCTGTGCCAGAGAGCTCTGCTGTCTGGATTTCTGAAATAACCTCCTGTGAGAGAGTTCCAAAAGCAGCTGCGATTTCCTTCATCTGCTTTCCGTAGATCTTACCAAGAGTCTTGAAGTTAGGCTTGATCTTCTTTGTGATAAGGCCTGTTGTGTCTGAGATAAACTCAGCTTCCTTGACATTGACCTCATTGAGGATGAGATCCTTCACGAGCTCGAGCTGATCCTTCACGCGAGGGTCAAGGACAGGGATGATGAGCTTCGAGAGTGGCTTACGAACGTTGACCTCAGCCTTACGACGGAGCGCGAGCACCATCGATGTAGCTCTCTGAGCAAGAGCCATACGCTCTTCGAGATCCTTGTCGATCACAGACTCGTCGCAAACCGGCATCGGTACATAGTGTACTGACTCAGACTCGCCCTCCACGAGGTCAAGATAGAGACGGTCCATGAAGAATGGAGCGATAGGAGCAGCAAGCTTTGACACAGCTACGAGCACCTGATAGAGTGTCTGATATGCTGAAAGCTTGTCTGTATCCATCGTACCGCCCCAGAATCTCTTTCTTCCAAGACGCACGTACCAGTTGCTGACGTGGTCGCAGACGAAGTCCTGGATGAGACGGCCGGCAGTTGTGATGTCATAGTCCTCATATGCTGCAACCACATCCTTTACGAGGGTGTTGAGCAGAGAAATTACCCAGCGGTCGATCTCAGGACGCTCTGACATCGGCACAGCCTCTGCCTTAGGGTCGAAGCCGTCGATGTTCGCGTAAAGCGCGAAGAACGAATATGTGTTATAAAGTGTTCCGAAGAACTTGCGGCGAACCTCGTCAACACCGTTTACGTCGAAGCGGAGGTTATCCCAAGGCTGCGCATTTGTAAGCATGTACCATCTGAGAGCATCTGCACCGTAAGTGTCAAGAGCCCAGAATGGGTCGATCGCATTACCAAGACGCTTACTCATCTTGTTACCGTCCTTGTCGAGAACAAGGCCGTTTGAGATAACCCTCTTGAATGCGCACTTGTTGCTTACCATTGTATTGATTGCATGAAGTGTGTAGAACCATCCGCGTGTCTGGTCAACACCCTCTGCGATGAAGTCTGCTGTACATCCGAACTTCTCCGAGTCGATGCCGCGGAGTCCCTCCTGAGCGTAAGGCATCGCACCTGAGTCGAACCATACGTCGATAAGGTCGAGCTCACGTACCATCTTCTTGCCGCTGTCTGAAACGAGGAAGATGTTGTCTACGTACGGACGGTGGATGTCTATCTTGTCATAGTTCTCCTTTGACATGTCTGCAGGGTTGAAGCCCTTTGCAGCGAACGGATTCTCAGTCATGAAGCCTGCTGCAACAGCCTTGTCGATCTCAGCGTAAAGCTCTGCGATAGAGCCGATGCACTTAGCTTCCTTGCCGTCCTCTGTCTGCCAGATAGGGAGTGGAGTACCCCAGTAGCGGCTACGTGAGAGGTTCCAGTCCTGGATATTCTCGAGCCACTTGCCGAAACGTCCTGTACCTGTAGACTCTGGCTTCCACATGATCTGCTCGTTGAGTTCCATCATTCTCTCGCGTACCGCAGTTGTCTTGATAAACCAAGAGTTGAGCGGATAGTAGAGAACCGGCTTGTCTGTACGCCAGCAGTGTGGATAGTTATGGGTATGCTTCTCGATTCTGAAAGCCTTGTTCTGCTGCTTGAGCATCACGCAGATGTCCACATCAAGTGTAGGAGCGTCCTCACCGAGAGTTGCGTCGTATGCGTTCTTTACATAGCGGCCTGCCCACTCAGCGTACTCAGGGGACATGTTGGCTGCTGCATACTCAGGATCAAGGTCCTCAACGCAGAAGAAACGTCCGCGAAGGTCAACCTGAGCCTGGAGGTCGCCGTTCTTGTCAACAACCTGAAGACCTGGAACACCGGCAGCGCGTGCCACCTTGGCATCGTCAGCACCGAATGTAGGCGCTATGTGTACGATACCTGTACCATCCTCAGTAGTCACATAGTCACCTGGGATCACCTTGAACGCGCCCTCACCCGGGTTGAACCATGGGATGAGCTGCTCATAGGTGATGCCTGTGAGCTCGCTGCCCTTGAGGGTTCCCTCGAGCACTGTGAACTCCTGCTTCTTAGGGTTGAAGTGTGCACCTACGAGAGCCTGTGCCACGATATAGAGGCCAGCCTCGCCGGTATATGGGTTTGTTGAGACTACTCTTACATAGTCAATGTTAGGACCTACACAGAGAGCTGTGTTTGAAGGGAGGGTCCAAGGAGTTGTTGTCCATGCGAGGAAGTACGGCTGTACTCCTTCGCTGTAAAGGAACTCCGACTTCTCGTCACGAACCACCTTGAACTGAGCCACGGCAGTTGTATCCTTCACGTCACGATAGCAGCCAGGCTGGTTGAGCTCATGTGTACTGAGACCTGTACCTGCTGCAGGTGAATATGGCTGGATAGACTTTCCCTTGTAGAGAAGTCCCTTTTCATAGATCTTCTTGAGAAGGAACCAGAGAGTCTCGATGTAGCGGTTGTCGTAAGTGATGTATGGATCGTTCATATCCACCCAATAACCTACGCGCTCGGTCATGTTCACCCACTCTGCAGTGTACTTCATGACTTCCTTACGGCATGCATCGTTATACTCCTCGACTGTAATCTTAGTTCCGATATCCTCCTTTGTGATACCGAGCATCTTCTCGACACCAAGCTCTACAGGAAGGCCATGTGTATCCCATCCTGCACGACGATTCACCTTATAACCGCTCTGAGTCTTGTAACGACAGATAGCATCCTTGATTGAACGTGCCATGACATGGTGAATGCCCGGCATACCGTTAGCTGAAGGCGGACCCTCGAAGAAAATGAACTCTGGTGCACCTTCTCTCAATTCAAGAGACTTTTCGAACGCATGATTCTTCTTCCATCTGTCAAGAACCTCGTTGCCGGCAGCAACCAGATCAAGACCTTTATATTCCTTAAATGCCATATTAATTAAAAAATTATCTATTTTTGCACTGACGCACTGAAGCGTCACAAAATTTAATCGGCAAATATACTAATTTTTAATGATATAATGAGCATTCTGGACATCATTCTGATAATATGCTTCATCCCTGCCCTCATCAATGGAATAAGGAAAGGCTTCATCAGTCAGGTCTTATCCATAGTTTCTCTGATTGGAGGCGTATGGCTGGCATTTGAATTCTCGTCAGCAGTATCAGAATGGCTCGGGCAGTATATTCAGACAAGCGCGAATATCCTTCATATCGCATCGTTTGCTATCGTAATGATTGGCGTATTCATAGCAATCGGACTTATCTGCCGACTGTTGGAAGGAATACTCAATATCGTAATGCTGGGTTGGCTCAACAAACTTCTTGGCATCGCCTTCGCTTTTCTGAAGACTGCTCTCATCATCGGCCTGATCATCATGCTGTTCAACTCGCTGAACAACACCTTTCACATCGTTCAGGAGGAAAAGCTGGCAGAATCTGTTCTGTATGGTCCGCTGAAGAACCTAGCATATACAGTATTCCCTTATCTTAAAGAAATGCTCTTCTGGAAATAGAATATGGAAAGAATCATACTCATAGAAACTTCAACTGCGCTCTGTTCTGCTGCACTTGCCGAGGATGGCGTAATCACCTCATATAGAGAAAGTTCTGCAGCTAAAGCACACGCCTCTCTCACAGCAGTATTCATCAAGGAAATGCTCGAGGAAAGAGGACTTGAAATATCTGACTGTGATGCAATATGCGTCAGCATGGGACCAGGATCATATACCGGTCTTCGAGTAGGCGTCTCCACAGCCAAGGGACTCTGCTTTGGCTCCGGCAAGCCTCTCATTGCTGTCGGTACACTGGAAACACTCGTAGCCCAGGCTTCCACAACTATCATCCCGAACGAAACCGAGGTATCTGCATACAAGTACATCATCCCGATGATCGACGCCCGCCGTATGGAAGTCTACTCTGCCGTATTCTCATCTGTCATTTCGAGCGAAGTCGAGAAATCTTATGAGCAGATCACAGAGACAGCCCCTGCAATCATCGACGAAAACAGCTTTGCAGAGTATCTGGAACAGGGTCCATGCCTGTTCATCGGTGATGGTGCCGGCAAATGTGCAGATGTAATCAAACATCCTGACGCACATTTCTGTCAGTGCTGGCCTAAAGCATCTGCGATGCTGGAACCAGCCATTAAGGCATATAAAGAAAAACGATTCGAAGACGTTGCGTACTTCGAACCGTTCTATCTTAAGGAATTCGTTGCCACAGTCAGCAAAAAGAAACTGTGGTAACTGTCTTTCTATTTCAACAGCTTATCAAGTAGCTTTCTGAAAGAAGCCTCATCCACGAAACTTCCATCGACCAGCTCTCCGTCTGCAATGACGAAAGCTGACGGGACTCCCTGTATGTTGTAGATAGCCGCATATGGAGAAGATGCACCCTTTGAGTCGCACACATTCATCCAAGGGAGTTCCTGGCCCTTCACTGTAGTAGCCCACAGGCTCTTGTCCACGTCGAGAGACACCTGATAGATGTCAAATCCCTTGCTGTGATAATCCTCATAAACAGGCTTCAACACCTCTACATTGAACACATTCTGCGATGGCTGGGATGCTGACCAGAAATATAGGAGTACAACCTTTGCATCCATATTTGAGAGCCTCTGCTTCTGACCATTCAGATCCGGAAGTTCGATATCAGGAAAGCCTATCTCCTCTGCTGATGCAAACTGCTGCTGAAGTTCCATATAATTGAAACGTCTTTCAGCCTCCTTTCTCAATGACTTGACATATTTAGAGTCAGGATATACAGTCTCAAGCGAGTCAGCAACATTCGAGAATACAATTGCATCTGTGCTCTGTGCAAAGAGAGGAAGATTATCTCCAAGTGTCTGATACAGCACTGGAACTACTGTAAGAGACTTGGTGTTCTGCAGAACATACTGCACTCTGTCTCTGTAATACCTCACATACTCGGCAGATATATCATGGGCCATGGCATCAGCCTCTGCCTGACTGGCAGCACTCTCCATTCTGGCTACCATAGCAGCCATATTTGCGAGAACTGCAGCATAGTCCTTCTCCACCTGTGTATACTTCACAGACTCCTCCGAACCTTCTATAGCTACATCAAGACCGAGAGTATCAGTTGTGACATTTACCTTGTCACCTGCTGCAAGAAGAAGGTTGGCCACCCTTGTATTCTTGTAGAAAAGATATACGAAGTCCGGATCTCCCTCCTTGACATCCAACTTATAAGAGAACTTGCCTGATGCGTTTACAGAAATAGTATCAAGCACCTTATATCTGCTTGCCTCAAGAAGCTTTACAACCAGTTCAGAAGATGGTGCATCCTCAATGACACCATTGATTGTAGCCTTCTGGCCGCATGCCGCTACAGCTACCGCTGCAAAAGCTATTGCAAAGAACTTACTGAATCTTGACATATTCGTTATAGATTGAAGAAGCTATCTCCGCAAATTCCTCCGAAGAAAGCTCAAGTTTCTTTTTTCTGAAGTCCATATCTCCCTCTGTCTGGAGAGGTACGAGATGTATATGTGTATGAGGCACTTCCATTCCAAGGACAGCAACTCCTACCCTCTGGCATGGTACGGCAGCCTTCAAAGCCTCTGCTACCTTCTTTGCAAATGCGCAAAGCCCCATATATGTTTCATCCTCAAGATTGAAGATATAGTCATCCTCAACATGTTTCGGGATTACAAGTGTATGTCCCTTTGCCATAGGGGCAATATCAAGGAAGGCGTAGAAATCATCGTTCTCCGCCACCTTGTATGATGGGATTTCACCCTTGGCTATTTTAGTGAAAATTGTTGCCATGTATTGTTAGTTTAAAGATTGCCACGTCGCTTTGCTCCTCGCAATGACGTAGATCGCTTGGACTATAGGGTGATTTCGAGAATTTCGAATTTGATGACACCGGCTGGAACCTTAGCCTCTACGACCTCACCTACACCATGGCCCATGAGAGCCTGTCCGATAGGTGTCTTCACAGCAAGCTTTCCTGACATGAAGTCTGCCTCCTGCTCACTTACAAGTGTGAAGTTCATGATCTGGCCTGTTGAAAGGTTCTTTACCTTTACCTTATTGAGCATCTGTACCTTATCTGTACCGATCTGTGACTCGTCGATCACACGTGCATTGGCCACAAGATTCTGAAGCTTGGCAATCTGAAGCTCGAGAAGACCCTGAGCCTCTCTTGCTGCCTCATATTCAGCATTCTCTGAAAGGTCTCCCTTATCTCTCGCCTCTGCAATCGCAGCTGAGATCACCGGACGCTGCGCTATTGCCTCTGCAAGCTCCTTCTTTAGTTTGTCAAGACCCTCCTGGGTCATATACTGAAGTGACATAATTATTTGATTTAGAGTTATTTATTCATTAAACTTAGGTTTCATGATCTCCGAATAAATCACAAGTTTCTTCGGATCGATCTTTTCTTTCGGACCTTGTTCTTCAGGTTCTTCCAATATTGGCTTTCTTGTGGCTGTCTGCCTTATCACAACCTCAATAGTCGAAGGCTGGACCTTGGACACAGCTGGAGCTGACATAACAGGTTTTGGAGCGACAGGCTCAGTTTCAACAGTTCTACGCTGCGGAACAAAAACCTGTGTTTCCGGAAGGGGTTGTTCCTGTGCTGGAACAAAAGGTTTTACCGGTTTCTTGCCGGAGTCTTCAAGCTTCTTGTTTACCGCTTTGAATATACCGACTGCAAGAACTACTAAGAGGCCTATTATTTCTTCCATAATACCATGTATTTTACAGATCCTTAACTTTGTTCAGGATCACATTCCTATCCTCTTCCAGCTGAATCTTGAGAGCTTCAAGCGACTCGAAACGACACTCCTGACGGATTTTCGCCACAAAAGTCAACTTAAGATCAAGTCCGTAAATATCTTCATCGAAATCCAGGATATGCGTTTCTATTGTACGCGCATTGTTCAGGCCGACTGTCGGCCTATAACCGATATTGCACATGCCGTAGAACTTCTGCCCCAGCGTTTCGACCTCCACAAAATACACACCATTGCCAGGAACAAGTTTCAGCGGCTCATAGAGCTGCATATTTGCTGTCGGAAAGCCGATCGTACGACCGAGTCTGTTACCGGCCACAACCACTCCTTCGAGCGTATACCTGTATCCTAACATAGAGGTAGCATTTTCCACATCTCCCTCCTCAAGGCTCTGACGGATCTTGGTAGAGCTTACTGCATAACCATGCTGGGAAGGAACCATATCTGTCCTTATAACCTCCAAGCCAAGTCCCTCTGCAATCAATGCTACCTCATCCGGGCCTTTGGCGTCACATCCCATCCTGTTGTCATATCCAAGCAGGATAGTCTTTACGCCATAATTTTCAATGAGCATACGAAGATATTGCTCCGTAGTCATTGCGCTGAAGTCCTTCGTGAAACGAAGAATCTCAACCTTATCTACGCCCAGACCGAAAAGAAGCTGCTTCTTTTCCGCAAGCGTAGTGAGAAGCCTGAGTGAACGGGCTTCTTTTTGCAGCACATTACGGGGATGTGGCCAGAAAGAAATGACCATGCTTTCATCCCCGCGGGCTGCTGCAGCTTCAACGAGCTGCTGTATTACAAGACGGTGTCCGGTGTGGACACCGTCGAAGAATCCGGTTGCTACAACCATCTTACAAGTTCGAAGTCCTGTCTGTGTGGGAGCTTAGAGTTCTTAGCATAGATACGTCCGGCTACCATGTAGAGACCTGATCTGTCAGGGTTGATAGAAGCCTTATAAGTAGCTCTGCCGTCAACTGACTCTACTGGAGTGAACTCATACTTCTCCTGGATATTGAGACGACCCTTCTTGCCATAAGTAGCGAAGAGTACCTCTACTCCGATTTCCTCTGGCTTGAGGTCACCGATATTGAGGACAACCTCTGCCCCAAATGCATTTCCGATAGAGATGCGGTCGCTGTTGCTGTCTGGCATAACTACAGATACAACCTCAACGTTCTTCCACTCGCGACGAAGTCTCTTCTTCCAAGCTGCTATCTCGCGAGCCTCAGCGAAGTCATCAGCTACGATGCCGTCGAAGCGTGCTGCCTGTGGAACATAGTACTGGTTGATGTAGTCAGTAAGCATACGGTTAGTTGTGAAGTTGCATGCAACCTGAGCCACACAGTTCTTGATGATCTCGATCCAGTCTGATGAGCGGCCTGTAGAGAGTGACTTGTTATAGAATGTAGGAGCGATCTCGTTCTCGATGATGTTGTAGATAGTGGCTGCATCGAGCTCGTCCTGGTAGTTCTGGTCATCGTAAGTGCGCTCCATTGGAAGTGCCCAACCTGCGCCCTTCTTGTAACCCTCAACCCACCATCCGTCGAGTACTGAGAAGTGCATTACACCGTTCATTGCAGCCTTCTCTCCTGAAGTACCTGAAGCCTCGAGTGGACGTGTAGGGTTGTTCATCCAGATATCAACACCCTGAACGAGGTACTTGGCAACAGTGATATCGTAGTTAGGAACGAAAACGATCTTACCGATGAAGCGTGGCTGCTTAGAGATCTCAACGATCATCTTGATGAGGTCCTGACCTGCCTTGTCAGCTGGGTGAGCCTTACCTGCGAAGAGGAACTGTACCGGCTGCTTAGGATCGTTTACGATCTCAGCGAGTCTGTCAAGGTCACGGAAAAGGAGGTGAGCTCTCTTATATGTAGCGAAACGACGTGCAAAACCGATTGTGAGAACATCATCACGGAGGTTCTCCTTGATCTCTACCACCTGCTTAGGTGAGTAGTGGCTTGCAGCTGCAGGGTCAGAAAGTCTTCTCTTAACCTCGTCGATAAGCTTCTTGCGGAGTGAAGTGCGGATGTTCCATACTTCCTCGTCAGAAACCTTGTAGATACCGTCGAAGCATGACTTGTCGTAGTGGTGTGTCTTGAATTCCTCGCCGAATACCTTAGCGTGAACCTCCTTCCACTCTGGAGCTGTCCAAGTAGGATAGTGAACACCGTTGGTAACATAGCTTACGTGAAGCTCCTCTGGGAGGTAACCTGGCCACATGTGTCCGAGGATGTCCTTGCTGACCTCACCGTGGAGCCATGACACTCCGTTAACCTCCTGAGAGATGTTTGCAGCGAGGATAGACATTGAGAACTTCTCGTTAACGTCTGCACCATTGTTCTTACCGAGGCCCATCATAGTCTCCCAATCGATCTTGAGACGGTGTGGGTAGTGGCCGATGTACTTGCGGAGCATGCCCTCATCGAAAGCATCGTGTCCTGCAGGTACTGGAGTATGTGTTGTGAAGAGTGATGATGCTCTCACTACCTCGAGAGCCTCCTGGAACTCAAGGTTCTGATCAGCTATGAGCTCACGGAGACGCTCAAGGCCGATGAATGCAGCGTGTCCCTCGTTGCAGTGGTAAACCTGAGGATCAAAGCCGAGTGCGCGGAGAGCGCGGATACCGCCGACACCGAGGAGGAGCTCCTGCTTGAGACGGTTCTCCCAATCACCACCGTAGAGGTTGTAAGTGATCGATCTGTCCTCTGGAAGGTTCTCAGGGATGTCTGTATCGAGAAGGTAGAGCTCTGTACGGCCTACGTCAACTCTCCAAAGACGTGCGCTGAGCGTACGGCCAGGGAAAGCGATGCTTACTGTCATCCAGTTACCGTTAGCATCACGAACCGGAGTAGCAGGGATCTTGTTGAAGTCCTGTGCTACGTCCTCAGACACCTGCTCACCGTTAGCTGTAAGCTTCTGGTTGAAGTATCCGAATCTGTAGAGAAGACCTACAGCAACAAGGTTAGTGTTCATGTCAGAAGTCTCCTTGATATAGTCTCCTGCGAGGATACCGAGACCTCCTGAATAGATCTTAAGTGATGTGTCAAGACCGTACTCCATACAGAAGTATGCTACTGAAGGAGTTGCACGCTCTGCCTTGAGAGCCATGTAAGTGTTGAACTCATCCATTACTGCCTTGAGGTCTGCAAGGAACTTGGTATCCTTCTCGAGAGCCTGATATCTCTTCTTGCTTACCTTGTCAAGCATTGCGATCGGGTTCTGGCTTGATGCCTCCCATGCCTGAGGATCTACCTTTGCAAAGAGGTTCTTTGCAGATTCGTTCCAGCACCACCAAAGGTTCTTGGAGAGTATTTCGAGGTCTTTAAGTGAATCTGGAAGATGACGTGAAACGATCACGCTGTTCCAGGTTGGCTGATTAACTTCAAATTTTCTGTATTCCATAGATTTATGTGTTGAGGTCTCAGGATATGTACCTTTGACCGCTATTAATTTTTCCAAAGCTTTTGAATAAGCTTCCTTATAATATACTATCTGATTGTCCCAAAGAGCTATCTCCGATACCTCCAGGGCGTTCTGCATATACTTCTTTCTTGTATCCTTACGGAGAGATGCCATCTCCATCACACGCTCAGCAACACCATTGACCACCTCATGGTAGTTGGAGTCATCTCTGTCAAGCACTGTGATGCCCGGGTGCTTCTTGCCGTAGTGAGTGCGTACCCAAAGACCGAAACCTGCGAGGGTTGTGGTAAGGGTAGGAACTCGGAACGCAAGGCTCTCAAGTGGAGTATATCCCCATGGTTCATAGTAAGATGGGAAGAGGGTGAGGTCGAGACCTGCAAGAAGATCGTAATAAGGCATATTGAAGATGCCGTCGTTTCCGTTCAGGTATGAAGGGATGAAATACACCTTTACCTTGTCTCCGATCGAGTTCTTGAGGCCGAGCTCATTGAAACGTCTTGTAACGTTGTCGTACTCAGGATTCATCAGATAGTGCGACGTTCTGGTCACATACTCCGAACCATTACCGCCCAGCTTAGCAAGAAGCTGCTTATCTGGACCGTTATGTCCTGAAGGAATCATGATGAATGCGTGTACACTCTTACCCTTGAAGTCTGTATGATTGAGCTTGTCAAGAGCATCAATATATACGTCGATACCCTTGTTCTTCCACTC
Organism: Candidatus Cryptobacteroides sp.; assembly: GCA_045126075.1. Classification (GTDB taxonomy): domain Bacteria; phylum Bacteroidota; class Bacteroidia; order Bacteroidales; family UBA932; genus Cryptobacteroides. The sequence continues at coordinate 30,712 of JBGVNX010000017.1, forward strand.
ATAGCGTCCTCCGATACCCACCATAAGGGCATTTTCAGGAACAGCCTCGCCGCACATAGCCTCTGCAACCTCTGCGAGCTTTGCTCTTGCTCTTGTACGCAAAGCATCATACTCTTCATCTGTTGCTGGAGTGAAGCTTGGCTCAAATCCGTTAGGAGTCACCACGTCCACCGGTCTTCCGAGGAACTGACGGCACTCCTGCGCTGTAATGTCGCTCACTGTAGTGAAGACATCGCTGTTCAAAGCAGCCTTCTTCTCGAGTGAGTGTCTTGCCACGACATTGAAATGTCTGGCCTTCTCGTCTGAATTATAGCCGTTGAGGCCTTCATAGAGAGGCAGATGGTTTCCTGCGATACATCTTCCGATCACTGTAGCATGAGTTGTGAAAACTGTAGCTATCGGAGCATTCACCGACTTAAGGTAAAGAAGACCTGTACCGGTCATCCACTCATGGAACTGAGCCACCACCTTATGAGACGGATCAAGATTGTATGCGTAGAAACTCTCGATTACCCTACCGGCTGCATAGCCGAAGAGGGCTGATTCTCTGTAATCCCAGTTACCTGAAATCGAATCTACTCCGAATCTTTTCCAAAACTCTGTGAGGATCTCATTCTGGCGAGTGAGAAACTGCTTGAAATCTACGAGGATTGCAGTAGGCTTGCCAGGAATGTTCCAACGGCCGATGCGGACTCTGAGTCCTTCAAGTGCAGCCTGCTGCTTCCATGACCTGTACAAAGCCGGATCCTCGATGAAATCTGGGTTGCTTTCTGTATCCATCCACACATCAGGTCCTACCATGATATGGCGCCTGTTGAACTCATTCTTGAGATAAAGGGATTTGGTGGCGATCACAGTATAGATACCGCCCACCTTATTACACACTTCCCAACTAACTTCAAACAGATAATCAGGTTTGATAAGTTCTGTTTTCATTAATATATAAAATTTACTTAGTTACCCCGGCCGGAGTCCTTATTATCGGAACCCGCCCGGGGAAATATAATTTTAGATACTGTCTTCTCGAGCGAAGTCGAGAGATCTTATCTATTTCTTAGTAGTCTTCTTTGCCGCAGGCTTCTTAGCCTTTGGTTCAGCCTTAGCCTTAGGAGCCGCCTTAGCCTTTACGGTCTTCTTTGCAGGCGCCTTCTTTGGTTTTGCGGGTGCAAAGTTAACATCTGAAACGGAAATTGCATCATCTACACGCAAAATAAAATCACTTAAAACGTTCATGTAGTTGATAAATGCCTCATATGGAGTATCATACGGGTTGAAATATTTATGCACGGCTCCGTCTGAGAAGAACTTTGTACACATATAATAGAAGTGGTCGCTCTCCTGAAGGTGGCCGAAATCTGACCAAAGTCCCTCGTTGTCCAGGATAGCGAGCTTCTCTACCTGGTCGTAAAGCTTATTGAACGCATCGTTCTGGAGCTCGTTTCCAAGCCATGCAGTCACATCACGCTCCTCGTCTGCCCATGAGATAGGATCCATAACGTCAAGATCACCGACAGGATTGTGCTTCTTAGCAGCCTCAGTAGGAGTTACGAACTCGAACTCACCATCTCTGAGAACAGTCTCAGGAAGATATCTCATGAAATCGAAGATACCGCTTGATGCCTTCTGGTGCTCACCGAATGTCTCATAGTCCATGAAGAGGTTCACGATCTCCTCGTTCTGAGTAGATGACTTGAGCCATGCGAGGTACTTCTCGCCTGTAAGAGGCCACTCTGACCATGATCTGTCTGAGAAACGGAATGCGATATCGTCGCTGAGAGCAGAATTCTTGAGAAGGAGCTTGAGCTTTGGAGCTGTTGCGCCTGTATATACGAAGTTAGGGCTCTTCCATCCGAGGACGTGCTTAGCACCCTCAGTAAGCATTGTCTTGAATCCCATCTCATATACCATCTCACCGATAGCGTCAGAATAGATGAGCTCTGTGTTGCGGAATGCCTTAGGAGTAACTCCGAAATAGTGCTGGATAGCAGCCTTATGCTTCTCTACCTGAGCCTTGAACTCAGTCTCTGATGCAAGAGCTGCAAGCGAATGATAGTAAGTCTCTGAAAGGAACTCAACACAGCCTGTCTGAGCAAGCTTGCGGAAGCTCTCGATCACCTCCGGTGCATATCTGTCGAACTGCTCGAGGACTGTACCTGAGATAGAAAATGCAACCTTGAAAGCGCCCTTGTTAGCCTCGATGAGCTCGAGAAGAAGGGCATTCATTGGGAGGTAGCACTTCTGGGCTACCCTACGGAGGATTGTCCTGTTAGCGAAGTCGTCATAGTAATGAGAATCCTTTCCGATGTCAAAGAATCTGTATAGTCTCAACCTTGCTGGCTGGTGTACCTGAAAATACAGACATATACTCTTTTTCATAATATTATGTTTTTTATTTCTTGTCAATAACTTCCTGATAAATACCCTTGATCTTAGCGGCAACGTCGTTCCACTTGATGCTGTTCACCTCGTCGTAACCGCAACGTGCAGCGAGCTGCGCGATTGCAGGATACTGGAGCAGACCATAAATCTGGTCAGCCATTGCATCGACATCCCAGAAGTCCACCTTGAGGGCGTACTTGAGGATCTCGGCGCAACCTGACTGCTTCGAGATGATCGAAGGAACATTGGTCTGCATAGCCTCGAGCGGAGAAATTCCGAAAGGCTCCGAGATAGATGGCATCACATACACGTCAGAGAGCGCGAACATCTTGTGCACCTCTTTTCCGCGAAGGAAGCCTGTGAAGTGGAATCTGTCTGAGATACCCAGACGTGCGACGTGGCGGATACATCTGTTAAGCATATCACCGCTACCTGCCATCACGAAACGTACATTATTACATCTCTTGAGCACCTTTGCAGCTGCCTCGATGAAGTACTCCGGTCCCTTCTGGTAAGTCACACGGCCAAGGAAGGTAACCACCTTCTCCTTAACGTTTCTTTCCACCTCGATCTTCTCACGACCTGTAAAGTCTACAGCATTGTGAACTGCCACAACCTTCTCAGGCTCAATGCCATAACGGTTGATACAAATATTTCTTGTAAGCTCAGATACTGCCATTACCTTATCTGCAGCCATCATACCCTTTGTCTCAAGGTCAACCACGCGTGTATCCACCTGATCGTCACTTGCACGGTCATATGATGTAGCATGCATATGTACTACGAGCGGCTTGCCTGTAAGCTGCTTGGCAGCGATACCTGCGAGGTATGTAAGCCAGTCGTGGGCATGAATCACATCGAACTGATCCTTGTACTGCATTGCGATTGTAGCACCTACCATCGCATAGCGGGCAACCTCTTCCATAAGGTTTGCACCATACTTACCAGAGAACTTATACTTCTGGCCGTACTGTACGCGGAAGCTCTTTACCTGTCTCTTACGCTCTTCCTCGACCATTGTCTTGAAGTCTACAGGATCTACGTAAGGGATCATATTGGTGCCGATATGTACAAACTGAACCTTTCCGAGGAATTCGTCTACTGTCGCTGAAACTGTATCCACAGCAACGTCGCTGGCGTTGATGATCTTCACCGCGCTCTCATCCTCGTCACCCGAAGCTGAAGGCATTACGAAAAGCACATCGACATCATTGTATGCCAGACCCTTTGTCATTCCGTAGCAGGCTGTTCCAAGTCCACCTGCGATATGAGGAGGGAACTCCCATCCGAACATCAGAACTCTCATTACTTATCCTCCTTCTTATATTGTTTCATAACATGTACGATCTGCAGGAGAGCAGCAGTACTCATTGCAGAAGCGATCGCTCCGTGCGGCTCATGAGGTGGATCTCCATCATAAAGCTCAGAGAACTGTCCTACACCATGCTTGCTGATATCCTCAAAGAATCCCTCTACGAGATACTTCGCTCTTCCATAGAATGTAGAGCCCATCATGCGGAAGCAGAGGTCAATATATGGAGCAAGGAGGTCTGGGAATGCGCAACCCTGATGATATGCAAGGTCACGGTCAATCTGTGATCCCTCATAAACACCTCTATATGCCTCGTTTCTTGGAGACAGCGATCTGAGTCCCCTCTTTGTAAGGAGCTCGTCATTGATGGTCATCACGATCTCTGAGATAACCTCATCATCAACCGGGCAATACTCCAGATATGCTGGGATAAGCATATTAGGTCTCACTGCCTGGCTTACCGGACCGTTGCCTACAAAGTCAACGAGGTAGCCCCACTCTTCTCTCCAGAACATAGGCTGGTAATTCTCCTTCACCATATCACGGACAGGAGTCCAGCGTGCTACGAAAGCATTGTCTTTCTTAGGACCATACTTATTCTCCATGTCGATAGCGAAGCAGAGGGCATTGTACCAGTATGCGTTTGTCTCAACCTGATATCCAGCACGCTCAGTTACAGGATGTCCATGTACATAGGCATTCATCCATGAAAGCGCAACGCCATCCATCTGAGCCCAAAGGAGTCCGTTCGGATGCATTGCGATCTCCTTCCTCTTGCCTGGAGCATAACTCTCGATTATTGCTTTGAGAGTCTCGCCATACTTTTTCCATATCTGTCTTTCCTTACCGCAGAAACGGATATACTGCTGGATTGTCTCTGTAAGTCTGAGAGGTGCCTCGCACTGAGTGGTACGATGGAAAAGACGTTCCTTCTCGTCCTCGATGAGAGTATCAAGTATGCTCTCGAACTCTTCACAGTTACCGTTTGCATAAAGTGTAAGACCTGGAAGAGAGGCGATTGTCTCTCTGAGAAGTCCTGTCTCAAGCCATGAGAATCCGGCATTGATGCGTGACTTTCCGTTATAATGACACTTGAAGAGCTCTGCATTATGTGCAAGGAGATCCTCATAGTTCTCGATCACCGGCATCTTCTTCAGGATATCGGTAAACTTCCTCTTGAGACCCTTAGGATTGATTTCATTTACTGATGCAGAGAATACGACAGAATCACCTGGCTTCATCTCGATAGAGAATGCACCTGGAACAAAAAGATCCTCCCTGCAGTCGAAACCACGACGATACTCATCAGAGTATGTCACTCCGCTGTACCAATATGGCTGATACTTGAAGGCCGGCTGACCTGAAACCTGCATATTGAGGTGAGGGAAACCGCTGTAGAGACGGAATGCGACTCCGCCGTCCACCTCCTCATATCCTGTGTAAGCCTCAGGATTCTGACTTGTAAGACTGTGTACGCTTCTGAATGCCAGGAAAGGCTTCAACATAAGAGTAAGCTTTGAAGGAGCCTCAAGAAGTTCGTATTTGATGAGTACCTGATCATTATCAGGTACCATCACAATAGTCTTGGTGAACAGGATTCCTCCGACCTTGTAGGTCACTACTGGTACTGGATCAGCATCGAAATCCACGATGTACTTATGTCCTTTAGGGTCATAGGTGTCACCATAGCAATGGATTCCGAGGTTGAACTGTTTACCTCTGAGGACCAGACTCTCATCCAGCGAAGAAAGCAGCATATACTTTCCACCACCCAGTTCATCAACAGGGACAGCGAGCAGACCGTGATAACGCCTTGTGTTGCATGTCACGATAGACGTGTTGCAATAGGCACCTGTCTCGTTCGCAGCGATGATCTCACGCTTAAGCGAATATTCCAGGTTCACAAGCTCTGACTTGTTGAATTTAAGAAAAGCCATATGGTATAGTTTATAAATTTGGTTAATCCAGTTTCTTAAGTACTATCGCCGTGCGGCTTGGCAGATAAAGCGACATACTGTCCTTGTATTTACCGTTTCCGTTCTCACTCTTGACAGGTACACTAAAATGCACCTCTCCAGTCTTCAATCTGGAGAAGCCGTCAAATTCGTTTTCGTCTGTATTAAGAACCACCTCATATTTTCCTGCCGGCACGGCAAAGCCGTAATCCGTGAATGAAGCAGTGGGGTTGAAATTGAGCGCAAAGATACAATTATTTCTCTTAAAAATAAGTATCTTTTTCTCTTCATCCTGTACAAAAAGTTCAGGAGCCTGATCAAGTATCGATTCCTGACGTGCCAATCCGATCATAGCCTTGTCGAAATTCCTCAAATATCTGTATCTGAGATAGTCAGGCTCAGCAAGAGACCATTGTCTTCTTGCATGCTTGTAAGACCAGCCGTTTCCTTCGCGAGGGAAGTCGATCCACTCAGGATGTCCGAACTCGTTGCCCATGAAGGTGAGGTAGCCGTTGCCACATGTTGCCATGGTCACAAGACGGATCATCTTATGAAGCGCCATTCCCCTGTCTACAACCGGAGACTGCGATTCCTTATTCATGGATGTATACATTTCAGCATCCATCAGACGGAATGCTATGGTCTTGTCACCTACCATCGCCTGGTCGTGACACTCAGCATAGCTGATGGTCTTCTCATCCTCGCGTTTGTTTGTAAGCTGCCACCAGATCTCACCCACTCTCCAATCATCATCGGACAGTTCCTTGATCCACTTGATCCAGTTGTCAGCAACACCCATGCTCATGCGGAAGTCAAATCCGACACCGCCCTGTTCCAGCGGAGCAGCCAGACCCGCCATACCACTGACATCCTCGGCAATTGTGAAGGCATCTTCATTCATTTCATGGATAAGTATATTGGCAAGGGCAAGATATGCGATAGCGTTATCATCAACTCCCTGATTGAAGTAATTCTCATAACCGACGAATGCCTTCTCCAGACCATGATCCCAATAGAGCATACTGGTCACACCGTCAAAGCGGAAACCGTCTATATGATATTCCTCCATCCAGTATTTACAGTTGGACAGGAGGAAATATTTAGTTTCATCCTTGCCATAATCAAAGCAGCGGGAGCCCCATGCCGGATGTCTTCCCTGCCAGCCGTCGTAGAAATAAAGAGTTTCCTTTCCGTCAAAATTACCGAGGCCCTCTGCTTCATTATCAACAGAATGCGAGTGTACGATATCCATCACCACCGCTATTCCGAGTGCATGGGCATCGTCCACAAGTGCCTTGAACTCCTCAGGGGTACCGAAACGCGAGCTGAGCGCATAGAAGTTAGCCACCTGGTATCCGAAAGAGCCATAATAAGGATGCTCCTGAAGAGCCATGATCTGCAAAGTATCATAACCGAGGTCAGCAACCTTTGGAAGAACATTCAGACGGAATTCCTCGAATGTTCCCACCTTCTCCTCCTCTGCCGCCATACCGATATGACATTCATATATGAGCGGATGCGGACGTTTACCCGGCTTCTTGTTCTTCCATTCATACGGCACCGGATCCCACACCTGAGCACAGAAGGTCTTGGTATGAGGATCCTGGACAGCTCTGGTCACATAAGCAGGGAGTCTCTCTGCGCCACCGCCCGGCCACTCGATATATAGCTTGTAAAGTGTACCGTGATCCAGGAACATAGACGGGAGAACAATCTCCCAATTTCCGCCTCCGATAGGCTTGAGAGCATAGGCCTCTGTGCGTTTCCAGTTATTGAACTCACCTACAATGTATATCTTGGTGGCATTTGGAGCCCACTCACGGAACACCCAGTTACCTTTGGCATCACGATGAAGACCATAATACATGTGGTTATTCATTCCCTTGGCAAGAGACCCGTCTACCGACATCTTTTCCTTAAGGCCCATGATCATCTCATGACGTCTGTCGATGACATCCTTGTAGGGAGCCAACCACTTGTCATGATCGTAGATCATCTTTTTTTTCTCTGTCATATTGATATGATTCTAATTTAACATCGAGTCCACTTTTTCACGTACGCCACGAAGATACTCGCGGCACGCAGAGATCAGCTCCTCTGACCTCTTGATATACTTGTCTATATCATCGATTCCCGTTTTGGGATCCTCCACCTTGGCGGCTATCGCCTCCAGTTCCTCTATCGCTTTGCTATAGTCAAATTTCTGTTCCATAATCATTTATAAGATTGCCACGTCGCTACGCTCCTCGCAATGACGTGAGACGTCCATAACCTTTGTTTCGACCGTTCCATCGGCGAACATTACCGACACCTTATCTCCTGCAGACACATCGGCAGCACATTTCAGCACTACCCCGTCCGCATTCACCGCAAGCGCATATCCCCTTTCCATTATCTTTCGCGGATCCGCCGCAGTAATCCTTGTCCCTACCACACTCAATGCAGCCTCCAGCAGGGATATCTTCATCAGCGCTGCATTCCTGATTCTGTCGACCATACGCTCTGTCTGACTTTCCATCGTCGACACACGCGACGACAGGGCAAGTCTCATACGTGTCTGGAACGAAGACAGCCTCGCATCTTCGTTTTCGTACATTTCCAATATGAAGTCTGCAAGAGCAGTCGGAGTCTTCACATACTCATAAGCCACCATATCACAGACATGAAAGTCCTGATCGTGACCGACTGCCGTAAGAACAGGCAGCGGATACTGAGCTATGACTGCAGCCAGTTCATAGTCATCAAAACACGCAAGATCCAGCTTGGAGCCACCTCCACGCAGGATAAGCACTGCATCGTATTCCTCTGGGGAATCCATAATGTCATCCATCGCTGATATGATAGAAGACGGGCAGTCACTTCCTTGCATCAACGCAGGATACAACACGGTATTTACCTTGAAACCATATGGATTCTCATCAAGATGGCGCATAAAGTCACGATAGCCCGCAGCATCCTCGGCAGAAATCACAGCAAGGTTGTATGGCAGAACTGGCAGAGCCAGTCCCTTCTGCATGTCCATCAGCCCCTCCGACTGAAGACGTTCTATGGTCTTCTGTCTTTCCAGCTCCTTCAAGCCGAGCGAGTATTCCGGATCGATATCGTTGATTATAAGAGAAAAACCGTACAGCTGACTATACGTCGGCTGTACTTCCACGAGGATTACCATCCCCTCCTGTATCGGCGAACCTGTCACCGACTCGAAATATGGTGCAATGAATCTGTACTTCGAACTCCAGATAATGGCGCTCGCCTTGGCTATCAGCCCGTTGGAATCACTCTGAGAGAGTTCAAGATAACAGTGACCGCCGTTACGTGCCTTTATGGCACTGACCTCCGCCTTCAGCCACAACTGCTTGGGAAAAAGCAATTCTACCCCTTTCTTAAGTCTTGATTGAAACTCAAACAGGTCGATAAATTCCTTTTCCATAGCCATTTCCTTTCTACCGCAACAAATTTAGTAAAAAATTTCATATATTTGCGCACGTTTTCAGGAACCATAAATTTTATGAAGATTACAGAAGCTCTTTTTGCCGGCAGCAGCACCAGAATTTCCGAAAAGCCGAAGCAGAAATTCCCTGAATTCGCATTCATCGGAAGATCGAATGTGGGCAAGTCATCCCTTATAAACATGCTCTGCAACAACAAGAAGCTGGCGATGACCTCCAGCAAGCCTGGCAAAACCAGACTCGTAAACCATTTCCTCATCAACAGGGAATGGTATCTGGTAGACCTTCCGGGTTATGGATACGCAAAGATGTCGGCAACCGGTAAGCAGAAGCTCGAACAGGTTATCCGAAACTACATAAACCTCTCTGAAGAGATGGTGATGCTGTTTGTCCTTATCGACTCCCGCCATGACATAGGCAAGATCGATATGGACTTTCTTATTGAATTAGGTCAGGGCCAGATCCCGTTTGCAATCATCTTCACAAAAGGAGACAAGAACGGCCCTAATGCACTGGCAGCACAGATCGAAAAGATGAAGAAACAGATTCTTGAACTCTGGGAAGAGCTGCCGCCAACCTTTGTAAGTTCATCTGAGACCGGTCTCGGAAGACAGGAGATCCTGGACTACATCGGCACAGTACTCGAAAACATCAAAGAACAAAACAAATAAACAAAACCCTCAATCCCATGCACGACGAACACAAAATCAAGATCTTTGCATGCAAAGCTTCCAAGGAATTTGCAGAAAAGGTAGCAACAAAACTCGGACTCAAGGTAGGAGAGTCAGACGTTCTCACATTCAGTGACGGAGAATTCGCGCCATGCTATAATGAGAGTGTCCGCGGAGCGACTGTATTCATCATCCAGTCAACATTCCCTCCAACTGACAACCTTTTTGAACTTCTCCTTATGATTGATGCAGCAAAGAGAGCATCAGCTCACAAGGTCATCGCTGTAATGCCATACTTCGGTTGGGCAAGACAGGACCGCAAGGACAAGCCAAGAGTTTCCATCGGAGCCAAGCTAGTTGCCAACATGCTTGAGGCTGCAGGATGTGACCGCGTAATGACATGTGACCTCCATGCGGATCAGATACAGGGATTCTTTGACATCCCGGTAGATCACCTTTATGCAAGTGCAGTGTTCCTCCCTTACCTCAAGGCCATGAACATCGAGAACCTTGCCATTGCTGCCCCTGATATGGGTGGTGCCAAGAGAGCAAATGCATATGCACGCTACCTCCAGTGTCCGGTGATCATCTGTCACAAGTCTCGTGAGAAGGCAAACGTAGTAGGTTCCATAACAGCTATCGGCGATGTTGAAGGCAAGAATGTCGTTATCGTTGATGATATGATCGACACGGCCGGTACACTTGCAAAGGCAGCGAATGTACTTAGAGACATGGGAGCAGTCAGCGTTCGTGCATGCGCTACACATCCTGTATTTTCTGGTCCGGCATATGATAGAATTGCCGAGTCAGCTCTTGAGGAAGTAATCGTTGCAGACACTATTCCTTTGACATCAGACCCTGAGAAAGACACTCGTAAGATTACTGTATTGTCGATGACAGACATGTTCGCTGACATCATTAACAAGGTATACAACTACGAGGAAATCAGCTCAAGCTTCATCAACTAGGAATGGAGATATTCATCGCAGCTTTGGTCCTTGTCGCATTATGCGTATTCGGACTCTGTTTCAACATAATCTTCAGGAAAGACGGCAAGTTCCCTGAGACCGAAATAGAGAACAATCTGGAAATGCGCAAGCGAGGCATCAAGTGCGCCAAGGAAGAAGAAATGAAGATATGGGGCAAGAAAGGCCCGGACGGTCAACCTGAATGTAGTGAAGGTGGTTGTTCGTCATGCGGTACCAACTGCCATTGATACGATCCCGGAGAGGGATGAGCAATTATCGCCGTGAGGCGGGATTTTAATATAACAATTTACAGACTATGAGTTTATTAGCTATTGTCGGACGTCCTAATGTAGGTAAGTCCACACTTTTCAACCGCCTTGTCGGCATGAGACAGGCAATTGTAGATGAAACAGCAGGTGTGACCCGCGACAGGCACTATGGAAGGTGCGAGTGGTGCGGTACCGAATTCTCTGTTGTAGATACAGGAGGATATACTTCTAATTCAGACGATATCTTTGAGGAAGAGATCCGCAAGCAGGTTGTCCTTGCCATCGAAGAGGCACACGTAGTGCTGTTCATGGTGGAGGCCGGTACAGGCATCACCGACTACGATGAAGAGATTGCAGACCTTCTGCGCAGAAGCGGCAAGCCAGTAGTACTTGCTGTGAACAAGATCGACTCAGGAGAGAAGATATACGATGCATTCCAGTTCTATTCACTCGGCCTTGGAGAAGTATACAGCATCTCTGCAGCCAATGGTGGGGGTACAGGAGACCTTCTTGACGCAATCGTCAAGGAACTTCCGAAAGAGGATCCTGACAAGGACGAGCGTCCTGACCTGCCTCACTTTACCATCGTAGGAAAACCGAATGTAGGAAAGTCATCTCTTACAAATGCTCTTCTTGGAAAGGAGCGAAACATCGTGACTCCGATTGCCGGCACAACACGTGACTCAATCGCAACCTTGTACAACAAGTTCGGACATGAGTTCATGCTGGTGGATACTGCAGGAATGAGAAAGAAGGCCAAGGTACACGAGGATCTGGAGTTCTACTCAGTGATGCGTTCTATCCGTGCAATCGAGCACTCGGACGTCTGCATCCTCATGGTAGATGCACAGACAGGTATCGAGGCGCAGGACATGTCCATCTTCAATCTTATTCAGCGTAACAAGAAAGGCTGCGTAGTTGTCGTGAACAAGTGGGATACCGTCGAGAAGGACAGCAACACCATGAAGGAATATACCATCGCGATCAAGGAACGTCTTGCTCCGTTCAACGACCTGCCTATCATCTTCACATCAGTGATCAACAAGCAGAGAATCATGGACGTACTTGACGCTGCGGCACAGGTATACGAGAACTACTCACGTAAGATCCCGACATCGAAGATCAACGAGGAAATGCTTCCTGAAATCGAGAACTACCCTCCACCTGCATGGAAGGGCAAGTACATCAAGATCAAGTACATAACCCAGCTTCCGACACGTTCGCCTTCGTTTGCGTTCTTCTGCAATCTTCCGCAGTACATCAGGGATCCATACAAGAGATTCCTCGAGAACAAGCTTCGCACGAAGTTCGACTTCACCGGATGTCCGGTACATATATTCTTCCGACAGAAATAAAAGAGAAGGGCCGCAAAGAAAATCTCCGCGGCCCTTGCTTAACTATAACCCTATTATTAACAACTAAACTAACCTGTCCGTTGTATTTGCAAAGGGTGTGCCAAAGTGGCAATTATTCCATTCTTTCTATCTTCATATGTTGAATCTTATATGAAGAGTCCTTCAGTCCTACAAATATAGTAACCATGAAATTCTCCCCTCCTGCCGTAAGCGTACCTAATGCATACTTCATGTTGGCGCGCCCTGCCTTGTGCGCAATCTCAAATGACCTTGGGGAATATGACTTGAAGAAGGACTTCAGCAGCTGACATGCCTGATTACGACTGCAGTCGTGCGTATTCGACAATATGGTAACCTCCATATTCTCAGCAAACCACGCAGAGAGCTTTTCCGCATCTCCCTGCCCCAGATATTTGGAAATAGGCGTAAAGACCTCGTATCCGCGTCCATGTGCCTGCGCATGACCACACAGCGACAACATCACTGCGAATGCAGCCAAGGCTGTAACAATCCTGTATCTCATAGTAATTCTGTGGTTTAACGGAGCAAAGATACTGCAAATTCTGAACCGCACAATATATTTGTAAACAAATGGATTGGTAGAGTTTTTGTAAGTTATTATATTTGCGTCAATGAAGATCACACTGCTTACAGTCGGAAAGACCGACAGAGATTGGGTAAAGCAAGGTCTGGACATCTATACGTCCAGACTGAAGCATTATGTTCCGTTCAGCATAGTGGAGATTCCTGAACTGAAGAATGTCTCAGCACTCAGCAAGGAACAGATCAAGTCCAAGGAAGGTGAACTGATCATGAAGAACCTCCGCCCTACCGATGACGTGGTCCTCCTTGACGAAAGAGGCAAGGAATACACATCTGTGGAATTTGCCAAAATACTTCAGGACAAGATCTCATATGTAGGAAAGGACATCGTCTTCATAATCGGCGGAGCATACGGCTTCTCAGAAGAGGTCTACAGAAGAGCCAACTCAAAGATGTCATTATCACGGATGACCTTCTCTCATCAGATGGTCAGAGCAATATTTGCAGAACAGATCTACAGGGCATTCACAATCATGAGAGGGGAGCCATACCACCATGAATAGGCCTATGAACAGGGAAATATTCACATACAAAAGGATCGCTTTGGTCGGATTGGTGCTGGCGATGACGCTTTTCGTCATTTCCATGACTGGTATCGGCAAGATGGAGAACACCGAGGCGATCGCCGAGTCTGCAGGTACAAGAATTTCCAATCGTCTGGAGAAGCTTGACGAGTACATAGCTGATGCCCTCAAGACAGATCCGGACCACCTGATGGCCCCGGAGAGGATTCCTGACGACATGGTCGTCTATCTTTACGTCAACGACTCGCTGTGCTCATGGAACAATCAGTTCCCGATCCTGATGGACCGCATTTCCACTCAGATCGTATTCGAAAGACTCACACCAACAAACAACAGGATATCATCACCTCTGGCCAGCGTAACTGAAAGTCTGGAATACATGAACCTTGGTTCGAAATGGTACCTGGTCAAGACCGTTCATGGAGACAGGAACAACAAGGTAATTGCCGGACTTGAAATAAAGAACACGCTCATAGACAACATCAACAGGAACGACAACGGAATAAACCCTAAGCTCAAGGTCCCTGGCCGATATTCAGTATATCCTCTTACGGAAAGCGGTGGCAGTGCTGTATGCGTTGACGGACAGCCTCTATTCAAGATAACGTGTGACACTATCTGGCAGAACACATTCTTTGATAATTCCATATTGAGATGGTTCGCCCTGATCCTCTTTGTTGCAGCCATGGTCATTTTCCTTGCTGGTCACAGGACCCTCAAGGCATACCTGACCGTACTACCGATGCTGACTATCCTGACTTTGGTGGCGTTGATCTGGGGAGTCCGTATGAACGGTTCATACACACTATTCTCGCCAAGCGTATTCGCTGACGGAACATTTCCGTCTTTGGGAGCCCTGTTTATAGTCAACACCTATATAACACTTGTCTTCATCTGCACATTCCTGATCAAAGGACGCATAACAGCCAATCTGACAAGGGAGAAAACCAAGGTACGTTTCAGACTAGCCATATTCGGGACACTGATGCTTTTATGCATTGTAGCTACTGCAGCATACACACACGTAACAATGGTCAGCTTCCTGAACAACTCCAACCTCACAATGGGGATATACAGCACAGGCAGAAACCTTCTTCATACTGTCATTGTATACCTGTCCTATACGGGGCTGTTCATCTGTATTCTTCTGCAACTGCAGCTGGCAAGACCATTCATTACAGAATTTACCGGAATTCATATAAATGTTCTGTCCCGCAAGTCGCTAACCATATTCGCCCTTCTTGCTGCTATATATTTCTGCATAAGTTCTTCATATTACGGCTTCAAGAAGGAAGAAAACAAGGCACAGGTATGGGCAAACAGACTTGCTGTAGACAGAGACCTCGGACTCGAGCTGCAGCTGCGCAGCGTTGAGGACGACATCTCGGCTGACCAGCTCATAGCATATCTGTCTGCGGTGGAGAACTCATCAGGAATGATTCTGAACAGGATATCCGAATACTACCTCAACAGGACAAGACAGTCATACAGCATAGGCGTGATGGCATTCCGTGATGGAGACAGCGCAGGTGATGCCATATTGCATAACATCATCCACAACGGAGAGCCGATAGCCGACGGATCCAACTTCGTATTCCTTTACGACACCTATGGCAAAAGCAGCTATGCCGGAGTATTCACATACTTCAGTCCAGAAAAAGGATTGACGAGAATGATACTGCAGATCGAGCCTAATGCCAACAAGGAGAACAGAGGATATAGCAGACTCATAGGACAGTTCCGCAGACCTGGAGATGTCAACATCCCATCCTTCTACTCATATGCGAAATACCGCGACGGAAGGCTTATGTCTTACAAGGGTAACTTCCCGTACCCTACAGTTCCTGACAGTTTCGAGAGATCTACAGACTCCGAAAGCACAATCAATACTGTAAGGCACACAGGCTATGTGCATTTCGTCACCCAGATAAACAATTATGAGACGATCGTCATAACACGTGCAAAAAGGAATGCGCTGACGTATGTGACATCATTCTCATATCTCTTTCTTGCGATTCTGCTGCTTACCCTTGCTTTCCCGAACAGAAGCAGGAACAACATGATGTTCAAGAAGAACTACTTCAGGACGAGGATCAACAGTATCCTGTTCATTTCTTCTGTAGTGATTCTCTCCAGCATGGCGATCGTTAGCATTACATTCGTATATAAGCGTAATGAGAAGAACATGTTCAATCTCATGTCGTCCAAGGTCAGCACTGTACAGGGGCTGATGGGAGACAAGACAAGATATGTCAAGGACTGGAGCGAGTTGAACACGCCTGCCTTTGCCGCTGCGCTTGAAGACATCAGTAATGCAACCAAGTCAGACATTACCCTCTATACTCCTGGAGGAAAGGTCTTCCGATCGACTTCGCCGGAAGTATTTGAAAGGCTCATACTCGGCAGCCGAATCAATCAGGAGGCCTTCTACAAGATACGAAACCGAAATCAGCGCTTCTACATCAACAAGGAGAAGGTGGCCCAATATAAATTCTGGGCGCTTTATGCTCCTCTGTTCAATGAGCAGGGAGATATCATTGCAATCATGAGCATCCCTTACACTGATATGAATTATGATTTCAGGTCAGAGGCTTTCTTCCATGCCGCATTGATCATCAATCTCTTCATCCTGCTGCTTATAATATCTCTGTTCATCAGTACACGTCTGGTAAACTCGATGTTCGCTCCTCTGGTAGAGATGGGAAAGAAGATGAGAAGTGCAGATCTCAACAACCTGGAGCATATCAATTATGGTGGAGATGACGAGATATCCTCTCTCGTGGAGGCCTACAACCGAATGGTCAAGGACCTGAGTGATTCGACAAGAAGGCTTGCACAGGCTGAGAGAGACAAGGCATGGAGCCAGATGGCCCGCCAGGTTGCCCATGAGATCAAGAATCCTCTCACACCTATAAAGCTTGAGATCCAGAGACTCATAAGGTTGAAGCACAATAACAATCCGAAATGGGAGGAAAAGTTCGATCAGGTAGCGGCTGTAATCCTGGAGCATATCCAGATACTTTCGGATACTGCTAATGATTTCTCTACTTTTGCCAAGCTATACACTGAGGAACCTGTGCTTATTGACCTTGACAAGACTCTCAAGGATCAGCTGCAGATCTTCGATAACAAGGAGAGCATCAAGTTTACCTACATCGGCATGGAGGAAGCCTTTGTGATGGCTCCTAAGCCGCAGTTGATCCGCGTACTTGTCAACCTGATCACAAATGCAGTGCAGGCAATTGAGATCATGCAGCGCGAGATGGTTGAGAACGGCGAGGCGGCTGTTGAAGGACACATCATCATCTGCCTTAGAAACAGCAGCGCAGACGGATTCTATGATATCACTGTCGAGGATAATGGTCCTGGTGTGAAGGGTGAGAATCTTGACAAACTGTTTACTCCAAACTTTACTACCAAGACAGGAGGTACAGGACTGGGACTGGCCATATGCCGAAACATCATCGAGAAATGCGACGGTGAGATCCGCTACCAGAAATCATTCAGTCTTGGCGGAGCTTGTTTTATCATTTCTATTCCAAAGCAATAACGATTAAACACAGTGGCAGTCGCCACCTGTCCGTCCTTCCCACTCAGTTGGGCCCTTTACGGAGCCAATTGCGACAGGTG
>JBGVNX010000018.1:0-9557 GCA_045126075.1 Candidatus Cryptobacteroides sp.
TGAGGATTGTGATGGATCTACGCATTTTATATTATTGTTTTAGTTTTCAATTGTCACCCAAAGTTAACCATAATAATTAAAATCTTTAATTATTGCGTTCAAATAATGAAAATTATTGGCAGCTATTTAAAAGTGAGTATATTTGAGAAAACATTGAAACAACAGGAAATGAAGAGATTATTAATCGCAGCGTTGCTGTCTTTTGTATGCGGCGTTATGGCTGCTCAGGAAATAGTATACTTTCATGCGTCGGCATTCCCGCTTTATGGCAAGGTGTCGGATGCCACTGATACGCGTTATGAGAGGCTGCCGTCAGAACTGAAGAGTGTCAGCCGTGACCCGGTATGCTATCTGGGCCGTCATTCTGCAGGACTCTTTATTAGATTCCGTTCCAATTCCACCTCCATTCATGCACGATGGGAGTCTACTTTCAATAATACAATGCCCCATATGACAGATACGGGAACCAAGGGACTTGACCTCTATGCGCTTGTCGACGGCCAGTGGAAACACGCCGGCTGTGCCCAACCTCAGGGAAAGAAGTCTGAGAGGAAGATTATCGGCAACATGGATCCCGTTGAACGTGAATATATGCTGTATCTATCTCTGTATGATGGAGTAAGCTCATTGGAGATCGGTGTTGATGAGGGGGCTACACTCGATCAGCCGGCAGTTGACAGTCCGAAGCGTGAGAAACCGATAGTGATGTATGGCACCAGCATCCTTCAGGGAGGCTGCGCCAACCGTCCCGGCATGGCACATACCAACATCATCGGCCGTCGTCTTGACAGGGAGGTTATCAACCTAGGTTTCAGCGGCAATGCCCTTCTGGACATGGAAATCGCTGAGCTGATGGCAAGCGTAGAGGATCCTGGCCTGTTTGTCCTTGACTATGCTCCTAATGCATACGCAGATATGATCGATGCAAATGGCGAGGCCTTTTTTAGGGTCATCCGTGACGCCCATCCCGATGTGCCCGTCATCTTTATCGAGGACGTGATCTTCCCTCATACATTGTTCGATAATGCCATTCTGAAGGAGGTTACAGATAAGAATCTGGCTCAGAGACGTCTATATGAGAGACTTAAGAAGGCTGGAGAAAAGAACATATATTACATCGGTGCGGAAGGCATGATCGGCGATGACGGCGAGGCTACAGTGGATTCGATCCATTTCACAGACCTCGGAGCCATGCGTTATGTGGATCATGTGCTCCCTGTCATAAAGAAAGCTTTAAGGAAGAGCAGATAATATGAAGAGATTTTTTTCGGGAATGGCTGCGGTCATTGCAGTGTTGTCGATGGCTTCATGTGCGGAGCCGGAACATGTGGATGTGCTTGTCGTCGGCGGAGGCGCCAGCGGCACTGCCGCAGCTATACAGTCAGCTCGTATGGGTGTCGGTACCATGCTGGTTGAGGAGACACCTTGGCTGGGAGGTATGCTTACGTCTGCTGGTGTAAGCTGCATCGACGGAAACTACAAACTCCGAAGCGGAATCTTCGGAGAGTTTGCCGATTCGCTTGCTGCCAGATATGGTGGTTGGGATGCCCTCAAAACTGGTTGGGTCAGCAACATCAACTTCGAGCCTCATGTGGGTCAGGAGATTCTGACAAATATGACCATCAGCTGCGGTGAACTCCTTGATGTGAGGAGGGAAACGGCGATGGTTGAGGTCGCTAAACAGGAAGATGGTCTTTGGAATGTCGTTTTCCATAATGCTGACGGAAAGAAGTACACTGTTACTGCCGATGTCCTTATAGACGGTACTGAGCTTGGGGATGTTGCCAAGGCGTGTGGGGTCGAATACAGGATAGGAATGGAGGCGTCCTCCCAGACAGGAGAGTCTATCGCTCCCGAGGAAGCTAACGATGTCATTCAGGATCTTACCTTGGTGGCCATACTCAAGGATTATGGCCCTGATGCGGATATGACCATAGAGATGCCTGAAGGGTATGATCCTGTGCCATATTATAACTGCGCGGTCAATCATAAGAATACGGAAATGGAGACGGGGCAGACGCTATGGACCCCAGAGATGATGATCACATACGGAAGGACTCCGAACGCCAAATACATGATCAACTGGCCTATCTATGGCAATGATTACTATGTGAATACCATAGAGATGACTCCCGCGGAGCGCCGTGAAGCGTATGCCAAGGCGAAGAACTTCACGCTGGGATTTGTGTATTTCATCCAGACTGAGCTTGGCATGAAGCATCTCGGTCTTGCGGATGATGAGTTCCCTACAGAGGATGGACTCGCTCTCATGCCATACCACAGAGAGTCAAGGCGCATTGTAGGTGAGGCATTCTTTACACTTGATGCTGCGGCTGCTCCTTATGAGTATAAGTATCCTTATTATAGGACAGGTATTGCTGTAGGAGACTATGCAGTGGATCACCATCATTTCCGTCATCCGGATTGGAAGAATCTACCTGATCTCCACTTCTATCCTATTCCTTCATATAATATCCCTATGGGTGTCCTTATTCCGAAGCAGAAGGATGTGGAAAATCTTATTGTAGCTGAAAAGTCAATATCGGTTTCCAATCTTATGAATGGTGCTACGCGCCTTCAGCCTGTTGTCATGCAGCTTGGCCAGGCGGCAGGAACCATTGCTGCCCTGTCTCAGATCGAGGGCAAGACCGTCAAAAGGGTCAAAGTGCGTAGCGTGCAGAGGAAACTTCTTGCATCCGGCTGCTATATAATGCCTTATCTTGATCTGCCTAAGGAGCATAGACATTTCAAGGCGTTGCAGAGGATAGGTGCGACGGGTATACTTAGAGGTGAGGGCCGTAATGTGGGTTGGGCGAACCAGACTTGGTTCAGGGCTGACGATCCGCTTCTTGCGGAAGAAATCTTTGTTAAGGAAATGTATAACGGACCACTCGGATTAGGCGAGGGTCCTGTGACTATCGGAAAGATGCTTGAAGTCCTCAAGGGACTGGGGCTTCCGCTCCATAATGCCAACGAATCGTGGTGGAATGAGCTGGGTCTGAGCAACTTCGATGCAAGCCGAGTGATTACCAGGCTTGAAGCCGCCGTTGTAATTGACGCGGCTTTCGATCCTTTCGGAATGTTTGGTGTGGATTATAACGGAAATTTCACCAGATAGGCTTACTCCGCAACTCCCGCATCAAGCCATGCCTGGCAGAGCGCAGTGGAATCCTTGAGTGCGAGCTCCATATCGATGCCGTACTCATCTACAAGGTACTGGGCCATCTGCTCGGCTGTAAATTCCTGGTCGGCAACCTTCTTCCAAAGGAAGGCAGCTGTGGCATTAAGCGATATGAGTTTATTGAAATTGATGTGTTCGAGGCCTTCGCCGGCAACTATGTTCTCTCCGCACATCTCACGGAGTACAAATCCTTTCTTTATTTTCATGTCACAAATTTAGGCAAAAAATATTAACTTTGTATTTAGTGTGCGTTATTTGTAATGCATGCTTGAATAAAGAAGGAAATTTATGCCAAGAATATCATATAGAGGTGGTGAGATGCCATCTTCTCCAATCAGAAAACTTACTCCACTTGCAGACGCTGCCATAGCAAGGGGAGTAAAGGTGTATAAGCTCAATATCGGTCAACCGGACCTTCCTACGCCGCAGAAGGCTTTGGATGCCTTGCAGCATGTGGGTCGTAGGGTATTGGAATATAGCCCGAGCCAGGGCTTCCTGTCTCTGAGGACAAAGCTTGCAGACTATTATTCAAGATACAATATCACACTTAGTCCTGATGATATCATAGTGACAAGCGGCGGATCCGAGGCTGTGCTTTTCGCCTTTCTCGCATGTCTTGATCCGGGTGATGAGATCATAGTCCCTGAGCCTGCATATGCCAATTATATGGCATTTGCGGTGTCTGCCGGGGCAGTCATCAAGACTGTGACATCTACTATCGAGACAGGCTTTGCTCTTCCAGATGTCGAGAAGTTTGAGGAATTGATCACGGATAGGACAAAGGCAATTCTCATATGCAATCCAAACAATCCGACCGGATATCTGTATACAAGGGCAGAAATGAACCGAATCCGCGACCTCGTGAAGAAATATGACCTTTATCTTTTTTCAGACGAGGTTTACAGGGAGTTCATCTATACAGGCTCGCCATATATCTCAGCATGTCATCTGGAGGGAATTGAAGATAACGTCGTGCTCATTGACTCGGTTTCAAAGAGATATTCCGAGTGCGGTATCAGGATCGGTGCTCTCGTGACCAAGAATACTGCAGTCAGGGATACCGTGATGAAGTTCTGTCAGGCACGCCTGAGCCCTCCGCTTGTGGGACAGATCGTGGCAGAAGCGTCTATCGACGGAACTGAAGAGTATGCGGCGGAAATCTATGAGGAGTATGTAGAGAGAAGAAAGTGCCTGATAGACGGCCTTAACAAGATACCTGGAGTATATTCTCCGATTCCGATGGGAGCGTTCTATACTGTGGCCCGTCTGCCGGTAGATGATGCTGAGAAATTCTGCGCATGGTGTCTGACCGATTTTGAATATGAAGGAGAGACAGTGATGATGGCCCCTGCAAGTGGATTCTATTCGACTCCGGGAATGGGCAAGGACGAAGTCCGTATTGCATATGTCCTCAACAAGACCGACCTGAAACGAGCTGTCTTCATCCTGGAAAAGGCTCTTGAAGCATATAATTCCCGAAAGAAGTAAGATGAATACCCATGTAGTCATAATGGCGGGCGGCATTGGAAGCCGCTTCTGGCCTATGAGCACGCAGTCACTCCCGAAGCAGTTTGTAGATGTAATGGGTGTGGGACGCACGATGATCCAGCAGACCTTTGACAGGTTCCTGCCGCTTTGTCCTGCAGAGAACATGTGGGTAGTCACAGGAGAGGCATATGTTGACCTTGTCAAGGCTCAGGTCCCTGAAATTCCGTATGACCATATCATCGCTGAGCCGGCTGCCCGCAGTACGGCCCCATGCATTGCACTTGCCTGCTGGAAGATCCGATGCCATTATCCGGATGCAAATATAGTTGTAACTCCTTCAGATGCCCTTGTACTTGATCCTCAGGAGTATCGCAGAGTCTTGTCCAAGGCATTGGAGTATACTGCAGTCCATCCTGATATAGTGACTGTAGGCATATGCCCGAACCGTCCCGAAACAGGATACGGATATATCAAGGAAGGCGACCATGTGGGTAATGGAGTGCACAAGGTACAGTCGTTCCGTGAAAAGCCTTCTCTCAATGTTGCAAAGGCTTATCTTGATGAGGGAGGGTATCTTTGGAATGCCGGCATCTTCGTGTGGACGGCAGAGACTATAACCAAGGCAATACATACTTATGCGCCATCCTTGGCGGCAGTCATGGATGAGATGTCAGAGTCGTTCTATACAGAGGAAGAACATGAGACTGTAGCTCGTCTTTTCCCGACATGCGAGAAGATATCAATTGACTATGCCGTAATGGAAAAGGCAGACAATATATATACTATACCTGCTGATTTCGGATGGAGCGATCTTGGAACATGGGGTTCATTGTGGTCATTGAAGGATAGGACTGAAGAAGGCAATGCCATAGTAGGAGAGGATGTCAGGATGATTGACAGCAGAGATTGTATTGTCCATGCTCCGGGATTGTCAAAGGTCGTCGTGCAGGGCCTTGAAGGTTATATTGTTTCGCAGCACGGTGACAGGCTCCTTGTATGCAGGAAGGATCATGAACAGAAAATTACAGATTATATCAAGTAATGGCAGATAATTATCTTGAAAAGAAGATGGAGGCCTTTCAGGCCCGCAAGGCCAAGGAACAGCGTGCCAAGCAGATAGCCTGGAAGAAGAGGATGGATGCCTATCGAAAGAGGCTGGAAGAGCAGAAGGCTAGCGAAGCGGCTTCTGCGGATGGAGTTTGCGCCACAGGGCAAGAGGGTAGCGCTTCACAGGAGTGATCACTTGCCAGAACCATGAATATAGACGCCATGCCGGACTGTCTGTCCTGTATGTGCGTCCTTTTCTTTTTACACTTAGCATGAGTCCGAGGACGTCCTTGACTTCTGCATCCTCTGTCAGCCCGACATTGCCGTCTCCCATAAGGGTTATGTGGCTCCCTTCACGATTTATGATCCTATGGATGACGTAGTGACCTTTGGTGTCCTTGACCAGCACTACGGCTCCTTTACGGATATCCTCATCCTTCCATGGACCAAGTATGATAATGTCACGAAGATGCATGATGAAAGGGTTCATGCTGTAGCCTTTGGCCGTCAGTTCGACTGTGCGGCCTTCAGATATCAGAGCCCTGATCTCTTCCATCATAACTTTCGTATCTATAATTATCGTGCTCATGTTGTGCAAAATTACGGATAAAAATTTCTATCTTTGAATGTTTTATGGAAAATATGCATAAATATATGGTTGCCGGACACGTATTCGGCATTTCTCTTCCTGAGGAACTGTCTTCTCAGGTCTTGCTCAAACCCTATGAACCATTTGGAGTTGACTCTCAGGCCAATACACTATTCACCCTTAGTCTGCAGATTGTAGAGCAGTTGAGGCCTGTCGTTTCAGGAAAACCTCTGAAATGTCTTAATGACGAGGCCCCATATTTCTGGATATTCGAAGAAGAGGATGGAAGCTACAGCTTTGGTTTTTCATATACCAAGGCCCATCCGGACTGCATATTGAAATTGTCTGCATCATCAGACGAGGGCGTTGTCTATATTTCAGGACACAACTCTGAAAGACTGGCAGAATTTGCTGTAAGCAATGCGGCTATGTTGATGTATACCTTCTGTACAGCGCAATACGATACCATGATGGTGCATGCCTCTGTAATTGCCAACAATGATGGAGGATACATGTTCCTTGGAAAGAGCGGCACAGGAAAAAGTACACACAGTCGCTTGTGGCTCAATTATATAGCCGGTTCGGAACTGTTGAACGATGACAATCCAATCATAAGGGTCATTGATGGGAGGGCAGTTGTCTATGGTACGCCATGGAGCGGCAAGACTCCATGTTACAAGAATCAACAGGTAGAGCTTAAGGCAGTCGTACGTCTGTCTCAGGCACCATTTAACAAGATAGTGCGTCTTGTTCCATTGCAGGCGTTCGCATCGCTTATGCCAGCATGTTCATGCAAGAGGTGGGACGGGGAGGCGGTTGCAGCGCTGCATAAGTCGGTTGAGAAGGCAATATCCGTAGTACCATGTTATCATCTGGAATGTCTGCCGGATGAGGCAGCAGCTGTCCTTTGCCATTCAACAGTATCAAAATAGAAGAACATGCGCCAGTATATCAAGTGGTTCCGTAAGGTTGTCCGTCCGTACCGTGCTTCCATAGCAGTAATGATGGTATGTCATGTGCTGCTGGCTGCATGTTCGGTAGGTTTCGTATTTGCCAGCAAGAAGCTAGTTGATATTGCAGTTGTTGTACTCCAGACGGGTGCAGAGCGTTCCGGCTTATGGGTATGGGCTTCAATAATGATAGGCATAGTTATAGGCAGGATTGGCCTGAATGCATTGAGAAGTTATCTTCAGACAAGGACTGAGATCAATTTGAAGAACCGTCTCCGTCGCAGACTCTTTGATGTGCTGTTGCATCTGCAGAACGATGGCGGAAGTACAAGATATCATTCCGGTGACCTTCTGAACAGGATGCAGGAGGATGTGAGAGTGGTTTCTACTGCCTTCTCGTCATCTATACCTAATCTTCTGGGTACTTCACTCCAGTTTGTTGCAGCCTTCGTATTCCTGATGATGCTCGATGCAAGACTTGGACTTCTTGTCATTGTCATTGTTCCTGCCGGAATCATTGCAGGAAGATACATAACAGCCAGAATAAAGGGACTGACCCATGATATCCGCAAGAGTGATTCACAGGTACAGTCCCATCTGCAGGAAAGTCTGCAGCACATAGCTCTTCTCCAGACTATGGAATATACACAGACAAGTGGAGCATCATTGGAAGGCCTGCAGGGAGAACTTTATGACAATGAACTCAAGCGTGTAAGATTCAGTATCCTGTCGAGGATATTCATATCACTTGCCTTTCAGGCCGGTAATACAGCAGCTTTTCTGTGGGGAGTTTTCGGTATCAGCCATGGAACTGTCACATACGGTATGATGACCGCCTTCCTGCAGCTCGTCGCGCAGATTCAGAGACCTCTCATAGAGATGAGCAGCCAGATCCCTACAGTTATACATGCAACGGCATCGATTGACAGGATCATGGATCTGGAGTCCCTTCCGCGCGAGGAGATTGACGAGCCAGTCCTCCTTGAGGGAACTGCAGGAATAAGAGTGTCCGATGTGACATTCGCTTATCCTGATTCTTCAACCAACGTGCTTGATGGCTTTTCTTATGACTTCCGTCCCGGCAGCAGGACTGCCATCGTCGGCCCTACCGGAGTCGGCAAGAGTACGCTTATCCGCCTCCTCCTTTCTCTGCTTAAGCCACAAGGCGGCTCCATAGATGTATATAATAATATAGGTATAGCCCCGGTCTCTCCGGCAACTCGCTGCAACCTGGTCTATGTGCCTCAGGGCAACAGCCTCTTCAGCGGCACCATCCGTGACAACCTCCTGATGGGTAATCCTGAGGCAACCGAGCAGCAGATGCGTGATGCTCTGCATACTGCAGCTGCAGACTTCGTCCTTGAACTGCCTTCCGGTATCGATACCCAGTGTTTTGAGGCGGGTGGTGGACTTTCTGAAGGTCAGGCTCAGCGTATTGCCATTGCCCGTGCCCTCTTGAGACCAGGCAGCATCCTTCTTCTGGACGAGTTCAGCTCCGCCCTTGATGCAGAGACTGAAATCACTCTCATGCAGCGTCTGACAGCCTCCCTCCCGGATCACACCATGATCTTCATCACCCATCGCGACAAGATCATCGACTACTGTACTTCAGTCCTTCGTCTCGCGTAAATCAGTCTCTAATAATCATGAATAAAAAAGGCAGTCACCGTCGTTGGTGACTGCCTTCTATTGGTACGCCCAGCATGGGCATGTTCTAACGGGTGAAAGTCCCCAATGCACCCTAATGACGGGAAGCATATAGCCAAAGGCAAGGGTGTCCATCGCGAGGTGGAATCTGAAGGAAGCCGGCGGCAAAAGTCTGGCCTGACGGACAGAAATCGCATATAAGGCCTACATGTAGGGTAAGACTACCAATGAAGTCAAAGCCCGATAGTCATTCGGAATACATGTGGGTAAATGCGGCAGGCATAAGGCGGAAAGAACATGTTCTTATCTGGGGAGGTCTCGCAGACGAGCCAAGAGGCAAGTAGTAACAACGAACTGCGAGAAGTCAGCCGAAGCCATAGTACCCGAAAAAAATCGGCACGTTTGGGGAAGGGCAGAACCTTATATAAGCAAGTGCCGTGAATGAAAACCCTATGACGGAAGAAATGCAGAAAACGAAAGGCTGCCTGCAGAGGACTAGGACGGAATCCGAAGAGTACGCAGGAGTGCAGACCGTAATAGGCATATCACATGAATCACTTGTGGAAGTGAACTTGAGTAGTGAGATGCTGTTGGAAACGGTAATGTCCCGTGGAAACATGAACGCGGCATATAAGCGCGTCATGTCCAACAAGGG
>JBGVNX010000019.1:0-33678 GCA_045126075.1 Candidatus Cryptobacteroides sp.
TTGATACATTGGCAGCAAGGCTTGCATCAGACGGTTATGAAGTCCTTGACGGTCCCCGCAAGACAGGAGACGGCTTCTATGAATGCTGCATAAGAGGCATTGAGGGTATACTTATTGAGATTTGTTCGGAAAGTTAAATTCGAATTTGTTTGTAACGAACATTCAATTTGTTGCATCATTATAGAAGTATTGGAGAACATTTGTCGTTATATATAAAAACAGATGAAATCATGAAACGAATCTTAATTTTAATCGCAGCTATTGCTTGTCTTTCGGGATGTGGTAAAATCATAGACTGGGTGCCTGTAACATTTCAAATAAGGGTTCAAGATGCTCTCGGAAATGATCTGCTTGATCCCGCAAATGATAACAGATGGTTAGCAGGCACAACTATTCGCTTTAGAGGAATTGTTGTGGACCTTGATGAGACCGGAATAACGTCTCCGATAACAAAGGATATGTCTGTCACATATGAAGGTTTCAGGCTGGAGAAAGGAGAAGATTACTATTTCCTTGCATTTGGTCAGTTTGAAGGAGCAACTGATTATGACGAAGAATCTTTCGTTATCAATTGGCCGGACAAGACTTATAACGTCATTACATATGACCGTAGGATTAACAACAGAAAAGGTGGAGCGAAGGAAGTCTGGAAACTTGACGGAGTCAAGTGCACAAGCCCGATAATTATTGTTAGGTAAATTCGGATTTATCTAACAGTCTTGACATAGTGCAGGTTAATATGAAAGTTTACACAACCAAACACATCTTATCTACTATTGGAGTTACACTCTTAAGTATTCCATTTGGCTTTCTATTTGGATGGCAGTTCGGGGTGCTGATTGCTTGTGCTCTCATCTGTTATTCCTTGGCGGTCTTCTTCAAGAATCCGACACACCCAGTCCTAATGTTCGGCTATCCAGATTGGATGGACACTAAAACCGTGTGGAAAATTATCGGATGCAATTCTCTTATAATTATCGGCATTTCCATAGGAGGCACAACTTTGTCTGACGTATCTAATATAGTAGCCAAAGTCATATTAATTTCCGTCGATTGTATTCTTTGCCTCATAAGCGGCTATCTGACTCGAAAGATCTGGATCAAAAATATGCATAAATAACAATATCATATTTGATACACTTAGAAGAATGAAAACGATTAAATTAATCTTGATACTTATAGCAGTGTTCATATGCTGTTCGTGTGAGAAAGAGTCACATTGGCTTTGCCATACTTACGGCGGAAGTTATGAGACAACCCGGACAATACTACTTGAGTTTTCTGAGGATAGGACTGAATGTGGGGTTACTGAGTGCGATATTGCAGTAGACCCCCTTGGAAGTCATAAAACATATAGGGTATATCTGAATGAGGAAGAGAAATCCTTTGTATTGAATGAAGGTGATTATGACTCAAGAGTAATATATCGCGGAAAGGTTATAGACTTTGATCACGCGACATTGACTTGGTATGAGAATGACAAAGAGATATCTATAACTATTGAAGCACTGAGATACGAATAGTCTATAAATTCGGATTTATCTGCGAGAAAAATGCCTGGCACAAATGTATAGTGTCAGGCATTTTTCATGCTATTTTATCTGTAACTATTTTGTGGCTGAAGACTATATAGATTTAGAGCCAGAATAAATGGATTTTGCTTCAGAATACAAAAGAAATAGGAACTATTAATGGAGGTGTGATTGCAGTATTTGTCTAACCTTCAGTTTATTACGTTATATGCTATTGAATAAGTTCCTATTTATTTCAGGTTCCCATAATAATATGGATTGTGTAACAAGTTTGAAAAGTTTCATATGTCATTGAAATTTGATATTTTTGCAGGCCGAATTACCGGTACATCTAATATACAATACAATGGCAAGAAAAAAGCAGGACATAATACTTGAAAATGTTGTTATCGAAGCTGTAGCAGCTGAAGGCAAAGCTCTGGCAAGAATTGACGGGACAGTTCTATTCGTACAGTTCGCTGTACCTGGAGACGTCGTTGATGTCAAGGTGACAAAGAAAAAGAAAAATTACATGGAAGGATTCATCCTTCGCATGGTAAAGCCTTCCGAGCACAGACTCGAGCCGTTCTGCAGCCATTTTGGCGTATGCGGCGGCTGCAAATGGCAGCCACTTCCGTACGAAATGCAGCTTCAGGCGAAGCAGCAGCAGGTATATGA
The DNA here is from genome assembly GCA_045126075.1 of Candidatus Cryptobacteroides sp. Taxonomy (GTDB): domain Bacteria; phylum Bacteroidota; class Bacteroidia; order Bacteroidales; family UBA932; genus Cryptobacteroides. The sequence goes on from JBGVNX010000019.1 coordinate 2,190, forward strand.
CCAGCTAGTGCGTATAGGACATCTTGATGTACCTGAGATCTCCCCTATAGTTCCATCTGACGAAACTACATTCTACCGTAACAAGCTGGAATTCACGTTCTCACAGCGACGTTGGATCTTTGATGACGAAAATGCAGAGGCACTTTCAGAGCAGGAAAAATATGGACTCGGATTCCATGTAGGCCGTTTCTTTGACAAGGTTCTTGACATTAAACATTGTTATCTCCAGCCTGAGCCATCAAACGCAATACGCTTATTCATAAAGGATTACGCACTTAATAACGGCCTTTCATTCTTTAATATCAGAGAGCATGAGGGCTTCCTGCGCAACATGATCGTCCGCACTACCCAGGAAGGAAACGTGATGCTCATCGTATGCTTCTACTACGAAGATGCAGAAGCTCGCACTGCCCTACTTGACGCCATTGCTGACGAGTTCCAACAGATCACATCACTTTACTATGTGGTCAACGGAAAGGCAAACGACTCGATTTCAGACCAGGAATGCATACTTTACAAGGGTGAGGATGCAATTTACGAATACATGGAAGGACTTAAGTTCAAGATCGGTCCTAAGTCATTCTATCAGACCAACACCAAACAGGCTTATAAGCTATATAGCGTAACACGCGAATTCGCTGCTCTGACAGGCTCCGAAGTGGTTTATGACCTATATACAGGTACAGGAACCATTGCTCAGTTCGTATCAAGACAGGCTGCCAAAGTGATCGGTATCGAGTATGTTCCTGAGGCTATCGAGGACGCTAAGATCAATGCAGCCAACAATAATATCACCAACTGCGACTTCTACGCAGGTGACATGAAGGACATACTTACTGACGATTTCGTTGCAGAACATGGACGTCCTGACGTGATCATCCTTGACCCGCCACGCGCAGGTATCCACCCTGATGTTGCAAAGGTCATCCTTAACGCTGCACCGGACAGAATGGTATATGTAAGCTGTAACCCGGCATCACAGGCAAGAGACCTTGAGATTCTATGCCAGGACTACGAGATTACAGCAGTCCGCCCTGTCGACATGTTCCCTCACACTCATCATGTTGAGAACGTCGTGGCACTTAAACGCAAATAATTCGAATTGACAAAATAATTATCCCGGGAAGTTCACCATCGAACTTCCCGGGATAATTATTTAATATTCAGTCATTTTTAATGACCATGAATCTCGTCACGAGAATTTGTGGTAGTTATCTCTACCCCATTGTATTCTCCAGTAAGAGTATTGAGGAATGCTGTAATCGCAGCTACCTCAGCTTCTGTGAGCTCTACTCCACTCTGGTACAATCCCATATCACGAACAGCCTCCTCGAGTGTTTCTCTGGTTCCATCATGATAATAAGGCCATGTATGCTCTACATTACGCAGACCTGGCACCTTGAAACGATGACGGTCACGCTCCAGTCCTGTTTCCTTGAAACGGCCATTGTCCTCATGTGTAAGCTCAAGACCACGCTCAGCAAAGTAATGACGACGAAGACCCATGAGCTCATATGAAAGTCCTCCAAGATTAGGACCTGCGTGGCATGTCGCACAATCATATTTCTTGAAGAGTTCATATCCTTCAAGCTCCTGAGCTGTAATTGCAGAATCGTCACCACGAAGCCACTTGTCAAACGCTGAATCAGGAGTGATCAACGTACGCTCGAACTGCTCGATGGCATCAGTGATATTAGCCTCTGTAATGCCGTCTGGATATACTTTTACAAAAGCACGGGCAAAATCCTTGTCGACCCGCAGCTTGGCAATGATCTGGTCGAAAGACTCTGATGCCATTTCTACAGGATTGAGAGGCGGACCGGCTGCCTGTGCTGCGAGAGTCTGTGCACGTCCGTCCCAGAATTGTACGAAATTATATACTGCATTGTAAACTGTAGGAGCATTCACGCCACCAAGCTGGTCGTCAACTCCATGTGAATACTGGTGGTTATCGACACCTGCATTCTCAAGTTCATGGCAAGAGGCGCAAGATACTGTATTATCAACTGAAAGTCTTGGATCGTGGAAAAGAGCAAAACCAAGAGCAGCCTTAGCCGGATCGTAGTCAAGTGACATATCTATAGGACGTACGGGCTCATTTGCACGTGCACCTTCGAGGCCATCATCATACATCGATGTTCTGACACCATGAACCCAATCAAGAACTATGTCACGTTCTGCCTTGGTAAGAGAACTTCCCCAGTGGACGAGATAATACTTAGGCATCGGCATACGGTCATCAAGAACAACCTTCTCAACCTTTGCAAGGTCAATTGGATTCACATCACTTCCGATCTTGACAGCATCCATGAACTTGCTCATGTCGAAAGCTCTATATCCAGAGTCGATGTCAGCCATCACTATATCACCTGCCAGCGGCAACTTTGCATAGAAAGGAAGCTCCGGATCAGCCGAGTGACAGCTGAGGCAGCCTCCTGCTGTAAAGATCTGATAGACCTGCTCATTCTGAGGCAGATCCGATGATGGGACACGATTGACTGCCCTGTATACGACAGTCATCACGGCAGCCGCTGCCAGCAGGCCAACCGCACACCATTTAACGATTTTTTTCATAAGCATATATCAATATACATGTATACTACCCTGTGCAGATGGAAGGAACTTCAGGCCCCACCAGCACATCTGCAAGCAGGCAAAAGCAAATATAAGCAAAAGTGACCACAAAACCTTGCCTCCTTTCCTATATAATCTCAGGTGGATATATAAAATATATGACAGCCATGTGATCAGGGCCCATGTCTCCTTTGCATCCCAGCTCCAGAAATGTCCCCATGCAGACTTAGCCCATATTGCCCCAGAAAGCATGCCTAAGGTCAGAAATGCTGCACCTATATATACAAGAGTATCAGCTGAGTCAAACATCTCGCCTGAACCATTTTTCCTGAATAGCTGGACTACTGCTATAAGAAAGGCGCAGCCCAGCAATGAATACGAAAACATATATACGGTCACATGAGGAATGAACCAAGGACTCTGCAAAGCAGGCATCAAGGACTGGTCATGTATCTCCGGCTTAAGCAGGTTCAAAAGAATGAATACCGTCGACAGTACTGTCGAGAATGAAAGTATCCACCTGTACTTCCACCTTATGTATGTAAATAGTCCGGCTATAGTTGCAAAGAATGAATACCACAGCCTGGTCTCTCCCATGGTCCTCATAGGCGGACGTCCGAGGGTTATCCAGAGGCCACAGATGAAGCCAGCAATTGTCAAAGCAGAAAGGGCCGATGTAAGACATGCAGTCTTACGATGCCCCCACAATGATGCAGCTGATGCTGCAACTGAAAGAGCCACAGCTCCACAAGCGAAATATATGAATGTACCCCAGCCTATCATCTTACAGGTCCTTTAATGAACAACATGAACGCTCCGGCAAGCAGCATTATGATGCCGGCAAGAGCAAGATACCTCCAAGGCTCAATGACAATCTGAAGTACACATCCGTCATCTGATATGCTTGCAAGATAGATATCCCTGCCTATACCTATACTGAGTGGATTGTTTACAGTTATGGTTGCCGGAACCTGGCCATCTACCGAAACCCTTGCCTCATAATGCACAGGCTTGCCATCTGACGAGTATTCTGTACTATAGTCCATCAGTTCCAAGGTATGCCTGAGTCCTGTAATGCTTCCGTCCAGTTCATATGCTGTCTGTGCAACCTGCCCCTTTGACAGCCTTACTCTCAACTCGGACGAATCAGGACTGCCCCAGAAAGCGGAACCGACAGCTATAAGAAGTCCCGCATGTATGAAAAGGAAGCGCCATCTTATCTTTCCGTCAGGGCGTCGCCATCCCCTCAGGATCACCATCAGGACCACTGAGAGCATGTATAGCAGAACCAGAACAAAGATTATGGATACCTGGAAATCATTATCTCCGCTTAAGCCCATCCATAGACATGACGCAAGAAAAAGACTTATAGATGATATGGTTGCAGCCGGCGACAACAGAAATTTCGTGACAGCAGATTCCCTATGGTTTCTCCATAGAATCACCAGTCCGACCACCCATAGAGAAGCCAGAAGCAGATTAAGCGGAAACGCAAAGAATGTCCACAGTCCTTTCATGATCATTTATCGCAATACAGTCTTCCTTGTTCAGCCTGCAGCACCTTAAGTACTTCGCCCTTTGATGCAAAGCCACCGAATTTCAGTGCAGCTTCATGGATCTTTCCATCTGAAGTCTTCACCTTGCCACCTGGACGCATATCAGCAAACACTGTAACTGTCTGTCCGATATATATTTCAAGACCAGAAACCACTCCAGTGAATCCCTCATCTGCCTTCATTTCCTGACGAAGTGCTATGTGATCGAATGTACTTGTCGGATATAGCTTTCTTACCAGCCATATGGAACCGAATACTGCAGCAGCTGTAGAGAGAACGACAATGCCCAATGGCTTTATAATCGGCACCAAGCTGATCGTCCCGTCCCACTTATAGAACTCTACATTATCCACCATTGAGAATGCCAGAGACAGGACGACACACACGATTCCTGATATTCCACAGACACCAAAGCCAGGAAGCACGAATATCTCTACTCCTATCAGTATGAGTCCTACCACGAAGAGCAGGATTTCCCAGTGCTCAGCAAGATGTCCTGCATATGCAGGAGCAAAATAAAGTATAGCTCCTACTATCGCAGTGATAAGAGGAAGTCCTATGCCAGGGGTCCTGATCTCAACGAAGATACCTCCGATTATCATCATCATGAATATCGACTGAAGAAGAGGATTCAGAAGCAGTTGAATCAGACGTTCAAGCCATGTCATATCATCCTCCATATTCTTGATGATGAACTCATTACCTTGACTTATCAATTCTGCCACTTCAACTTCACTCTCACATATTCCCTCGCAGTATCCTACCTTTATTGCCTCTTCAGGAGTAAGGCTCAGGACATTTGCAGTATCTACCATTGATTCAGCGATATGAGGATCTCTTCCAGTAGCTTGTGCTGTAGATCGCATCATGCCTCGCATGAATGACTGATATTTGTCAGGCATTACATTTCCCGTCTGGTCGACCACAGTGGCAGCACCTATGGAACTGCCTGTCTTCATATAGATAGAATCACATGCAATACTGATCAGAGCTCCTGCTGATGCCGCCTGCATATTGACAAAAGCTATTACCGGCTTTTCATATCTCAGAATTGCAGACCTGATGCTGTCTGCCGCATCAACTGCACCTCCATATGTATCAAGATCAAGGATGACATAGTCTGCATCAGTTTTCAGGGCCTTTTCAAGACCTGTAACCACCTTTCTCTGGGATGCCTTGTCTATGTCCATATCTATTCTTATGCGGTAGAATACCTTCAAGGAGTCATTTCCGCTGGCAACCAGCGATATCAAGGTGAAGAGCAGAGCTGAAAATATCTTTCTCATATGATTATCTTTAGATATGTATGACTAACAAATATAGGTATTTTAACGCTAAATGTGTATTTTTGCAGGCCTAATTTTATTTACTAATGATTATTCAGATTTTACTACTGATCGGAGGACTTGCGCTGATCCTGTTTGGAGCCAACTGGCTTGTAGACGGATCCACAAGCATCGCCCGCAAGACAGGACTCAGCGAATTCGTCATAGGACTTACAATTGTCGGTATCGGTACGTCTGCCCCTGAAATGGTGGTAAGTTTCATATCGGCTTTTCAGGGTAAGTCTGACATGGCGATAGGAAATGTAATCGGTTCCAACATCTTCAATGTATTCATGATTCTTGGAATCACAGCTCTGATTGCCCCACTGACTATAACTAAAAGCAATGCAAGAAGGGATATCCCTCTAAACATTGGCGTCACAGCACTTCTCATCCTGCTCGGCTTGAAGAACACGATCTTCGGAATCGGCTCAGATGTCCTCTCAAGATGGGAAGGAGCGCTTCTGCTTGGCATATTCATAATATATCTATGGAGATCCTTCGCCAGTGGGGCGGCCACTGAAGAGGAAAGCGATGAAGAAAGCCGCTTATATTCGACAGGGATGTCAATCCTGATGATTCTTGGAGGTCTCGGAGCCCTCGTCGGTGGTGGAAGGTTCTTTGTCAACTCCGCTACTGCAATTGCAGAACAGCTGCATATGTCAGAGAAGCTCATCGCCATCACAATAATGTCTGCAGGTACATCACTTCCGGAACTTGCAACATGTATAGTAGCTGCCAGAAAAGGCAAAGGCCAGATGGCACTTGGAAACATCATAGGATCAAATATATCTAATATACTCCTCATTCTCGGTGGCGCAGCATTGATACATCCGATGTCATTCGCCGGTATATCCATGGTAGACACAGCAGTTGTGTCAGCATCGGCCATCCTGCTTCTTATAAGCGTATTCAGCTTCAGGAAGGGATATATTGACAGGACAGAAGGAGCATTTTTCGTACTTATCCAGCTATCATACATGATCTGGCTTATCATCAACGGCTAAATTTTACAACCATGACAATGTTGAACATTCTACAGAGCGCACCATGCGACTCACTTAACAAAGTACAGGCTGAACTTGCAGCAGTTGCAGAAAAGATAACTACGACTCCTGTGAACGAGCTCTTCAGCGAACTCCTTGACAAAGCAGTTGCATTCGGACTCAAGGTTCTGGCTGCTTTTGTCATATATTTCATTGGTAGCTGGCTAGTGAAAAAGATCAAGGAGATTCTCAACAGAGTATTTGACAAGCATGACGTGTTCGAGCCTGCAATAGAGTCATTCATTCTGAGCATCATAGGAATAGTACTTTGGCTCATATTGATCATTGCAATCATAGGTACACTCGGAATCGACACTACTTCATTTGCAGCCCTCCTTGCCGGAGGTGGTATGGCCATAGGTCTTGCCCTTAATGGAACAGTGCAGAACTTTGCTGGTGGAATCATGATCCTCATCTTCCGTCCTTTCAAGGCAGGAGACTTCATAGAGGCTCAGGGATTTACAGGTACAGTATCTGAAGTGACTATTACAAGCACAAAACTTATAACAACAGATAACAGAGTAATAGTAATCCCTAACGGCGCACTTTCTAACGGCACCATCAACAATTACTCGCACATGCCTATGCGCCGTCTTGACCTGACTGTAGATGTTGAATATGGAACTCCTGCAGACAAGGCATGCGAGCTGCTACACACTCTCATCAAGGAAGATGGCAGAATTCTTACGACAGCAACAGGAGGCAAAGCAGACCCTTTTGTAGCTCTCAGCGCACTCAAGGACAGCAGTATACAGTTCATAGTAAGAGTCTGGGTAAAAGCAGAAGACTACTGGGATGTAAACTTTGATCTTCTTGAAAAGATATATAGAGAACTTCCTAAAAACGGTATTGAGTTCCCATATCCGAAACTGGATGTCAACATCAGACAGAACTAAAAAAATGCAGGATCTTAAAGGTCCTGCATTTTTTTATCTGTAAACTAGAGCAATATTGCTCCGGTCTGCTGTTCCTTCTTTAGGAGCTCCTTTGCTATCACCGGGTTGGCATAGATCTCGAGGAAATGCTTTCTCAGGTCAGACCTGTTGAGCTCAGGTTCCACTGTGTTGAGCTGATGTTCCATATATGCCACAAACTGGTCGACATCCGTCTGTTCATACATTCCTGAGTACTTAAATGAATGGTTGAGAATATCGTATGCAACATAGTTATTCTTCCATAACTTGTAACCATCGATTACTCTGAGGTCAACAGCGTGACGTATCAGCTGATATCTGTCGTTCTTATCGCATGCTGCAGCTGCTTCGATTTCTTCTGAAGTAAGAGGCTTACCTATGTTCAGATGGATATTGCCCTTCTGCTGCATGATACCGACCATGATGCTGTTGAGGTCCTCGCCTTCAGCCTTGACATACTTATGTTTGCGGGAGATGACACACTCACGTGCCTTAAGGATGTCGCATGGCTCAAACTCATATGATATGCTCATAGGAATGATATTGAGCTCCTCAAAGTTAGACTTGAAGTCCTTATTTCCGCTCATGTCCAGCATCTTGAGAAGACCCTGCTCAGTCACGTCATAGCCATTCTTTGTGCGACCCTGTCTTTGGGCAAGCCAGATCGAACTTCTCTGTTCAGTAACGTTAAGACGAATATATCTTGACAGAAGCTGTGAAGAGAGATAAAGTTCACGTGCCGAGATGCCTCTCACAACCTTGATCATTCTGTTGGAACGAATCAGGTATTCTATCGCCTTGCTTGTGATAAGGTTATCTCCGACAGCAATTTCAGTCATCGGAATTCCGTTGGTATGAAGCACCAGCTGGGTTATAGCCGGGTCCATGATGATATCACGATGGTTAGAAAGTGCTAGGAATTTCTTGTTCGGATCTATATTGGAGATACCGTCATATGAAAAGTTTCGTGCTGTGTGTTCGATTACCCAACGCACGAACTTCTGCATCACCAATACCTGGAACTGATCAATAGTCTTGATGCTCTTGAGAACATTTCTCAAGTAGTCTGGAGATTCATCTGAGAAGAAGTATTGAGAAGCCTGATTTACTACAGGATAATCAGCCAATTTGCCTAACGCCTCAGCCGCCTCTTCATCAGTATAAGGACTGATGCTCTCGAATTCACTCAAATCTATCATAGGTTTAAAAATTTAGTATCTGCAAATTTAGGAAAAACATGCCAAATTTCAAACTCCTATCTGCGGAACAGAAGCGAACTGTCTCCGTAGCTGAGGAACCTGAAATCATGAGCCAGGGCATAGTCATAAATGCTGTGCCAGTCACCACCGACAAAGGCCGAAATAAGAAGCAGTAGAGTGCTCTGAGGCTGATGGAAATTTGTGACAAGTACATCTACTATCCTGAATCTGAATCCTGGAACTATGATGATCTTTGTTCCCAACTGGATTCTTTCCATAGAATTCTGCTCCATATAGTCAGCAAGCGCCTGGAGGGCTGTTTCTGTCGGATATTCATAATCTCTTGAGTATGGCATCCACTGTTCCACATCTTCTGGTCTTCCCTTCTCAATACAGTTGACTCCAGCATAGTATAAGGACTCAAGAGTCCTGACTGAAGTTGTTCCTACCGCAATGACCTTACCAAGCGAAGAAATGAGAGTCTTCAGGAAGTCCCTTGTGATTACGAAAGGCTCCCTATGCATTGTATGTTCTGATACAAGTGAACTTTTCACCGGCAGAAAGGTGCCGGCACCTACATGCAGGCACACATTACCTATTCTTATGTTCTTTTCCTCAAGACTACCAAGCACTGCCTCAGTAAAATGAAGTCCAGCTGTAGGGGCTGCTACAGAACCACGGAAACGTGCATAGAGCGTCTGATATCTTTCAAGGTCAATATCTTCTGTACCACGATTGAGATATGGTGGAATAGGGATCTGACCGCATCTTTCAAGAACAGCAGAGAATGGTGCACCATCATCCCAGAAGAATTCAACGATAGAAGTCTCGCCATTTCTTTCAACTAAGGATGCCTTGAGTCCCATTGATGCTACAGACGAATCTTGTTCAGGATTATAGAGACTGAGTATATCGCCTTTCCACCTCTTGACATTACCAACTATACATTTCCACCTGCATCTGTCCGTTACAGCGAACATACTTACATATTCCTCAGGAAGCACAGGCTCAAGACAGAATATTTCTATATGCGCACCGGTCTCACGCTGGAAGTGCAGACGAGCAGGTACCACCTTAGTATCGTTGAAGACCATCAGATGATCAGAAGGTAGGTGAGCTGTAATTTGAGTGAAGGTATCAGTATTGATACTTCCATCACTTCCATATATTAGAAGTTTTGATAAGTCTCTCTCTGCAAGAGGATATTTTGCGATACGTTCGTCAGGAAGAATATAATTGTAGTCCTGTATGTTGATTTCAGGTATCATCTGAGATTTTAAAATTTAGCTGTTATCGTATATACTTACAAAATTAAGCAATTCTCGCTTCATTTGAAAATTCAATTATGTAACGTAAAATTTAGAGTTGCCTTTGTTAACTTTTGTAACGTAACCAAATACAAATCTACACGTTTACATATTTTAACGATTATAATATTACAATTTTGTAACCTGTAATTTATGTATCATAAATATTTCTTATTAGTATTTTACTAATTATATATCTAACTGATAATCTTCATTTTATCTTATCTTATATATACTTAAGGTCCATATATAGATAGTAAATTAAGCCTTCATTCGGGCATTTAGTGCAAATATTGCATATTTTAGGCATATATTCAAGTGTTATTATACTGATACTCAGTGATTTATATATTTTTACCTAAAGTATATTTCAGTGGCAAATTTACATATTCTACCCTACCCGTTACAAGTTTTAATCGCACTATTGCTTGCTTTTATGAATATCTTTCTATAATTTTGTAACGCCAACCGTCACAATTATGAACAATCGACTTAAACAGTTTCTAGCTGCAGAAAACATCTCTCAGGCACAATTTGCAGAAACAATCAATGTTGTCAGGGCAAGCGTCTCCCATGTTCTTGCAGGACGCAACAATCCAGGCTACGACTTTATCAAGTCAATCATGGACAACTACCCTACACTGAACATCGAGTGGCTCATGCTTGGCAAAGGAAAGATGTATAAGGAGAAGGTCACTCAGGAGTCTACCCTTTTTGCACTTGAAGAGGACATTATTCCTGAGACAGTACCAGAACCTATGCTCAAAATTGAATCCTCGCCTGAAATAGAAACTATAGATAAGAAACCTCAAGAACCTGTAAAACAACGCAATATATCAAAAATTATAGTATTTTTTGATGACGGAACATATCAGGAGATTTAAAAAAAAGTGCTCGATGGGCACTTTTTTCTATTTCCAACCAGCTACTTTTATTATATTTGTATGATTAACACATCTACACTATGTATAAGCATATACTTAAGCCGATTCTTTTCCGTTTCAATCCGGAAACAGCCCACAACATGATCATGTCCACCCTGACATTCATGAGATATGTCCCGTTCGCAAGATCGATTATGAGATCTATGTATAAGAAAGAGTCTCCTCAGCTTGCAAGGGAGGTATTCGGTCTGAACTTTCCTAATCCAGTAGGCCTTGCAGGTGGATTGGATAAGAATGGAGAGCACTATAATGACCTTGCCAACTTTGGATTCGGCTTTGTAGAGATTGGTTCCCTCACTCCCAAGCCTCAGGATGGAAATCCTAGGCCAAGATGCTTCAGAGTACCTCAGGACAGGGCTATCATCAACAGATTCGGCATAAACAACAAGGGTGTGAAGAATGCCGTAGAGCATCTAAAAAAGGATCGTCCTGAGGTAATTGTTGCAGCAAACATATCAAAGAATACCACAAGCATAAATGAAGATGCTGCCAAGGACTATGAGACATCTTTTGCTCTCATGTACGACTTCGTTGACATGTTTGTTGTCAACGTATCATGTCCTAACGTAGTGGGACTCACAGCATTACAGGATATATCATTCCTTTCTGACATAGTTGACAGGCTTCTCGATCTCAGAAGATATTACGACGTATACAGACCTATCCTTCTGAAGGTTTCTCCAGATCTGTCGACTGAACAGCTTGATGACATAATAGACTACTGCCTCAGATCAGGCATAGACGGAATCGTTGCAGGAAATACTACAAGAAGCCGCGAAGGACTCACAATAGATCCTGCTAAAATCGAAGAAATCGGCAATGGAGGCATGTCAGGAGCACCTGTACACAAGAAAAACCTCGAGCTTGTCAGGTATATACATGCCAAGTCACACGGCAAGCTTCCTATTATCGGCGTAGGCGGTATCATGTCAGGAGAAGAAGCTAAGGCCATGCTTGATGCCGGAGCATCCCTCGTGGAAATCTATTCAGGTTTCATTTATGAAGGTCCTGGTCTGGTAAAGAAGATCATCAACCACCTAGAGACACAAGCCTGATAGAGACATATGACTACCGCATCCATCTGTACAATAGGAGACGAGATCCTTATCGGTCAGATCGTCGACACCAACTCGTCCCACATATCTCAAGCACTTAACTCACTGGGTATCAAAGTATCACGAATGGTATCCATAGGAGATGACCACGCTGCTATCATCAGCTCGCTGGAGGAAGAGCTCAGAAGAAACGACATAGTGATAGTCACAGGTGGACTAGGACCGACAAAAGACGATATAACAAAAGCTGCATTGGCCCAGCTCTCCGGTACCTCAAGATACAAGACAGATGAGCGTCAGCTCGAGATCATACGCAACATCCTGAGCAGCAGAGGGCTTGATGTATTGGATATAAACAGGGCACAGGCAGATGTCCCTGATACATGCACAGTGATTCCTAACCGACTTGGAACAGCTCCGATAATGGCCTTCCACTTCGATCAGGACAGATTCGGTCACAAAGCAACCCTCTATTCACTGCCAGGCGTTCCTTTCGAGGCCATTGGAGCTCTTAATGATGTATTGGATGACATCAAGGCAAATCATTCTATCTCAGACATTTATCATAAGACAGTCATGACTTTCGGCATAGCCGAATCAAGTCTCTCAAAGATGATAGAGGAATGGGAGGACAGCCTTCCGGACGACATACATCTTGCATATCTGCCTAATCCGCTCACAGGGGTCCGCCTAAGGCTCTCGATATACGGAGGTAAGAAAGAGGTTGAAGAAGCCCGTATTGAGGCGGAATTGGCCAAATTAAGGCCTATTTTGGGTGCTGCCCTATACTCCTTTACAGATGATACTCTTGAAAACTGTATAGGAAGTATTCTCAAGACAGCAGGAAAGACTGTCAGCGCTGCAGAATCATGTACGGGAGGTACAATTGCCGCACTTCTTACCTCTGTAGCAGGAGCATCAGAATACTTCCTTGGTTCGGTGACATCATATGCCAACAGTGTCAAGACAGGAGTGCTGGGAGTTGATCCTGAAATCATATCATCACATGGTGCAGTAAGCAGCGAATGCGTTGCAGCAATGGCTGAAGGAGTTAGAAAACTGACCGGAAGCGACTACTCAGTTGCAACCTCAGGTATAGCTGGACCAGGAGGCGGCAGTGAAGAAAAACCAGTGGGCACAGTATGGATCGGAGTCAGTTCACATATGGGAACAGAGACCTTCAGAATGGTCTTCAAAGGTGACAGAAAGCGCAATATCGAGCGCTTTGCAGCCAATGCTCTCAACAAATTGAGAGAAAAACTTGTAAACGAGCTAAAGTAAAGATTTACAATAAATAAAACACTTTTGTTTAGGAGTACAACATCTTTGTTTCATAAATACATGTAAACAATAAGACATATTTATGATACACCTAAACTATTGACACATAGAAGATTAAGCGACATGAACCACATTCACATCAATTACGAGAGAAAAAAGAGGAGGATCAGGCTGAACGGTATTTTTTATGCCGTCATTTCGTCTGCTTCGTTCGGTTTTTCTCCCCTGTTCAGCATAGGCTTGCTAGCTGCTGGACTCTCAAATTTTGATGTGCTTTCATATAGGTGGGGCATTGCCGGAATAGTGCTGATGATATACGCATTCATCAAGAAAAAGTCTCTTAAACTTACCTCTTTTGACGAGACATGGAAAGTGTTTCTTCTCAGCGCACTCAGAGCATTGACCTCGGTTACACTGCTTATCGGATATGCAAACATATCAAGCGGAATCGCATCGACCATCAACTTCATGTACCCGATCATCGTGGCAACATGCATGATGGTCTTCTTCGGAGAACATAAATCCATTGTAGACATAGGTGCCATCTGCGTAGCCATACTTGGAGTGTACCTACTGGCATCAGGTGACAGCCTGATAGTTGAAGGAGGAAATACAAGACTTGGACTCACCTGCTCCATTATCTCTGCATTCTCTTTTGCAGCCTACTATATACTCATGAAGAGGCTCAAGGCAGACAAGATAGAAGTTGTCAAGTTCACTACCTGGATAATGTTGCTTAGTGCAGTCTATTTCATCGTATGTGCTCTTGCGTTTGACGGAAAGATCACAATGATTCCTGACGGTAAAAGCTGGCTATATATGCTGGGACTTGGACTGTGGTCGACAATGGTATCCAATTTCACAGGAGTAAAGGCTGTCAGAAGAATTGGACCTACATTGACATCCATACTTGGAGCCTTGCAGCCAGTAACAGCTGTAGTCTTAGGTGTAGCATTTCTTCACGAACACCTTTACACCAGGTCGCTTATAGGAATCGTACTGATTCTGGTTGCAGTAATCGTAGTTGTAATGCATCAGAACAAGAGAAGCCATGCCTAAGGCCTGCAGGCATTCATGATCCTGAAGAAGTTTCCGCCAGCTATCTTATTCAAGTCCTCCCTTGTGTATCCCCTGTCTGATAGCTCCTTGATGAGCAATGGCATCATGGATATATCCTCCATTCCGGCAGGAGTGACTTCTATTCCGTCATAATCAGAACCAAGACCCACGTGTTCGATACCTACCAGTTCTACTACATGGTCAATGTGATCTGCTATCAATCTGTATGATGGCCTTGGAAGACTCTGTAATTGGGCCTGTACTGCATTCCATGCAGCTCTTTTCTGCTGATCTGACGGATCATCTATAAATTCTGCCTCTACCTTTTCCCCATACTCCATGATTCCCGATTCAGCAAGAACTCCGGAGAATGCTTTGTCAAGAAACAGAGGATAGAAATTTATCTGGATCACTCCGCCATGCTCCGCAAGTGCCCTTATCATATCATCTGTCATGTTTCGAGGAGAGTCAGCCAAGGCTCTGCAGCAGGAATGAGTTGCGACTACAGGCTTTTGCGAACATTCAAGCACATCATAAAAGGATGAGTCAGATATGTGTGATACGTCCACAAGCATACCAGTCCTGTTCATCTCACCGACAAAATCACGTCCTAGAGGACTAAGACCGCCCCATCTACCTGTTGCTGATGCACATGAATCACAGATCTGATTGTCTTTTGAATGGCAGAGTGTGACATATCTTACTCCAGCATCGTAGAATTCACGTATTCTCTCCTTGGAATCGGATAGAGGCGATCCGTTTTCAAGTCCAAGAAACACTGAAAACAGATTATTCTCCTTATTTATATAAGCTTCCTCTTCTGAAGTCGTCAGCCTTGCCTTATCAGCATTGACTTCAAGCATGGCTTCTACAGCGTTCAGGAGCCTGTAAGCGTAATCGTAAGCCTGTTCTCCCTGCAAGGCTGCGGGCACATAAAGAGCAAAGAAAGCACCGTCGACTCCCCCTCTGGTTAACTTGGGGAAATCGACGTGTGCATATTCATTATCCATGGACAGATCCCTTAAACGAAGGATCTGAGAGGGTGTATCGCAATGTGAATCAAGAAGAAACATCTCTAAAGACTATTTTCTCCTGGCATCATCAGCCTTGATGAGGGTAGAATTGACGATTCTGTCAATTTCAAATACAGGAGTTCTCTTGAATGTCAGCATTGAACCTCCGGTGAGGTTTACTTTAAGCTTTTCTGTCACGTTTACATAACATTTGGCAGAACCGCTGAGCATGATATCTCCTTCCTGGGCTTCAATAAGTTCAGCATCAACCTTGGAAAGGTTGGAAGCAAGTACTTTAAGGAATGATGCAGTTCCTGAAAAATGTGATTCGCTGCTGCCGGCAACCTCTACCTCAAGCATATTCACTGTAGCCTTATGATCTACATATGCAGAATTGCCTACTGAAACCAAGGCATTTCCACCTTCCTGTGTCAAGGTCACCTGAGTAGAATTGGAAGCATTCAGATAAAGTTTTCCGTTTACATATGCTGTTGACTTTACCTGTGCATTCTTAGATACATTGAACTCTGCTGTAGAGCAGGTAATGTTGAGTTCTGAGATGACAGCATGGTCAGAAGCTGTGAGCACAAAAGTATCAGTTGCAAAATCATCAGAATGTGTAAGCACACATTTATCAGTGATTACCAATGAGCTATATGTCGGCATATAAACCTCTGCTTCAAGCACAGGGGCTGCTGCACCCTTCTGCCTTAACTGCTTTTTCAGCTCTGGAGAGTATCCCTTCTCGTCAAGGATGAGATAAAGAGTACCGTTCTTTACATAAGCCTGTACGTGAGCAGCTATCCTTTCATCTGATTTAAGAGTGACAGAATAGGTCTCTGAGTGATAGAATTTGAGCACAAAGTTATCTTCTGCGCTGATCTTGGTGAACTTCTCGTAAGTCTTTTCCTGCACCTTGAGAGGCTGAGCAGATGCACATACACCAAACAACAGTGCCAGTGCAATGATAAATAATGTCTTCTTCATATCTTTCAGTTTATGTGTTATTTTCCGAGTCTCTGTCTGACTGCTTCATACATTAGTACCGCAGACGCTACCGATACGTTAAGGGAAGTGATTTCTCCTGACATAGGTATAGCTGCCTTATCATCAGCAAGGTCAAGCATTGTCTGTGAGATACCCTTGCCCTCTGATCCCATGATAATTGCGCATGGGCCAGTCATATCTACATCATAAATAAGGCTATCAGTCTTCTCTGTTGCTGCAATGAGTCTGAAACCGCTCTGTTTCAGATAATAAGCTGCTACACGAAGATTTGACACCTTACATGTATCTATTCTCATGAGAGCTCCTGCAGATGCCTTCACAGCATCAGCATTGATTGCAGCACCACCCTTTGCAGGCACTATGATACCATGGCCGCCTGCACATTCAAGACTTCTTGCGATAGCTCCGAGGTTACGTACATCACTTACGCCGTCAAGGATGACGAGCAAAGGATTGGCACTTCTTCCAAGAGCATTGTTCACAAGCTGCTCAATATCTACATAGTCTATCTGTGAAATATATGCAAGAACACCCTGATGGGAACCTCTCACAGCCTTGTTCAATCTCTCACCAGGGACGAACTGGAAAGGAATCTCGTTAACCTTAAGCAGCTCCATCAGCTCTCTGAACTGTACTCCTTCCAGACCCTGCTTCAGCAGAACCTTGTCAAATTTCTTACCTGCCTTCACAGCCTCCAATACCGGATGCATTCCGAACAGATACTGCATTTTTTTCTCTTCCATATTTATTGGTCTAATTGTTCATTTAATTTTTCCCACTCCTCCATCTTGAAATCAAGCTCACGCTTATTCTCCAGATATGCTCTGGTCAGTTCCATGACATCATCTCCCGGACCTGGATTACAAAGCACTGACTCAATTTCTTTCATCTTCTCTTCTATCTCAGCTATACCCTTCTCTAAGAATGATATATGATTCTTTATCTTCTTTTCTTCTTTAGATAGATATTTCTTGGCCTGATACTCTTGCTTTGCCTCTTCCTTCTTCTGTATAACCTCTACTGGTTTCTCTTCAGCAACCGGTTTGTAATGTCTTTCAAGCTCGCTAAGGCTCTCAAGCTTTCTGCGCTCGAGGAAGTCCTGGACCCCACCAAGATGTTCCTTCACCTTACCGTCACGGAACTCATAAAGCTTATCTACCAGACCGTCAAGGAAGTCTCGGTCGTGTGACACAATTATTAGTGTACCGTCATACGACTTCAAAGCCTGCTTGAGGATATCCTTAGAGCGGATATCCATATGGTTTGTCGGCTCATCAAGGGCCAGAAGGTTATAAGGCTTAAGGATCAGCTTGGCCATCGCAAGACGTGCACGCTCACCACCGCTAAGCACCGCAACCTTCTTATCTATATCCTCCCCTTTGAAGAGGAAAGCTCCAAGGATATCACGCAGTTTTAGACGAATGTCTCCTACTGCAATGCGATCCAAAGTGCCGAATACAGTATCCTCCTTATCAAGAATATCCTCCTGATTCTGAGCATAATAGCCTATATTGACATTGTATCCGACCTTGGACTCTCCGGACATAGGGTCCAGCTCACCCATGATGACCCTCATCAAGGTCGTCTTACCTTCACCGTTTCTACCCACCAGGGCAACCTTCTCACCACGACGGACCTCAATCTGAGCATCAGAGAATACTACCTTCTTCCCATATCCTACCGTCATCTCGTCTGCCTTGTATGCAATATCACCGGAACGAGGTGCAGGAGGGAACTTCACTGCAAGAGCTGACTTATCCTCAAGATCCACCTCGATTCTCTCGAGTTTCTCCAACTGCTTGACTCTTGACTGAACCTGGTTTGACTTTGTTGGCTTGTATCTGAATTTCTCGATAAACTCTTCAGTCTTCTCGATCATCCTCTGCTGATTCTCGAATGCCGCTCTCTGCTGCTCAAGACGTTCACGTCTGAGTTCCAGGTACTTACTATACGGAACCTTATAATCATGAATGCGTCCGAGCATGATCTCAACTGTCCTGTTGGTCACATTGTCAAGGAATTTCCTATCATGTGAAATGAGCACAAGCGAACCTCTGTACTCTTTGAGATATCCCTCTAGCCACTCTATGGACTCGATATCTAGGTGGTTGGTAGGCTCATCAAGGAGCAGAACGTCAGGCTTTGAAAGAAGAATCTTTGCAAGCTCAATACGCATGTTCCAGCCCTGGCTGAAGGTTTCAGTAGGACGTGACAGCTCTTCGTATTTAAAGCCAAGTCCTATGAGCGTCTTCTCAGCCTGGACCTGTGGATTCTCGGAACGGGTATATGATATAGCATCATTGACCTCATTCATCCTGACGATAAGGTCGTGATATTCTTTTGATTCGTAATCTTCGCGCTGGGCCAGCTCAAGAGATATGCGCTCAAGCTCATCTTCAAGTGCGAACATGTCGGCGAAGGCGGTCATCGCCTCGTCGATGACACTTCTTCCCTTATGATGCTCCATGATCTGAGGCAGATAGCCTATCTTCACGCCATTCGGCACAGCGACCTTGCCGCTTGTAGGGCTCTGGAGACCACAAACAAGCTTCAGAATAGTCGACTTGCCCGCTCCATTCTTTCCCACAAGGCCGATCTTGTCACTCTCGCTGATATGGAAATTGATCTCATTCAGCAAGGTGAAACCGCCATAGGCCACCGTCAGATTATTAATAGATATCATAAATTACTCTAATTCAACACTTTTATCATTCTTACGGCATATCAGGATGCTGAATTCGTACAGCATGTACAGCGGAACAGACACTACCATAAGAGAGAATGGATCTCCTGAAGGGGTTATCACGGCAGCAAGTATCAGCACTGCGCATATCGCATGTCTTCTGAATGACTTGAGGGTCTCCTTCTGGAGGATTCCCATTGCGGACAACGCCAAGGCTATAGTAGGAAACTCGAACACTATACCGAAAATCAGCACCATTGACGTAAACATCGAGATGTACGAAGTCAATGAAAACGTGTTCGGAACGTCTGGACTTACCTGGTATCCTGAAAAGAAGTTCAGCATCAAAGGAAAGACTATCATATAGCCTACCGTCACACCTATATAAAACAGGACCGATGCAAACAGGAATGCTCCTTTCACAGCCTTCTTTTCCTTCTCATACAGAGCTGGCATGATGAAACGCCATATTTCATATATAAGATAGGGAAAAGTAACTATTAACGCACAGATGAACGTGATCTTCATGTGTATCAGGAACTGAGCAGCCACCTCGATGTTGACTAAAGTCATCGAGAAGTCAGCTCCAAGCAGCTGATACAGAAAAAAATCTGACTTGGAAGGTGCAAGAATTATATTGTCGAACAGAAATTCTTTGAAGAAGAAAAGCGCTACAACTGCTACAGCAAAGACTGCCAGCATTCTGAACAGGCTTCCCCTCAACTCTTCCAAGTGATCCCAGAAGGTCATCTCACCTGTCTGTGCCATTATTTGCCTTCTATATCCTTCTTAATATCCTGGACATCATCTTCGACATCCTTCATCCCTTCCTTGAAGCTTTTCACTCCCTTGCCAATACCGCGCATAAGCTCAGGAATCTTCTTTCCACCGAAAAGAAGAACAATTGCAAGCACTATAAGTGCTATCTCCCAGAAGCCAAGGCTTCCGAACAAAAGTGGTGTAATCATATTATTGTGGTTTAATTATCTGAATATTGCCGCAAGAGTCTCAGGGCATCTTACCGGACGTCTTGTCATGGCGTCGATGAATCCGAGCGTGACACTTCCCGTGCAGACAAGCTGCTCGTTCTGGTTGTAGATCTCAGTCTTGACAACAACCTTTGCTGTAGGAGGCGTGTCGATGATAGAGACTATCCTCAAGGTATCTCCAAGCTTTGCCGGAACCTTGTACTTTGCATCTACAGCTACGACTGCCATCATGACGCCGCTCGCCTCTACCTTCTCCATCGGCATGTCCAGATCCTTCAGCATGGCATTACGTCCACACTCAAAATATCTGATGTAATTTGAGTGGTGGACGATGCCCATCTGGTCGGTTTCGTAGTACCTGACATCCAAAAAATGCTCAGATTTTACCATAACAAAAATGTTACCAATATTAACTATTTTGTTTTATTAGTTATTCTTCAACGCGTTGAGTGATGCTGTAATACTTTCAATCTTCGAGAGCGAATCTGCCTCCTTTTTGCGCTCTACAGCAACTACAGCCTCTGGTGCATTAGCAACAAAGCGCTCGTTTGAGAGCTTCTTGCGCACGCTGTCGAGGAATTTCTGCTGGTATGCGAGCTCTGCTTCGAGCTTTGCGATCTCATCTTCAACATTGATAAGTCCTGTAAGAGGGATGAACATCTCTACTGTTCTCACCATGAATCTCTGGGCTGCAGACATGTCACCTTCAGCATTGCCTACTGTCACGTTTGCAAGTTTCACAACTACAGGAAGAACCTCAGCAGGAAAGTCGCCCTTGATCCTCAGCTCGAGAGCCTCTCTTGGGGAAAGGTTCTTGCTCTGACGAATATTACGTACACCTGCCACAGCTTCGCAAGCCATCTCGAATGCCGCAATGAACTCTGCGTCGTATGGCTTTGCCTGTGGATAACGCTGGTTCATGATGGTCTCGCCTGCCTTGCGCTCAGCCATGTTCTGCCAGAGTTCCTCTGTGATGAACGGCATGATAGGGTGAATCATCTTGAGAAGAGCGTCGAAGAATCCGATTGTAGCCTCATATGTAACCTTGTCGATTCCAGCACCGTATGCAGGCTTGACAGCCTCAAGGTACCATGCGCAGAAGTCATCCCAGAAGAACTTATAGATGGCCATGAGCGCATCAGAGATACGGAACTTGCTGAAATGGTCGTTTACTGTCTCGACAACCTGGCTGAGTTTGTTGTCGAACCACTTTACAGCAACTGCAGATGCCTCTGGCTGCTGTGCAGCTGCGTCCACAGTCCATCCTGTTACCAGACGGAACGCATTCCATACCTTATTATTGAAGTTACGTCCCTGCTCGATCTGCGACTCATCATAAAGGATGTCGTTTCCTGCAGAGCTGCAGAGGAGCATACCGAGACGCACAGCGTCAGCACCATATTTTGCAATGAGGTCTAGCGGATCCGGAGAGTTTCCGAGAGTCTTCGACATCTTGCGGCCGAGTTTGTCGCGCACGATACCTGTAAGATATACATTGCGGAAAGGAACGTCGTTCATGAACTCGTTACCTGCCATGATCATACGAGCCACCCAGAAGAAAAGGATATCCGGTCCTGTCACGAGATCATTTGTAGGATAGTAGTATGCAAGATCCTTGTTAGGCTCAGCCTCTGGATGTCCGGCCTTATATGTGTCGAACACTGAGATCGGCCAGAGCCATGATGAGAACCATGTATCGAGAACGTCCTCGTCCTGGCGGAGGTCAGCTGCTGTAAGGTTGGCATCGATAGCCTGGGCTGCCTCGAGAGCCTTCTCAGCAGTTTCTGCTACAACTACCTGTCCATCAGGGAGATAGTATGCAGGGATGCGCTGTCCCCACCACAACTGACGTGAGATACACCAGTCGCGTACGTTCTCCATCCAGTGGCGGTATGTATTGCGGTATTTATCTGGAATAAGTTTTACAGCACCGCTCTCAACCGACTCGAGAGCATCCTTTGCAAGGGCCTCCATCTTGAGGAACCACTGCATTGAGAGTCTTGGCTCGATGACAGCATTTGTTCTCTCTGAATAACCTACTGGAGATGTGTAATCTTCCATCTTCTCGAGGTTTCCAGCCTCCTCAAGCATCTTGACGATCTTCTTGCGAGCGTCGAAACGGTCCTCGCCTACGAGGATCTGAGCCTTCTCGTTAAGACGGCCGTGGTCATCGATGATGTCAAGAACAGGAAGGTTGTGACGCATACCGATCTCATAGTCGTTTACGTCGTGAGCTGGAGTCACCTTAAGACATCCTGTACCGAAGTCCATAGCGACATAGCTATCTTCGATGATAGGAATTTCCTTGTTGATCAAAGGAATAAGCACCTTCTTACCCTTGAGCCAATGATATCTTTCATCTTCAGGGTTAACGCAGATAGCTGCATCGGCCATGATTGTCTCAGGACGGGTTGTCGCGATGATGATGTATTTGTCAGTAGGGTTTCCGTTTCCGTCAGAGATGAAATATCTCATGTGGTAGAACTTGCTGACTGTATCCTTGTGGATAACCTCCTCGTCAGAAACGGCTGTAAGGCCAACTGGATCCCAGTTCACCATACGGACACCTCTGTAGATGTATCCCTTGTTGTAGAAATATACGAATGTGCTGATAACAGCGTCGCTCAGGTCAGGATCCATTGTGAACTTTGTCCTGTCCCAGTCACATGATGCACCGAGCTTGCGGAGCTGGCTGAGGATGATGCCTCCGTGCTTGTCCTTCCACTCCCATGCATGCTCAAGGAACTGCTCACGAGTGAGGTCTTCCTTCTTAATTCCTTCAGCTGCAAGCTTCTGAACCACCTTATTTTCAGTAGCGATTGAAGCGTGGTCTGTTCCAGGAACCCAGCAAGCGTTCTTGCCGTCCATACGTGCCTTACGCACAAGCACATCATTAAGAGTGTTGTTAAGGACGTGTCCCATGTGGAGGATACCTGTCACGTTAGGTGGCGGGATCACGATTGTATAAGGCTCCCTCTCATCTGGTTCTGAGTGAAAAAACTTGTTTTTAAGCCAATAGGCATACCATTTATCCTCCGTCAAGGCAGGATCATACTTTGCTGGCAGTTCCATAAATCTGTATCTTTTTTTATTCAATTAATCAAATTTAAGATGTCTCGACTTCGCTCGACATGACAGTGATAAAACAATTGTACGATATCATGCACACATTAGCGCACAATATCGTACAAAGATAACAAATTATTTTGAATTATGCCCTCAGTTTGAGACCTGCAAATATAGTATCAGGTTTGAATGCAAATACAGAAGCCATTTCTCCGGCCATGCAGAATCCGCACTTGTCGCAAGTGTCGGTGCCGTCACCGATGCAGAGTCCCCTCTTTCCGTCCGGATAGATGAAGTTGGTCACCCAGCATCTTCTCTTGAACTGATTGGTCTTCATCAGTTTAAGACCATACTTGGAGTTCATGATCGGATAACCCTTCTTCTTGTACTCAAGAACCTTGTCGATGATCTCCGCACGCTTGTCCATGTCAAGTGCAAGATATTCCGTACCCTCGAATGGAGTGTGGAAGTTTATCGAGATCTGCTCGATGGCAGGATTATTCTTTGCGTACTCGATCGTATCCTCGACTGCCGTGTAGTTCAGCGTATTAACTACCATGTTGACACTCAAGTATTTATGGCCGCACTCTGCGATATTCTTCTCAAGCTTTGCGAATGTACCCTTTCCACGCACCTCCTCATGATATGAACCCGCACCGTCAAGGCTCACCCATATCGAATCCGCCTTGCTACCTGCAAAAGGCAGCTGTGCATTAGTGGTTATCGTGCATGAAAAGAAGCCGATCTCTTTTGCAAGATCAATGAGGTCATTGATGCGCTTGTCGCCGTCCTTCCAGATGGTCACCTCGCCACCCTCGAAGTCCACGAAGCGTGAACCGAGGTCATATGAATACTGCAGATGCTCGCGCACCTGCTCATAGGTCATATTGTGAGGATTCTTGAGTTCATACACGCTGCAGTGCTTGCACCTGAGGTTGCAGATGTCGGATATGAACAGAACGGTCTGGAGCGGAGCCTTGCGACCGAACAGACGGGCACGGAGGAACCACCAGCCCAGGTAAAAGAGTTTCTTCATATTATCCAAAAATGAGATTTACAACAATGATTATCAAGCAGAAACGTGTCACGATGTTTCTCGCAGTAAGCCATCGGAGAAGGAACCACGCGATGCCGGCCTGCTTGTATTTTTCCCAGTCACCCATGTTGCCCATCCACTTCTTCGGTTCGAGATCGACATCTTTTCCTGTGACATGGTCATTAAGCGACTTCACAAGCCACAGCGATACCGGAAGTACCAGAAGAACAGCGAGATAAGCGACATGGATCTGCTTCAACAAGACCGCCACTACCACCATTATATATGGAACTGTATTGATAAGGGCCGACAGGAATATCTGTCCCTTAGGGCCTCCCATCAGGTGCGCCATGGTCTTCTTACCCATCTTCGCATCCGGAATGGAGTCAAGAACAGAGTGAGAATACACGATATTTGTGACCAGAAGTCCTACGGCTATCGAAAGCCATGTGATCTTCATATCCACCGTACCAGTAATCGCATAATAGACTCCCGTCATCATCATAGGTCCGAACATCAGGAAGATTACAAGCTCCCCCAATCCTCTGAAACCAAGCTTGAGAGGGCCTCCGGAGTATGACACGCCAAGAATCAGGGCTGCCGCAACCCAACCGAGGATCATCCATCCCCTGACAAGGATCACAACCGCGCCCATCACAGCTGCAAAGGCAAAGAATACGCCCACTGCACAGAGAAGCTGTTTTGGCGTCGCCTCGCCCGAAGTCAGATATGGATACTTGATCATCCTGCCTCTGAATCCCTCGTTGGCCACCTGCTCGCGCGCCTGAGCAGACCCCTTCTTATAATCGAACCAGTCATCAAGGAGATTCATTCCAAGATGCAGAAGCATCACACCGAAAAGGGAAGCTATGGCAGCCAGCCAAGAAAACTGTGCGCCATCTGCCCGGCTATAAGACAAGGCCACGGTTGTCAATGCCGGCAACATGCTCTGCGGCAATGAGATAGGTCTAGCATTATTGAACCAGAATCTGAGTTTGTTCATAGTTTTATTTTTTAAGAGCCGCAAAATTACAGTTATTTTAATTATTTTTGTGTTCTTGACTACATTTATTGACAAATTAACTTTAAAAATATGGCAAACGAAAAAGACTTCAGCATCGAACTTAAAAGCGACGTAGCAAAGGGAACATACTCAAACCTCGCTATCATCACGCACTCTCGCAGTGAGTTCGTTCTCGACTTCGCATCAATGCTCCCAGGCCTTCCTAAGCCGGAGGTACACAACAGAATCATCATGAACCCCGAGCACGCAAAGAGGCTTTTCCTCGCCCTCCAGGACAACATCAACAAATACGAGAGCCAGCACGGTCAGATCGTCCTTGGAGGCGAACCTAAGCCAGGATTCCCTATGGGAGGTTTCGGAGGTGGAGCCAAATCATAATCTGTCCATGATGGAGGAAACACTAAGAAATATCAAGGCATTCGTATTTGACGTTGACGGCGTGTTCACTGACGGTGGCATACTTGCTGATGTCAATGGAGAATTGTACCGCACATTCGACTCGAAGGACTCCATGGCTGTCAGGATGGCCTGCATGAAGGGATACCACCTTGCTGTCATCAGCGGCGGCCGCTCTGAAAGCATCAGGCAGAGATTTCTCACCTGTGGTCTGGACAGCGATGACATATACCTTGGTTCACGAGCTAAAATCGAGGACTTCGAAACCTTCTGCCTCAAGCATGGACTTAAGGCTGAGGAAGTGATGTACTTCGGAGACGACCTTCCGGACATCCCGGTAATGCAGGCATGCGGATGCGGCGTATGTCCATGCGATGCAGCAGACGAAGTACTGGAAATCGCAGACTACATTACAGTTAAGCCAGGAGGTAAAGGAAGCGTCAGAGAAGCTCTTACACTGGTTATGAAGATGCAGGGAAAATGGGAACTGGACGTTCAGGAATACAAGCGCAAATTCTAGGATTTTCACCACAGGCAACTGAAATTTTACCCCAGAATACGTGAATTTACGGCTGATTTTACGGTTTTACGGCATTGCCGTCCACACATAGTGGGCGGCATTTTTATTGGTATACCTTTGCTGCCCGAATTTAAATTATTATTGGTTATGAAATTTCAGAATGCAAACGTATTGATAACAGGTGGAGCATCAGGAATCGGCAAGATCATGGGCCGAATGGCACTTGAGAAAGGTGCAAAATGCTTCATCATATGGGATATCAACCTTGCCGGCATCGAGGCGACACGACAGGAGCTCAGCAAGTATGGAAAAGTGAAGGGATATGTAGTTGATGTATCAAACAACGATGTAGTAAGGGCTGCATACTATAAGACCGTGGAGGATTGTGGTGAAATCGACATATTGATCAACTGTGCAGGCATTGTCACAAGCAACAAGACATTCGACCAGCAGACACCACAGGAGATTGTGCGTACCATGAACATCAATGCCATAGCTCCGATGTTCGTGACTCTCGCGGCACTCCCTGACATGATCAAGCGCAACTCTGGACATATCTGCAACATCACATCAGCAGGCGGAATGCTCTCGAATCCTAAGATGTCCGTTTATGCTGCCAGCAAATGGGCCGCGACAGGCTGGTCTGACTCGGTACGCATCGAGCTCGAGGAGATGAAGAGCGATGTGCATGTGACTACAGTCGCCCCTTACTACATCAATACAGGAATGTTCGACGGCGTGAAGTCACGCATAATCCCTATCCTGAAGCCAGAATATGTCTGCAAGAGAATCATTCGCGCCATTGAAAGGAATACAAGATTCCGTGGCATCCCGTTTGGATTCCATTTCATCCGATTCTGGCAGGCTTTTCTGCCTACTTGCATCTTTGACTTCTTCTTCGGCAAAGTAGTAGGCATATACCATGCAATGGACGAATTCACAGGACGTAAAAAGGCGGACGCAGGCACCTCAAAGGCATCATAACTCAGAAATTATTTCTAATTTTGAACGTTTTGTCATTTCGACTGAGCGTAGCGAATGGAGAAATCTATATGAATAATACACCAACAGACAAGATAATAAGCATCCACCAGCAGCAGAAGGCCTTTTTCAAGACAGGAGCCACTCTGGAGATATCATTCAGAAAGGCAATGCTGAAAAAGCTGCTCTGCGCGATGGACAAATGGGAGTCAAAGATATCTGAGGCCCTTTGGACAGACCTTCATAAGTCTTATCAGGAGGCCTTCCTGACCGAGATCAGCATCGTAAAGGGAGAGCTCAGAACCCATCTTCGCAAGGTAGGCAGATGGACGAGCAAGAAGAGAGTTCACACTCCTATCAAAATCTTCCCAGCAACCACCCATGTAGTCAAGGAACCCCTTGGATGTTCGCTGATCGTCTCGCCGTGGAACTACCCCGTGCAACTCCTTCTGAATCCGCTTGTCGGAGCAATTTCAGCTGGCTGCACTGCGGTCCTGAAGCCTTCTCCATATGTCCCTAACGTATCTTCAGTAATCGAGGATATGATCAAGGAAACCTTTGAGGAGCAATACATTGCGGTCGTTCAGGGCAACAGGGAAGTTAACGCAGCACTCTTCGAGCAGCGCTGGGACATGATCTTCTTCACAGGAAGTCCAGCACTCGCAAAGACCGTCATGGCGGCTGCAGCAAAGAACCTCACTCCTGTGGTTCTCGAGCTTGGAGGAAAGAGCCCGTGCATTATCGACAAGACAGCCGACATAGCTGTTACCGCAAAGAGGCTTGCCTGGGGAAAGACGCTAAACAGCGGCCAGACCTGCATCGCTCCCGACTATATCCTTATACATAAAGATGTAAAGGAAGCATTCGTCAAAGCATTTGCCGCAGAAGTACGCGCGCTGCACGGCGAGGACATAGCAGCTGACAGACATTATGTCCGCATGGTCAACGACAAGGCATTTGAAAGGGTGACAGGATACTTCAAGGATGGAGATATCATCTATGGAGGAAGACACGACGCTGCAACAAGATTCATCGAGCCTACGCTCATCGAAAATGTGCAGCTTGACTCCCCTCTTATGACAGAGGAGATCTTCGGTCCTGTATTCCCAATCATCACTTTAGATGACAACGGTAAATCATTCAAGGATAAAGTTATAGACTTTGTGATTTCGCGAGAGAAGCCTCTTGCATTCTACTACTTCGGCAAGGAGTCAGAAGGATGGGAAATCATCAGAAGAACATCGTCCGGAGGTGGCTGCATCAATGACGTGATCATGCACATCGCCAACGAAAACGCACCGTTTGGAGGAGTCGGAAATTCGGGCATGGGACGCTACCACGACAAGGACAGTTTCGAAGCTTTCAGCCACACCAGGACGGTCGTATCGACCGGCACATGGATCGACCTCCCTTTCCGTTACATGCCATATAAGATGTTCGGACTTGTCAAAAAGATACTGTAACTCCCCACTGTCATGTCGAGCGACCGGAGGGAGTCGAGACATCTTTATAATATTAATGCAGAAGGCGAAAACCTTCTGCATTTTTTGTATATTCGCATGTTTATTTATCAAGGTAGCATGAAAAAAATAACATTCATCATCATTGGCATGCTGGCAGCAGCGGCAGCATACGCACAAGCACCAAAGGACTCTACCGTAAACATCATCGCCTATTGGAATGCAGGTGAGAAATACGCATACGAATACTCTGCTGAACAATATACGATAGTCAACGGAGACACTACCGAGGTTTCCTACACTAACTCCATTCAAATATATGAAATCCTTGAAGAGACCGAGAGCTCATACAAGATCTCAGTGACATACAAGGATGAGTATAGCAGCAATCCTCTCAACAATACTCTCAACGCCCTGCTTGAAGAAAGATATGGCGACCCTAAAGTCATCGCCACTACTGACCAGAACGGTTCTCTACTGAAAATTGATAACGTCCAGGAACTCAGTGACCAGATAGTCAGCATCCTTGACGAAGTTGTTGACATCATGATGAAGAATGATGAAGGAAGCGAGATAGCTGAGGAACAGAAGGCATATGTAAGAAATTACCTCAAGGAGATGTTCAGCAACCCGGAAACCGTCATGTCCATATTTGCAGAAGACATCGGACGTGTGCTCTATTTCCATGGATTCGGCCTGGAACTGGACAAGGAATACACCGGACAGATCGAAGTACCATCCATCTTCCCAGGCGTAGACCAGCTGATTCCTGCCAACCTCACAATCTGGGCAGATTCGGAATACACTGACGAACACCGTACTGTATGTCGCTCAAAAACAAGCATTTCAGCAGAAAGCCTCCGAAATTTTCTCAGTGAATATTACATGCATAGCATAAAAATGGCTGGCGAGACAGAACTTGATGAAGAAAAACTACAGAACGCAATTGCCGAAGTGCAAAAGGCTGTGAATGAGGTCGAGGGCAAGATGAATGAATATCTTACAGCCGAAATCCATGCAACAGGATGGCCACTGAATGTCATATATGACAAGATCGTCCACATAATAGTGCAAGGTCAGGATCAGTACCGGAGCACAAACTGGACAATGAGCATGATCATCCCTAACAGCGAGGAATAAGGAATGGACTTGAAAGGCAAAAAGATAATTCTGGGAAGCAACTCCCCACGCAGAAAAGAGCTGCTTGGAGGGCTTGACATCGAGTTTCAAGTAGATACACGCAATACATTTGAAGAGATCTACGATCCATCAACGCCTCAGGAGCAGATTCCTGAGGTTCTTTCTAAAGGAAAGTCATACGGCTTCCACAGACCTCTTGAGAATGATGAGATCCTTATCACATCTGACACCCTGGTACTGTGCGGGGATCGCGTGATGGGCAAGCCATGTTCACGCGAGGACGCTATCGACATGATCCGATGCCTTTCTGACAAGAACCATAAAGTCATCACCGCCATCACATTGCGCGACAAGGACCGCTGTCATACGCTTAGCGACACCGCCCTTGTACACTTCAAGGCTCTGTCTGACAGTGAGATAGAATATTACGTAGATACATATCGACCATTCGATAAGGCTGGCGCTTACGGTATCCAGGAATGGATCGGCTACATCGGCATAGACAAGATCGAGGGCTCATATTTCACAATAATGGGACTTCCGGTACATCTTGTATATCAGGAACTTGTAAAATTCATCGGATAATGAAGCTTGATTTTCATAGTCATATTCTTCCTGGACTTGATGATGGAGCAACAGACCTTGCTAATGCTGTCGAGTTGACTTGTGCAATGAAGAGCTGGGGCTTTGAGAGAATCACATGCACTCCGCACATCAATGCACTGTACAGAAATACCCCTAAGACAATCAGGCCTGCATTTGACATGCTGTCTGAGGCATTATATGTCAAGGGAATAGATGTTGAGCTGAAGATGTCTGCGGAGTATCGCCTTGTACCTGAGACATGGCCGGAAGTACTGGAGAAGAACTGGATCATGCCTATCGAAGACAAGTACATTCTGACTGAACTTCCGATATCCAAGCCACAGGAAATGGGATGGATAAAGCCTTTAGAGGAGTTTAAAAAGCTGATTTCCTTGGGATTGACTCCTATTCTTCCCCACCCTGAGCGTTATTTCTACCTATCTCACAGAGATCTTATGAGCTATGTCGACGCAGGGGTCGTGATACAGTGCAACTACGGTTCGCTTGCCGGACTTTACGGCGAGACTGCCCAGAAGAATGCAGAGTATCTCGTGAACGAAGGCCTTGTCAGCCTCTACGGCACCGATATGCACAACCTCCATTACGTCAAGGTCATTGGCGACTGGTTCGCCTCCTGTCACCCTATCGCCGACTTCTAGAAGACGGGCATATTTCATAACACATTACGTGTCAGTAAATTGAAACAACTCAAGTGGTCAATTTAGCCCAGCTATCAAACGTCCCCTAGAATTGAACACTTTACAAATCACACCCAAACCTACCACCTGTAGACCTTTTTGAGCACAAAATCTTCATATTTGTGCTCACATCGAGCTTCGAGAGACCAAACAGACACAGAATCGCAGTTTTTGTGTCCGATTTTGCAATTGTGCACTAGTTTGGGCACAGAATCGCAGTTCTTGTGTCCATTTTAGCACTTCTACTCCAATTTTGACACAATATCAGCGTTTTTGTGCTCGTTTGGTGACAATTTACTGCAGTAAATAATAAAATTTTTTATTTGTAAGTCAGATATTCCCGTTAAAAAGTCGGTTTACCGACCGGCCCGGAAAGGGCCGAGATACCCCGGTAATGGTGCAAAAAACAGTTGGTAAACCTGCATAAAAACAGTTGGTGGCAACAAGCAAAAAATGAGCAGCCTTTTCCCAGAGCTGTTCATTTTTTGACTTGTAGCAGACGGCTTTGCTTATGGCCGTCTGCGGTGCCTTGCAGAAGGTTATTCTTTCTTCTTCTTTTTCTCATTGTTGAAGTGAAGATACCATTTAACAAAAGCCTGTTGATGTTCAAAAGATAGCCCTCGATGTATT
>JBGVNX010000020.1:0-11737 GCA_045126075.1 Candidatus Cryptobacteroides sp.
GAGGAAGGTATCATCAAGGAACTCATGATGCTGATCGGTGCCATCCTTTTCATAATCGGTGCCTCCATCGTCTTCCCGGCCTTCTTCGGCTATCAGACATAGCAACATAAAGACTCAACTGCAGAAGAGTACCATTTGACTTACTAAAAAATTCATTAAAATGCTGAAAAAAGTAAAGAACTGTTTGAGACGCCTTGCGTCCAGCGAGCGTATGAAGATGCTCGCTTTCATGCTGTTGGTTGGAACCACAGCAACTTTTGCACAGAGTGCTGCCGGTGACTATACACAAGGTACAGCTGCCCTCACCACTGTAACGGAAGAAATCGCCAAGTACGTTCCGTATGTTGTGAAGCTTTGTTATGCCATTGCCGGTGTAGTTGCCGTAGTTGGTGCAATCAGTGTGTATATCAAGATGAACAACGAGGAACAGGATGTCAAGAAGTCCATCATGATGATTGTCGGAGCCTGTATCTTCCTTGTGGCAGCAGCCCAGGCATTGCCGTTGTTCTTCGGTGTCGGAGGTAACTAATAGCCGATGGCAACGGATAAACAACAAGAAAACCGCTATACTGAATACCCTCTGTTCAAAGGGCTTCAGAAACCACTTGAATTCATGGGTATTCAGGGGCGGTACATCTATTGGGCGGCAGGTGCAATCGGTGGAGCCATTGTCGGTTTCATCCTCGCTTACTGCCTGATAGGGTTTCTTGCTGGCCTGATTACGCTTGTTGTCACCCTCGGAGGCGGTGCTGCCCTCGTTTTCCTCAAGCAAAGGAAAGGGCTTCACACCAAGAAGGACGACAAAGGCGTGTTCATCTATGCGTATTCAAAGAAAATGTAAAACCATGTCAGTCTGAAAGAAGCTCTCATGAATATTGTCAGAAAACAAAACAAGTGAACCGGCAGGCTCAGTTCTCATGTATCACACAGCATACTACTGTTGATACCGCGAGAACCGGGCCTGTCATATAATGAACCATTATGCAGAATATCTATCTACTACTTGTCATTCTCCTGATAGGCATATCCTGTAAGGAGCAAAAGCCACAAAAACAACCATTGGCAGCCCAAGAAACAGCCGTTAAGGTACGCGACCATTGGAAAGAGGCGGAAAAGCATGTTTGCATAGAAGTGGAAGGACTTTCCTCAAACAATCCTTTAGAGTCAGCTATCTTCTCTGTGTGTACGAACAAAACAGACAACAGTGTACCGTACGTTATAAGAGGAAATGAGCTGCAGGCTAAAGGAAAAAGTCTGTTCTCAGAAGACACAACCGTCACTGTTCATCTTTGTTTTCCCTACCGTAAAGACCTGTCAACCGAAGACACGTTGCATCTTAAGCAACCTTTTGGTGAGCAGCTTTACGGGATTGAACAGTCACGATCCATCGGAGAAAACATCCGTGTAGGTATGAAACTGCATAGTTCATTGACCATGTTACGAATCAACATAACCAGTGACCGTCTTTGCGATATGTTGGACGAACTTTGGGTATATGGTGAAAACCTTATCTCCGAAGCGGATTACCAACCCTTCATGGGTAAATGGCTAAATGAAAAAGGGAACGGCATTCTGACAACAGAATCTGACGATTGTCTGTTGAATAACGGACGTAACCACGATTTCCATCTTGTCCCCACAGGAAAGCAGACGCCCATAACTCTCTTCGCAAAAGTAAACAAGCGTGACCATGCCTTGAAGACCATCTTACCGCCACTACAAGCTGGAAGTTTGATACAGTTGAACATTAAGGTCGGCAAAGGCGGTCAGTTGCATGTAGAAAGCAGTTGGGTGGAATCCGAACGTAATCTATCCATTCCACTTACAGCTAAAGTTGATACTATAAGAATCGGTTGTTATCTACAGGAAGACGGGACTGTCAGCATGAAGAAAGACTGCCATACCATTGGTGTAGTCATAGAAACAGACGGCAAACATGGCAAGGCTGTAGCATTAAAGGATGCGGAAGAAATGTACACATTCGGTAGCAGGACATTGTCGAGTGGTCAGATTTTTCCAACCATTGACGGCAAGCATACGGAAGGTTTTGTTAATCCGGCACACAAAGATACGGCAGATATAAAAGATAAAATCATCTTCAAGCCCGGAATGCCTTATCCCAACGATTGTGCATTAGGGTATGCTTATGGAGAGAAATTATCAGAAAAACTCATTGAGCGTTCCGAAAAGAGCAGTTTGGCTGATGTTATCAATCAGGCACAAACGGGACTATTCAAACCATCCAGGCAGATGGTTTCCGTACTGTCAAGCCATAAGGGAAGCTATATCCCTTCATTGGGTGAAATGGTTCACCTGTACTATATGCTCCAACCTTATAGTGAGGTGAAGATACCGGACGGTCTGATTCCTTTACAGGGAGAATACCTGACCTCCAGTGAATCTTCCCAAAACACCTTCTATATGATAGACATACAGGAAGGTATCATCAACGGAAGCTGTTCAAAACGATTTTCCAAAGGACGCATCAGACTGTTCTATTTGTTCTGACCATGAGCAAAACTAATTTCTTAACCCATAGATTTACGAAATGACACTATATGTAATACTCTTTTTCATTGCCTTGCTGATTGGAATGGCCATATCAGTCGCTTCTTTCGGCACAGGAGGCAAACGGAAGAAAATCTTTCAGGATATCTATTTCTCTGTGGAAGATACCGACGGTGTGGGTGTGCTCTACACCAAGACTGGTGAATACTCTGCCATTCTGAAGATTGAGAACCCTGTCCAGAAGTATTCTGCCAATGCCGACAGTTATTATGAGTTCTCCCATCTGTTCAATGCCATTGCACAGACATTGGGGGAAGGTTATGCCCTGCACAAGCAGGACATCTTTACCCGAAAACGTTTTGAAGTGGAGGATTCAGGCAAGCGTGAGTTCCTTTCATCTGCCTATTTCGGATATTTCAAAGGTCGCCACTATACAGACAGCGTTACTTATCTGACCGTTACACAGGAAGCCAAGAAAAGCCGTCTTTTCTCTTTTGACAACAAAAAATGGAGGGATTTTCTTGTGAAGATACGTAAGGTAAACGATCAATTGAAAGATGCAGGTGTCAATGCACGTTTCCTTATTAAGGAAGAAGCATGTGACTATGTTGACAGATACTTCGCCATGAATTTCCGGGACAAAACCATCTCCATGAGTAACTTCAAGGTAGATGAAGAATGTATCAGCATGGGAAACCATAAGTGTAAGATCTATTCCTTGGTAGATGTGGACTGTGCCAATCTACCGGGACTTGTACGACCTTTCACGAACATCGAAGTGAACAATACCAGTATGCCCGTTGACCTGCTCTCATTGGTTGACAGCATACCGGGTGCAGAAACCGTCATCTACAATCAGATGATATTCATGCCGAACCAGAAACGTGAACTTTCTCTGTTAGAGAAAAAGAAGAACAGACATTCTTCCATTCCCAATCCGTCAAACCAGATGGCCGTAGAGGACATCAAGCGTGTACAGGAAGTCATTGCACGTGAGAGCAAACAATTGGTATATACGCACTACAACCTAATAGTATGCTGCGATAAGGACACCGACCTTCAGAAACCGACCAATTATTTAGAGAACAGTTTCGGCAAAATGGGTATCCACATTTCCAAGCATGCCTACAACCAACTGGAACTATTTGTCAATTCATTTCCTGGGAACTGCTATGGCATGAATCCTGAATATGACCGATTCCTGACGATCAGTGATGCGGCAACCTGTCTCATGTACAAGGAACGCATCCAGCACAGTGAAGAGACTCCGTTGAAGATTTATTATACAGACCGTCAAGGTGTACCAGTTGCCATAGACATCAGCGGAAAGGAAGGCAAGAACAAGATTACGGACAACAGCAACTTCTTCTGCCTCGGCCCGTCCGGTAGCGGAAAGAGTTTTCACATGAACTCTGTAGTGAGACAACTGCACGAACAGAACACGGATGTGGTCATGGTAGATACAGGTAACTCTTACGAGGGACTTTGCGAATACTTGGGCGGCAAATACATCAGCTATACGGAAGAACGCCCAATCACCATGAATCCGTTCCGTATAAACAAAGAAGAGTTGAATGTAGAAAAGGTCGGATTCCTGAAGAATCTGATACTGCTGATATGGAAAGGTTCGCAGGGTTCTGTTACCAAAACAGAGGAAAGACTTATCGAGCAAGTCATCACCGAATATTATGATGTCTTCTTCAATGGCTTCAACGGCTTTACACCACCACAACGTGAAGACTTACGCAAGAGCCTGACCATCGATGACCGAAACAACAAAGCATATGCGAATGAATCACAGGAGGACAAGGCTATTCGTATTGAAAAGGAAATTGACGAGATTGAACGAAGACGAAAGGAACTGAAGGTGGAAACACTCTCGTTCAACAGTTTCTACGAATATGCTATGCAACGTGTCCCTGACATCTGTCACGAAAACCACATCAACAATATAGACTATTCGACCTTTCGCTATATGATGAAGGACTTCTATAGAGGTGGCAATCATGACAAGACACTCAATGAAGACTTGGACAGCAGTCTTTTTGATGAAACATTCATAGTCTTTGAGATTGACTCCATTAAAGATGACCCTCTGCTGTTTCCGCTAGTAACACTCATCATTATGGACGTGTTCCTGCAGAAGATGCGCATCAAGAAAAACCGTAAGGTACTGGTCATTGAAGAGGCGTGGAAAGCCATTGCGTCACCGTTGATGGCAGAGTACATCAAGTACCTCTACAAGACTGCCCGTAAATTCTGGGCATCTGTCGGGGTCGTCACACAGGAGATACAGGACATCATCGGTAGTGAAATAGTCAAGGAGGCCATCATCAACAACTCCGACGTGGTGATGCTGCTTGACCAAAGTAAATTCCGTGAACGCTTTGACGGTATCAAAAGTATCCTTGGCTTGACGGATGTGGATTGCAAGAAGATTTTTACGGTGAACCGTCTGGAGAATAAGGAAGGACGCAGTTTCTTCCGTGAGGTATTCATCCGTCGCGGTCAGGTTAGCGGTGTCTATGGTGTGGAAGAGCCGAGGGAATGCTATATGACCTATACAACGGAACGTGCTGAAAAGGAAGCCCTCAAACTTTACAAGTCAGAATTGGGATGTAACCATCAGCAGGCCATTGAAGCCTATTGTCGTGATTGGAAACTGTCGGGTATCGACAAGTCATTGCCGTTTGCCCAAAAGGTCAATCAGACCGGACATGTACTCAATTTAAAATCCAAAAATTAAAGCCATATTCAGAATATTCAGATGAAAAGAATCCTACTCATATTTTCGGTTATCTGTTCTGTCCTGGTTACAGCCAAGGCACAGGTCAGTGTGAACTACGACCAGAAGACTGTCGCAGCCATGGCCGGTGCATACGCAACAGAAACAGCCGCAGAAGCCTATTATGATGAGCAGGTAAAAGCCATATTGAAGCATTACAATGCAGCAGAAGTGGCAGCAGCAGGAATCTTCACTTCCAAGTTCCTTGATCGTAAGGCACTGACGGATTTGGGTATATGGAGCAGTAGTACAGAAAACTACTACTATCGCCGTATATATAACCTCGTCAGTGCCAAGATTATGCCTAAAATCTGGACGGTGGCAGGTCTTATGCTTGAAAGTCCGCATACGGCACTCTATTGGGGTAGCTACCTGATGAAGATTTGCACAGAAGTGAAAAGTCTCTGTATGCAGTTCGAGTCCGTAGTCACCAATGGAAGGCTTTCGTTTGCAGACATCGCTTTCCTTGAAATGAATCCGTCCATTGCTCCGCTTTTACGATTGTCGGAATCAGGAGGTATTGACTGGGAAACATTGATTGATGACCTTACGGATATACCGAACAACTTCACCAAGGAAAATCTTCAAGCAGACATCGACAATCTGTATAATATGGGTGTCGGACTGGCTACGGCAGGAACAGAGAATTTCATGAATACACTGATGGGCGGTAGCAGTTTCAATGAACTGTTCCAAGGGAACAAAACTGCCATCATCAATGCTGTTGAAGGTTCCTATCATCTGTATGAGCAACTTGACCGTTCTGTAGGCAATACTCTTCTACAGATGATTGGCGGTAAGGAAAATGTTGCCGGAATGTTTGACATCTCCGGCTATAACCTCACCTCATGGGTTACGGACTATCTCAATGAGACGATGGGAAGATATTATACCCAACGTTGGTACATAGCCAGACGTGACCAAGGTTCGGAAATACTCTGTGACTATTATCCTCCAACAGATGACGAGAGTATCATCAATGGTGGTGAATGGACACGCTTTAACACTTCCGATGCCAACTTCTACCCTAATTCAACACAAATAGAGCAGATTCTTCGAAATTCGGAGAACTATGCC
This sequence comes from Candidatus Cryptobacteroides sp., assembly GCA_045126075.1. Taxonomy (GTDB): domain Bacteria; phylum Bacteroidota; class Bacteroidia; order Bacteroidales; family UBA932; genus Cryptobacteroides. The sequence goes on from JBGVNX010000020.1 coordinate 6,371, forward strand.
GGATGGTCACGTGAAAAGGTCAACCAATTGAACAGGCAGAATGACGGATATACATACAGCATCAGTTATTCAAGATATGGTTATGTCATCAACAAAGGGAAAAAACTGGTCAAGAAATCCTACGCCTATTCCATCCGTGTGACCAAGAGCTGGAACCATGTGGAGGAAGTTTATGAGGATGTCTTCGACTCCTATTCCATGGACTTGAATACATTCAAGAGTGTATTGCAAGCACGACTGACTGAGTTTAACGATAATGAAGAAGGCTATGTCTATTATATCGGCAGTGACTCCAAACAGTATTATCAAGCAACGGACGAAGCCAAATTGAAAGGATGCGAAAGTGTCATAGTCAGTGTGACATGCAGTGACGGAGTAACGCTTATCACCGGATCGACACAATACAAGTGCCGTACCTGTGGCGGTAGTCTGAATGCACACTCCAAGGAATGTGTCATGCAAACAACACTGACAGAAAACGAACTTGACCTCTCGGAACTGGATGAGTTGGAACAGGAATACAAACAGCAGATAACCCTCCTGCAAAGCCAGATACAACAATTGGAAGAGACGAACGCCTCTCTGATAAAGCAGATTGCTGATGCTACTATAGAGGAAGCGGCAGCTCTAAGGCAACAATATAATGCCAACAAGGATAGAATCGCTCAACTGGAAAAGGAATTGTCCGACTGGCAGAAGAAACAGGAAGATTTGACTGAAGCAAGAGCGGAAGCGGAAAGTGAGAATACCACACAGGCGGATGATTACTATCGTATTCCTGCCATCATGCAGGACTGTAAGACCGCCTACAATCTCACATGGAACGGTGAAGGATGGTGGTCGGGATATACCTATTATCGGGAGGCGACAGCACCGAACATCAATGGTGTCATTACCTTTAAGGCAACCATTTCGATAGCACGCAAGCCGAAATATTTTCTTGGTATCAAGATACACCGTGCCATCATGCAGATAAGTTGGGAATTGACGGCAGACTATACAGATACCGAAGTGGTTGACATCATTTCACTCGATACAGACATGAACGAACAGGAGAAAACACGCTTCGTGAATGACCGTCTATCAGAAATTGCGCGTCAATATCCTACGTGTCAGATAAGTACGGAATATGTCCGCAATGAACCACCGGAAACGGACAACAGTGAAGACACCTATCATCTGTTATGGTCATCTGATCGTCTGGCTATTGCACGAGGCATTGATGTAAGACTGACAAAGATATATGCCGATTTAATTTCACTAGAGAAGATGATGCATTACAAACTGTCCATCATTGATGTACTGAAGGATATTGCACCCCACATCAATGAAGACCAGGGAAGACGGTTGACTTTGGTGGAACAATGCAGGAGACGATGGTTAAGAGGTGCTGCAAACAGTCTGCACTCCGTTGGATATAACGGTAAATATGAGGAGGACATTGATGATGAATAGACCATTTTTTATACTGATGCTGCTTATGATGATACCTCATATAACGAAAGCGCAATGGGCTTTTGACTTCGTTTCTGTAGAAGCATACATCAATGACCACAAGAAACAGCGGAGTCTGTTGCTGGCCCGTTCCACTTTGGAACTGAGCAACCAACTGTTGCACGAATACAGCAGTGATGCCACCGTGGAATACAAGACATTGAACGTGGATTTGGACAAATATACACGGGCATTCGATGTGATTGATGTCCTTTACCAGTCCTTACGAACCAGTCTGAATGTATATTCCACCTACAATTCGGTAAGTGACAGGATTTCTGATTACAAGAATCTGTTGGAGAACTATAAAGAAAAGGTATTGGAAAGGAACAAGATTGCCGTTTCCGATACGATAATCATCAGTGTCAATCTGCGATGCATACAGAAGATTGCCGATGAAGGACAACATCTGTACCGTTCGGTCAGTGACCTCGTATTATATGCGACCGGTGCAGCAGCCTGTTCAACGTCAGACCTGCTTCTGGTATTGGAAAGCATCAACACGTCACTGGACAATATCGAGAGACATCTGAACCGCTCCTACTTCGAGACATGGAGATACATCCAGCTCCGTATGGGATATTGGAAAGAGACAGTCTATCGTACAAAGACAAAGCAACAACTGATTGATGACGCTTTCGGCAGATGGAGGGAAGCGGGACTGAATCCCGGTAGTAAAGATTGATTTTATAACAATGGAATATGAAAGAGAACGTGAAAACGACAACTGTACTTGAACAACTCAGAGCAATGGCAATAGCATTTGTCCTGTCTTGTTCATCGGGCATGATGGCGCAAAGCGTGAGCTATAACCATGATGCCGCCAAGATGAACCAGATTACCGTTATGGAAATCGGTTCGGGTGGTCTGACACCATCCATCTATTATGATGTGCTTCACCGTAACTACTCCAAAAGTGCGGCAAGGAAAAACAAGCTTTCGTTCCGTACATTGGCAGGTATCAATCTATATAACCAAGTCGATGAAGCGGAGGCTTTGGATTCCGCACTTACCAAACGTGCAGAGATAGAAGCACTTAATGTGGCTGACCGAAGCGGTGGTGCGCTTGACCTTGCATGGGTAGCAGAAGGCGGTAAACTTACTTCCAAGATGGAGAATTTCGAGCGGAACATCAACCGCATATTGCAAGCCGGTGGTACTGCCAATGAGCAAAGTCACTGGAAGGAACATTATAACATGTACCAATGTGCAATCAAGGCGACACAGGAAGCCTACATGCCGAATGCACAACGGAAAAAGGAATACCTGCGCATCTATGCGGATGTGGCAAAGAAAAATGAAGACCTTATACACTATATCGTCAGGTTATCCAATGCCGAAAAGACATCCGAACTGCTGAACGCCACGTATGAGCGTCCAGACAGCAAGACGCATATCATCCGTTCGGCAATGAACCGATGGAGGGAAGCAGGTTGGAAAACGGCAGGTGCGAATGAATAGACTATAAACGAAACAACATATATCCGACTATGGCAGACAATATCCTTTCCGATTTCGGAATCAACATACTTGAAGAAGAGATTGACGACGTGATATTCCAGACGAACGAGTTCCTTTGTGATGCGACATTCACAGGTACACAAGGACCTTTCTGGTGGATCCTGCAGATGTGTATGGCACTGGCAGCTCTCTTCTCGCTCATCGTGGCGGCTAACATGGCCTACAAGATGATGGTGAAGCATGAACCGCTTGACGTGATGAAACTGTTCAAGCCACTTGTCATATCCCTGATTATGACATGGTGGTACCCACCTGCAGATACAGGCATGAACAACAGCGGCAACAGTTGGTGCGTACTGGACTTCCTTTCCTATATCCCCAACGCCATCGGCTCCTATACGCATGACCTCTATCAGGCGGAAGCGACGCAGATTGGTGACAAGTTCCAGGAAGTGCAGGAACTTATCTATGTACGTGACACCCTATATACAAGCCTTCAGGCAAAGGCGGATGTGGCACATTCGGGTACGAGTGACCCCAATCTGATTGAGTCAACTATGGAACAGACGGGAGTCGATGAGGTGACACAGATGGAAACGGACGCTTCAAGGCTATGGTTCACCTCGCTTGTCAGCGGTGTCACCGTCTGTATCGACAAGATTGTCATGGTGATTGCACTAATTGTATTCCGCATAGGCTGGTGGGCTACAAGATATGTAATTTTATAACATATTGGTTTACTGTAACTTATAATGTATATCAAAGAGCAGTTTTAAATTTAGTATCATTTTGGTATCACTATATCACTTTTGTGATAATTTCCTTAAACTTTATCTCATACATTTTTCTGCTGTACTTTTAACCATCATAAAATCTGATTTCTTTTCATCAGCACATTAAAAACGTTTTTTTAGCGGTACAATGAAAATAATTCGCTAATTTTGCAAAAACATTTGAGTGTTGTAGGCTTGATTCGCCTCAGACACATTCAGTAAAACGCCACTTTAAAATTTAATAATAGTGGAGTTCAATGCTAAATTAAATATGCAAATGTATAATTGAGACTATAATATATGATATATGTACACTCCAACGAAATTGACAGAGTATCTTGATAAGTATGGTGTATCTTGGGCTAAAACACTTCCCGAGAACACTCCTCCTGAAGATATTGTAGTGGCATATAATAAGGAACCATTGTTTCGTCTTATACAAAAGGAGGAAATAATGACAGAAAACGACCTAAAAACTCATTCAGAATTATATCCTAATAGAAATTTTGGGAATAATTTGTGGAAAGCTTCTGGGTTGTCTTCACTTTGCACATTAGAAGATGCCCGTTCTATGGCTAAGCTGCCATATTTAAAACACCTACATGGCATAGCAGAAATAACAATGAGTCCTGAATATGGTGTGATGCTCAAAACTCCGAGTAATAATTGTGCAAATCATTATACTTGGTGGCATACTACATTGTTTGATTTAAACAATGCAGAAATCCAATATAGAGAAATAACCCTTCAACCGAAAGCAATATGATTCGATTAAATTTTATAGAGGTTATTGTTTTCTATGAAGTACCACAAATCTTCATAGCGACAGATATTTTTGACACAAAATATTTGTGTCTGTTATATCCGCATGATGATGAATTATGTTACAAGTATCTTGCTGTTAGGATTAGCGAGAAACGTTTAAACTTATTCAAGGGTCAAATCATTGATTTATTGTCCATATATCAAGATCCTGAGGATGGTTGCTATTTTGATGTAGTGGTAAAAGATGCAAATGATATTATTGCTACGCCTCTACCTGCAAATCAGATTCAACCTTTTATGCTGCCAGATGATGGATTCTATTGTAATTATGATGCAATTGATAATGAAGAACTCATATCACGCTCTTTACAAAGTGGTAAAATAATGTCTTGTATTGCATTCAGTGATATTGAAAACTCTCATAATATAGATGTTAACGTTTTAACAAATGCTTTAGATAGATACCAAGCCATGGTACGTAATTGTCATATTAAAAGGTTTGGCAAACAATATGCTTCAGAAGCAAATATGAGAGCTTGTGCATTACAGGCAGCGTCTTTTGATGTGCATTTTATTTTAAATGAAACATTTGATATGTTTGGAGAAGCATCAAGGATTTCATCTACCCTACAGAAAATAGACGAAATTTTCTCAATAGACTCGTCAGACGAATTGAAAGAAAAGATTGAAGAGTTACAGGGACATACACTAAGTAGTATGCGTTCTTTTCTACAGGTTATGGAAAAAAACAAGTTGTCATTTAAACATAAATGGGTTAAATCAACATTAGAAAAAAGTACATCTGGTTCTACAATATCTTTAAATGCGATTTCAAGAGTCTATGATTATTTAAACACTCATACAGAATTGGAAG
>JBGVNX010000021.1:0-17273 GCA_045126075.1 Candidatus Cryptobacteroides sp.
AACTCCATTGCCCGATGAGCTGGTGCTGCGAATGCAGGTGTGATCTTGTCAATCTGTACCTTCGAGGCGAAGCGTTTGACAGCGATGCTTACCGAGTTCGCTCCTGCTGCAACTGTCTTAGATACGCTTCCGAGCATCTCCATTCTGGATGTGGTGTTGTACTTCAGATGTGACAGACGCTTCAGGAAGTTGGTCTTTGTCGCAATGGACGACAGGTCATCCGAACTGTTCACCACTGCATAACATTCTACTGTTCCCGTGGGTATGCTCATGCTGATCGTACTTGAAGAAGCTGCGTTTATGCCATATGCTAGTAGGTCGCCTTCATTGTTGTAGACAAGTACCTGGATGTCACCTGCCGCTGATCCGATATTAGCATCGTTTACAGAGGTCGCTCTGGTGGTGATGCCTTCTGCGACATTCACCTCCAGAGTAGCCATCTGCGTTTGCTGCGCCTCCTGCTCCGAGGGATTGTCCTTGCTGCAGGCAAGAGACGTCAAGGCTACGAAAGCCATGAATAATCCTCTCTTGAACATAAGCGCACGGTTTAGATTGTTGTACCTTCAGTTACAGGAACGACAGTCCAGTCGATCACGTTGATGCTGAATGTGGCATCTGCGAATGATACTGGCTCATCAGGGTTATCCGAACCTGGACGGGTGAGAACTACCTCTGCAATCTCGTATGACTTGTTGGCTGCCATCTCTGGGAGATTGATAGGATAGTAGTACTTGCTGGTTCCGAGAGTAGTCTCGATAACGATGCGTGTTGTGTTCACTGCAAGGTCGTTCGGATAAGCATAGAAGGTGTGAGCTGTATCATAAGCCTGGCCCTGAGCGATAGGATACGCCGGAGTGTCTACGAGAAGGCTTCCGAGTTCTCCTTTGTTTTCTGCCACGTTGTACCATGTTGCAGGAGCTGCTGTGAGGTCATAGCTGGTGTTACCTGCTACGTTTACAAGGTAGATTGCGTCAACTGTGAAGTCTAGTGCCTGGAGGGCTGCTGATGTGAAGTTGCGAGTGATCTTCTTGAGGACGACTCTTGATGCGATACGGTTCACATCGATAGATACTGTACCAGTCTGTGGAAGAGTAACGCTCTTGCTGCCGACCATCTCAAAGTTGGTAAGGCTGTTGGCGCTGAGTTCAGACACCTTTGCAAGCAAGGCTGCCTTGCCAGGAACAGCGGAGTAGTCTGGTGCGTTCACGAGAGCGTAAACGACTCTCTCTCCTGCTGTACATGAGAGCGTGAGTTCCTTGGCGTTATCCACTGATGCGTATGCATCAAGGTCGTCGCCACGGAATACGAAGATCTGGAGGTTGTTCACCTTGGCCTCGTTCTCTGTAGTCACGGCAGTTGCCTTTGTCATGGCACCGCTGATGCCTACTGTGAGCTCGCATGGTAAGAGCGATTCTTGGTTCTGAGGCTGCATAGGAGTTGCCTCGTTCTTGTTGCAAGCCACCAATGCTGTAAGGGCGGCTGCGAATGCGAAAATTGATTTCTTCATTGTTTTGTTGATTTAAAGAGGTTTATGAAATGTTAGATTGTCTCTTCGTAGACTGCTCCTGATGCCCAGCCCTGAACGCTGACTATAGCGGAGATGGTACCTTTCTGTACCGGTTTATCCGGATCTGTAGATCCAAGTCCTGTGATGGTGAGTTCTACGGTGTATGCCGTATTTCTTTGTGGTGCATCAATCACGACAGGATAATAGTACTTCGTTCCGCTGATGGTCGCTGTCACTACAAGTCTGGTCTTTCTCGCAGTGAAACTGCTAGCCCACCCTGTGGCATCTGTCGTTGTGCTGTTCGGATAGCAGTATAGCAGATAAGGAGTGCTCGGAGTAAGTGATGAACCGTTGGCAACGGATGAACTTATGCTCTTGAAGGTGAGGGTAGGGCATGATGCTAGATAAGAACTTCCGTCGATTATCTGCGAGGATGCCGTTGCTCCGTCCTTTCGTCCCATCTTATTGTACCATGTAGATGGTGTCGCGGCTCCTGCGAGATTCTGGTTGCCCACCACATTGGTAAGAGTGACGTTGTTGACTGTCAGCGCACCGTATGAGTCAGGAAGGGAGTTTGTTACCTTCGCAAGTGCCACACGCGATACGAATCTATTCACTGTGATGATTGCAGTGGTTGTAGAACTGCTGACGGTACATGTGGTGGAGCCAGCCATCACGAAACCGGCACTGGCTGTAGTGCTGTTGTCTCCTAGATCGATGGTTTTGGCAGTCATACCTCCAATAGTGGTTACGGAGCTTAGATCAGGACCATTGACTACAGCCCAGACGGTCTTGCTTCCTGTGGTCGTGTTGATTGTGATGCCGGCGACGCTCTTGTCAGCATCAACATACGCGTTAAGAGCTCCTGTGGAGTCAAAGACGAGAATCTGGACATTGTTAACTGCAGTCTCATAGGTCTGTGATGTGACATAGCTGGTAGCCTTTGTCTGAGTGTCATCCTCGAAGTCAAGCGACACGTTAAGCGTCGCTGTCTTCTCCTCCTGACACGGCAGACAATCATTTTCAGGTTCGCATGAGCAGACTATCGCTGCGATAGCTGCCATGATAAAGATTCCTTTCTTCATGATTGTTGCTTTTAGATGTTTTCTGCTGCTTCTGACCTGTTGTCAACTACCCAGTCCTCAAACTTGAATGAGATGTTCTCGAACGCCTTCGATCCATGAAGAGTGCTTGAGCCAAGTCCTGTGATGCTCAGTTCCTTGAAGATGATGTGGGTGTTCGTAGGTGCTGTCGCCAATCCTTCCACTACTGGAACCTTGTAGTACATCTTCTCTCCGTCCAGTTCTGCCACGATCACGATTGTCGTAACTGGGACGTATAGATTGACGTAGTTCGCGTCAGGAGCGGCGGTAGAGATATGGATGCTCTTGCTGGAGTTGCTTATGTACGCATAGTAGGTATGCGGTATGACGTACGGATTACTCTTGCTTACGACTGCGTCCACTTCATCCACCAGTTGGTCGTCAAGCCTATGGACATTGGTTGTATAATACTTGTTGTCGCTTACGCACTTTAACGTATATCCATCAAGTCCACCATGGTTGTAGATCCTAACATCCTCCTTGGTCCCCGTGAAGTTTGAGTTATAAGCCTTGACTGTAACGTTGCTGCAGTTAGAGATATAGCTGCGAGGGACGTCGCTGAGGTAGATCTTCTTGATCCTGAACTCACGGCTGTCATAGTTCTCGTTCGACCATTTCAGCGAAATTTTTTCAATACTGATCTTGTTGATGTTCCGGCTGATAGTTACTTCGAAAGGGGAGTCCTGATTCTGCATCTCTTCCCATGTAAGGCGGATCTTGCCTGTGGCATATAGGAAATCCTTCTGTCCTTCGAGGGTGCTTAAGAATTGACCGTTTTCGACTTTGCCGCTTTCCACGGTGAAGTTGGCGTATTCGCAGGCTGCCATGTTGACGATGATATCCGAATCATTTCCTAGATCATATGTCTGAGTGTATGCCGGTGTTATTGAGCTGGAACCCCATGCCTGGATTGTCAGTCTCACGTTTGCGAGAGTCGATTCATTCTCATTCGGTGAGGTACCTTTGGTTGTGATGTAGTTACCTCCGATGCGCAGATGCACCGGAATCGTGCCCTTGCTGGCTTCGTTAACTGCCGGAATGTCGTCCGGAGGATTCTGCACAGGAATCTCATCTCTGTTGCAGGAGAGCAATGCTCCTATAGAGCATGCGATTAATAGAAATTTCTTCATTGTTTTGATGATTAAAGTGTTGGTATTGATTAAAATGAGTATTCAAATTCATCCTCAGGCTGGGCATTGAGACCGTACCGCCTGATGAGGACGGATATCTCAGGGTCGAGATTACCTCGGTGCACATAGGTCGGATCCTGTGAGCAGGACCTGATGTAGCATTCGACGGCCTTCTGCTCTTCTCCTCTGCGGCTGTACAGGACGGCAAGCATGTAGTTCACCTGCGCCGTCTTCTCCAGCTTATCGAGGATCTGCAGCGCGCTGGCGTTGTAATCCATGCAGAGGTAGGCGATGGCCGTGTTATAGTCCTCATATGGCCTAAGGAGAGTCAATGCTCTCTCGTAGTCCCTGTCCCTGATGGCCTGCACTCCGTCCATGTAGACTGTGTCTAGGACGGTTGTGTGAACCGTATCCTTGACCATGCCCTTGCGGTGCAGGTGGAAGTCAAAACGGACTGTCCTGAGGCGTGGATAGAGCTTCTCCCTGAGATACCTGTAGTAGGGGAGCTTCTGCATCTTCCTTTCCCTCAGATCGATATCTGGCTGCGAGGAAAGGTTACAGTAAGCCTCCTTCTGCTCTGCCGTAAGGACGGTGTCCTTCTCGATGAGCCTGTCAAGCATCGCCCAGTTCTCGCCGCTGCTTCTGCCTATCATCGGAATCTGCGCTCGCTTCTCTATGATGATGTTGCCCTCCTCATCCACGGCGAATCCGCGCTCTCTTTCCAGCGAGTCCTGGTAGGCGGTCATCCATTTGCCGAAGTAGGCGGAAATGCCTTCTGAACGTTTCTTGGAGAGAGTTTCATTGAACCTTACCGCTCCTTCCGGAGATGCGGACGAAGTCACCACGATTGAATCTAGATCGAACTTCTCGTTATGTATCAGTGTGATGAGATTGTCCTTGATTCTGCCTATCTCTTCAGGATTGTTGCCCATCCTTTCGTCAACGGCGAAGCTGCCCGAGGCGAACTCGATATAGCATGCGGTGTTCTCCTCGACCCGTCTCTCGATGACTTTAGTGAGGTACTTCTCGCGGTTGTCTACAAACGCAGACAGTGATGAGATGTAGAATGTGAGCGGCTCGCTCATCGGGATGTCGTAGATCTTCCTGTCGGACTCGTAGATGTCTCCCGAAAGGACCACGTCCACCTTCCTGAGCTTCGGTCGGGTCTGTATAGGCTGCACGTACCTGTAGATGAAGTCTCCGTTGAATGCTTGGATCACAGTGTCAAGACGGAGTCCCTCCCTGACGATCGGAACCTTGACATACTTGCGGTACATCTTCTCGCGGCGGGACATCCTCCAGGAATTGGCCTTCCTTGCCAGCTTGTCGGTATAATGCTCGATGGCTTCCTTCTCCGTCACTCCGTAGGCGGAGGCGAACTGCTCGTCGCTTACGTATGTGGAGTCGCTCTTGAATGCGTATAGCTGCGGCATGTTCCTTTCGATGAAGAGCTCCAAGGCCCACCAGTTGACGAACTCGTCGGGATTGGTGACGATGGTCGAGAGGAACTTCTCGTACTGCTGATAGCCTCGAAGCTGTGCCTTGCGGTAGTCCGCTCCCGTGATGATCACCGGATCAAGATCCAGCGTGTCCTGCATGATGTACATCTGAGGACGGAACCTCAGCTGCCACTTGCTGTCCTGCATGCTCTGCGGCACGATGACCTGGAACTCGATGTCCACGCGTCCGTTTCTCTCGGCCACGTTGCGGAACCTGGCGGTCACGACCGCCGCGTCAAGAACGTCGTGAGCCACCATCTCTCCATCCTCATCCTTGATCGCCTTCATGATGATGAGCTCACGGTCTCCGTCCTTGACTATGAAGGTGTCCCTCTGAGTCTTCATCTCCTTGCTTATGTCAGGGATGTAATCCTTCTCTTGGGCAAGGGTCAAAGCAGGACGATATGCTCCGCTCTGAAGGGCCTTCATCTTGTGCTGTGAGGCACATGATGTGACCAGAGCAAGCAAAGCTACCGCTAAGAATATGTAGTATATTCTCTTCATCAGTGTATGTTTCTTAGGGGAAGAATGAAACCCGGATGTGCCGTCTCCGGGATTCACATTAACAACAATTATTAACCTTAACCTATGAAAAACTTATTCTACTTTATGAAATCTGACACTCCCGGCACAGGAGGTTTTCCTATTCCTCGTCCTTTATCTCGAACGGGACGTAAATCGTCTGCGTTATGTACTCGTTTATGATGTCAATGATCAGCAGGCGCTTGCCTTTGTGGCACTCGGTGATCACGAATCCATGAATTCTCTTTTCCTTCGTGAACCTCTTGACGAAGCATCTTTGGCTGTAGTTCAGGTCGGTGTCGCAGATAGTGATCTCCGATTCATCCGCCAGTCGGAAGAGTATGTGGTAGTCATCCTCCCATAAGTCCTTGCGTCCCACGATACCCAGGATGTATGCTCCGGTTTCTTCATCCTTCTCCACAACCGCCCCGAATCTGGTTGCAAATGGACTTCTCTTGCTGCAGATCTTCGTTACAAGAAAAACAAGACCAGCTCCTGCGGCTGCAAACAGGGATATGAACAATAATACCTTGACATAGTCAGACATGTATATGCCGAATGTGTGTAATATATCAATCGTGTCCTTCATGTTATAATGCTATTGAGGTTGTTCCTGAGGTCGATGACTCTCCGTTTAGGGTCATCTTTCCTATGTTGTTCGTGATCTTCATCGTGACACCCGGCAATTCCTCTGCGCTGATGTCGATATTCAGAGTTTCCGAGCATATGTAATAGTATGCTGGCTGGGATCCTGATAGGTAAGAATAGTCTTCACCAGAATCTTCACCACCGCCTGGAGTAGAGTGTGATGCCCAGATGTAGCTGGTCTCCCATTGCGAGGTGATCTTCTTTGCGATGCCGTCACGGTCTGTCAGATTGACCAGGCAGTCAGATCCAGCTTCAGATATGCTTCTCTCATCTTTTTCGCTAATGTATTTGGACTCAGGAGTTCTCCACCAGAAGTCTTCCTCGTCGTGATAGAAAGAAGACTTCCCTGTGATCTCCAGTAAGACGGCGAAGTCTATTCTGATGCCATAAGGGTTGCTTCCGATGACGGCCACATGGTATCCCGATTCGGTATCGTGCTCCAGTGTGACGTCAAGGTTAGGGTGGCGTACAGGCTCTGTGAACTTGAGAGCATACTCCTTGTCGGTCATGCTGTCATTGACGGTCAGCGTCAGTGTGTGCTCCTGCGGTCTGATGGTGTCAGGCAGATCGATTGATGCTATAGGAGTCTGAGCAAAGTCGATCTCCTGAGAGATGTACTCTTCATCATCTATCGAGACGACGACGTCATAGATATACTTCGTGTCGCCGTCTGCCAGACTCATCATCAGGGTGGAGTTCTTGGCTCCAACTGTGCTGACCTCTGCATGGATATCGTACTTCTGCCTTAGCACTTCGTAAGGTATTTCAAGACTCTGACTGAACTCATCTGTGCTGATGGTCAGCTGCAGCAGATGAGTTCCTACGGGAACCTCCGATAGCTGAAATGTGTGTGTTGCCGTTTCTGAGCATGAAACCTTAAGAAACTCCTGGTAGGTTCTTCCGCTTACGTCAGTCAGAGTGATTATGCTTTCATTGTCAAGAAGGAACGCCACGTTGTATTCGTCCGCTCCTGAGGGTTTGTTGCAGGTGAGCGTGAGTCTGTGCTGGTCCGCATCCTGGTCGTAGACCACAACGCCCGAGAAATCGAACGAGTGGTCTGTGACCGGATACTCATGCACGCAGGCCGACGCTAATAAAACAACTAAACTAAATATGAACCATTTATTCATTTTCTTCTGTATTAGAGTGATACATTTGTAGTTCCGGATGATGATGACTTGCCGTTGATGGTCATCTTGCCGATATTGTTTGTAATCCTGAGAGTTACTCCTGTGACTTTCTCACCGGTGACATCTATCTTGAGGGTCTCCTCCTTTAGGACGTAGTATTTTCTCTCTGTTCCGGTTACCTCATACCATTCTCTTCCGGAGTCTTCTCCGCCGGAACCGGGATCGTAGAAGTACTCAATCACATCGCTCATCACGTATGATCCGGTAAGCTTGGTGACAAGCGCATCCCTGTCGATGAGAGTGACGGAGTTGCCGCCGTAGATTCCCGAAGCCGTATTGCTGTCGCTCATGGTCTTGGTCTTCGTCTCGTATCTGGTCTCGCCCCAGTACCCAGGGTCGTAGATGGCGATGGTCGTCTGTCCCTTGACCGTCAGGGAAGTGACGAACTTCAGGGATATATCGTATGGATTGGAGCCGATTTCAGCTATATGCTTTCCGGAGTTCTCGTTGTACTTGAGGGTGATGTCTAGATACGGGTGCCTTACCGGTTCGGAATAGCTTACGCTGGTCTTCTCTACGGTATATCCGTCTGTCAGCTGTACAGAGAGGTCATGCTTGCCGGGCCTTGTGGTCGGCAGCGTGTACCTGAAGATCGGATTCTTGGAGAAGTTCACCTTAGGTGAAGCTATTGTCTTCCCGTCCAAGATGATTGAAGCGTTGTATTCGGTGGCGGTGTCTCCCTCCTTGAGAGTCAGCATCATCACCGAACTGCTTCCGTCTGTCTCCATCTCAGCATGGATGGAAAAGGGGAGAGCGTCCACAGCATAAGGGATCTCAAGAGTCTGCGAGTAGTCCTTCGTGCTGATGATCATCTGCATGTTATGCTTCCCCTTGTCTGCGCGGGAGAGGTCATAGGACCTTACCGTAGCATCCTTGAAGTCCTCAGAGAACGATGCTCCGAGTTCCTTTCCGCTTTCACTGATGAGCTTCACGGAGTGCCCTCCGTCAACGGTGTACGAAATCGTATATGTCTCGTCCCTGGATCCTCTCAGAAGACTCAGGAAGAGAACGTGCGACAGGTTGTCGGCATCGTACTCGATATCAGCCTGCACCTTGAACGAGTAGTCGTTCACAGTGTACGGCAGATCCGCCTTCTGGCTGTGCTTGGGTGTGCTGATCTGCACGTTGACCGTATGCTCACCGGGTTCCTGCACTGCGAGGCTGTAGGTCTTTACAACGGCATCGGTGAAGGTCTCCTGATAGGTCTTTCGGGGCTCGTTGTTGTCGATGGTGAATGCTATGGTATAAGTGTCGGTAGGTGCTCCTTCCTTAAGGGTCACTTCAAGTGAATGACTCTTGGTCGCTTCGTCGAAGAGCACCTTCGTATCGAACTCGAAACTGAAGTCTTCAACGAGGTAGGTGACCGATAGTGACTGCGCATACTCGTCAGTCGTGATGTCAAGACTCAGGGTGTGCTCTCCTGGAGCCACCTTCGATAGTGTATAGGTCTTGACGGAGACGTCGCTGAACGTCTCCCTGAAGGACCCTTCCTGCGTCATGCCGTTCATGTCCACCATCGTAAGAGTAGATTCGCCATCTAGGGTGAAAGCTATGTTGTACTGGTTGCTCTCCGCGCCGTTCCTGCGGGTGAGGGTCAGCCTGTGCTCGTCTGCCTGATCGTCATAGGTGACCTCTGCCGTGAACTCGAACGAGTAATCCAGGATGTTGTATTCCTGGATGCATGAGCAGGCGGCCATCATGCAGCAGATGGACAGGAGGTGTCTTATGGTTCTAGAGATATTCATAATTGTCGCGTTTTGCTTCTTCGTTCTCGTAGTAATGCTTTAACTCGTGAATGAAAATCTGTCCGAAGTATATCGAGTAATGGATCAGGTCCACTTCATCTGCCTTGTTCGCCAGGGCCGCTATCAGCTCGTCCATGAAGGACATCGCCTTCTTGTTTGACTCGAAATACATCTCCACCTTCGGGCCTCCGATGTCAAAGTAGACCATTGCCCTGTCGAAGTCGTATCCTATGAGTCCATATGAATCAAGATCTATTGTCTTGCCTTCTGTGAGTACTTTCATGGTATTGAATATTATCTGTTTACATCCTTACAGGTCTGTCGAAGTCGAAGATATGCTGGGCATACTGCTCGATCTTCTGCGCTGTTTCCGTCGGCCAGCTGCACTCAAGGTCACTGAGGCTGACGCTCGTGGCGCATGAGTTGCGTCCGTGAAGGATACGCGTGTATGCCTCTCTGGCATCCTTGCCGTCACGGAAGATCATCGGCAGCTGAAGGCATCTCTCGTCGATCTCAGCCTTTACCCTCAGGCTTATGATCCCGAAGGTCTCGTGAAGGACTGCAGCATCGTAGTGGCTGTAGTCAATGCTGGTGTGTCTTAACAGGATCTTCATCTCAGTAGTCTTTAAGTCCGTCTCTCAGTCTTATGTAAAGCTCCAGGCTGAACCAGGCTTCGCCTTTGAATTCGTACTGGGCTTCGTTGTGATAAAGCGCGTTGTGGTATTCCGTATAGAACTGCCTTGTGTCACATGCGTTCTCAAAGAGTATGGGCAGCTGGAGCTCTCCTTCGATGCCTGGCGGCCTGTGGATGAAGTAGACCAGGTTGAGTCTCTCGTTGATGCAGCAGTTCCTGAACAGGGAACCGTCAAGCGGATATTTGTCGATGATTACCAGCATGGCATAGGGGATTAGAAGATGTACTGAAGCGCGACCCGCAGCTCATTGGGCATCACGAACCATTTGCTGCCCTTGTCGGTGATCCTGCCGCATGAAGGGCAGGCGTAAGTGATGTAGGTCTTCTGACCTCCCCATACCGACAGCCCGAAGTCCAGGTTGAGATGCTCGTGCACCATGAGGGAGTATCCTCCTCCCAGGCTCAGTCCGAATGCGTCGCCCTCCTCGGTCTGCTGTGCGATGATTCCGCCGCGGTTGTATTCCTGATACTGGGCAGCTCCTGAGATCCACCATCCAGAGTAGATGTGCCATGGCCAGAAGCGGATGCCGGCAGCATAGGTCTGATGGCGGTTCTGCATCTGCTTGCCCGGATCTCCCTTGTGGAAGGTCCACGGGTTCACTCGTGCAGAGGCACCTACCGAGATATGGCGAGACGCTGCTACGGATGCCTCTGCGTTGAGTGTTCCGAGACTGACGTAGTCCACCAGATTGGTGGCCACCGACCAGTCCTGGGCAAAGGAGGTGAGGCTCAGGGATAACCCTGCTACAAGTATGATGAATGCTCTTTTCATTTCTGTATATGGATGTTTTGAAGATTTGTCCGAGAAAGGCAGATGCACTTCCCAGCGGACCTGCCTTGATTTGAATACTGTGTGAATGCCCACTTGAAAAGCGGGTTTGTGTTTTAGACTCAAACACGAGAAATTAAAATGATAGTTGACCTTGCTATATGTTGACCTTGATTCCTGCCTTCAGATGCAGTTTAAGGATCTCTGTCTTCGATGATATGCTGACGGGCATCCTTGACTCTAGTGTCAATGCCACGGTCCTTGTGATGAAGAACTCCGAGGCGATGGATGCCGAAACGCCGTAGATGAACGTTCCGTTGCCGAATCCCGTGTCTATATAGGACGGCAGTCTCCTGAACGGATCGTAGAGCTCCCAGCCAAGGAACACGCCGCCGCCCACGTACAGATTGACGCTGCGCGCTCTTGTGGCAGCGACCCTGTACATGTAATCGGCTCCGACATTGATCGGAACGTATCCTAGCTGATGACCGGTCGGGAGAGTGATGAAGTCCGGAGTGACGTTGATCCACCCGGCGATGTAGGAATCCAGCAGATAGCTTCCACAGGAGATCTCTCCTCCCACAGGTATCCGCGGATCTGCTGAAATCGACGCGTTGGCGCCGATGTGTAACTGTCCCTTCATCGTCCTCTGGGCAGAGACTGCCTGAGAGGACGAAAAGAGGACGATACAGGCAATCAGGACTGACCTGATACAGCCTCTAATTTCAGTCTCGTTTGACATAACTTTTTAAACCTTGCTGGTGGCAAAGTTAAAAGAAACTAATTTTAATGCCAAATAAAACTGAAAAGAAATTATAATCCGAAAGCCTTTATAGAATCATATTCTATAACTTTTTTTTAGCCTGGTCTGTGAGTTTTCCGATGAGTGAATTGATGCACCATCCGCATGGATTCCGCTTGCCTCTGCTCTTGGCTTTGATCATGGCAAGTTCATACAGGAAATCCAGCTGCTTCTGGCATTCAAGGAACAGCGCCATGTTGTTCTTGATGCCGGATTCCGAGAATCCTATCTCTGTGAGCATGTGCATCTCCTCACGCGAGAACGCAGCAGCCCAGTACTTGCGGAATGTCGTCTTATGGAAGAGTTCAGGTGACTCCTTGTCCACCTGCCTGACAGGGAAGAACATGATCCTGTCGATCCTGCGTCCTTCCTTGATGCAGGTGTACTCGAAGGTCATAGGGGATTTTCTGTCCAGCTCGTTCTTTGCCGCTTCCACCACGTACTTGATGAAGTCCTTGGTGAGTGCGTATTTTCCTTCAAGGTTGAAGATCCTCCTCAGGGACTCTATCGTGTAGACTATCGGATCCGTCTGTGAAGCCAGCAGTTCATAGAACCGCATCGAGTAGGAGCTCTCAAGTGTGAACGCCACGTTGAAGTCGTATCTTGCAAATCCTCTGGAGAAATCAAGCAGCACGTCCCAGACCTTGGAGTTGACGATGAACGACACCATGGACGAGCGCAGCTTGATCTTCGGGTTGGCTATGATCGAGAAGCACTCCCAGACCTCCTCGTCCTTGTAGGTGAAGGTCTTTTGGTGGAGCGACTTCAGGGCCTCCTTGATGCGCGTATGGTTCTTGTCTTCCTTGTCCGTAAGGAAGTAGGAGATTGGCAGCTCGATCAGCAGAAACCCTTTCAGCGAATGGTCGATCTTGAAGAGATTGTCTGCCAGCTTCACGCCTTCTATCTGGCTTTGGGCAAGCTTGACCAGGTTGTACAGCACGCGCTTCTCATATACGTTGAAGTCATACATGGCCGTAGTGGCGATGTATGACTGGACGACTTCACGGGAAGCCCTCTCTCTTTCTTCAACTGTGGTCTTATGCTGTTTCTTTCCTGTCACGGCCGGATGGATTTGCGGGCAAATATATGTAAACTATTTAACAAAACAATTAGTATTATTTAACTACCGATTAAATTCTGTTCCACCTGACGTATTCAAAAACTCCTATTTGAGAACGCTAAAATCCGCGGCGGTATTCAATAACTCCCATTTGGGAGTTAAGCAGGTGTTCCGGGATGCTCAAAACCCCATCAGTCAGAAGAAAAGCGGGTATTCAAGAACTCCTTTTTGGCAAAAGAGGAAAACCTTAGGATATTTTCCCATTTCAAAAATCACGTATTCAAAAACTCCTCTTTTGATATCCGAAATGTATTCAAAAACTCCCATTAACGTATTCAAAAACTCATAGTTTGAGAAATTCTGCCGCTGCAGATCCCTGGATGACAGTGCGTTGCAAACGAAAATGCAAAACCGATAGCATATATAATAAGCTATGCTATATAGCAATAAGCATAATAGGGGATGCTGCAGGTGAAAGGGAAAAAGATCAGGCCTGAAGGCCTTTGGTCCCGAAAATCTTCCGCGGTAGTAATTCCGTTAATTGGGAGAACGTGAATACCATAAGGATATTATTATTGAAATGGAGGTGTCTCGGATAAGGTTGCCGCTGAATTTCTCGCGAAGGTATATCATCCTCGCATTCGTTCCGAAAGCTACTGCGTTCACTGCGGAGAATCTCCAGCTGAAGCTAGTATTCTCCTTGTGCATCCGGCACTGAATGTCGGATGACCTTCGGGTTGCTTGAAATTCATTCACAACCTTTTAAATCAGAGACACAATGAAAGCTTTAGCTCAACTAGGACTGAAGGTCAATGGGGAGATCCCTCTGGAGATACTTCTAAGCGAGAACTTCAATGGTTCGCTCTACGGAATGACTCAGGAAGAGTCAGCAAAGGTAAGGGCACTCCGGCAGGTGGTGACCCAGTACAACAGGACTCACTCATCAGACAGTTCGCAGCCGGTGACGGATTCCCAAAAGGCCGCCGACCTGGTGTACGGGATGCTCAAGGATCTGGCACATGAAGAGGTATGGGTGGCATACCTGACTACTTCCAATACGGCCATTTCTGTGGAGATGGTCTTCAAGGGATCGGTAGACAATGTCCTCATAAGTCCAAGAGTGATCCTGGCGAAGGCGCTGAGCCTTGATGCGACCAACATCATCCTCTACCACAATCATCCGTCCGGATCGGTGATGCCCAGTGCAAGCGACATCAAGATGACGGCCAACCTGAAGAAGGCATGCACGCTGCTTGAAGTGAACCTGCTCGACCATCTGATAATCAGCAGGCAAGAGTGCTACAGTTTCGCGGATGAGGCCTCATTCAAGATTAGGAAGTAATGTCACTAACGACAATACTGAATACCATTAATTACAATATTGCCGATATGAATACACAGTACATCAATCGTGTCGAGCTTCAGGGAAGGGTAGGCACAGTAAGGATCTCTCCGGTGCATGACACCATCGTGGCCAACTTCAGCGTAATGACTGAACACATGTATCAGACGTCCGACGGAAACAAGGTTATTGAAACGACCTGGACATGCGTCGCCGCCTTCGAGGGAGGGGAGGTCAACCTCCGGTCCCTCACCAGAGGTGCGATAGTCCATCTGACAGGAAGGCTACGCACAAACAGGTATACAGACGCTTCTGGAGCCGAGAAGGTGTTCACGGAAGTGCTTGCAAGCTCTCTGAAGGTCCTTGGGTGACATGTGCTCCTGACTGAGGCTGGAAATGCAACATGACAGGAAGAGCCCCGGGAACAGATACAAGAAAGGGATAGCACCAAATGTGTAGCTATCCCTTATTTCAATCTGAAATCATATGTTATTTCTTCTTTTTGCGCAGCCATTCCGGAAACGCGATGTCAAGAATAATAGCAATAAGCCCGATGGCAGTAAGTACTCCTAAGATATGACCTAACATGATTCTATAGATTCTAAATCGACTTGATTCCTAGCCAGGTAAGCAGTCCTATGAGCAGAAGGCATAGGAGTAGTGCCGCTCCTTTGGACGCATCCTTGGTCAGCTTGTCTTCCTCCTCCTGTGTCTTTGGCCTGCGGATTAGTTTAAGAACCCATACAAAAGGCGCCGATGCAATCACCACCAGGAAGGTACCTGCCGGAGCAAGCAACGGCAGGAGGTATGGCCATATGATGACCAGAAGAATGATTATGGCTATAACCCACAGCATGGCTGCTAGTTTCTTTCGTATGGCAGTACGTAATTATCGCGATCCTTCAACCAAAGTTTCTTCTCATCGGTGACGGAGAATCCGGTAGCTCTAGCCACCTCACCGCCTCTCTTGTTCTTGAACTCTGTCTTTACGCCATTCGGGAATGTGAATTCTCCCCAATATCTAGCACTCTTTGTTGCAGGCCTGCCTGTTCTGGTGGTATAGCTGTGCGGTTCGTTACGCTGGATAATCTTTACATTACAACCGTTGAAGGTACATGCTCCAACTTCGAATTCTGTCTTGCCGGTCTGTAACGACTCCCAAGCCTTGTCTGTCAATGTGCTCATAATAAGTTCTCCTGTTTGTTATTGGTTAAAGCAAAGATAATGATGTTATTCTACACTTCATCAATTACGAGGGCAAAGTTAAACCTCGTATGTGCCAAACCGGGACACATGTGAGATTTTCTCACACAGCTGGAGGTTAACTTTTCTCACATCTGTCGGGTAAGGTTCTCCTCTCCGCTTAAAGTAACATAGGCACCCTCGGAAGGATGCCTATGGTCGCAATTTATGTTGGCCAGGATCTCTCCTGCAATCAGTGCTGCAAATATACGGAATATTCGCTATTTTTGCTCTATGAAGATCGAGGAAGCCATAGTGTATTGCCTGACCACCTCCAATCGAGGGATGCGGACGGAACAGATCGCCGACATGATAAACCGTCAGCGTCTACATCTGCGTAAGGACGGGCAGCCTGTGACCTCACAGCAGGTATATGCGGTAATCTGCCGCTTTCCGCAGGTCTTCGTCAAAAGCGAGGGCAGAATAATGTTGATGATATAACCATATGGAAACCATTCTTTCATTCCTCAGGAATCTTGAGGCGAATAACAATAAGCCCTGGTTCGATGCCCACAAGAGCGAGTATCAGGAGGCACGCGCGCATTTCAATGCAATCGTCGAAAGACTCATAGAAGGCATAGCCGCCTTTGACCCTTCAGTCAGGGGAGTAGGAATCAAGGAGAGCACATACCGCATCCATAAGGACATGCGCTTCTGCAGGGATGGCCTTCCATACAAGACACACTTCGGCGCATTCATCTGCAGAGGAGGAAAGAAGTCCGGTTACAGCGGATACTATTTCCATATAGGGACCGGTAATGGTGAAGAGTATCCGTGCAGGAGCTTCCTGGCCGTGGGAAACTACTTCATGGAGTCGAAGGTGCTGAAGATCCTCAGAGAGGATATAGAACTCGGTGGAGGTGACTTCGACAGGATCATTAAGGGACTGCATCCTTCGCTTTCACTTGACCAGGACCAGAAGCTCAAGCGTGCTCCGCTCGGATTCGATGCGGAGGGACCGTATATCGAATACGTCAAGCTGAAGAACTTCTGCCTTTCCGGGGGATATGATGATACCTGCCTGGATGTAGATGAGATACTGAAGGTCTTCAGGAGCGCGAAGCCGTTCCTGGACTATATAAACAGGGCTATTGAATACAGCAGAGAAGAAGAGTAGCGAAAGTACTGACAGACAAGGAAAGCCCGGCATTGCCAGGCTTATATCGCGCAGATAGATACGAATTTATTTCTGTGCTATGCTGATCTTGGTAAATGCATCTCCGGCTTGCATTTCAATGATAGCCTCACGTGGATTTCCATCTCCGCTGAGCGGATCTACTGTTATGATGATTGTATTGCTCTTACCTTTGTCTGGAACCCTTACATGATACCAGCCGCCGTCAAGGACATCATAGGTACATGTTTCGTCTCCACCAGATGAGGTCGCGTGTATATAATCTTGATATGAGGATTCATATCCTCCGTTAATCCACCATCTGCTATAGTTCAGGGCAGATACAGTATTCTGTCCACCTTCTGGAGGAAAATTCACATGAGTCTTATCCAACTCGATCGGATCCCAATCTCCTTCCTTCTCAAATATTGTTTCTTCACATGACGATGCAAGGAACATTGTAGCAACAAGTGCTATAGCATATACAAAACGTTTCATAGTCAATATCATTAGAATTCAACACCAAACTTCAAACGGAACTGCGGATAGTTCCTTCTTATGTAGGCATCTGTTGTTCTATCTAATACACCGTCAAGCGCATATGCAAGGCCTACATTTGCCCTCTTGCCGGCACAATTGAACTTAACTCCGACTGATGGCTCTGCAAATAATCCTCTATAATGTTCTTTATTAACTGTGTGATTTTCATGAATATCAGCTATTTCCTCTGCACTCATTCCATCATATATTCCATAATTGTACTTGCCGCCATTCAGCTGGAAGTTATTTCCGAGATTCAGGCTGACATAAGGAGTGATGTCTCTTTTCAGAATATCAGCGGTAAGATGCAGATATAAAGGTGCGCTGAACTGCTCGAAGTCAAAATAGTAGTTTACGCCGACACCA
>JBGVNX010000022.1:0-14697 GCA_045126075.1 Candidatus Cryptobacteroides sp.
TCCTCAGGATTATAATCGAAATCTGCAGACCCTTTAATCCTTCAATCCATTCTGCTTTCTGCTGTACAGGATATCCGTAGAAGAATCCGAATGTCTGGCATGTGATGGGTCCCAGTGCGATGAGGCCGAGAACAATAACTGCTCCTGTCAGCCATTTGAGGGATTTTGTTGAGTTCTTTTTCATATATCAATATGATTTTATTGTTTTTCGATATGCAAATATAAAACCCTTTTATTGAAAAACAATAATATTATCAAGAAAGTTGATAAAATTTTATCTTTATCTTATTTTAAGAAATCTTCATACTATCTACAATATAGCCCTGTAAGTTAAATTTGCATGATAATATGTTAAGTATGCTTGACATTTAGAAAAATCTGTTTAACTTTGCCTCAGGAATTCCTGATAAGTCAAACATTAAAACGGATTTTATGAAAAAGAATTACCTGCTTCCCACAATTTCAAGATGATCGGTCTGATCATGCTTGTTCCTTTCCTTGCTGCCTGCATATGGCTTCTCCTCGGTCCATGCGAGGGAGACTGGTTCATAGTTGACGTACCGGCTCTCTTTACGCTCGATCTTGCAAGCACCAGCGAATGGTTCGGTATGACAGTGACTGACCCCGTGAATGAGATCTGTATACTTGGTCTGCTGGTCTCATTGGTGTTCATCGCCTTGTCGAAAGAGAAGGACGAAGATGAAATGACAGCCGTAGTCAGAATGCAGTCCTTTGTATGGAGCTTCTGGTGCACTGCAATACTTATGCTGGTTGCAATTCTCTTTGTTTATGACCTGGCATTCATGTACTTCGCATTCGCTTCGGTGTTTGTTTGCTTCATCATGTACATCTGCAAGTTCAATTATGAAATGATAAAGATCAGGAGGACAGAAAATGAAAAATAAGACTTATATGCTCCCGTACAGATTCCGTAATTGGGGCTACGGACTGATAATAGCTTCAGTTCTATCGCTTGTACTTGGCCTTTTTATGGCAAACGTATGGGAAATCATTCCTCAGACCCATACAAGGTTCATTTCGATGGTGATGTATCTTCTTTTCTTCCTCGGCATCTTCGTTATTGTGATGACGGAAGAGAAGGATGAGGACGAAATGATCGATTCAATCAGACGCAGGTCCATTGCCGCGACGGCATTCATCGCATTCGGAATTTTCATGGTCACAAATCTGCTGATGGCCTTCCTGCACGGATTCAGAAGTCTGTATTCGGTGTCATTTATCTCGTCTCTAGTTAGTGTCCTGACAGGAAACGGAATTGCAAATGGGCTTAGAAGCATTGATACATATATTATTATCTATCTGATCATTTTCCGCATCTCCATCTGGAAGATGAGAAAACAGTGTAAGGAGGACCAGGCATGAAGAACACGGTAAAGGTAGAAAGAGCTATCAAGAACATCACCCAGCAGGAACTGGCGGAGGCTGTCGGAGTATCAAGGCAGACGATCAACTTCATCGAGACCGGTCACTATATGCCATCGACAATCGTGGCCCTGAAGATTGCCAAATACTTCGGAAGACACGCCGACGAAATCTTCCAGCTCGAAGAAAACGACTGATTCATAAGTCAGCAACTTAACAAATAGACAGAACCTATCCTCGGCAGTACTCCCTTATTGCCGGGGATTATATAATATGCCTCGATATAAAACTGTGCGACAACAATGAAGAATTCGCCTACCACATCACACGGAAGAAGGCAAGCGAAATCTCATTGATGTCATTGCTGGGGCGGGATAGAGACCGTCACTTGCTTATCGTTTCCTTTTCACGAGCATTAGAATTCCGACAGTAACACCGATTAGAACTGTTACAATCGACCCCTCAAACCCATTATTGCCACCCGTCAGTATATATGGTCCTGAAATCCCAGGAATTAACGCATAGGCATCCTCCGATATTCCAGATACTCCAACGCCAAATATAGGACCTAAAGTAAAATTCCAAGCCCAATGAATACCTATCGGAATCCAAAGATTGTTTCTGAACTTGTATGCTGCTGCCAACATAAAACCGGCTTCTGCAGAAATAGCCATAGCTGTCCAAAAATCAACAGTCATCAGATGAACTGTGCCAAATGTCAATGATGATATGATGAATGCCAGCAGGGTGCCATACCTCTCATCTATCATTCTGAACAGGATTCCTCTGAAAAGAACCTCTTCAGTGACAGCAACAATTGAATATGCAGCAAAACTCAATAGTAGTCCAATCCAATTGACATTAACAGAATTAATCCTGTAAACTCCCATCAGGGCAAGAACGCCTACGACACTCGCAATGAAAAGGCTTCCGATAAGTAGTCCTGTCAGCATATCGGGCAATGCCCTCCGTAGGTTAAGTTCCGAGACCTTTCTTCTCTCAAAGACTTTCACCCATACTGCATAAAGCCCCAGCACCGCAGTCGCTCCGAGCAGTAAAAGAATAGCTTTTATCCAGATGTTGTTACTGAAACTGCCGACAACCGGAACAGTTTGAGACAAAAATAGGAAAAGTACCGACCAGATCGGGCATCTCCCATCTTCGAAGGTAGTGATTATAATCGAAAACCAGAATCGCCCAACCCCTCTTTCTCCGAAACCCCAGGTGAACTATTGTATATGTTTACTGAAAACCATAATTTTACGCACATAAATCGCAATTTATATATAAATTATCACCTTATGTTAAGAGCATCATTTTTTACAACATTATGGTTGTTATTCCTTATGTTCTGTCTGGACATTTCAGCACAAGAGTATCAGTTCTGTGTTAAGGAAACAAGGATTACACGAGATGATTATATTGATGCCTATCAGCACCGCTTCGAATACAATCAAGTCAGAGACACAACACTGTCTTGGCATAAGAAGAAAGAGGTTGAAGTCGCAGTATTCCGCACGCTTACCGATGAGGAAAAGGAAGCATACATATGGACAGATTATGTAATTGATAACATTGGACAATATCCTACTGGTGAGTATATCGCGGATTTAGGCTATGCCAACTGGTGTGGGGCAGTTTTTGTGGACGAAAACTTCCAAGCAGACTCTACCACAATCAATGCAAGTGGCCGGGCAGCATATTCCAAGACAGGGATATATGTCGGCTGCAGAGGGTTTGACTGCGATAATATTGCGTGGCTTCATTTTTACCGAAACAAAGACGGAAACCTTGCCAAAATGGAAGAAATGGCAGTATATATCAACAGCAAGTGGAAATTACCTTGGTACGAAGATTTCCCTGAATTTGAAGGTCTGGACTTCAATAATGCTATGGTATGGCATAAAGATGCACTCTATTGTTTTGGCGTGGAAAATTATGATGACGAAAACGGGAAGTGGAGCACTCGTCCTATTTACCTGAAATTAGAATTGATACCGATTAAGTAAATTCTCATTTATGCGTTCATTTGATACTTCAATCATATTTTATGAAGTATTATTTTACGTTATCCCCTAAATAATAGTTGCTATGAAAAGGTTGCTGTTACTAATGATGATCCTTCTGTGCTCTTGTGAAAAGGATCCCTCTGTTTCAGAAAAATATGTCGGAGACTGGGAAGGTGTGGTTTACGTGTTTGCTGACGATGGTGACGATAAGATGCTCGTTGTAAGTAATATCATCGAACTGACTATTGAAGAATCATCCTCCTATACTTGTATTCTATATGACTTTCAATCACCGACAGGGGTTCCTGTCAAGGTCGGAGAAGGCTCGACAAGCAAAGGTAATGTCATTGAAGAAGGGGAGTCGATAACATTCACCAGTACTTTTGCAGACATCCTGTTCAAGGCAGTACATTCTTCAGATGGTCTGAAATTAGAGTCTTCTGAATATCTTATTGACCTTAAGGAAGTGGAATAGAGATTCACTGAAAACCATAACTTTACGAACATAAATCGAAATTTACCTATAACGATATGAAGCGAATCTTGACCTTATTTGCAGCTATAATGCTGTCAGTATTTCAGGCAAACGCACAGACCGGCACTTGGTCCGGCAAACTTGATGTACAAGGCACAAAACTCTCTCTTGTCTTTCATCTGGATGGTGATAATCCTACCATGGATTCCCCGGATCAGGGAGCGAAAGGGATTCCTGTTCAGATCGAAAGGAAGAGTTATGGAGGACTTGTGATCAAGATACCATCGTTGGGAGCCAGCTACGAGGGCATATATATGGTGCAGCAGGTAGTAGGAACCTTCAAACAATCTGGCATATCGTTGCCTTTGACCCTTACGCCAGGAGAAGATAAACCGAAGCGTCCTCAGACACCTCAGGGCCCGTTCCCATATGCTACAGAGGAAGTCACATTCATGAATGGAGATGTTGCCCTCAATGGTACTCTTGTACTCCCTGAAGGATATACTCGAACTACTCCTGTTCTGATTATGGTAACAGGCAGCGGACAGCAGAACCGTGATGAAGAAATCTTTGAGCATAAGCCATTCGCTGTGATTGCTGATGCTCTTGCAAGAGCTGGAATCGCAACCTTGAGATATGACGATAGAGGCTTCAGCGGATATAAAGGAAATATCAGCGACTGCACGACTGAAGATTTCAAGAACGATGCACTTGCCGGTGTTGAACTTCTCAGAACACGCTTTGATAAGGTCGGTGTAATAGGACACAGCGAAGGCGGCACAATAGCATTGATGCTTGCAGCTGAACAGAAAATTGATTTCGTAGTCTCCCTTGCTGGAATGGTTGTATCAGGCGCAGAAACTCTCGTATGGCAGAACAAAGTCGCACTTCAAGGATCAGGATTGACAGATGAGCAGATTGATTCATACTGTAAAATGCTTGAAAAGGCATTTGATGTAAGAGCGCACGGAGGCAGAATGCCTGATCCTGATGACTATGATGTTCCCGAAGTGTTGATGCAGAATTACTGGGCTGTAGTAGCACAGATTCAAATGCCATATATGATACATTTCCTTAGGTTGGATATGCGTCCTCTGCTTGATAATATAACCTGTCCTGTTCTCGCTCTCAATGGAACAAAAGATATCCAGGTGGAGCATGAAAGCAACCTGTCGGCTCTCCGTAATACTCTGCCGTCAAACTCAAAGAACCTGATTGAAAGCGTTGATGGAGTCAATCACCTTTTCCAGCACTGCAAGACAGGAACAGTGACGGAATATCGAGATATAGAAGAGACCATATCACCTGCAGTGCTTGAAACAATTATCAATTGGATTTCATGCATTCAATCTTAAACCTACAAATCGGATTTGTACTACCTATTGTCAAACAGTATGGAGGATTTTATACTCAGAGAAATAGACCGGCTGGGCGAGATGCTACTGATTATCGCTCGGAAACTTGGCCTGCAGGAGGACGTTATGCCGGATTATTCCCTGTTAGATATCAAGGATGAATTCGATAAAGCGCTCTGCCCAATTAATCTGGATGCTTTACTTGAACAGGAGAATCCAGTCTGGTATCTTGTGGAAACTGAGAAGATTTCAGACCACGGTCTAGAGACTTTTATTGAGATTCTATTTCATTCCGACCTCGACGAAGACAGGAAGGCGGCAATCCTACACGATGCTCTTGCATATCTGGACGGTAAGGGATTTTTCTCTTTCAAGCTTCATGCTCTGAGCAACAGTTGAATTCGAATTTACCTAAAGGATACAAGCCTGGTACAAACTGTGCCGGGCTTCGTTGTATATATAAAAGCGGCACTCGTCCTCTTCCGACCGCAAGCAGATCGTCAGTAATCGACGAAGTCGCTTGAGCGTCAGCGAAAGAACGCAACCATCCATAACTCGCTTCGCTCGATTAAACAAACAATGGTCTGGAGACTAGGATCTGTTAGTGCTCAAAATAAGATTTCCGGTCAGAATACTCATGCCTCTGACCGGAAATATATATATCACGTATTATTATACGTCGTCGTCATCCCTGTTAAAGTCATTGAAGAAACATCTTTGTCCCTCTTCTAATGACGATATTTCCTGATACATAAATCTGCAAGTCCAGTCATATAATGGAATCACTGCTCCGTGTTCGCCCGCATCAGTAAACCTTAAAGACTTATAATATCTGATAAGGCTCTCATCTTCAGAAGTGTCTGCAGCAAACAGGAACAGATAATGGCAACCTATATGTTTCCTGACTTCGAGAACCTTAGGAACAAGAAAATGCCAGAATACGATTGCACCAAAGCTGGGGAAAAAGCCGAGTCTCTTTAAATCCTCACTATACTTGTCATTTAGGCAGAACTGTACTATCTCTACACCGGCAAAAGTCTGTCCGACACGCTGCATATTTCCTGTAAAGGCTTTCTCAAGATCCTTAACAGCTTTGTTATCTTTTTTCTGAATCTTATTAAGATCGGATTTTAAGATGCCTTTTCTTGAGCGGACACTTTCTCTGATTTCTTCAATCAAATCCAAATCTGATTCGCTGGTAGTCTCTTCCTGCTCAATCTGATTAAAGTATTCAAGAAGATTTTCAATCAGATGAACGTGCTTTTTTTCGTATAACTTGTCATATAGCTGTCCGCATTTAAGGGAAAAATAGAATACAATCTTTCCCTCTTTATTCTTAATGACGTAAAAAGCTACTGTACCCAGTTCATCTTCTTCAAATGCTTCTGATTGTATCTTGTTTGTTAGACTGTCGCTTCGGCTATTCTGAAAATCACTGACCAGACGAAAGTTTTCTTCAGAATCAGATAGTCTTTCAATGTAAAAACTATCCAATATGGCGCGTTGCTGCTCTGTTATACAAGCCATAAGAATTTATGCAGGTTGCAGTTTGCTTAGGAAATAACGACGTAGTTTAATATAATGAGCATCTATTCTGATGTCATCAATGTCTATCAATGTACTGCTATTTTCATCTGGAGAAACACCTTCTCTGGCTTTAATCCAAGATTTTTCACCATGAGTGATAGAACTTAATGTCCAAGCGTCTTTTGCAGCATATTGCTCAAAAACCTTATCAAAAATTGGCAGATACTGAGCCACTTCTAAGTCAGACAGATAATCAGTAAGCATACCAGATTTATACAAGCTTCTTATCTGAACTAATACTGGACCATATTTCCAAGCCTGAAAAGGAGTACTGAACAATGGCTCGTCTGTTTGAATAAGGGTTTCTCGTTGAACAAAATACAAGAGCTTATGAAGCTTCATCTCATCAATACGAACCCCAAATGTCTGTTCGTAACGACGAGAAATATAAGAAGCAACTTTAACTACGTCTAACATAAGTTCTTAATTTTTCTCAAAGTTCTATTTTTTTTCCGGAACTTCAAAATATTTATCAAAATAGGTTATCAAATATAATGCTCCGAAAAGATATTGAGAAAGGATTTAAATATAGCAGCACGATTCCTAATGAACCGTGCTGCTTATATAATGCTATTTCTTGAAGATTACCGGTAGCATCATCGTGATCGGAATCTTTTTGCCGTCCTTGATGGCTGGTACCCATCCGTTGCCGGATGATTCGATCACTCTGATCGCTTCCTCATTCAGTTTTGCGTCAGCCCCGCGAAGAATCTTGACATCTGTAACACCTCCGTCCTTTGAAACCGTGAATGATACATCTACACGGCCTTCGCTTGTCACATCTTCAGGATATTTGATGTGGTCGTGTACCCATTTCTGGAATTCTGGCATTCCGCCACCCTGAAATCGAGGTTCTCTGTTTTGTATCATTTCGGCAGCTTTATCTGTAACATGATAAACAACCTCATCAGGATTGGGTTTTTCTACTGGTTCATCTTCGGTTGTAATCCAAACTGTTCCGTCGGCGGAAATGGTTCCTTTAGGATTTGCAGGGAGAGCTGCGATCTCTTCACTTGTTGCCTTCTTGCCGTTAATGTAGATGTCTGGAGCAGGCTTTTTCTCATTTGCCTTTGTCGGATCGGTGGTAATGACGATCACGCCTTTGTCAGTACCATATTCCTGCAATGCCTTTTCAGTCTTGAGGACTTCCATTGAAGTAATTGTGGCCGGATCGATAGTGTTAAGGTCGAATCCCTCAGCCATTCTTTCACCATTAACGACGATTACTAGATCATTTGCGTCTGCTTCGACTTTCTCTTCGTAAGCAGTGCGGACCTGAATGCTTGACTTAAGTGTGAATCCTTCCTCCTCCTCGTTCACATTTATAGTTCCGGTAACATAAGGACCGGTTTTGGTAATGGCAGCACTTACCCTATTCTCACCTTTAAGATATGCTACGATTATTACCGCATCAGAATCATCTTTTGCAGCCTTCATCATCATATCCTGTGTTACTACTGCTCCATTATGCATATAGATGTTCTGGTTAAGGTCAAGACCTGTGTAATGAACCTGAAGTTCCTTGCACTCAGCGTCAAAGTAATGGAGTGTAAAAGTGTTGTTTTCCTTGTCGACAATGAATCTTCCTTCACGAAGGTTCTTTTTAGTAAATTCGCTTTCGGGTTCAGGTAAAGAATTTTTACTATCTTTGCCTTCCATAGTGTCAGCCACAGCGACATGCTGCTGGTCTTCATACTGGTAATCTACCTTTGTCTCGGCAGTAGCCGCGAGAGAGATTCCTACGAGAGGAATGACGTAGAGAGCCTTCCAGGCACTCATACGAGATGATTTTTTGTTTAACATCATAGTAATACGAGCTTTAAGTGTACTGTGATTAAAGCTGTTAGCAACTGAGTAGCCGCTCTTGCTGACAGCTTTTCTTATTAGTAAATATTGGTATTCCTTGATATTCGCTCCGCTTCTCAGGACTGCGTCATCCGCCTCGAACTCATGGAGGGCGCGAAGGTCAGCCTTGAGCATCCAGATCGCCGGGTTGAACCACTGGAGGGCAGTGATCATGTCGACGAAGAGGATGTCCCACGAATGTCTGAGTGCGATATGTGCCTTCTCGTGAGTCAGGATCTGAGAGTAGCCGCTCTCGTAATCCTCACGGGAAATCACGATGTATTTCATCCAGCTGAATGGAGCTGTATCAGTTTCTGTAATTATGAGCGTCTCACCACTTTCAAGCGCCTGACTGTTTCCGCTGCGGATCATTCTTCTTATGCCGATGATCGAAATGACGACATGTAAGAGCACTGCCATTGCGCCGAGGGCGAATAATGAGCAGAGGATGACCGGCCATATAGGAACGGACACTTCAGGAACCATTGCGGCAGTCTCTGTAACTTCACCGATGATGGTTTCAGATGATCCCGTCATTGCCGGAACGACGACAACCTCCTTGAAAGTGATGACGCAGAGGGGGAGTACGAATGAAAGGGCTGCCGTACTGAGAAGCATGATGCGGTTGAAACGATGGAACGTCTCCTTGCTGAGCAGCAGACGGTAGAACATATAGAACACCGCCAATGCGATAGCAGCCTTGCCTTGATATATGAGGAATTCAGTCATGGCCTATTTGTTTTGTCCGTTTTCAATCTGCTCGATAAGCTCCTTCAGCTCTTCTACAGTGATTTTCTCTTCCTTTACAAGGGTAGATACTGCACTGAGATATGAATTGTTGAAGTAACTGCTGATGACACCCTTGAATGTCCTTCCTGCGTAGTCCTCGCGAGTAACGACAGGGTAGTACTGATATGAATTGCCGTATGCCTTGTGACTCACATATCCGTTTGCCTCAAGGTTGCGGACCATTGTTGAAAGAGTGTTGAAATGTGGCTTCGGTTCATCATAATGCTCCAGAAGTTCACGCACGAACATTGCCCCCTTGTCCCAAAAGAGATTCATGATCTCTTCCTCTTTTTTAGTCAGTTTCTTCATGTCTGAAAATGTTTCAGCAACAAAGGTAACTAAATTTTCTTTTAATGTAACTATTTTATGTAGTTTAGTAACTAAAAATTTTAGTTTCATAAAAATGTCCCGCGAAATTCTTCGCAGGACACCATAGTAGGGAACTGAGTTTCATTATCTTTTATCCCATTCCGGATGTGCAGGATCTTCAGCAATGAGGGCTTCTTCCAAGGATAACCCTAATGCTTCTGCTATACCTTTACCATATGTCGGATCGGCCATGAAGCAGTTGCGGATGTGCCTTTGCTTGATGAAGAGCTCTGAATCTGCCATCGCTCGTGAGGTGTTTTCGCAGGTTGCCTTCTGATCTTCCGCTGACATAAGTCGCCACAGTTTTCCCGGCTGAGTGTAGTAGTCGCTGTCGTATTCCCGCTCGTCATAGCTGAATACATCTCCCATGGCAGCCAACGTCGGTTCCTTTGCCGAAGGCTTTTCCTTCCACTGGCCGTAACTGTTAGGTTCATACGATACAGCGGCGCCCATATTGCCGTCGGTGCGCATCTTACCGTCGCGGTGGAACGAATGGAATGGGCAGCGAGGACGGTTAACAGGGATCTCGTTGTAATTCACTCCGAGACGGTAACGTTGCGCGTCACCATATGAGAAGAGACGGCCCTGAAGCATCTTGTCAGGAGAGAATCCGATACCCTCTATGATGTTTGCCGGATTGAACGCAGCCTGCTCTACTTCCGCAAAGAAGTTCTCAGGATTGCGGTTCAACTCCAGTATGCCCACATCGTGAAGAGGGAAGTCGCCGTGATACCATACCTTCGTGAGGTCGAATGGATTGATCTCATAGTTCCTGGCCTGTTCCTCGGTCATAAGCTGCACCTGCATCAGCCAGCGTGGATAGTCGCCTCTTTCAATGGCTTCGAACAGGTCACGCTGATGGGATTCCCTGTCCTTTGCGATGACTGCTTCCGCTTCGGCATCCGTCATGTTCTTAATCCCCTGGAGGGTCCTCAGATGGAACTTCACCCATGTGCGGCGGTTCTCTGAGTCATAGAAGCTGTATGTGTGGCTTCCGAATCCATGCATGTGGCGGAAGGATGCCGGGATGCCGCGTGGTGACATGGTGATCGTCACCTGGTGCAGCGCTTCGGGAAGGAGTGTCCAGAAGTCCCAGTTTGAGTTAGCCGAGCGCATTCCGGTACGCGGATCACGCTTTATCGCATGGTTCAGGTCCGGGAACTTCAACGGGTCGCGAAGGAAGAAGACAGGAGTGTTGTTGCCTACAAGATCCCAGTTTCCGGTATCTGTGTAGAATTTCATTGCGAACCCTCTGATATCGCGCTCTGCGTCTGCCGCTCCGCGTTCGCCTGCAACGGTGGAGAAGCGGACGAAACATGGTGTCTGCTTTCCTATTTCAGAAAATATCGAGGCGCGGGTGTACTTTGTGATGTCGTGGGTGACGGTGAATGTTCCGTATGCTCCCGCACCTTTTGCGTGCATTCTTCTCTCAGGGATGACCTCTCTGTCGAAATGGGCCATCTTTTCAAGAAGCCATGTGTCCTGTAATGTCACAGGTCCGCGATGGCCTGCTGTCTGTGTGTTCTGATTGTCCGCAATAGGACGTCCGTTCTCCGAGGTAAGCTCTTTCTTTTCGTTCGTTTTCATATCGTGAAAAATTAGATGAAAACGCCGATTCCTAAAAGTGTGCCAGCGGGGTTGGGTCAACTTTACCATAAAATCTTCTATATTTGCATCCGCACATCAGATAGACAATGCCACAGCCAGACAATAAGATAATCTTCGACGACCTGTTCAGATACAACTACAGGCCTCTCTGTCTGTATGCTCTGCATTATCTTCAGGATGTGGATCTGTCTGAGGACATCGTTCAGGAAAGCTATGCCGCACTCTGGGAGAAACTTCAGGAAGGTGCTCACGTCCTCAACCGTAAGTCCTATCTATATATGATGGTGCGAAACCGTTGTCTGGACCATCTCCGCAAGAAGGGTATCCCAACAGAATCCCTAAAGCCATACGACACCTACGGAATCATTGACGATGACGATGCGCAGGAGCGATCACAGACTGAGGCCAAGCTCTGGACTGCGATAGACTCCCTTCCCGAAAAATGCCGCGAGGTATTCATCATGAGCAAGCGCGACGGACTCAAATATGAGGAGATTGCTGAAGAACTGAATCTGTCCGTCAATACGGTAAGGAACCAGATCAGCAAGGCCTTGAAAGTCCTGAAGGAAGGTGTCCACAAACTTTATACATTCTTTTTTGCATAAATTTTTCAAATCATATAGTACTTTTTCAAAACACTTCCGTCTTAATGTCGGATTAACGGAATCTTAGATCTTAATTATGTCAGACTTTGAGGATAAACACATGGACTTCGTCCTGAAGCATTATCAGGAAGGCAAGTTCGACACTCAGAAGGCATTGCAGCGCTTCAATGAGGCTCATGGCATCGTCCGGAAGCCTCGCAGAAGAGTATTGCCTTGGGTGTCAGGCGTAGCAGCGGCAGCTGCATTTATCCTTTGTGTGTTCCTTTTCCGTGACAATGACCAGCAGATCCAGCTCATGGCAAGTGCCGAAGTCCAGGAGTTTGTTCTTCCTGATGGCTCAGAAGTGACCCTAGCTCCAGGATCACGATTGACCTACAGCGAGAAGTCTCCTCGAAACACAAGACTTGAGGGTAAGGCTTTCTTCGAAGTCGCTCGGGACGAGGCCGTACCGTTTGAAATCACTTCAGATGGCGCATTCGTAAGAGTGCTTGGAACAAAGTTCATGGTGGATGCCGGTTCATCGGTCAAGGAAGTCTATGTGACAGAAGGTAAGGTACTATTTGCAAAGTCTTCAGATGCTGAAGGTGTGATCCTGACAAAGGACATGCAGGCGACTCTTTCGCCTGACGAAAATGTCCCTGTCATAGCAGTGGAGCCAGACGTCAACTCCATAGCATGGCAGCGCGGATCGTTCATCTTCGACAAGACTCCTCTCAGAGACGTTCTTGAAACTCTCTCAGAGCACTACAATGTGTCGTTTGCTGCGACCGACCTTGACAAGCAGCTCAGCGGAGAGTTCTACGCCGAAGACCTTGACCTTATCATAAGCCTCATAGAGTCTGCACTCGATGTTCACATCGTCAAGAGATAAGATTCCCAAACGACTTGACAATGAAGCACGTACTATTATTAATCACTACAACCATCGCTATGGCCTTCTTTGCCATAGCCCCTGCACACGCACAGCAGAGCAGGACTCTCAAATCCGAGATGGAGGTCATCCACGAGTCACTGGGAGTGAACTTTGTGTATGATTCAGCAATCGAGATCAATGTGCCGTATTCGGGCAAGCCGATGAAGGATATCATCAAGGGTAACAAGAAGGAGCATTCTGCTCTTCTGGAGGAATGCCTGCAGACACTCTTCGCCGGCACAGGAATCGAGTACGACATAATGAGGAAATACATAGTCCTGACTCAGGCCGACAAGAGAAAGAAGCCCAAGGACTATACCATCTTCATAGAGGAACAGCATGATACCATTAACGAATCAGTCATTACAGTCTTGTTGGATCCCAAGCGTAATTCCACACAGACAGGTATGACAAGAATTGATGGAGGCAATATAAATAAGGGATTTGCCTTTCTCAGTTCACCAGATCTGATAAAGACTCTCCAGATGCTTCCCGGAGTTTCATCAGGAACAGAACTGATGTCCGGACTCTATGTGCATGGAGGTACCGGAAGCGACAATCTTTTTCAGCTTGACAATGTCCCGATGTATCAGGTAAGCCATCTTGCAGGCCTGTTTTCATCCTTCAATCATGAGGTTATCGATAATGTTGATTTCTACAAAAGCGGTTTTCCGGCACGATATGGTGGAAGGATGTCGTCTGTGGTTGATGTCATGACTCGTCCTGGAGACATGAAGAAATATCATGGCTCATTTTCATTAGGTCTGATAGATGGTAATATCCAGTTTGAAGGACCTATCATAAAGGACAGGACATCATTCAATGTCGCTTTGAGAAGAAGTTGGGTGGATGCTGTCACGACTCCTGTCTTTGCCATAATGAATGCCAAGAACAAGAATGAGAAGACAGTGCTTGGCTATAACTTCTGGGATGCAAATGCTGGAATTACCCATCTCTTGAATGATAGCAACAAACTATATCTCAATTTTTATGCAGGCGATGACAAGCTCAAGAACAATGAGTTTTATGACAACCAGTTTACCGATGTTTATGGCGACCCTCAGAGTACATGGTTCGACTCTGGTATTAACGTGACATGGGGTAATATCTTGGCTTCTGCCGGTTGGGAAAGCAAGATAACAGACAATCTTGAATCTAATCTGTTGACTTTTTACAGCCTGAACCGTTCTAAAATGGTTTCGCAATGGCATTCCCGTGATGGCGTCAGCCCTGTCTTTGAAGAGGAGATTACCAGCGGCAATATATCGCATGTGTCAAATATAGGAGTCAAATCCTTGTTCGATTGGACTCCAGGCAATAGGAACCATGTCCGCTTCGGTGGGGGATACCAGTATCACATATACAATGTGAACCGCGTAAAGGAAGAGGAATATAAGGAAGACGAAAATACTTTGGCCAGTGCAAGAACTACTGACGGTAACATGTATGATGGCCATGAGTTCTACCTGTATATAGAGGATGAGATGCAGTTGACTGATTGGTTTACCGCTAATGCCGGACTCAGATACGTGCTTTTCGGCGTCCCAGGTAAGGTCTACAATACTTTAGAACCAAGATTTGCCCTTAAGTTCAAATGTTCTGATGTATTGGCAATCAAAGCATCATATACAGAGATGACCCAGTTCAACCATCAGGTTGCAACTTCATATATTGACCTTCCCTCGAATACATGGATGCCTGTAACAGACAAAATAGATCCAATGAAAGCGAAACAGGTAGCTGGAGGTTTCTACTTCAC
>JBGVNX010000023.1:0-5566 GCA_045126075.1 Candidatus Cryptobacteroides sp.
TGGTGTCGGCGTAAACTACTATTTTGACTTCGAGCAGTTCAGCGCACCTTTATATCTGCATCTTACCGCTGATATTCTGAAAAGAGACATCACTCCTTATGTCAGCCTGAATCTCGGAAATAACTTCCAGCTGAATGGCGGTAAGTACAATTATGGAATATATGATGGAATGAGTGCAGAGGAAATAGATGATATTCACGAAAATCACATAGTTAATAAAGAACATTATAGAGGATTATTTGCAGAGCCATCAGTCGGAGTTAAGTTCAATTGTGCCTGCAAGAGGGCAAATGTAGGCCTTGCTTATGCGCTTGACGGTGTATTGGATAGAACAACAGATGCCTACATAAGAAGGAACTATCCGCAGTTCCGTTTGAAGTTTGGTGTTGAATTCTAATGATATTGACTATGAAACGTTTTGTATATGCTATAGCACTTGTTGCAACAATGTTCTTTGCATCGTCATGTGAAGAAACAATATTTGAGAAGGAAGGAGATTGGGACCCGATCGAGTTGGATAAGACTCATGTGAATTTTCCTCCAGAGGGTGGACAGAATACTGTATCTGCCCTGAACTATAGCAGATGGTGGATTAACGGAGGATATGAGGTTACTTGTATTGATGACCAGAAGATCAAGTCTGATTATATCCATGCGAGTTCGTCAGATGGTCAAGAGACCCACACTTATGATGTCCTTGACGGCGGATGGTATCATATCATGGTTCCTGACAAAGGTAAGAGCAATACTGTCATTATAACAGTCGACCCGCACTATGATACAGAGCCTCGTCAAGCTGTAATAGATATGCAAGCTGGTGACGCCTTTACAAGGTTCAGCATTTCACAGCAGTAAATATCATTTGTGTCAAGCCGCAAATGATATGTTTTGTGGTGTATATATTATGGATACTTGTTAATCGACAGCAGAAATTTTGTTTACAGGACGAATATTTTTAATTTTATGCCTTGTTAAGAATTATGACAATTTGAGAATGTATGCAGAAAATTATTTATAAGGTCCTTTTCATTCTGTCTGTCATATCATTGGCAGGATGTGGCAGGTATTCGGAAAAATATTATGAGAAGTCGGTTCGTTTTCCAGAAGGAGCGACTGCTGAGGAAAAGGTCGAGATGGCATCCCGTGTGGTGCCTACCGAGAAACAGTTGAAATGGCAGTCTCTGGAGCTTACTGCCTTCCTGCATTTCGGCATAAACACCTTTACGGGAAACGAGTGGGGCAATGGTAAGGATTCTCCGGAGCTTTTCAACCCTTCGTCTCTTGACTGTCGTCAGTGGGTACGCTCTCTTAAGGAGGGAGGATTCAAGATGGCAATCCTTACGGCAAAACATCACGATGGATTCTGTCTCTGGCCGACTGCAACTACTGATTATTCTGTCAAGTACTCTCCATGGAAAAATGGAGAAGGAGATGTTGTAAGGGAACTCAGGGATGCATGTGATGAGTATGGACTTGAATTCGGAGTCTATCTCTCTCCTTGGGACAGAAATGCTGAATGTTATGGTGATTCACCTGCATACAATAAGTTTTTCATAGAACAGCTTACTGAGTTGCTGACCAATTATGGTAAGGTCAGCGAAGTGTGGTTTGATGGAGCCTGTGCTGAAGGTCCTAACGGCAAAAGGCAGGTATATGATTGGACTGCGATACTCGAAACCATCCATAAGTTGCAGCCAGAGGCTGTGACAGCCATCATGGGAGATGATATCAGATGGGTTGGAAATGAAGGCGGTCGTGGCAGGGAGACCGAATGGAGTGTCACTGCCTATACTCCGGTATCGCTGGAACGAGGGTTGGAACAGAACCGTTCGTTGGGGCTTATGGAAATGTCAAGAGATCTGGGCAGCCGTGAACTTATTGCACGTGCACAGGAAGTTACCTGGTATCCTTCAGAGGTGGACGTGTCGATCAGACCAGGTTGGTTCTATCACCCATACCAAGACTCTCAGGTAAAATCTCTTGAGAATCTTGTAGATATCTATTATACATCAGTAGGACGTAATTCAGTACTCCTGTTGAACATCCCTCCAGACACAAGAGGACTCATCCATGAGATAGATGCATCCCGCATCAAGGAACTTAGAAGATATGTTGAAGCTGCTTTCAGTACCAATATGATTGCTGATAGATTAAGGCTGTGGAAAGCAGAAGAAGGGGAGTCTATGGAATTCTCAGTAATACCTGGATCCAGGTTCAATACCCTGAAGATAAGAGAGGATATCACAAGAGGCCAGAGGGTAGAAGAATTCTGCCTTGAGGCTTTGAGAAATGGCGTATGGGAGAAGGTGACTGAAGGTACTACTATCGGATACAACAGACTCATGAAGTTTGATGATA
The DNA here is from genome assembly GCA_045126075.1 of Candidatus Cryptobacteroides sp. Classification (GTDB taxonomy): domain Bacteria; phylum Bacteroidota; class Bacteroidia; order Bacteroidales; family UBA932; genus Cryptobacteroides. The sequence continues at coordinate 2,359 of JBGVNX010000023.1, forward strand.
TTACTGCAGATAAGGTGAGGATAACTGTTCTGTCTATCAGAAAGACCGCATATATTTCAGAAGTAGGCCTGTACTATGCTCCTGAAGTCAAGGGTAATATCAGTGCCTCTGATGCGTATTATGCGGATTCTTCTTTATGGTCGTCAGATGTTGAAGGTGTTGATCTGGCATTTGATGGCGATCCAGCTACAGAATGGACAGTTGACTCGCTGGAATCCATACAGGTAGATATGGGCAAGGTGCAACAAATCAGCGGATTTGTATATGCTCCAGGAGAGGATCAGAATCTGGAAGGAACAATTTTCAGATATCGTTTTGCTGTCAGTGAGGATGGTAAGGAATGGGTGGAAGTTATCCCTGACGGTGAATTCAGCAATATCATGAACAATCCTGTCCCATACGAAGTCTATTTTGATGCACCGGTTTCGACACGCCACTTTCGTCTGACATCCTTGCAGGAAATATCAGACAAAGACATGACCTCGATAGGCGAGATCATGATCTGTATTAATTAGTTTCGCTTGGTTGAAATGTCTGCCCCATAGCGTCGAAGTCTAAGAATGTGTTTCTATGTGGGGGCAGAAGGTTGGGGGAGATGTATTCTTCTTCGAAAATTTCTCCATTTGCCGTCTTGAGGAAGAATTTCCCCATTGATCTGTAGACTACATATCCGGGTCTGCAGAGCTTGTTTCGCTCTTTGAATGCTTTGATTGCAGCTATGAATCCTTGATGTTCTGCTATCCGATATACATAATGAGAACAGGTTTCCTTGAAGATACACTTATCGTGGAGCTTTGTGGGAACCTTCCAGTATAAACGGATAGCAAACATCAAAAGATATCGCATGGTGCCTATTTCTTGAATACGACAGCTGCAACTGCTACATTATAGCTAGGCTTGGCTCCGAAACCGAAGCAACCGTTTGTGCCTTCTACGAATGTGTCGATGTTTACCATCTCAACATACTCCCATCCGTCAGCCTGCATTGTGTCGATGAGTGCCTGAAGCTGCTGTGCTGCCTGAATTGCTCCGTCTTTCTGGCCGATTACGGCGTTGAAAGGAATTACTTTGTACTGCATAATAGTTGTTAGTTTAGTGTTGTCCCTACTCTTTTGCGGCTTTTCGGGAATTGCCGTCCGCCTCCATGAATTTTGGAATGACACGTAAATTTATATAAAATTCGCTGAATATTGCTCTTTTATCCATATATTTATCCTTGATCAGGTGATTTTGGAATGAAAAATGAAAAAAATTGATAAAATTAATTTAGAACCATTCCAAATTAAAAATAAATGTTTACCTTTGCATCGGAGAATTGAAAACAACTAAAAATATAAATGATATGAAAAGCGTAAAAGGAACAAGAACTGAGCAGAATCTGCTCAAGTCATTTGCAGGCGAGAGCCAGGCACGTAGCAGATATACATTCTTTGCAGAAGTAGCAAGAAAGGAAGGATATGAGCAGATTGCAGGAGTATTCATGGAGACAGCTGAGCAGGAGAGAGAGCACGCAAAACGTTTCTTCAATTTCCTTGAGGGTGGTGATCTTGAGATTACAGCATGCTATCCAGCCGGTAAGGTAGGTACAACTCAGGAGAATCTCCTTGCTGCAGCAATGGGCGAGAAGGAAGAGTGGGACGTTCTTTACAAGGAGTTCGCAGAGGTTGCATCAGAGGAAGGTTTCCCTGCAATCGCAGCAGCTTTCAAGAACATCGCTAAGGTAGAGGCTGAGCACGAGCGTCGCTACATGAAACTTCTGAGCCACTTTACTGACGGTGATTTCTTCCACAGAGACGGAAAGATCTGGTGGCAGTGCCGTAACTGCGGTTACATATGCGAGGCACAGGATGCTCCTAAGGGTTGCCCTGCATGTCTTTTCCCTCAGGCTTACTTCGAGCCGATGAAGGAGAACTATTAAAATTAAAATATTTAGTTAACTTTGTTCTGCCATGCCATCAGGTCTGGCAGAATTTTATTTTATGGACTATCAGAAGATTTTAGAAGATATCTATCAGGAGATTCTTCCCTTTGCCAAGGATGGCAAGCAGGCTGATTATATTCCTGCATTAGCAAAGGTCAACCCGGATCAGTTCGGAATGTGTCTGGAGACTGTGTCTGGAGATGTGTATACCCATATGCAGGCCGATACGAGATTTTCCATCCAGAGTATTACCAAGGTATTTGCTTTGGCCATGTGCCTATCCATGAAAGGCGAGTCATTATGGAAAAGAGTCGGAAAGGAGCCTTCAGGTACTGCCTTCAATTCTCTTGTCCAACTGGAGGTGGAGAAGGGTATTCCTCGTAACCCTTTCATTAATGCTGGCGCTATAGTTCTGGCTGATGTCCTTATCTCGGAACTTGATGATCATGAGGTTGAATTCCTGAACTTCATACGTGCCTTGTCAGGAAGTGATTCTATAGATTATAATATGGAGGTTGCTCAATCGGAGAGAGAGAAAGGATACCTGAATGCAGCCATTGCCAACATGCTGAAATATCATGGAACCATTGAGAATGATATCGAGCAGGTGCTGATGTTCTATTTCAAGATGTGTTCTGTGGAAATGAGCTGTCGTGAGCTTGCCAAGGCTTTTCTTGCATTCACCAACCATGAAGCTTTCGAGTATGCTGGCTATAAGCTGAGCAGGTCGCGTATAAAGAGACTAAATGCTGTCATGCAGACATGTGGCTTCTATGATGAGGCAGGCGAATTTTCATATCTGGTTGGCCTTCCTGGAAAGAGTGGTGTAGGAGGAGGAATCATAGCTGTATATCCACATAGATATTCAGTTGCAGTCTGGAGCCCGAGACTTAATTCAAAGGGAAATTCAGTTATGGGAATGAAGGCTTTAGAGCTGTTGACAACTTACACAGAGGAGTCAATCTTCTAGATTCGTCATACTGTAATTTCATTCGTCGGAAAAGAGTTTATCTTGTATATATTAAATTTTACACCCTATAATTTGCGGATATGTAAATTATGGGGTGTTTATGTTTAATAAATGTTGTTTTAGGTGGGTGTTTTGTGGTGGATTGTTATAATATGACTGTTTCGTTCATATAGTAAATTTTACAGTTCGTCGGAAATCTTTGGACTGGATGTTGCAGATATCAAAAAAAGTAGTACCTTTGCACCCGAGTTGATCAGAGAGTTCTTCTGAAACTCTCCCAACTTATTGGTTATTAGTTTTAGTGTTATTAATTATGT
>JBGVNX010000024.1:0-40216 GCA_045126075.1 Candidatus Cryptobacteroides sp.
TCAGGCCAGACTTTTGCCGCCGGCTTCCTTCAGATTCCACCTCGCGATGGACACCCTTGCCTTTGGCTATATGCTTCCCGTCATTAGGGTGCATTGGGGACTTTCACCCGTTAGAACATGCCCATGCTGGGCGTACCAAAAAAAACGACCACTTGATTTCAAGTAGTCGTTTTTGATAATGTCGGGGTACTGTGACTCGAACACAGGACCCTCTGGTCCCAAACCAGATGCGCTAACCAACTGCGCCACACCCCGATTATTGGTTTCCCTTTCATTTGGGACTGCAAATATAGAGAGAAAAAATAAAAGTGCAAAACTTTTTACAAAATTTTGCACTTTTTATGAAATTTTAATGTTTTTGTCTCAGCCCCTTACTTCCGTGATACCCTGAAGGTCTTTTTTTCCGGACCGACCCCGGTCACAGTAAGAGACTTCCAATGCGAAGGAAGCTGAGCAGGAAGCTGTTTGATACCTTCCTCTGTGATTTCCAATCCCGCAAAACCGAAGATGACGCTTTGGAGAATACCTCCCAGACCAGTAGCAAAGGATACGCGAGAAGTGTTGGCACTCTCCGAAAGGACACCGAACGGCGGCCTTAGCTTGTCGGTATAGCTCTTCTTAAACACCTTGAACGCTGTTTCCGGATCTCCGAGACGAGCATGGAGCACAGCAATGATTGCGTTGCTCATAGCCGGACCATTAGGGTCTATCCTGTCGAAATAATATTCAATATCACGGATGACATGGTCTCTATCTGTAATGACTCCGAGAGGATAAGCAAGCATGTTCACGTCAGTCTGCTTGATCAGTCTTCCATCATAACCGGTGTATTCCATAGTCACGCCCTCTGCGTTGTATGTGAATACCAGATTGTCAGATACCTCCATCCAGCGAGGGTCCACCTTTTTGCCAAGCACCTCAGCTGCCGCAGTCACATCGCGAAGAACTCGTTTTGCAGCACCGTTAGTGAATGCGTTATCGTCTACATTCTCGGCAAACTCGTCAGCACCTACCACATTGATAATGGAATAACTTCCGTCTGAGTTCTTATGTACACGGCTGAGCCAGAAGTCCGCCACTGCCTTCAACACAGGCCAAGCAGTATCTTCTAGCCAATCCTTATCTTGTGTCACGCAGAAATACTGCCACATAGCGATACCCACATCAGCTGTAATATGATGTTCATATGTACCTGTCAAAGCCCATACAGGAGTACACTCTTCACCTGAAGTATCCGCCTCCCAAGGGTACTGAGCACCCTTGTATCCGTGATTCTGCGCGTTCTGCATAGCCTGTGGCAGACATTTCGCACGGTAATCCATAAGCGAACGGCCAGCTGCAGGATTCATTACAAGAATCGGTGGATACATCCACAGCTCGGTATCCCAGAAGTAATGTCCGTTGTATCCTGCACTCGACAGACCCATAGGAGCAATTCCCACCGGACAGTTGTCACGAGTTATCGAATACAGCTGATATAGGGCATGACGTATATCAAGCTGCGATTCCGGATCGCCTTCGATGATAACATCTCCCTGCCAGAGTTCATCCCAGGCTGCACGATGCTTCTCGAGAAGATAGTCTATGCTTGATTTGTAGGCAAAAGTAGCGAAACGCTTTGACTCGTTGATCGGATCCTTGAAGTCCTGAGTCGAGCAGACTGCACCAACAAGAGCAAATCTATATGTCTGACCCTTCTTCAGTTCGACCGAGAACCACATTCCGTCACGACCTTCCTCATTGATTCTTCTGACTGCCGGTTCCTCGCCATCAAACATGAACATGGATGACGAACTCACGCGGTGCACCCTCGTGCGGGTAGCAGCATTCAGCTGATACACCAGCTGCGCACCCTCACCGAAACTTGCCTTTGGATCATTCATCTCTGCCGGCAGGCCATAAACATTCTCCACTTTGAGAGTAATATCCTTGTGCGGAACAACCTCCACTATAGACATTGCATTGTAAGGCAGATGTCTCAAAGCCAGGACAGTGTACTTGAACGATGCACGCCCCTTGAGCTCAACATCTGTCGTCAGCTGTGCCTTCTTCAGGTCAAAGGTCTGGCTCCAACCTGTGAAATCCTTGTCCTGGACCTTATCCCCGTCTACAGTAAGTTCCATATTGAGGAAGACAGGGCCGCTTGCAACACAACTTACACCAGTCTCATGTTCCTTATCGAAAACGCCCGCAAGGACAATCTCACGCGCTTTAAAAGGTCTGTCGTCTGTAACGACTCCCAGGCGTCCGTTGGCCATCGTTGCTCCGTGATAATTCTCGCGCGAAGATGCTTCCATTACCCAACCTTCCTGAGCCACTGCCGAAAGGGCGAGACTCAGGAAGGTCAGTATAGATATTATTTTCTTCAATGGCATGTTGCTCATCTCTATTATTTACAAAAAGCCCATAACTGGTGAGGCTATGGGCTTTCACTTATTTATCCTGACGGATTAGAGGTTTGGATTGAGAGTCTTCCACTCTGAAACTGGCGGGATGATGCCGAGGTTGATGATCTCGTCACGCATTACCTGGAGGTGTGCGTAAGATGCATCGAGAGCTGCTATCTCCTCCTCTGTACCTGTAACCTCACCGAAGTGTACGCCTGTAGCGTCGATTACTGTAGGCATAGCCATGAGGACGTTCTTATACTTCTCAGTGTTTACATAGCAACCTGCTGGCCAGTTGAACTCAGCGCCACCCATAGCAGCCTGGATCATGAGAACAGACTGGTAAGATGGGCTCTGGAATGATGAACGGCCACGAAGCTTGATGATGTTTGAACCACCCTGGATAGTAGCGTGCTTGATCTCTGCCCACTTCTCTGCAGGGATGTTGTACTCTGCGAGCGGCTTGCCGTCAACAGTGATCTTGGATGCGAACACTGCCATAGCCTCACCGTGACCACCGTAAGTACGAGCATTCTCTACCTTGTACTGAGGAACGCCGAGCTCCTTAGCGATTGCTGACTGGAGACGGGTAGAGTCAAGAGCAGCGAGTGAAGTAAGCTGGCTTGGCTTGAGACCTGAACGGATAAGAGCTGTAAGAGCAGTAACGTCAGCTGGGTTGAAGATAACCACTACATGGTTTACATCCGGGCAATACTTCTTGATGTTGTCACCGAACTCTGCAGCGATCTGGCAATTACCCTTGAGGAGGTCCTCACGAGTCATACCCTCCTTACGAGGAGCACCGCCTGATGAGATGATGTACTTTGCACCTGTGAAGGCAACTTCAGGGTCAGTTGTCCAAGTGATATTTGCACCCTCGAATGCGCAGTGATAGAGCTCCTCTGCAACACCGTTTACGCCTGGACCATAGATATCATAAAGGCAGATGTTTGGAGTAAGGCCGAGCATGAGAGCTGTCTGAGCCATGTTTGAACCGATAGCGCCACCAGCACCTACGATTACAAGCTTGTCGTTAGTCAAAAAGTTCATAATTGTTTTATAATGTTAACATTTAGTTTCAAATCTTGGCAAATATAGTAAAATCTTTCTAATAACTGTTACCTATTCTTCTTATCCCACTCCAGGAACGAATTCCAGCTGTAGGCGCCAGCTCCCTGCGACTGCTTTATGATCCTCTCATAGATGGCATGACGGGACACGGCGTTGAACTGGCCGTTGTTGTTCCACATTATTCCGCTTTCACGCGTAGAGCGGTAGGTATTGTATGAACCATACCTGTCATATGTAACCTCATCACTGCCATAACCAGCCGAAGTGAAGGCCGACCAGTAGCTCTGATTTGTAGCGACATTGCGGTAAAAGCCTACAGAATGTCTTTCATTTACCTGGGCCTCCGTATACCAGCTGACAGGGTACTCGTCTCCAAGTCTTCCGAATGCATGGCCTCCTGCCTCATGTCGTATCAGACCGTTCGTTCCGGTAGAATTTGCCGCCAACATGGCAATGGCGAACGAAGCATAGCCGTCGCCAACGCTTGAAGACGTACTCATGGACGGATAATCAGTCGATCCGACAGCCTCGGAGGTGTTTATAAGCACGATTACTATGGTGCGATAGTACGAATCCCCGCTGAGCCCAAGTGTACCCTGAACAATACTCTTTATCTTGGACTTTCCATCATCAGAGCAGTTCACGTAGGTGTTGCCACCGCCTTTATAGTAGCTTCCGAAATAAGTCGAGTGCGAAGACGAAGACACAGACTCCAGACGAGGGCCCTCATTTGCTGATTCATACGCCACCGCATATACATTGAACCTGTTCTTGAAGGATTTATACGGCTCGACGCTGAAGAAGGCATCCATCGCTGAACGGGCGCTTCTCTCGAACTTTCCTTCCTGCATCAGATCCTTCTTCTTATATCCGTCACCCAGGATCACGATATTAAGCGGAGTATACCCGGCTGTAGCGCTATTGAGCATGAGCTTATGTCCATTCGAATAATAATTCTTCGTCAGAGATGTTCCATAAGCCGCCTGAGTTATGACCACTGACTTGGTATACGTCAGGTCACCATTAACGCCAGGCTGTGCATTCTTGATGCTGTAGACAGCTGTTGCAGTTCTTTCCGCTCCCGGATTTTCATCCAGGGTATAATATCCGGTTACTCCGCTGAATGTCTCCTGGAGCCAGCTGCCGGCATTAACATTAAGAGTATATGAACCATAGTTATTAGGTCCTACGACAAGACTTATCTCACCGCCGATATAATCGACCTTACCGCCGGTAGAGACCTCAAACTGTCCACCGTCTGCAAATGTGATACGCTGCGTCAACACGTCGTCACCGGATGTCAAGGTAAGAGTCACTGACTGAGAAGCTGGGTCAGCATCCTTGATGTTCACCCTGAGATAACCCGTATTGAATCCGGCATTATCCTGGACATGGACTCCGGCTGCTCCAGAGTGACTGACGGTCATCTGATATGTATCGGCAGTAGGAGCATATCTGAACGGTATGGAAACCTCCGCTCCCCTGAGGACAGGAACATCTTCGGTTCTTGTGAACTCCAGTCCCAGAGATCGCTTTGGATACAGTCTTGCAAAATCAGACATGATATCGGTAGTTTCTGACTTTATCTGGAGAGCCAGGTCTGCCTGCAGGTCTCCTGCATAGAAGCTGTTGCCCAGTCCGTCGGCCTTGACCTTCACGGTCATCATGTCCTCTACGACCTCCACCCCACTTAATGGCAATGTCAGGAATTCCACCTCACCTGAAGCCTTCCTGCATGTAACAAGCGCAGACATGGAATCGGCATACTTTTCCGCGAGAGCCGACGCAACAGAAGCCGGACGTACCATATATCGAAGTTCGATATCCTGCTTATGGGCTGACGTTCCGAACATTGCATAAGGCGCATAAGCCGCATTTTCTGAAAATTCCGACATAAGCGATATCGACTGAATCTGAGAGAGCAGCTGGTCGATGTCATTATCTATATCGTCAAGCTTACCTTCGATATCGGACAGGTTACCTACCGCAGAATCCAATTCCGAGGCAAGTTCCTTGAGTATCAGCTCTTGATCAGCTCCGAACTTGAGAGTATAGAACTTGGAAGGCTCAAAGACCACTCCGCCGGAAGGAGAGACCGTCTTGACATACTCCCCTATGTCCGTAAAATCTATCTTTACCGTCAGGGAACTATGTTCTCCCGGCCAGACAAGTACATTATATATAGTATTCTCGGAAAAGGTCTCAGCTCCATTTTCCGGAAGCAATGTCACCGCGCTGACTGCACCTTCCCAGTTTCCTTCATGATCCGTAACCAGCCTTCCGCTCTGGTCAAAGACCAGCGGAGCGGCTCCTGCAAGAGCCGAAGTACCTTCGACAGTCACTGACTTCACACCATCGGAAAGCGAAAACCTCAGCATCGACATCGCATTATAGAAGCTGACGCCATAGTCCTCTTCATCAAGGGATGACAACGATATCGATGTGGAAATCAGACTCGATCCCGATGTAAAGGATCCGTCAGCGGCAGCGTGCTGCCCGGCCGCAAGAGCGAACGACACCCTGCCGTCGGCCTTTACTGCTGATGAAGGATAAACAGCGTATCCATCCTCATCATATCCCTTGGAGGCAGACACGCCCACTGGCAGCTTTCCTTTAAAGTCAGCCATCCTGGCCAGCCCCTCCGGAATTTCCGCAACAAGCTCCGCCACATAAGCACCTTTTTCCGGATGTGTGAATATCAAAGCTATCTTGTCACCGTCTTCCCAAACGACGGCATCATCCTTCATGACCGTTCTGGTCATAGCATCAGCCATGACTGAAACCTCACGGAATTCTGAACCCGACTGCTGATCATCGGGCAGAGGATCCACTGCGCATGAGCACAGTCCGAACAATGCCGCAAACAGATATAATACTTTTCTCTTCATGGTTTCCATCGGATTAGAATGCAAGGACTACTCTGACAGGATAAGACTCTGCCTTCTTATCAAAAGCGTACCAGCCACCTGTTGCCATATCGAACGGAGATCCCTGACAGTCATTGTAGGAATTATATGTCCTCAATGTACTTGACCAGTAGTATGAGTCAGAGACTCTGTCCGCAGACACTGCGGCAAGCGAACCGTTTACTACCGACTTCTGCTCCCAAAGCAACCTCATCTCATAATATGAAGGAACATACCATGAACTTGCAGGGGACTTGACGGCCGCATTCTGAAGAGCGGCAGGACCGCTGGCGCTGTCAAAGAGTTCACAATATGTAGGATTTGCTACCCTATATGCACTCAGACCCTTGGTCAGGCCATATCCGTTAGACTTCGACATATCAGGGACTTCATAGCCATTGTTAGAGAGCCATGGATATACTGCCATATAACCGAACTGGCCAAATGCCGACTGATACTCTTTCAATGCAACCACCAGTCCGTGAGTACACTTAGGATAATCAGCCATCATGACCTTATCTGCAGTGGCAGGACTTGCCTTGGCAAAGACGATTCCGATGACGGTCTTACTGTAATCCCTTGCTGTAGACCAAGTTCCGTCGCTATAATAATAGTCTCCCACATTTACGGCAGCTGTCGGCTTCTCCACGATGACATCACACGAGGCCGACATGTGGTCTGATCCTTCAGGAACGGACCAGTCATGGCATGTCGTGGCAGTTATCTTTGCGGAACCCTCAGCCAGCGTGACAAGTTCTCCCGTCTTAGTATCTACAGAAACACAGTCCGGATTAGAAGAAGTCCAGACAAGGTCGGTATATGTAGGCTGTACGCCATCCACATCTGACTTGAATACCGGAGTCAGCTTGGTCGACTGGCCCGGCTCAAGAGAGACTGTCGCAGACGGGAACGAAATGCTCTTTACCCAATAAGGCTCCACATTGACAGTCAAAGTCCTTCTCAGGCTTACGCCAGGGGCAAGATAATGATGGTCATCCCTGTTCAGCACATCGATATATACCCACGCAGTGCCCGGATTCATAACCTTCGAATACTCATTGACCATTCCGGTAGAACTGTCGATCCAGCCAAGACCCTGGTCGCTCTGATACATCAGACGGAACTTGGAAACATCCACATTTTCAGGGTAGATCGTCGCCTCCAGGGACAGTTTATCGTCAACCTTCAGGACTACCTGGTTCTGATCATCCGCAAGACTGCTTATACATATGGACTTCGGCTGGGCGACAACAACCTTCATCGCATGAGACACAACGATGCTGCCATTTATCTTACAGCTTATGGTAATGTCAAGATATTCCTTCGACGCCTGTCCATAAGTATCCGCCAACGCAGTAACCACGCCTCGCTGATCCACAGTAGCCTTCGTGTTGTCCGAGCTCCACCACTCACAGCTTTCCACAATCATAGATGTCGGATAGTCGAGAATAAGTTCTGAAGTCTTGCCTACCTCGACATAAGGAGCTCCACTGAGCCTTACTGATTCTACGACCTTGACCTTGCAGCTTGCTGAAAGTGACAATCCCCACTCATCTGTACCGTTTGTAGTCACAGTTACTGTAGTTTCTCCGACTCCAACAGCTGTAATCACACCTGTGCGAGGATCCACAATGGCTATATTCGGATCTGCAGACGACCAGATGCAGTCCTTATCGGTAGCATTTGACGGTGTTATAGTTACGTATAGGGCCTTGGATTCTCCATTATCAATAACCAGTTCCTGCTGCGACAACAATACGCTTTCTATATGGACTTCCGAGCCGTTCTCCTTCGGCCGAAGCTCTACAAACTTGGACACAATGTCAGTCTTGCCCGAAACAACAGACAGAGCGCATCTGACTCCTGATGATCTGAAATAGAAATCCTGCGAAAGGTCGTGACCCACTGTAACGGAAACAAGTCCCTGCGATTCATTCACTACCTTCAGCTGCTGGATATCAAAATCAATGAAATCTGGCATTGAAGCTGAAGACCTGGTAATGTTTTCTGCATAATAACCTATTATGCCTACTGTTCCAGTTCCCCCGGCCACAGCCTCAACAAGCGCTGCTGCAGCCGAAGCAGGCCTTACCATATAGTTAAGGTCAAAGGTTCCGACCGGCTCCCTGTTGCAAAGTCCAAAGTATGGGGACGACTGATCTTCTATCTTCGTATCTTTAAGTTCATAATATGCACAAGCATAATCCTCCGAATACTCCGAAACAAAGGTAAGAGACTGAATCATTCCCAGCAGCGCATCCACATCAGCCTCTACCCCTGAAAGTCTGTCTTCCAGATCAGCTACGGCAGACTCACATTCTGCGATCTTTACCAACAGGTCTGCGTACGATTCCTGCGCCTGCGACACAGTAGCAGCAGCTGATTTATTAATAGCCTTCAGCGCCTTGACGTCATAGTCTTCCTGAGAAATCACCTTATGGATTACCTTCACATACTCTGACTCCACTTCTTCCAATAGATCTCCAAGTACAGCTCCCGTTTCCAGTGAACTGTCAGCATCAGCACCAAACGATACAGACAGAGATTCCAGTTCGTCAACTTCCACTCCTGTCCTCAGACCTGATTCAACATCGGACCATATACCTTCTACATCAGACTGGAAACTACTGATTTCCTCTGCTGCAATAAGATATTCGGCCTCCACCAATGCAAGCGGATAATAACAGGTAAAATGATCACCGATCCATGTGGCGGCTCCTTTTTCCAAAGACTTCAATTTCGCCGCAACATTCTCTTGAATTGTTCCGGCCGACAAGGTTGCTGCTGCATGAGCAAGCTCCTTCTGCAGGCGCAAGGTCGACAATGTTCCATCCTCAACAGAAATTCCAGAACCTAATGCAGCTATATGTTCTGCCATTGATGCCGCCACTTCTGCGAGATGTTCATCCTCGACGGAAGCCAAGATGGCTGTAACCTCATCCAGAGAAGCCTCCATAGCCTCGATCTGTGCAGAGAGAGACTTTACCTGAATCTGATCTACGACAATCGGGTCTGAGATATTATCATTGACACAAGATACCAGCAAAAGCGAAAGAATTGCTGCAAATAGCTTAAAATGCTTCATACTATTCTTCATATTATAACAATGCAAATTTAATTTATTTTTCCCTTGTGGCAAACGGGCACTCACCGACAGCGATAAAATAATTTTAAGATATCAAAACATTTAGTATCTTTGCCGCTGAATTTCAGGCCGATGGCCCAAAACATTAAAAAATAAGACAGTGGAACCTCCCAGTCCTATAGCTATAGAACAAAAAGTCTCTGCGGATCATATGTCTGACGATCCGTTGTCCAACAGCGTATTTATGATTATGGGCAGCGCTTCTGACGAGTGTCAGAAGGGCGGATTCTGCGTGTGTGCATGGTCTGCACACACAGGTTTGTCGTATATAGGAACGCCTGATTCCACTATTTCATAGAACATTATTTTTATATGGCACTATATTTAAGAAAGAAACTTGACAACAAAGCTGAAATTGCAGTATGGCATGTGACGGAAAGCGAGCAGGAACTCCTTGGACTCACATCCGTACCTAATGACGAACTGGAAGAGATCTCGCTTTTCCGCAACGAGAACCATAGAAGGCAGAAACTTGCTGTAAGAGCACTGATCAACGAGGTATTCGAGGAGAAGATGTACCTCAACCACCACGACAACGGTCAGCCATATTTTGAAAACTGTGCGACAAACATCAGCATCACCCATACAGACAACTATGTAGCTATCATCATCCACGATGAGGACGAGGTGGGTATTGATGTAGAGTCGCTTGACAGGGACTTCTCTGTAGTAGAGAAGAAGGCTCTGTCAGAGGATGAGATCGACGATCTCGAGAAGGATAAGAGAAACGAGCAGCTTGCCATCTACTGGTGCGCAAAAGAGGCTATCTTCAAGAGAATGTCACAGAACAGAGTCGACTTTGCAGAGCAGATCGAGGTCGAGAAGTTCAACGTAAGGAAGGAAGGTGAGCTTGAAGCTACATTCATCCACAAGGACGAGCATGAAGAGGAATTCGAGCTTGAATACATGATCTTCGACAGACATGTACTCGTATGGCTGGTAGGTTAGTGCATTTAACATCATTGTTATATATACTTTAGAACTATTCTAAAATACTATACGTTATAATTACCTGTTAATGAGCAAATTAACAGGTAATTTTTATTTTTGTTAATATCTTTTCTCGGCATTTTCCCTTTGCAGAAAAGATAATTGAATTATCTTTGTCACCTATCTTAATCGAGCCGTATCAGACAAAGATTTCTCGACTACGCTCGAAATGACAGGAATAGAAATTCAACCGATTATATAACATGGATTTCGCACCCCTCAAAAGGATGCGGAGCAGAATTGATAACTTTATGGTAAAGCATGTAGTGAAGCGCGACGGTAGAGTCGTGATATTTGACAACAGAAAGATTGTAGATGCCATCCTCAAGGCCATGGGCGTAACAGAGGAGGGAGAAGACATTGTTCTCGCAGCCGAGATCGCTGCTACCATCTCAAAGATCAACGTGGAAAACATGAGCGTGGAAGATATCCAGGATCAGGTGGAAGTCGAGCTCATGAACAGCCCTCGCAAGGAGGTTGCCAAGAAGTACATCGCATACCGCAATCAGCGTAACCTCGCCCGCAAGGCGAAGTCACGTGAGATCTTCCAGGAGATCATCGACGCACAGGCGACTGAGATCACCCGCGAGAATGCCAACATGAATGCTGACACTCCTGCAGGAATGATGATGAAGTTCGCTTCTGAGTCTACAAAGTCTTATGTGGACGAGTGCCTGCTCTCAGAGGAAGTGAAGGCAGCCGTAAAGGAAAACTACATCCATGTTCACGACAAGGACTACTACCCTACAAAGAGTCTCACTTGTATCCAGCATCCTCTCGACAAGATTCTTGAGGACGGCTTCTTCGCCGGCCACGGCGAGTCTCGTCCTGCAAAGAGAATCGAGACTGCAAGTATCCTCGGATGTATCTCGATGGAGACAGTGCAGAACGAGATGCACGGCGGACAGGCTATCCCTGCATTCGACTTCTATATGGCACCGTTCGTCAGAAGAACATTCCAGGAGGAACTTGACAAGATCGGTGAGATCAATGGTGAAGACTATTCAAGACTCTATAATGTTGCCATTGACGACTACCTTAAGCGTCATCTCGTAGGTATTCAGGGTGACGACCGCGTTATCCAGCATGCCATCAACATGACAGTAAGCAGAGTACACCAGTCAATGGAGGCATTCGTACACAACATGAACTCAATCCACTCACGTGGAGGTAACCAGGTTGTGTTCAGCTCAATCAACTACGGTACAGACACATCTCCAGAGGGTCGATGCGTCATCCGTGAGCTTCTCAATACAACATATGAGGGTGTGGGTAACGGCTCGACTGCAATCTTCCCTATCCAGATCTGGAAGAAGAAGAGAGGCGTAAGCTACCTTCCGGAGGACCGCAACTATGACCTCTATAAGTTTGCATGTAAGGTTTCGGCACGTCGTTTCTTCCCTAACTTCGTGAACCTCGACGCTCCGTTCAACCACCATGAACTCTGGACTCCGGACGATCCTAAGAGATATCAGTACGAGGTTGCGACAATGGGATGCCGCACACGAGTATTTGAGAACAGATTCGGACCTAAGACATCTATCGGTCGTGGTAACCTTTCATTCACAACCATCAATATCGTGAAGCTTGCACTCGAGTGCATGAACATCGAGAACCAGGAAGACAGGATCCATGAGTTCTTCAAGAAGCTCGACTGGGCGCTGGAGATTTCCGCAAAGCAGCTTAACGAGCGTTTCAACTTCCAGAAGACCGCTCTCAAGAAGCAGTTCCCTCTCCTGATGGGTGCTCTCTGGCTTGACAGCGAGAAACTTGGTGACAACGATACCATAGAATCAGTAATCAACCACGGAACACTCGGTATCGGATTCATCGGACTTGCTGAGACTCTGATCGCCCTTATAGGAAAACACCACGGAGAGTCTGCCGAGGCACAGGAACTCGGACTTCGCATCGTCACTTTCATGAGAAGCAAGGTAAACGAGTTCTGCGAGACTTACAAGCACAACTTCAGCGTCCTTGCTACTCCTGCTGAAGGACTTGCAGGTCGATTTACCCGCGGGGACAAGAAGAAGTTCGGTATCATCCCTGGCATTACAGACAAGGATTATTATACCAACTCAAACCATATTCCAGTATATTACAAGTGTACTCCTAAGCACAAGGCCGAGATCGAGGGACCATACCACGCACTCACAGGTGGTGGACACATCTTCTATGTAGAGATTGACGGAGACGCAACACACAATCCTGAGGCAATCATGTCAATCGTAGACCTCATGGACAAGTATGACATCGGATACTGCTCGGTGAACCACAACCGCAACCGTTGCATGGACTGCGGATTTGAGAATGCGGAAAAGGGTCTGACCAAGTGTCCACACTGCGGCAGCGAGCACATCGACCAGCTCCAGCGTATCACAGGATACCTCGTAGGAACAACCAACCGCTGGAACAGCGGAAAGCTCGCCGAGCTCCGCGACCGCGTGGTACACGAATAGAGGTTGCCGGCCAGCCGGCGAGACCTGATCGGGGATCTATTTAAAAGGAATGATAGAGACGGTGCCGGGAACGGCATCGTCTTCTTCTTTTGTAAGGTGAATGATGCGCTGATTGGAGCTGCCGCGGAAATGGAGATCGGGGTCACGGAGTTCAGCCACGAACGGACCGTCAACGAGAGTATCAATATATGGAAGGATCTGGCTCATGCGGGGATCTGCCAGGATCTCCTCATATCTGAATCCGGTATAACACCAGATATTCTTTCCTGTTTCCTCCTTGATGCGACGTGCCAGTTCAGTGAAGGCCTCAACCTGATAGAGAGGATCGCCGCCGGAGAATGTGACATTGGCGAATTCATCGGCCTTAACAACCTCCAGCAGTTCCTCGACGGTCACTTCCCTGCCACCCATGAAATCCCAGGACTGCGGGTTATGGCAGCCCGGACAATGGTGCGCGCATCCCGCACAATAGATAGAAGTGCGGAATCCTGGCCCATCTGCCATAGTCTCTTCAAGTATGTCAAGTATCCTGATTTTCATTATTCGTGCTTTTTCGATAGAGGTGCCGGACGGACATCGTCCCATGAGCGGATTGCTTCATAGGCCTCGCGCGAACCATAATAGGCCTCAAACTTATCCGGATCATTGTCTACCCACCACTGAGTACCCATGCCTTTCTCAAAGGCGTATGGCTTCATGAACATCTTGACCGCAAACGCAGGTGCAAGAAAGGCGAGGGAATAGAACCATGGAAGTTTTGACTTCATGGTAGCAAAGTACTCGTCCACAGGAGTATATGAACGGAAGTGCAGGATCTCGTCAAGCTTGTCGGCATCGGTGTACCACATGCCGTGGAAGTTCTTCAGGGCAAACCACTGCGGTTCGAATACCTTCTCCGGAGACGGAAGTCCTAGGGCGCCGAGCATACGTGTCATGAACTCGTAGTTGGTCATGCGGTACTGCTCTCCGCTGCTGATGTTATATGTCTTGTTCCAAAAGTCTTCAGGTACCCAGTCCTCGCAGACCTGGGCAAGCAGACGGCCGGAGTCCTCTATCGTTGCCCACTCGAGCACTCCACCCATAGGGACATGGAATGCTGTCGGATTGACAACGCTGAGAATACCAGGATAGAGTATACCTGTCTGCCTCAACGACACCCAATGTGCAAGACCTGCAGATGCAAAAATCTCCTCCGAACGGATCTTCGAAAGCGCATACATATCATATTTTGCAGGAGTCTGAGGCTCATCAGCACCACCCCAGTGATATGGAGGGTTTCTGTCGCCATATTGGGCAACAGAGCCTATATATACAGCCTTGATTTCTGATGCATTAGGCTGGGAAAGGATGGCCTTGACCACATTTTCCGCGGCTGAGACATTGACCTTCAGGGTCTTTTCAGGATAATAGTCTGCAGCTGGTGATACCATGCCTCCTACATGAAGCACATAGTCTGAGCCGGTCACGCCTGCCAGGACATCCTCATACCTTGTGAGGTCACCCCATACGATGGTCACCGAGGGATCCGAAAAGTATGGTGCCAGAAGTTTGCGGTTCTTCTTGCTGTCACGAGCAAGCAGTCTTATGTTGAACTTCCCCTTCCTATATAGTTCCTGGAAGCCGGCCCAGCCCATATTACCGGTACCACCCGTTAGGAATACTGTCTTCTTCATATTAACGCAACCAATTTTCAGGGTTCTGAGGATTATTATCCTTCCATAGCTCGAAGTGCAGCGTATTGGCGCCAGACTGCGTCTCGACGCTTCCTACCGACTGACCGGTCTTCAGTTTATCTCCTACCTTCACATTGACGTTACCTAACTTACAGTAGAATGTAAAGTAGTTCTTTCCATGCTGTACAAGCACGCACTGATTATATCCCGGCATTACAAACACCTGCTTTACGACACCGTCGAACACAACCTTCACCTGGGCCCCCTTCTTCACGGCGATGTCGATTCCATTGTTGGCAGGGAGTTCAAGGTTCTTGAACACAGGATGATACTGCTTGCCGAACTTTCCGATTACAGATCCGCTGACAGGCCATGGTAGTTTTGACTTATTCTTTGAGAACTCAGCAGACAGAGCTATCGCTGCAGGGTCATCCTTTGCAGCCTCTGTGCTTCCTTTTCCCTTTGACCTGGTAGCCTCCGCTATTATTCTCTGGATTTCCTTATTGAGTGCCTCCACTTCCTTTTTCTTAGCCTTCAGCTGCTTCTCATATTTCTTCTTATCCCTCTTGAGCTGGGCTATAGTATTTGCTGAAGCTGTTTCGTCCTTGCGAAGCTTCTCCAGGTCCTTGACCCTCTGGGCCTTGATCTTTTCTGCATTCTTCTTCAACTGGGTCAGTCGGGACTTCTCCTGCTCAAGTTCATCCTTCATCTGCCTGATGGCCTGTGCCTCTTCCTTCATCCTTGTCGAAAGAGTCCTGAAATATCCGAAACGACGGTAAGCCTGGCCGAGATCCTCACTTGCGAGAATATGCATGAACCACACGCGAGTATCCCTGTTCTTATATGCACTCATCACCAGACGGGAATAGTGCGCTGTAAGGGTATCTACCCTGGCCTGAAGCCTGTTTATATGAAGCTGCTTGAGATATACACTATCTGCATACTTCCTTATCTCCCTTTCACTCTCCTTCACCAACGCCTTCCTGTTCTCTATATTCTTTCTAAGAAGTTCAAGATTGGCCAACAGGGAAGAACTCCTGGACGCATTCTGGGCAATCTGCTGGTCCAAAAGTTCAATCTCTCTCTCAAGCTTCGCCTTACGGCTCTCCTGACTGCTCACATCCTGAGCAGCAACCTGAAGCACAGAAAAGACGGCTACAATGATACATATGTATATTCTTTTCATCATTTCTTAACAGCCTCCCTACGTTTTCTTATCTTTTCCTCAAGTCCTTCTATCCTTTCGTCATGCTTCTGAAGAGACAGATTCCAATATACAAATGCAAGATCATATTCCTCCAAAGCGTACAGGACTTCTGCATAGTGGTCAAGTATCACAGCACTATCCTTTCCCCCGTAGAGCATTGCATGTTTGAAGACAGGTTTGGCATCTGCAGCTTTTCCCTGAAGATACAGGATCCATCCGTATGTATCCAGGTATGTCGGATTGTCCGGTTCTGCCTCAATGGTCTTCTTGCTCATAGCATAAGCCTTCTTAAGTTTCTTACCTTCCTGGCTCAGATAGTAGGCATAATTATTCAGGACATAGACATAGTCCGGATTTATCTTAAGTGCCTTCTTATAAGACTTGAATGCATTCTTTGATTCCCCGAGACGATAATAGACATCACCCATTGTCGAGTATGAGCGCAGTGTGGCAGAGCTGTCTGCCGGAGCCACCTTCAGGACCTGCTTGCATAAATCAAGCACACTCTTATAGTCTCCAAGGTTATAGTCTCCCACACTTGCCATTTCCAGAAAGGCAGTTTCATCCTGGAACCTCTCAAAAGCCGCTCGTCCCTCTTTTGAAAGTTCCTCCCACTTCTGGGCATACATAAGGAACTCCACATAATCCACATTGGCAGCAAAGCTGTCAGGATACAGTTCCACGATTTCCTTGAACATTTCTATTGCCTCGCTGCTGCGGCTTGTTGCATAGTAATATAGGGCTGCAGACTGCATCGCAGTGCTGTCCTCAGGATGGGCAGCAAGAGTCTTCTGAACCACAGTATCCAGCTGCGGCTGGAATGAACGTACGAATTTGGGATCCGACCTCTGGATTACAGCCATGAGATACTCCGTCTTGGATTGGGCTGGTATCTCCTTTATCTGGGCATAGCGATACAATACAGGGAAATATTCCTGATAACGTCTTGTCACCCTATATGCCTCAGCCTTTCCAAGAAGAGCCGGAGCATAATCTGAGGCAAGTCCCAGAGCCTCATCATAATAAGCCAGGGCTGTAGAGTCATTATACATAGACATCTCATAGTCTGCCAAGGTCGACAGTACAAAAGGCGATGAGTACTTGCTATTATACTGCTTTAGGGACTCGTAAGCTTCCTCCTGCCTGTCCAGGATTCTTAACAGATTGAATCTATATACTGCTATAGACTCGCTTACGCCTATTGTTTTCTCTATTTCTTCAATTGTATCCAGCGCCTTCTGATACTCCCTCTGAGAAACATAGAACTCGACCAGGTCAAAGTACAGGTCACTTTCCTTAGGAAAATCATCCAGAAGCCTCTCATACATATCTATTGCAAGCTCCTCTCTTGAAGTATGAGAATAAAGCTTTGCCAGTCTGAACCTGTACCAGTAATTCTGAGAATCCAAGGCTACAGCCTTCTTGAGACAGTCTTCTGCTTCTTCCAGATCATTATTCTGCAAAGCAAGCTGGGAAAGATAATACCATGCTGCGTCCACTTCCGGAGCCTCCTTCACTATCTGTCTCAAGACAGCCTCCGCCTTTACATTCTCAGAAGCATTGATAAGCTCCACAGCCTCAATCACCATATTCTCATAACGACTTTTATCACCCTGCGAAAAGGCATGGTGGGAAAAGGAGACAAGCAAGATGATGAGTGCAGATATTGTCCTGAAAATGTTTCTCATATATAAAATGTCGGTTCTGGGCATAAAACGTACAAAAATAACACTCTAATTCGGGAAAAATGCACAACTTTGATAAAAATATGTCCATGATGCAACACCGTGAGACCACTTTGCATCTTTATGACCGCAGCCAGGCCTCACGACACTCTTGGACCACAAGATTTATACGGTGGCGGAACTATTTGATTTACAACTGATAAGATCATGTATCAAAGGTGATCGGGCGGCCCAGAAGGTCTTATATGACCGTCTGGCTCCCCGCATGTTCCCCATATGTATAAGATACATAGGAGACCGCACACAGGCAGAGGATGTCCTGCAGGACGGATTCATCACACTCTTCAGCAAACTGGAGGATTTCAAGGGAGATGGTTCCTTTGAGGGATGGGCAAGGAGAATATTCGTGACGACTGCCCTGATGAACCTCAGAAAGAAGGATGCCTTGAAGATGAGTGACGAGCTTGATCTGGCACGAGGAATGAAGGCTGAGACAGTGTCTCAGATTCAGAACATAGGTTATAAGGAACTCATGCAGGTGATCTTGACACTCCCTCCTGGATTCAGGACCGTGTTCAACCTCTATTCGATAGAGGGATATTCCCACAAGGAGATCGGAGAAATGCTGGGGATAAGCGAGACGACTTCGAGGACCCAGCTCAGCAGGGCAAGATTGTGGTTGCAAAGAAAATTAAAGGAATTGGAAAATGTCTGACGAAAGAAACAACATAGAATCTGACCTCTTGATGAGATCGATCCTGGATGGCGCTCAGGAAGAAGTTCCTGCGGGTGTCTGGGAAGGCGTGTCGGCAGGTCTGGACAAGATGGCGCGCAAGAAGGTCGCTGTCCTGTGGTGGCGACGCACAGCAGTCGGAACTGCTGTCGCTGCTGCAGCTGCTGCCTTGTTCTTCATGATCGGGCATGAGGGTGAGACCATGGATCTGGTACCTGAAAATGACGGAAACGGTATGATAGCAGTCGTTGAATCAGAGATTGTACAAGATACGGCTGAAGCACCTGTCATCGAAAAGACATATGTGGCATATGCCGCTCCGGCAGCCGCAGCAAAGTCTGTTGAGGTGCAGACTACCGCTGAACCGGCTGAAATGCAGATTATGGTTGATGATCCTGCTGAAGTGCATACCACAGCAGAACCGGAAGCCATGGACCAGGCAAAGTCAGTTCAGACTGCAGTTGAAACGACTGCTTATCAGGCTGAGGATTGGGATCTTCTTGAAGAGGAACCTGTAAAAAAGAAGATCAACACTTCCTTTGTCCTCTCAGGACTTACCGGAACCAACAGCAACCAGAATTCCATGAGAAAGAACCTTATAAAGAGGCCTTCGCTCTCACAGGGTCCTGCACGCACCGGCGTGAGTGAGACCAGCACAAACTCAACATATGGAATTCCTCTGTCATTTGGAGCCGGAGCCATGATTGACCTGAGCGAAAAGTGGTCATTGGGAACGGGTCTGAACTATTCGATGCTTTCGCGCAGCTTCTTCGGAACCTATACCAAGGTAGACAAGAACGGACTGATAGAAAGTTCCACAGCTTCTGACATAAGGAACACCCAGCACTTCATAGGAATCCCTGTCAACGCTTATTATACTATCCTTGAGAACAAGAGCGTCAATTTCTATGCTTATGCAGGAGGTATGGTGGAAAAGTGCATTACAGATAAATATGATGTACTGAGCACTTCCATCGTACATAAGGAACAGCCTCAGGGCGTACAGCTGTCAGCTGATGCCGGAATCGGAGTCCAGTTCATGCTGGGAAGACATCTCGGACTATACATCGACCCGAGTCTCAGGTATTACTTCAATTGCGGACAGCCTAAGAGCATCAGAACGATGCAGCCGCTTATGCTGGGATTCGAGATGGGACTTAGAGTCAAGCTATAAAGACATTGAAGGTGGGATCATTTCCCACCTTCAATTATATTACGGGCCAGTGTGTTGGCACATACAAAATCCCTCAACTCCTTACATTCTGTCTGAAGTATCGTATGCCTGTCACCCTGCCACAACATTCTTCCCTGGTGTATGAATCCGATCTTGTCTCCAATCTCAAGGATTGAGTTCATGTCATGGGTGTTCACGATGGTCGTCATGTTGAACTCCTTCGTCAGGTCACTGATGAGCCTGTCGATCAGGATCGATGTATACGGGTCCAATCCTGAGTTAGGCTCGTCACAGAAGAGGTATTCAGGATTAAGGGCTATTGCTCTTGCAATTCCTACACGCTTCTGCATACCACCGCTCAATTCATTAGGATACTTGTCATCTGATCCAATGACATTAACCTTCTCAAGGCAATACTGAGCTCTCTCCTTTCGCTGGGCTGCAGACCAGTCAGTGAAGAACTCCATCGGGAACATGACGTTCTCAAGGACTGTCGCGAAATCAAAGAGCGCACTTCCCTGGAAGAGGACGCCGATCTTCTGACGCAGGAGGCGTTTCTGCTCATAAGTCATAGCTGTCAGCTGCTGGTCACCATACCAGATCTCTCCGCTGTCCGGTTCCATAAGACCGATGAGATTCTTGAGAAGGACAGTTTTTCCCGAACCGCTGGCACCTATTATCATGTTGCACTTGCCGGGAGTATACTCGACATTGATGTCCTTGAGTACCTGGACTCCTTCAAATCCTTTGTATATATGTTCTACCTTGATCATTTCTAATAAAGCATAAGCTGTGTCACAACAAGGTCCATAAGAAGAATAAGGATACTTACAGTCACGATGGCCTGTGTACTTGATCTTCCGACTCCAAGCGAGCCTCCCTTTGCATAATATCCCATGAAGGCAGAAATGGAAGCGATCATGAAGCAGAAAAGAGACATCTTGAAGCAGCTGTAGAAGATATAGAATCCGTTATAGAAAGCCTTGATACCTGTAATATATGAAGCTGTAGGTATAATCTGCGTAAAATCCACCACGAACCATCCTCCAACGAGTCCAAGTGCAAGACTCAGGAGCATCAGGAAAGGACTGAGGACCGTAGCTGCAACAATTTTAGGAAGAGCCAGGAACCCAATAGAATTGACTCCCATCATATCCATGGCATCAATCTGCTCGGTTATCCTCATGCTGCCTATTTCGGAAGCAATGTTGGAGCCCATCTTACCGGCAAGAATAAGTGCAACCATGGTGGAACAGAACTCAAGGATGAGGCTCTCTCTTACCATATATCCTACGTACATCTTGTCGATGATGGGATTTTCAAGGTTTGATGCTGTCTGGATGACAAGTACACCTCCAATGAAGACCGAGATGACTCCGACCAGCAGGACGGATGAAAGAATGAGTTTGTCTGACTCATTTATAAACTGCCTCCAGAATATTTTCCACTTCTCAGGCCTCCTGAAGGCCATCTTCAAGAAAAGACAATAGCTGCCTATCGCTGCAAATACCTTTCTTATCATCAATATCTCTCTTTAATTGACTGCAAATCTACGAGTTTTCGGAGATTAAAAATTAATTTTAAAGTCATTTATAGCTTTAAAATTAATTTTAAACTTACTATTTCGCCACATTTTTCTTTTTCTTTAACACTTGTCCGGACATAATGATAAGATTTGGAGCCAAAAAGGAAACACCATGCTTATCAACATTCACAGCGCCAAGTGCATAGGTATCGAAGCGGTACCCGTGACTGTAGAGATCGATATCGCCCAAGGGCTCGGGATTCATCTTGTCGGACTTGCGGATGCCGCAGTTAAGGAAAGTCTGCTGAGAACCATAACTGCGCTTCAGTCCATGGGCTTCAGGGTACCGGGCAAGAAGATCGTCATCAATCTGGCACCTGCAGACATGCATAAGAAAGGTAGCGGATATGACGTACCGATTGCCTTAGGAATCATTGCTGCTTCTGGTCAGAGGGAGCTTCCGCATCTGGAAAAATTCATGATCATGGGGGAACTCGGACTGGACGGAAGCATCCGAGAGGTGCCTGGAGCACTACCGACAGTCGAACTTGCCCGCAGAGAAAGACTGATGGGTTGCATACTTCCCAAGGAGTCAGCTCTGGAGGCTTTGGAATATGAGGGCATAGATGTCTATGGTGTCAGCAGACTCGAAGACGTACTACGAATACTATCCGAAGAAGAAACATGCAACGACCTTCTTGTAAGAAATCTTATAGACGAGAGGGATTGTCATGAAGAAGCTGATACTTCAGTGATGGACTTCTCAGAAATCATGGGGCAGGAAGCAGCCAAGCGCGGATTGGAAATAGCTGCCGCCGGCGGGCATAATGTCATGATGATCGGCCCTCCCGGATCCGGCAAAAGTTCCCTTGCCAAGGCGATGGCCTCCATACTTCCTTCCATGAATCTGCGGGAGTCCATTCAGACCAGCATGATCTACTCCGTAGCAGGGAAGGGAAGCCGGACAGGCAGGCTTATGAGACAGAGACCCTTCCGAGCACCACATTATAGCGCGTCAGTAGCGGCATTGCTCGGAGGCGGTTCTGACAACATCATGCCTGGAGAGATATCCCTTGCACATAACGGCGTGCTGTTCATTGACGAGTTCTGCGAAGCACCGAAGAAGGTGCTGGAAGTGCTCCGGGCACCTATGGAGGACAGGAAGGTCACCATATCGAGATTGAAGGCCAAGGTCGAATACCCTGCTGACTTCATGCTCATTGCTGCTACCAACCCCTGTCCATGCGGATACTATGGTGACGGTGACAGATGCACTTGTACCCCGGGCCAGAGACTGTCATACCTCTCGAAACTGTCAGGTCCAATTATGGACAGGATCGACCTGCAGCTCGTGGTTTCTAGAGTTGATGCACGTATGCTGGTAAACAGACGCCCGGGACAGACAAGTGCGGAGATAGCAGCACGTGTCCTCAAGGCACGGGAAATACAACGCAGCAGATTTGCAGACTCCGATGAAGGGATATTCTGCAATGCCTCCATGAACAACCGCCAGACAGAAAAGTACTGCCCGCTGTCTTCAGACTGCAAGTCACTGCTTGAACGCCTGATCGAACGCATGGGCCTGTCTGCCCGGGCATGCTCGCGCATCATCAGACTTGCCCGCACAATAGCCGACCTGGCCGGGAGCGCAGATATCCTCCCTGAACATCTGTCCGAAGCCGCCTCCTACCGCATCCTCGACCGTCAGAATCTACTATAGACACTGGCGGTTCATATTGCCATCACCGGTAAAATGCATATCTTTGCAGCATGAAGCATGAAGTGATAATCAACGGGGTTGAGGACCTCGAAAGGGCTGCGGCCGAATTTCTTGAGAAAATTGGAGATAATACTCTTGTGGCATTCTTTGCTCCCATGGGATCAGGCAAGACCACATTCACCACAGCTATCTGCAAGGTGCTGGGAGTGACTGATCCTGTCGGTTCTCCTACCTTCGCCATCGTAAATGAATATATGCGAGCAGACGGAGAACCTATGTACCACTTTGACTTCTATAGAATAAATAAACAGGCAGAAGCTGTTGAAATCGGTCTTTACGATTATCTTGACAGCGGCTGCCTGTGTATCATGGAATGGCCGGAGAATATCGAAGATCTTCTTCCTGAAGAAACTCTGAAGGTTTATTTTACCATCAATCCCGACCAGTCACGCACCCTTTCATGGGATGCCTGACTTTAAGTCTATTTTACTTCATCTCCCCAAAGCTTAGGGTCATTACCCATATTCTTTCTCCACTCGTTACGCCATCTGTGGATCATTACCTGGTCGATAAGTGGTTTAAGCTTGCGTCCTGCCTTGTCTGGAATAGCAGGAACAGCTACAGCCTTATCCTGGTACCAATATGCTACAGTTGCCATATCCAATGTAAGGCAGTCATTGTGACCATGCTCAATCGAAGCATGAAGGCTCTCCTCAAAGAAGATAGGATCCTGAATGAAGAATCTGTACGCGTGAGTTCTTCCTAACCAGCCCACGTCATTGTTAACTCTTGGATAACCAAAATAAATATTTTCATACTTCTCCTTTGGACACCATGAAGTATTGAAGAAGTCTTCAGTACCAGTACCTACCAGTGACGGATATTTCTCTCCGTCAATATACCACATGTCATCACCTTCACCATACCACATCGGTGTAGGGTTCTGAACATAATAATTGATACCTACAAAATGTCCTTTACCCTTGATGTCAGCAAATACATAGTTGTTGGCACCATCCTTATTTGCTCTCTGGGCACCTGTTACTCCCCACTCAGTCTCACCTTCAGGAAGTGTCTCGGTTATCTCTCTGTTGAACCATGCATGGAAACGACCCATATCCTTAGGAAGCTCCTTCATCTGCAAGTAATCAACATAATAATAGAATGCATCAATCTGAATATCATTCTGATTCTCAATCTCGATGCGTGCACCTTTCTCAAAAGGCATTGCAAAATAACAGCTCAGACCTGTACCATTGCCAGGACCAGTCGACAAGGCAAATGATGCATAGTTATACTGCTCATTCCAACCCTGACCGAAGAAAGGACCGATAGGAGCGAGCACTGAAGGCTCATCATTACCATCCCAATACATCTTCAGGATAATATCATTTCTTGAGAGTCTTTCAGGACCAGGAGCGATTGTAATCCATATATGGTTGATTACACCTGCACCCTTGATGTCTGCAAGGACTGCTGTCTCTCCAGGTTTGATAGGCTCAAGATGGTCGCGATTATAACCACCTTTGTCATAACTGCTGATACGCCTATTACGGACGCCTTCCTTGATCTTTGCAAGATCGAACATTTCGCTTGACATGTCAGTCTGTGCGAATGCTCCAAACGCTCCAAAAAGAAGGGCAATAGCCAATAGTAGGAACTTTTTCATGATGTTCAAGTGTTAAAAATTAATAATCAGTTTTGCTAAAAGGTTTTAGCTTTATTTTACAAAAGTAGAAAATATCATTAAATCTTCCTAATGAATCTAGTCTATTTTTGATTCTTTCTTCGGTTAATATACGTATACTCCTGATATATACCCATTTATTTTCAGAGTATCAACCTGACCATCCTTCCATATCAGCGCATTTTCTCCTAGTCTGGAGGTCATACCTATGTGCAGGATCCCATCCACTACAGCCATGGACGAAGATCCCATTACCGCATAATCCTGCGGCATATTGAACTGTTCCCCGCAGCGGTATATTGCCCAGGTATCAGTCTTCTGATTCTTCAAGACACAACTTATTCCGTCTTCCCATGAACAGATTGAAGCTACGGTCATTCCTGAAGAAAACATATACTCACGCTCACCGTTTCTCCATAGAACACTTGTCAATGATCCGCGGGTGGACAGACATACCCCTTCAACCACATCCTGCTGGCCTTGAACAAAACGGCAGGTCTGTACTGTCATTCCTATAGGAACATTCAACGAGTACATCTTCCCATCGGAAATCACCACCGGACTGCTTACACCTACCAAGGAGGCAAGATAGGCCACACCTGCACTGCTTACCTGCACGTCCCAAACTCTTCTGAGGTCTTCCCTTAGCGCAATCTGACTGATCTTGCCGGAATCGTAAAAATAATATCTCTCAGATGCATTCTGAATCTGTTCCGCATAAGCAAATCTGTCCCTGTCCGGAAGTCCTAAAAGAATACCTGTCTTGTTCTCATATATGATCTCACCATTCCTTCTGAACGAAAGGCCTCTGCCGCTTCTGGACTGACCGACAGTATAAACCGAGGATGAATCCACATGCATAGACAACAGCATTTCCCTTCCAGAATAGCTGAACAGAAGTTTTCCATTCTTCTTAATTATAGTTACCGAATCCTTCACAAAATCAGTGTACAGATCTCCGTCTATGATCCTATGCATGTCCGGATCCGAACTCACCATATATTCATCGCCAACAGGTACCTTCATCATAGGTATCATGTTGACATATACTACCAGCGAACATTTCACACTGCCTTTCCACTGATCCGACCTCCAGTCATAGCTGTCCGGATAGTCGAAAGCAGTCAGATACCACATCGTCTTGTGTGAGGACTGCATCCCGCCGCTCCCTATCGCCGCTCCGGGTCCGACCCAGACCCCTTCAGAATCATTTTCCACATATCCTATTTCCCTCAATCCGCATGACACCACCAACACCAGTACTGCCAGTAAAACACTCCTTTTCATCGTTTTTTACTCAAAGGAACATATAAACAGCTAAACGGTGGATTCTGTTTATCACAGATACCACCGTTTCACCACAAATTTATTTTTCTTTAAATTTTTTCTTTTTTTTAAATGCTCCAAGGCTGCACTATCAGTCTTTCCTATACATTGCAAACAAGGCTGAACCTGAACCCGACATGCTTGCATATACTGCTCCTGTGTCGTAAAGGGAACGCTTGATGGCCTCCAAGGCCGGATATTTTGCAAAGACAGTCTCCTCGAAATCATTCACCAGAACTCCATCCCACTGCTCCACAGGTCTTGCAAGAGCCTCCCTCAAAGGGACTTCAGGAAGTGATGGTCTGATACCGCTATATGCATCTTTTGTCGAAACAGCTATCCCTGCAGGAGTTATAACCTGGATATCATATCCGTCAAGGTTTATCTCATATCCGGAAAGTTGTTCTCCTCTTCCCTCGCCTATCATAGGACGATTATAGATGAAGAAGGCACAGTCGCTTCCAAGACGGGATGCGTAACCTGCCAGCTGCTGCTCGGTAAGGTTCAAAGAGCATAATTCATTGAGCATCTTGAGAGCAAAGGCCGCATCTGCAGAGCCACCACCAAGACCTGCTCCCACTGGAGATGTCTTCTCCAGGAAAATCTTCACCGGAGGCATCTGAAACTCTTCAGCAAGGATGAAATATGCTTTCGCGGTAAGATCCTTCAACGGATCCCAATCCACCCCTTCGGCACGTGCTATGGTAATCATCAGCTTGCCATCCTCAGAGATTCCCTGTACAATTTTCGGAGCAGCTGATTCCTCAGTTTCCACACCGAATACGCCCTCAGGTTTCACAGAACCCTGAGATGTAGGCACCTGAGAGCCATACTTTGCAAAAAGCATTGCAGACGTACGGCTATAATCATCTCCCACAACTATCTCGAGAGTATCGTTTATATCGAAATATGGGACAAAGAGGGTTTCAAGGTCATGAAAACCATCCTCACGTTTACGAAGGACATTCAGACCGAGATTTATCTTGACATTGGGATTGGTTATCATAGGACTATAATGGTTATTTTGCCAATCCTCTTACAGCATCCTCGAACTGCTGGGCAATGGCCTCACGCTCTGCCTCTTCTTCGATATTTTCCAGCACGGGCGCTATGAAGGATATCATCTGAAGGACCTTTGCATCCTCGAGACTGATACCACGAGAACGCATGTAGAACTGTTCTTCCTCATTGAGGCGTCCGATTGTCGCACCATGCGAGCACTTCACGTCATCTGCATATATCTCAAGCTGAGGCTTTGTGTCCACCTTAGCTCCATCAGACAGGAGGATGTTATGGTTTTCCTGATATGCCTCTGTCCTCTGTGCATCCTGTGCTACAATGATCTTTCCATAGAAATCCACCTTTGATGCACCTGAGGCAATACCCTTGAACAGCTGACGAGAGTTGCAGTGCGGCAGATCATGGTGCATATCAACTGATATCTTCACCTTTTCATCTCCGCCACAGACATAAGCTCCATAGATATTTGCCTCAGCTCCTTCTCCAGCAAGACGCACATCCAGCTTCACATCACAGCTCACACCCGGCAGCACCAGGAGAACCATGTCCGCCCTCTGGCCGGACATTACCTCCATTTTGCGGGTCAGCTGACCGTCTGAAACAATTATAACTTCAGTCATACAACGATCTCCTACAGATTATCGTAACCTTTCTCTTCAATCTCTGCCACAAGTTCCTTGCCCGCAGTCTTCACGATCTTACCATCCTTGAGCACATGCACGACATCTGGAACGATGTAATCAAGAAGTCTCTGATAGTGGGTGATAACGATAGCTGCCTTCTCTGGAGTATGTAGAGCGTTCACACCATTTGCAACAATACGCAGCGCGTCCACATCAAGTCCGCTGTCTGTCTCATCAAGAATAGCAAGAGTAGGATCAAGCATAGCCATCTGGAATATCTCATTACGTTTCTTCTCACCACCTGAGAATCCCACATTCACCTCACGCTTTGCAAACTCCGGCTTCATCTGCACGAATGCCATCTTCTCACGCATCAGCTTGAGGAACTCTGCCGCCTTAAGAGGCTCGAGACCCTTGCCTGCTCGGTGTGCATTCACTGCTGTCTTCATGAAGTTGGTGATAGTCACACCAGGAATCTCCACCGGATACTGGAACGAAAGGAAGATACCTGCCCATGCTCTTTCCTCCGGAGACATTGCCAGAAGGTTCTGTCCAAGGAACTCTATGCTGCCTGCAGTCACATTGAACTGCGGCTTTCCGGCAAGTACGGCGGAAAGCGTACTCTTACCTGCACCGTTAGGTCCCATCACTGCATGAATCTCACCCTTGCGGATAGTCAGGTCAACACCCTTCAGGATCTCCTTATCCTCAACAGAAGCCCTCAGGCCCTCAATCTTCAATAATATATCGTTTGCCATATAGCTGATTATTTATTCATTTTATAAAGTCGGTACCATGTGAACAATGACCATACGCCGTTGACAAGGTACAGACAACTGACAATCGGCATGAACACCAGGCCGGCCTTCAGGTATAGGGTCAGGTTGGCTATGTTCACAAAAAGCCATGCGATCCAGCAGTCCCATTTCTTCAATGCAGACAAAGTCTGTGCTGTCAGGATCAGGACTGTCACACAACAGTCAAGATATGGAAGCGGATTAGCAGGGAAATATCCCACAAACCAGCGGGTACCCATCATGCTCATCAGCCATCCCCAGACAAATGCCAGTACAAGGACCAGTGCAACGATCATTCCCCTCTGCGGCCACGTAAGCATGGACACCCTCAGGTCACCGTTTCCAGATGCACTTTCCTCCGACTTCTTCGGATGGCTCCATCTATACTGACCCATAATATTGATTCCCAGCGATATCGGCTGAAGGATCAGGTTGGCATACAGATTCTTCTGCCAGAACATGAAGAACAGCAATGCAGTGTAGATATAACCTACATAGAAATTACTCTTCCTGTTACGTCCTGCAAGAAACACAGTAGTCAGACCAAACGCGGCCGACAGAAGATCTATCAGCAGCACCGGCCTTCCTCCCAACTCAAATATTATAGTATTCCAAAACTCCATATGCTACCCTACAGAACCCTCCAACGAAACCTGTAGAAGCTTCTGCGCCTCAACAGCAAACTCCATCGGAAGTTTAGACAGAACCTCACGGGCATATCCGTTCACAATCAGTCCCACTGCCTCCTCTGGACCTATACCCCTCTGGTTACAATAGAAAAGCTGATCCTCACTGATTTTGGAAGTCGTAGCTTCATGCTCCACAATAGCCGTCTTGTTGGCATTCTCAATATATGGGAACGTATGCGCCCCGCACTTGTCACCGATCAGCAAGCTGTCACACTGCGAGAAATTGCGTGCATTGTCAGCTCCCGGAAGCATCTTCACCAGACCACGATAGCTGTTCTGGCTACGACCAGCCGAAATTCCCTTGCTGACGATACGGCTGCGTGTGTTCTTTCCGATATGGATCATCTTCGTTCCTGTATCAGCCTGCTGATAGTTGTTGGTAACAGCCACCGAATAGAACTCCGACGACGAATTATCTCCCTTGAGTATAGTGGAAGGATACTTCCATGTAATAGCCGATCCGGTCTCCACCTGAGTCCATGAAAGGTGGCTTCCAGAACCCTTGCAGATGCCTCTCTTGGTAACGAAGTTGAAAATACCTCCCTTACCCTGAGCATCTCCCGGATACCAGTTCTGTACAGTAGAATACTTCACCTCTGCATCCTTCTCCACTATGATCTCCACAACCGCAGCATGCAGCTGATTCTCGTCACGCATCGGCGCAGTACATCCCTCCATGTAGCTCACATATGAACCCTCGTCCGCCACGATCAGCGTCCTCTCGAACTGACCGGTGCCGGCAGCGTTGATACGAAAGTAGCTTGAAAGTTCCATAGGGCAGCGAACGCCCTTAGGAATATACACGAACGAACCGTCACTGAACACAGCTGAGTTCAATGCCGCATAGAAATTATCACCGACCGGAACAACTGAAGCAAGATACTTCTGCACAAGCTCCGGATGCTCCTTCACGGCCTCTGAGAACGAACAGAAGATGATGCCCTTTTCCGCAAGTGCTGAACGAAACGTGGTAGTAACGGATACGGAATCGAATACTGCATCCACCGCAACACCAGCCAGAGCTGCTCTCTCATGAAGCGGAATACCCAACTTGTCGAAAGTCTTCTCAAGTTCCGGATCAATCTCCTTCGGACGGTCCTCCGCCTTCTTAGGTGCAGCATAATAAATGATATCCTGGAAGTCAATCTCCGGAATATCCAGATGTGCCCATTTAGGGAGCTCCATCTGCTGCCAACGACGGAAGGCACTGAGACGGAACTCGAGCATCCACTCAGGCTCATCCTTCTTGGCAGAAATCATCCTGATTATATCTTCATTGAGACCTTTTGGTATGAACTCCTGCTCTACATTCGTAACAAAGCCATGCTCATACTCCTTGTCTGCAATGCTGTCTAATATTTCTTTGTCTTTACTCATAAAAAATGCTATCCTGCAATGCTCGGGCCACTGGTGACCAGAACATGCAAAGATAGCAGAATTTATTTATTTGACGGCATTACAGCCGTACAATTAAACAAGGTGAAATTATAGAGAGAACACTACAGGTACATTCATGCGGACATTTCTTGATTCACCATTCTGCTCTCCAGGAGTCCACTGTGGCGATTTTGAAACAGCCTTTACTGCAGCCTCATTGAGCACAGGATCAGAACCGAATACAGCATGTACGTCAGAAACTGAGCCGTCCTTGAGTACTGTGAACTCTACAATCACTGTCCTTTCTGCCCTGTCGGAACGTTCTCTGTCAGGATAAACGACCTGTGAATTTACCCAAAGTGCAAAATCATCAATTCCTCCACCCTGAAATTTCGGATGGATAAGTCCAAGATTTCTCACAATTGCAAGATTGCGTTCCTCCCACATGTTCTCCAGATCATTGAGGAAGACCTCCTGCCTGCGACGGAAATCCACGGCCGGATATTCAGGCCTGTTTCCACTAAAGACTACACCCGGATTTCTGGTATCTGCAATTGTCTTACGGAGTCGGCCGTTCCTATACTTTCCCACATGCATGGTACCATTGGACCTATATAAAGTATCCAGCCCATGATATTTCCCTTTCTTATAACCTCCTGAAACGACAATACCGTTATCTCTGAATATACTTCCGTTTCCGGTTGCCCGTCCCTTCTTGAATTCGCCCCAATAGACCTCGCCATTCGGTTTATAGCATACACATACTCCGTGTGGTTTAGCCTTGACAAAAGAGCCAAGAATCAAACCGTCATTATACGAGTACAAGACGCCTGAACCCTTTGGCCATTGGCCTTCATAATTTGAACCGTCACGGGTAACAACGCGCTGGTATTCCTGCGCGAACAGCGACATCGACGATAACACTGCTACCATCAATATCAGAAGTGGGCGAATCGTTTTCATAACTTTTAGATTTAAGTCCGTTAAATATACTAAAAAGTCAGGGAAATCCATTCGGACTTCCCTGACTTTTTAATTTAGACTATTAGTGTATTGCCACTGTAAGCATTGCCATCACGATAGAAACCATACTCATAAGCTTGATAAGGATGTTGAGTGACGGTCCTGATGTATCCTTGAATGGGTCACCGACTGTGTCACCTGTAACTGTTGCCTTGTGAGCTTCAGAGTTCTTGCCGCCGAGGTGGCCTTCCTCTACATACTTCTTCGCGTTGTCCCAAGCACCGCCTGAGTTAGACATGAAGACAGCCAGAACGAAACCTGATCCGAGACCTCCGATCAAAAGACCCATCACACCTGCAGGGCCGAGGATAAGGCCTACGAGCACTGGAACGATGATCGCTATGAGTGAAGGAAGAAGCATCTCACGCTGAGCACCCTTTGTCGAGATCTCCACGCAACGTGCATAGTCTGGTGTAGCCTCTTTTGTAAGGATACCCTTGATCTCACGGAACTGACGACGAACCTCAGTCACCATGCTCTGAGCCGCGCGGCCCACTGCGTTCATTGTAAGACCGCAGAAGAGGAATGACATCATCGCACCGATGAACACACCCACGAGAACCACTGGGTTCATGAGGTCTACATGGTAATATGCCATGATATCAGGAATAGTCGCCTGAGCGGCATCGATCAGATTGCCGGAAGCATCAACGATCTGCTTTCCAAGGTGGGTAAGACCGATCTTGATCTCCTCAATATAAGAGGCAAGAAGGGCAAGTCCTGTGAGGGCTGCTGAACCGATTGCGAAGCCCTTTCCTGTAGCTGCTGTCGTATTTCCGAGAGCATCGAGAACGTCAGTGCGCTTGCGGACCTCAGGGTCGAGCTCACTCATCTGAGCGTTACCGCCAGCGTTGTCTGCGATTGGACCATATGCGTCAGTAGCAAGGGTGATACCGAGTGTAGAGAGCATACCAACAGCTGCGATACCGATACCATAAAGACCTGTAGAGAGGCTGTCAGCCGAGAACGAAAGGTCGAAACCGTTTGCGCAGAGGTAAGCAAGAAGAATAGCCACTGCGATAGTCACGACAGGAATAGCTGTTGAAAGCATACCGAGACCGACACCTGAGATGATCACTGTTGCCGGACCTGTCTCAGCAGACTCGGCG
Organism: Candidatus Cryptobacteroides sp.; assembly: GCA_045126075.1. Lineage (GTDB taxonomy): Bacteria > Bacteroidota > Bacteroidia > Bacteroidales > UBA932 > Cryptobacteroides. The sequence continues at coordinate 32,327 of JBGVNX010000024.1, forward strand.
AGTTTCTGGGTTGGACGATATGAGTGTGAAGTATAATACTCTGTTGCCTGTCCTATGATCACGCCGGCTGCAAGACCTACAACCACTGAGAGCGAGAAGCCCCACCAGTTCTCCATTCCAAGAAGATACATGATGCCGAATGTCGCACCTGCGATAAGGATCGAACTGAGGTTGGTTCCACGTCCGAGAGACTTCAGCAGCTGATCCATACCTGCACCTTCCTTGGTACGTACTACATAGATACCAAGAATTGAAAGTGCCACTCCGATAGCTGCAATAGTCATAGGTGCAAGAATTGCCTTCATCTGAGCCTCAACGCCTACTGCAGAATAGGCAGCAGCACCGAGAGCCATTGTAGCGAGAATAGATCCACAATAAGACTCATAAAGGTCAGCACCCATACCAGCAACGTCACCTACGTTGTCACCTACGTTATCTGCGATTGTAGCAGGGTTACGAGGGTCGTCCTCCGGGATACCGGCCTCAACCTTTCCAACGAGGTCAGCTCCAACGTCAGCAGCCTTTGTATAGATACCACCGCCGACACGTGCAAAGAGAGCCTGTGTCGAAGCACCCATACCGAATGTGAGCATTGTGGTAGTGATGAATACGAGCTTCTGTGTTCCTTCGATGTCAACGAACTGATTGAGGATCACCCACCATATGGCGATATCAAGAAGTCCGAGACCTACAACTGTAAGACCCATGACGGCGCCGCTTCGGAAAGCCACCTTAAGGCCTGAATTGAGAGATCTCTGAGCAGCATTTGCTGTTCTTGCTGAAGCATAAGTTGCAGTCTTCATTCCTACAAAACCCGCAAGTCCCGAGAAGAAACCTCCTGTAAGGAACGCGAAAGGCACCCAACTGTTCTGCACTCCAAGCCAAGCCAGGACGGCAAACAGGGCTGCCAAAACAACAAAGACGATGATTACAACCTTGTACTGCTGCTTGAGATAAGCCATCGCTCCTTCTCTTACAAACTGAGCGATCTGCTTCATTGTTGCAGTACCCTCACTCTCCTTCATCATCTGACGGAAGAAGATGTAGGCAAACAGCAGAGCTAGCACTGCTGCAGCCGGCACTAAATAGAATAGGTTAGTCATATTGGTATTAATTAGTGTAGTATTGTGGTCCGAAATTGGCTCCCAGGGCCAACGGGACAACAAATTTATCTAATATTTTGGGAAAAGCAAGTTTGAAAAGAAAAAACTCCGGAATATATATCCCGGAGTTTTATCGTGTGCGACAGTGATTGTCGCGAAAGTCTTGTCTGATTACTCAGCAGCTGGAGTCTCAACCTCAGCAGCTGGAGCAGCCTCAACAGCCTTCTTTGAGCTACGACGAGTTGTCTTCTTAGCTGCCTTCTTAGGAGCTGAAGCAAGAGCTGCCTCGTTGAAGTCAACGAGCTCGATGAGCGCCATGTCAGCACCGTCACCCTGACGGAAACCAGTCTTCAACACGCGAGTGTATCCACCTGGACGGTCAGCGATCTTTGGTGCAATTGTGCGGAAGAGCTCAGTAACTGCCTCCTTGTTCTTGAGGTAGCTGAATACTACACGACGTGAGTGAGTAGTATCCTCTTTTGACTTGGTGATGAGTGGTTCAACATACATCTTGAGAGCCTTTGCCTTAGCTACAGTAGTCTGGATTCTCTTGTGGAGAATGAGTGAAGTAGCCATGTTAGCAAGGAGCGCCTTACGGTGACCGCTCTGTCTACCAAGGTGGTTGATTGCTTTATTGTGCCTCATATTGCTTAAACGTTCTTTTTCTTAGGTTCAATATTATACTTGGTAACATCCATTCCGAATGAAAGCTTCATCTTCTCTACAAGGAGATCGATCTCGTTAAGCGACTTTCTACCGAAGTTTCTGAACTTCATGAGTTCAGATCTCTGGTATGATACGAGGTCAGCGAATGTGTCGATGTCCGCAGCCTTAAGACAGTTGTATGCTCTCACTGAGAGGCCCATGTCTGAAAGCTTTGTGAGAAGGAGATGCCTCATGTGGAGTGACTCCTCGTCAAGCTCTTTAGAATCTGACTCAATAGCGCTCTCAAGAGAAAGCTTCTTGTCGTCAGTAAATAACTTGAAGTGGTAGATGAGAATGTTAGCTGCCTCCTGAAGAGCGATGTTCGGAGTGATTGAACCATCGGTTACAATCTCCAGAATGAGCTTTTCGTAGTCGGTCTTCTGCTCTACACGTGTGTTCTCTACGATATAGTTCACATTCTTGATCGGAGTGTAGATCGCATCAACAGGAATTGTTCCGATTGCTGCGTTCTCGTCCCTGTTCTCGTCAGCTGGCACGAAACCACGGCCTTTGCCGACTGTAAGGGTCATCTCGATCTTGACTGAAGGCTCGAGAGAGCAGATGTGCAGTTCAGGGTTAAGCACCTTGAAAGAAGACAATCCCTTTGAGATATCCTCTGCGGTAAACTCCTGCTTGCCGCTGATTACGATATTTGCCACCTCTGAGTCTACAGTCTCCACCATTCTCTTGAATCGAACCTGCTTGAGGTTGAGGATGATGTCCTGCATACCCTCAATCACGCCAGGGATCGGAGCAAACTCCTGGTCAACGCCTGAAACCTTGATCGATGTGATAGCAAAACCTTCCAGAGAAGACAATAAGATACGACGGAGTGAGTTACCGATTGTCTGACCGTAGCCAGGCTCCAAAGGCCTGAACTCGAAACGGGCAGAGGTATCATTTCCCTCGAGCATTATCACCTTGTCCGGTTTCTGAAATGCTAAGATTGCCATAAATATTCTTATTAGGTGTTAATTATTACTTAGAGTACAACTCGACGATAAGCTGCTCGTTGATAGTCTCAGGGATCTCAGCTCTTACAGGAACGTTAAGATACTTTCCAGTGAGTGCCTTAGCATCGAACTCGATCCATGAATACTTAGCAGCAGAAGCTACGCTGTTAGTGATAACCTCGAGGCTCTTTGAACGCTCGCGAACTGCTACAACGTCACCTGGCTTTACGTGAGCTGAAGGGATGTTGCAAACAACACCGTTGAGAGTGATGTGAGCGTGTGAAACGAGCTGACGGGCAGCTGCTCTTGTAGGAGCAATACCCATACGGTATACGAGGTTGTCGAGACGTGACTCGAGAAGCATGATGAGGTTCTCACCCTTCTGACCCTTCATGCGTGAAGCCTTCTCGTAAAGGTTACGGAACTGCTTCTCAAGAAGACCATAAGTATACTTAACTTTCTGCTTCTCCTTAAGCTGAGTACCATACTCAGACTTCTTCTTACGCTTGCTTGCGAGACCGTGCTGTCCTGGAGGATAGTTTCTCTTCTCGAAATCCTTGTCTGTTCCGAAGATAGGCTCGCCGAACTTACGTGCGATTTTTGTACTTGGTCCAGTATATCTTGCCATAGTAATTTCTCCTTAATTAAATGTTACAAAAATTAAACTTTACGACGACCCTTAGGACGGCAGCCATTGTGTGGCATTGGTGTAACGTCGATGATCTCTGTAACCTCGATACCTGCACCGTGGATAGTTCTGATAGCAGACTCACGTCCAGCACCAGGACCCTTTACATATGCCTTAACCTTGCGGAGACCAAGATCGTAAGCAGTCTTTGCTGCATCCTCAGCTGCAACCTGAGCTGCGTATGGAGTGTTCTTCTTAGAACCTCTGAAACCGCTCTTACCTGCTGATGACCAGCTGATTACCTGACCGATATTATTGGTAAGGGTAACAATAACGTTGTTGAAGGTTGATGAAATATGAGCCTCGCCATAAGCTTCAACCTTGACAACTCTCTTCTTAGTTGATGTAGTTTTCTTTGCCATAATTCATCTAGATTATTTAGTTGCCTTCTTCTTGTTTGCAACAGTCTTCTTCTTACCCTTTCTTGTACGGGCGTTGTTCTTGGTGCTCTGACCGCGTACAGGGAGACCGATACGATGACGGATTCCTCTGTAGCAACCGATATCCATAAGACGTTTGATGTTCATCTGGATAGAAGAACGGAGCTCACCCTCGATCTTGTACTCGTTAGCGATCACGCTACGGATACCAGCGATCTGCTCGTCGTTCCACTCTCCAACCTTTGTATCGAAATCAATACCGAGCTGAGAAAGAATCTTTCTCGAAGTGCTGCGGCCGATACCGAAGATATAGGTAAGACCTATCTCTCCTCTTTTGTTGTTAGGTAAATCAACACCGGCTATTCTTGCCATAATTATCTTAACTTAATTTGTTATACAACTAAAAAATTATCCCTGGCGCATTTTAAACTTAGGGTTCTTCTTGCAGATCACGTAGAGACGACCTTTACGCTTTACGATCTTGCAGTCCTCGCTGCGCTTCTTGATGGATGCTTTTACTTTCATTTCCTTAAAGTTTTATTTGTATCTGAAAGAAATTCTTCCTTTTGTTAAATCATAAGGTGACATCTCCACCTTAACTCTGTCTCCTGGCAGAATCTTGATGTAATTCATCCTCATCTTGCCAGAGATGTGGGCAATGATAACATGCCCGTTCTCAAGTTCAACTTTGAACATTGCATTAGGCAGGGTTTCTACGATAACACCTTCCTGTTCGATTGCTGATTGTTTTGGCATCAATAATCACTTTAAAATTTAACATTTTCCCTCTATAAAGTCGAAGGTGGACAATAACTCAGCCTGGCCTTTTCTGACAACAACCGTAAGTTCGAAATGCGCTGACTTCATGTGGTCCGCTGTATGTACTGCCCAACCATTTTTAGCTAAATACACACTTCTTGAACCAGCATTGATCATCGGTTCGATACAGATTGTCATTCCATCGGTCAGTCTTGCACCGAATCCCCTGCGTCCATAATTTGGAACTCCTGGGGCTTCATGAAGATGCTTTCCGATTCCGTGTCCTTCAAGTTCACGGACAACAGAGAACCCGAATGACTCTGCATACGTTTGCACCGCGTGTCCAAAATCGCCAATCCTGTTTCCTGACACTGCTGCTGCTATTCCCTTGTAAAGCGAATCCTTGGTAACGTCAAGGAGCTTCTGGGTCTCAGCATCCACCTCCCCTACAGGGAAGGTGTAAGCTGAATCACCATTATATCCTTTATATAACGTTCCGCAGTCCACTGACACGATGTCTCCTTCCTGGAGAACGTAGTCTGACGGAAAACCGTGAACCACTACATCGTTTACAGAAATACAGAGAGCGTAAGGAAAGCCATCATATCCAAGGAAGCTTGGTACAGCTCCGTTATCACGGATAAAGGTCTCTGCTACCCTATTCAACTCGAGAGTTGTCACACCAGGGGCAACAATCTTACCGACCTCAGCCAATGTCTTCGAGACGAGAATTCCGTTCTCGCGCATCAGCGCTATTTCTTCCTCAGTTTTAGGCCTGACCATCTTCAAAGAGCTTTATATTGAGATTACATTCCTGAACGTCCTGTAAGACGACCAGTCTTCATCAATCCGTCATAGTGACGCATAAGGAGATGACTTTCAATCTGCTGGAGAGTATCGAGAACAACACCTACAAGGATCAGGAGGGAAGTACCTCCGAAGAAGCTTGCAAACTGGTTGTTCACACCGAGCATCATTGCGAATGCAGGGAGGATAGCGATACAAGCAAGGAAGATAGATCCTGGGAGAGTCACTCTTGACATGATTGAGTCAAGGTACTCAGCAGTCTTCTTACCTGGCTTGACTCCAGGGATGAAACCACCGTTCTTTCTCATATCCTCTGCCATCATTGTAGGATTTACAGTGACAGCTGTATAGAAGTAAGTGAAAGCCACTACGAGGAGTGCGAATGTAAAGTTATACCAGAAACCGGTATAGTTGCTCATTACTGCAGCAAAACCCTGAGTTGCCTCGAATCTTGCAAAGATCATAGGAAGCATCATGAGAGCCTGAGCGAAGATGATAGGCATAACGCCGGCTGCATTGATCTTCATAGGAATGTACTGACGTACACCACCGTACTGCTTGTTTCCTATAACTCTCTTTGCGTACTGTACAGGAACCTTTCTTACTGCCTGTACAAGAGCAATTGCTGCTGCGAAGATAAGAGCGAGAATAACGAGCTCAACGATAAGAAGGAGTGGACCACCCACACCGTTACCAGTGAACTTAGTCATAACCTCTGCGAAGAGAGCGTGTGGGAGACGTGCGATGATACCGATCATGATGATAAGTGAAATACCATTACCGATACCACGGTCTGTGATGCGCTCTCCGAGCCACATTACGAACATTGTACCTCCAAGGAGGATCATTGTCGAGATGAGGTTGAACCAGAAGCTGCTCCAGCCGAGCTGATGAACTGCAACGAATGCAGCCTCAGGGATCTGGCTGTGAAGAGTAGCCATGTAAGCAGGACCCTGGATGCAGATGATAGCAATGGTCAGAAACCTTGTGTACTGATTCATCTTGCGGCGTCCGCTTTCGCCCTCCATCTGGAGTTTCCTGAAGTAAGGGACGAAAACACCAAGAAGCTGGATTACGATTGATGCCGAAATGTATGGCATCACTCCCAGCGCAAAGATAGAGGCACTACCGAATGCTCCACCAGAGAACATGTTGAGAAGTCCCAAAAGGCCCTCTGATGATCTCTGAGCGAGCTCTGAGTTAGCGATCAAAGCTGAATCTATGCCCGGAAGCACGATAAAGCTTCCAAGGCGATAGATTACGATCAGTGCGAGAGTATAAAGAATTCTCGTACGGAGCTCCTCAATCTTAAAGATGTTCTTGATTGTCTGGATAAGTTTCTTCATCTTTATTAGATTGTTGTTGCTGTGCCACCTACAGCCTCGATCTTAGCGATCGCTGACTTTGAGAAAGCATTAGCAGATACTTCCAATTTAGCTGTAAGCTCACCGTTACCGAGAATCTTCACAAGCTGGTTCTTGTTGATGAATCCTGCCTCACGAAGTGTCTCAACAGTGATAACTGTAACATTGTGAGTCTCAGCGAGAGTCTGGAGAGTAGCAACGTTGATACCCTTATACTCTACACGAGTAGGATTGGTGAAACCAAACTTAGGAAGTCTTCTCTGGATTGGCATCTGACCTCCCTCGAAGCCGATCTTGCGAGAGTAACCAGAACGAGCCTGAGCACCCTTGTGACCACGTGTAGATGTTCCACCGTGACCAGAACCCTCACCACGTCCGATTCTCTTCTCGCGGCCCTTTGAGCCTGCAGCAGGTGTAAGATTATGTAATTTCATCTTTTCTGTCCTCCAAATTAAATTTCCTCAACTACTACGAGGTGACGAACCTTCTCGATCATACCCTTGGTAACTGGAGTAAGCTCTACCTCAACTGTCTGATGGAGTCTGTGAATTCCGAGAGATACAAGATTTGCGATCTGTCTCTGAGTAGCTCCATTCTTGCTCTTTACCTGAGTTATCTTAACTTTTGCCATTTCTTAGTCCTCCTTAACCTTTAAATACTCTGCTCATAGGAATACCACGGAGACCGGCAACAGTGTAAGCGTCTCTCATCTCAACAAGGGCAGCAACAGTAGCCTTCACAAGGTTGTGAGGGTTAGATGATCCCTTAGACTTAGCGAGCACGTTGTGTACACCTACTGACTCAAATACAGCACGCATCGCACCACCCGCCTTAACTCCTGTACCAGGAGCAGCTGGCTTCATGAATACTCTTGCGCCACCGAACTTAGCCTCCTGCTCGTGTGGGATAGTTGCGTTGAGGATAGGAACCTTTACGAGGTTCTTCTTTGCGTCCTCGATACCCTTTGAAATAGCAGTTGTAACCTCGTTAGCTTTTCCAAGACCATAGCCTACAACGCCGTTCTCGTCACCAACTACAACAATTGCTGCAAAGCTGAAGTGACGACCACCCTTAGTAACCTTTGTTACTCTCTGGATGGCTACCAATCTGTCCTTAAGCTCAAGGTCAGAT
>JBGVNX010000025.1:0-31779 GCA_045126075.1 Candidatus Cryptobacteroides sp.
TCAGGCCAGACTTTTGCCGCAGGCTTCCTTCAGATTCCACCTCACGATGGACACCCTTGCCCTTGGCTATATGCTTCCCGTCATTAGGGCGCATTAGGGACTTTCACCCGTTAGAACATGCCCATGCAGGGCGTACCAAAACAAGGGTCGGAAAATTTTCCGACCCTTATTTTGTAAATAATTAATAATCACTTATTTATATTAATCTACGAGCACCATCGCTGATAACAACTGGGATCACAACTGGCTCATGACCATATTTCTCTGCAAATGATGCCTTAGCTTTAGCAATGAAGTTGTCATAAAGTTCTGCCTTCACGAGGTTGATTGTACAACCTCCGAAACCGCCACCCATGATACGTGAACCTGTCACGCCACACTCCTGAGCTACAGTTGCAAGGAAGTCAAGCTCTTCGCAAGAAACTTCATAATCCTTTGACATACCCCAGTGAGTCTCATACATGCGCGCTCCCACTGTCTCATAATCTCCCTTTCCGAGCGCATCACAAACGTCAAGAACACGTCTTTCCTCACCGATCACATAACGTGCACGGAGGTAGTCTTCCTCTGAAATCTGATCCTTGATTGCTTCGAGCTGATCCATTGTAGCACCGCGGAGGAACTCCTGACCAAGCACCTTTGCCACGCGCTCACATGATGCACGACGGTCGTTATAAGGTGAACCTACAAGCTCGTGCTTTACACATGAATTAAGAAGAACAAGCTTATAGCCGTGCTGCTCAGGATCAAACGGGAAGTACTCAAACTCCATAGAGCGGCAGTCAAGACGCATGAGGTTACCTGCCTTTCCGAATACTGAAGCGAACTGGTCCATGATACCGCACTTCACACCGCAGTAGTTGTGCTCTGTGCTCTGGCCGATACGGGCAAGTTCGAATTTATCGATACCTAGGTTGAAGAGTTCGTTGAGAGCGAATGCGAATGTGCTCTCGAGAGCTGCTGACGAAGACATGCCGGCTCCAAGAGGAACGTCTCCTGCAAACACTGTATCGAAACCACCTACAACTCCGCCTCTCTTCTGGATCTCACGGCAAACTCCGAAGATATATCGTGCCCATGACTGTGCTGGTGCATCTTCCTCATTGAGACCGAACTCACAATACTCATCAAGATCAAGGGCGAAGGCACGTACTGTACCTGTACCATTGAGCTTTATTTCAGCAATCATACCTTTGTCGATTGCTCCCGGGAACACGAATCCACCGTTATAATCAGTATGTTCACCGATAAGATTGATTCGACCTGCTGATGCGAAGAAATCGCCTTCAGTCTGAAAGAGAGTCTGGAACTTCTCTGCTATTCTTGTTTTCATTTCTATATAGTTATTAGTTTATCCTATGTCGAGCCCTCACTGCCATGTCGAGCCTTCGCTGTCATGTCGAGCCTTCGCTGTCATGTCGAGCGAAGTCGAGACATCTGTAAAATCTTTCAAATATATCAATAACTACTGAAATATGCAAAGCATTATGGGGCAATGATCACTTACACCTCCAACATATCGTGGACCCGAATACGTTCTCAAGGGTTTCAGACCGGGATTTTTCCTCTCATAAGTCATAAGAAAAGGTATATGGATTATGTTCATTACAGACTTTTCGGATATTTCTTCAGACACCATGAACATATCTATAAGTTCCCATTTTCCTTGATATCGGATAGTGCCCTTTCCCGAATTGAAAAGATCGTCAGCCTTATTATTCAGTATTCCCTCCAATATATTGAACTGCTCCCCATCAGGAGTATCGTTAAAATCTCCCATTGCCACTATTGGTATATCGGGATCGTCAATATAGAGGGAATCGCATAACTCCTTCAAAGCTATCATGGCAGAGATTCTCCTTCCGGAAGACTCTGACGAGCCGCCATATTTTGAAGGATGATGACATACAATCATATTTATATTCTGCCCTATTCCATTCTCCAGACAGACATGAAGCATATCTCTGGTAGGAATCCTGACACCTTCATGATACAACGATTTCAGCGAATGTGAGGATCTTCTTAAGACAGATTCTCGGTACAGAAGAGCCACATCAATTCCCCTTCTGTCATCCGAATCATAGTGTACTATCTGGTAGTCATATTTGCGGAGTACTGTATTGTCAAGCAGTTTTCTTAGTGCATTTCTGTTTTCAACCTCAGCAAGGCCTATCACATCAGGCATTCTGCCGTGACAATCGCCTATCCATAATATGGATTTAGCGATTGCATCGCACTTTGCCTGAAACCTCTTCTTTGTCCAATGACGCGGTCCCATGGAAGAAAACTCCCTGTCTGACTCCCCTGTCCCGCCATCTACATAATCAAAGAAATTCTCCACATTCCAGAACACCACCAGCAGTGAATCCTGACCGTAAACATACTGACCAAAAACTGTCAGTAATATAAACACTATGAACCTTTTCATATTACATTTCTATTTTACAGATTGCCACGTCGCTTCGCTCCTCGCAATGACGTAAAACATAACTGACTATACACGAAGCATCGGGTTGTGAAACAAAACTGACGCTACACGAAGCTGGGGTTGTGAAACATAACGGGTTCTACACGAAGCCTCGCAATGACGTGGAACTAAACTGACGCTACACGAAGCATGGGGTTGTGAAACAAAACTGACGCTACACGAAGCTGGGGTCGTGAAACATAACGGGTTCTACACGTCATTGCGAGGAGCGTAGCGACGTGGCAATCCCTAAACATTTGATTGCCATACAAAAGTGGAACGGAAATTTCTGAAAAGGTTCAAGAAAAAGAAAAATGTCGTTTAAAAAAGAGAAATAATTTAAAGAAAAAGAAAAAGTTAGCGTAAATTTGCGCCCTGATTTAAAAGAAGATAGAAAATGGCACTTAAATGCGGTATAGTAGGACTTCCTAACGTAGGAAAATCAACTTTGTTCAACTGTGTAAGTTCAGGAAAGGCACAGAGCGCTAACTTCCCTTTCTGTACAATCGATCCGAATATAGGTTCGACAAATGTTCCGGACAAGAGACTTGAAGTTCTTGAAAGCCTCTGCAATCCTAAGAGAGTTATTCCGGCAACTGTAGAGATTGTGGATATCGCCGGTCTTGTAAAGGGAGCCAGCAAGGGTGAGGGACTTGGAAACCAGTTTCTTGCAAACATCAGAGAGACTGACGCAATCCTCCATGTACTCCGCTGCTTCGATGACCCTAACATCGTACACGTTGACGGCAGCGTAGACCCTGTCCGTGACAAGGAAGTGATCGACCTTGAACTCCAGCTCAAGGACCTCGAAACTGTAGAAAACCGTATTGCAAAGGTGCAGAAGCAGGCTCAGACTGGCGGAGACAAGAATGCGAAGAAGCTGTTCGACCTCCTCTGCAGATATCGTGACGCTCTCCAGCAGGGCAAGTCCTGCCGCGCGGTAAAACCTGAGAATGCTGAAGAAGAGCAGCTCGCAAAGGAACTTTTCCTCCTTACAAACAAGCCTGTTATGTATGTCTGCAATGTGGATGAGGCTTCCGCAAAGACTGGAAACCAATACGTAGAGCAGGTGCGCGAAGCTGTCAAGGATGAGAATGCAGAAATCCTTGTGATTGCAGCGAAGATCGAGTCAGACATAGCTGAGCTCGAGAGCTACGAGGAGCGCCAGATGTTCCTTGAGGAGATGGGTCTTGAGGAATCTGGAGTGGTAAGGCTTATCCAGAGCGCATACTCGCTTCTCAACCTCCGCACATATTTCACGGCAGGTGCTGACGAGTGCCGAGCATGGACAATCAGCAAGGGAGACAAAGCACCCAAGGCAGCAGGCGTGATCCACACAGACTTCGAGAAGGGATTCATCCGCGCAGAGGTCATCAAGTATGAGGATTTCGTAACCCTCAAATCAGAGGCTGCATGCCGCGCAGCAGGTAAGCTTGGCGTGGAAGGAAAGGAATATGTCGTTCAGGACGGTGACATCATGCACTTCCTCTTCAACGTATAAGCGACCCGAGAGAAGACATAAGATCATCATAAGTAGGGATGGGATCATCGGTAAAGATATATCGTATGATTCCATCCTTATCGCATATATATACCCTTGGTATTCTTGAACTAGCGAACTTATTATATACGTCTCGGCTGCTTTGAGCAGAAAACGGCATATCAAGCGATTTCTCATTCCAGAAGGACAGAATATCATCCTCCGCCTGCTCTCGGCTTATAAGGGCAAACTTTACACCTTTATATATATTATATATCTCCTGCACGACCGGCAATGTTCTCTGACAATCCGGACAAGTGGTGCGAAAGAACACCACACATGATATATTTCCTTTAAGTATCTCATCTGATACAGCAGTACCATCATTCATCTCCACGCTGAAGTCAGGAAGTCTGTCTCCGACCTTAAGATCAGCCCCCTCCATCTTCTCATTTATACAGCCAGAAACACAAAGTACTGCACACAATACTGCTATAAACAATCTAACCTGTTTCATATCGACAAGTTTAAATATCTGTTTAACGCAAATATAATAATTGAGGGTAACTATGTCAAGGATTGTTACACCTTGTAACGAAAAGACAAGAATATGTAACGGTTGTTATACAGATTGTGTAAAACATAAAGGAAATTTGCAGTATCCAACAGAATTTAACACAAACGATTAATAACATGAAAAAGACTATTGCTTTTCTTTACGCATTCATTGCAGCGTTCGGAGCCTTGGTAGTGGGCTTGAACTTGGGAGGTATTTCAGGTGCTATCGACATCATTGTCGATGAATTCTCATTAAGCGCAATAGCTAAAGGATTCGTCACCGGAGCACTCATGGTAGGCTGCCTCTTCGGTGCCCTTGTCGGAGGAAGACTCAGCGACAAGTTCGGTAGAAAGCCTATGCTTATCGCTTCCGCACTTCTGCTTGCACTTGCAGCTGTCGGATGCTCTATGCTTTCACACTCTGCCACACCGCTTGTAATCTACAGACTTATCGGAGGTCTCGGAATCGGAGTGCTTTCAGCTGTAATCCCGACATACATCACTGAGATATCACCGGCTAATCTTAGAGGAACATTCGTATCATTCTACCAGCTTTTCGTGGTGATCGGCATCATGGCTGCATATTGTGCTAATTACTGGTTTGCTGACATGGAACTGAACTGGCACCTTATGCTCGGTCTTCCTTTGGTATTTGCTGTCGTTGATATCCTGCTTCTTATTTTCCTTCCTGAGAGCCCTATCTGGCTCGAGCAGAGAGGAAAGAAAGAGGATACCGAAGAGAAGGTTGCTTTCCGCGAACTTTTCAAAGGACGCATGGGATATGTAGTATTCCTGGGAAGTATGCTTGCTTTCTTCCAGCAGATCACTGGTATCAATGTCGTTGTAAACTATGCGCCAAGCATCTTGGCAAGCCTCGGTATCGCTGGCAGCGATCCGCTCCTTCAGACTGTTTACATCGGTATTGCAAACCTTGTATTTACAGTGATTGCACTTTGGTTAGTAGATAAATTCGGAAGAAAGACTCTCCTTGTCAGTGGATGCCTCGGATGTACTTTGGCTCTTGCATACTTGACTTATGCATACTCTATCGCAAATCCTAGCAGCGTAGGAGTACTTGTAGCCATCCTTGCGTACATCGGTTTCTTCGCACTTTCTCTTTCTCCTCTGATGTTCGTTGTAACATCTGAGATATATCCATCCCACATCAGAGGAACAGCAATGGCAGTGTCAACTGGTATCAGCTGGGCATGCGCATTCATCGTAGTGCAGTTCTATCCATGGATGGAAACAACTCTTGGTACAAACGTAGCATTCGGAATCTTTGGAGCACTCTGCCTTGCTGCAGGCCTGTTCATCAAGTTCCTCATTCCTGAGACCAAGGGCAAATCATTGGAAGAGATCCAGAAAGAACTTAAACTTCAGTAATAACATTCTATTCAGATATTATGAAACCGATAGTAATAGGTATTGGAGAATACCTTTGGGATGTACTTCCTACAGGTAAGAAGGCTGGCGGTGCTCCAGTAAACTTCGCATATCATGCATCACAGCATGGTACAGAAGGATGGGCAATCAGCGCCGTAGGTAAAGATGAGTTGGGAGACGAACTTCTCGAAGTAACGGCTGCTCATAAAATCAACATGGAGGTAAGCCGCATTGATTATCCTACTGGAACAGTGAAGGTCACCCTCTGCAATGGTCAGCCTAATTATGAGATCTGCGAAGGCGTAGCATGGGATTACATTCCGTTGACAGAAGAAAGCATCAATCTGGCAAAGAAAGCCAAGGCTGTCAGCTTCGGAACTCTGGCTCAGAGACACGAAGTGTCAAGAGAGACAACAAGAGTCCTGGTTCAGGCAGTTCCGGAGGATGCTCTCAAGGTGTACGACATCAATCTTAGACAGCACTTCTGGTCTAAAGAACTGATCGAAGCATCTTTGGAAATGGCGAATGTATTCAAAATCAACGACGAAGAGTTGGATATCCTTAAACCTGTCTTCGGTCTTGAGGAAATGGATACAGACCAGGCCTGCAGATACTTCATGGAGAAGTTCTCACTGAAGATGCTGGTTCTTACAGCCGGCGATAAATTCAGCTCCATCTACTACGGTAATGAGAAATCTACCATCCAGACTCCAAAGGTTGAGGTCGTAGATGCAGTGGGAGCTGGTGACGCTTTCTCAGGATCACTCATCGGCTCATTGCTCACTGGTAAAGATATAAAAGAAGCACACAAGGAAGCAGTAGAGACTGCAGCATACGTGTGCACACAGGCTGGAGCCTGGACACCAGCAAGATAACAGAAGTACAACACTTAAAATCATAAACTATGTTTAAGAAAAGCTTAATTATATTAACAGCATGTTTCTGCTTGGCAGCATGCTCAACTGTCTGTGATTCTGACCCAAGCAACACAGTCACAATCGAAACTCTTTTGGATGAGATGATTGATCGTGATGCAATGACAAGATTCCCAGAAAGCGGATATGTTCAGAAACAGGTAAGTAGCTATGACCGTCGATCTGTTGCACCAGACCAGGAGGGATGGTTTGCAAATGTCGATGGTGGCGGCTATGAGCGTCTTGACACTATCGCTGGAAGACTTGAGAAAGTAATGTTCGACGAGCAGGGTCCTGGTGTAATCACCCGCATCTGGATGACAACAAAAGACAAATACGGTATGATGCGAATTTACCTTGACGGTGCAGAGGAGGCTCAGATCGTTATTCCTGCCTATGACATGAAGAGATTCCCAGTTGAAATTCCAGAAGCATTATCTCTTACACATACCCACTATGTAACAGCAATGGATGGTGTAGGCGGAAATTCATTCTTCTTCCCTATCCCATATAGCAAGAGCTGTAAGATCACTTTCGAGGAGCCGGATATCAATGTATGGGTCCCACGCTACTATCATGTAAACTACAGAACTTATCCTGAAGGAACAGATGTAAAGACATTTACATTTGCTGATGCAGAAAAGGCAAAAGAGAAGATGGAGAAAGTTAGCCACATCCTCCTCAATCCTACTGACTGTACAAAGGGCAAGACTGTAAAGACAGAGCAGGGTGTAAATACTGGTGAGACTGTATGTGTGGAGCTTCCTGAAGGCACCAACGCTGTAAGAAACCTTGTAATCAAGGTAAGTGGATTTGATGCAGAAGAATATGGAAATGTCATGAGAGCTCTTGATGTTCTTGGTACTTTTGACGGCAAACTCTGTATCAACGCCCCTCTTGCTGATTTCTCCGGAGCCGGAATGGGTGCTCCAGAAGTTGACGGATGGTACCTCAAATCTGATGCACAGGGCAATGTCACATGCAGATTCGTAATGCCATACCGTGAAAATGGTAAACTCTGTATCAAGAATAACTATGACAAGCCAGTAACTGTGGCTATCGAAGCGACAGCAGGTAAATACAATTGGACCGACAACTCACTCTATTTCCACACATCATTCAGAAGTGAATTGGCTATTCCTCTCAATAACAACTACGACACAAATGAGAATCTTGATTGGAATTTCATGACAATCAATGGTCGTGGTGTTTATGTAGGCGACCTCCTCTCACTTTATAACTATGCTATTGACTGGTATGGTGAAGGTGATGAGAAGATCTGGGTGGATGATGACACATTCCCATCACATTTCGGAACAGGCACTGAAGACTATTTCAACTGTTCATGGGCACCGGTTGTTCCATTCCTCACTCCTTATGGAGGTGCTCCAAGAGCTGACGAGACTTCATCACATGGATATAATGCATTCATGAGAACCAGAAATCTTGATGCTATTCCGTTCAACAAGTCATTCAAGTATGATATCGAGATGCTTTCATGGAATCTCGGAACTGTAGACTACTACACTACATCATATTGGTATGGTGACTACGACTGCACAGTAAACAGCACTAAATAATAAACTCTAAACCTATGATTAGACAGATTATCAGAAAAACGATGACCGTATTGACATCGGTAATCGTCTGCTGTCTGTTCAGTATTGCTTACGCTCAGGAATTCAAGGTTTCCGGAACAGTCATCGACTCTTACGGAGACCCTCTTTCTGGAGTGGGTGTAATTGAAAAAGACACTACCAATGGCGTTATAACAGATCTGGATGGAAAGTATACCATCATTGTCGGATCAGGCAACGCTACCATCGAGTTTTCATGCATGGGCATGAAGACTGAAATCCTCAATGTATCTAACCGCTCCATTCTGAATGTAACTCTCAATGAAGATGCCATCGGTCTTCAAGAGGTTATCACTATCGGATATGGCTCAATGAAACGTGAGGAGATTACAACCTCTATAACACGCGTCAAGTCAGAAGACTTCAACAAAGGTGGAGTAACATCACCACTGGGACTTCTTCAGGGTAAAGTTGCAGGACTTGGTATGGCTATGACATCTGGTGATCCATCAGCATCACCAAGCATGTCCCTTCGTGGTATTTCTACACTCGCTGCATCATCTGATCCTCTTATCGTCATCGACGGAATTGTTGGCGGCAGCCTTAATTCAGTATCCCCTGAAGACATCGAGTCAATTGATGTCTTGAAAGATGGTTCAGCAGCTGCGATCTATGGTACACGTGGTACTAATGGTGTGATCATAATAAATACCAAGGCTCCTAAAGCAGGTAAAGCGACATTAGAATACAATGGTTATGTAAAGGTGGATCAGATGACAGGCCTTGATGATCAGCTTAATGCACAGGAGTATAGAGAATATATGGCAAACCCTGATTTTGAGGGTAAAGGTATGAACGACTTCGGTGGTACGACGGATTGGGTGGATGCAATCACAAGAACTCCGATCTCACATAACCACTATCTTTCGCTCCGTGGCGGACAGCAAGAAACCAACTATGTAGGTAGCCTCACATATGCTGACAAGCAAGGTATCTATAATAAGTCATTCCATAAGTCTCTGGCAGTAAAGCTTGCCTTGAACCACAATATGTTTGATGACAGATTGAAGATCAGCCTTAACATCAGCGATAAAATTGTCAAAGATGGTTTCGTTCCAGGAGAACTATACGCTCAGGCTTCCATGAGAAACCCAACTCTTCCGATCTATGATAAAGACGGAAAGTATTATGAGACCAGTAATGGTCAGAATCCTGTCTGCGCTCTCAATGAATACACTGGTGTAAACAATTACAACCAACTCTCGATGAGCGGAAAGATTACAGCTGAGCCAATCAAGGATCTTCGCTTGAGCGCCACAGGAATCTATCAGGGTTACTACAATGAGAAGGAATGGGCAGGATCTCATAAGACATATGCTGCTGTTCTTGGAGGAGAATACGGTTCTGCGACATTGAGTGGAAGTCATGCAAAAGATATGACTCTCGAAATGCAGGCTGACTATTCCAAGATGATTGGCCATCATAATTTTAATGCGACTGTCGGCTACAGTTATAACAGATATGTAAGTCAGAGCTGGAGCATGAAGGCTTACGACTTCCCTATCGACGGTTTCGGAGTCTGGAACATCGGTTCTGCCGAGTCCACAATGGAAGGACTTTCTACTCTTAGTTCGAACAAATGGGAAAGAAAACTCATTGGTTTCTTCGGTCGCGTGAACTACAATTACGCCAACAGATATCTCCTTATGGCTTCTATCCGTCGTGAGGGCAGTGACAAGTTCGGTGCAAATAACAGATGGGGTTGGTTCCCATCAGTCAGCGCCGGTTGGAGAATCAACAACGAAGGATTCATGAAAGACATAAACTGGATCAATGAACTTAAGCTTCGTGCCGGTTATGGTGTAACAGGAACTGAGCCTGGATCTGCATATCAGTATCTTGGTCTCTATAACTTCAACCAGTCATATATGTCATTCGTGAACGGAGAATGGGTAAATGGTATCATCCCAGCTAACAATCCGAATCCTGACCTTAAGTGGGAAGAAAAACATGAAGCTAACGTAGGTCTGGACTTCAGTTTCCTTGATAATAGAATATACGGATCGGTTGACGGATATTATCGTCATACAAAAGACCTCCTTTACACCTATACAGTTCCGACTCCTCCGAATATTTCCAACACTATGCTTGCAAATGTAGGATCGATCATGAACGCCGGTGTTGAAATCGAACTCAACGGAGAAATCATAAGAAAGAAGAACTTAAAGTGGACAATCGGAGGTAATGTATCTTTCAACAAGAACCAGCTCGTCTCCCTGTCAAATGACATGTATCAGCTTGAGTATCTGAATCTTGGCCATATGGATCACGTTCAGACATACTCACACCGCCTCGAAGAGGGATGGCCAGTCGGTAACTTCTATGGCTACAAGGATGTCGGTTTGAGATCACAGGGTACACAGTGGAGAATTGAAGGAGCGGAAAACTCTGCAGCAGGAGAGGAAAACAAGCAGATTATCGGAAACGGTATGCCTAAAATCTACGCAGCATTCAATACAAGAGTAGAGTTCTTTGGATTCGACCTCAACCTCTCGTTCCGTGGCGCATTCAAATACAATATTCTTAACCAGTATAGAATGATGTACGAGACTTTGGCATGGCTCCCAAGTTATAATGTGCCTAGGTCTGCGTTCCAGAAGATAGGTGACTACTACAATTTTGCACCATCTACTTACCTTGCAAGATATGTTGAAAAGGGAGACTATCTCAAACTAGACAATGTAACTCTCGGATATACATTCAACACTTCAAAGCAGAAGATTGTAAAGAGTGCAAGGGTATATGTGACCGGTCAGAATCTGTTTACATTCACTGAATATTCAGGCATCGATCCTGAGGCAGTAAACATCACAGGATTGACTCCAGGTATCGACAGTCACCATAAGTATCCGACCCTTAAATCGGTAACAGTCGGAGTTAACATCTCATTCTAAGATACAACGACATGAAAAGATTATTTTATACATTTTTGACAGCAGTTCTCGCGACTTCATGTCTGGATCTGGAGCCGAAGGTTTATAGTGACATAACTTTGGAACAGCTCATGGAAAATGCCGAAGAGACCAGCGGCTACATGCTTTCTCCAATTTATGGACAGATGCGTTGGTTCTTTGAAGACAGAAGCGTATGGGATCTTCATGATCTCGGAACCGATGCTTGGATTGTTCCAATCAACACAGACGGCGGATGGAACGACAATGGAATCTGGCAGAGACTCAACAAGCATGAATGGCTGCCGACAGACCCTCATTTCGAAGAAGTATGGGGACATCTCTGGTATGGAATTACTTCTTGCTGCAACCGAGTACTATACCAGCTCGAATCAGCCGGAGTGGAACTTGATGAAGCAACAATCGCGGAAATCAAGGTAGTACGCGCACATTATTATTATCACCTGCTTTCCTTCTTTGGCAACGTTCCTATCGAAACTTCGTTTATTGTTCCTGACGGATATCTTCCAAAGACCCGTACAAGAAAAGAAGTATACGACTTTGTAGTAAGCGAGATTCGTAATAATATGGACAAGCTTACTGAAGATAAGACCTATAGCAGGTTCAATAAGTGGGCAGCAAAGCATATGCTTGCAAGAGTATACCTCAACGCTGAAGCTTGGTTGGGTCCTGAATATGCTTCGAAAAGGGACTCTACACTGATTCTCTGCAATGAGATTATTGAAGGAGGAAAATATCAGCTCGATAATTCATTCTCACACGTTTTTAGTCTCGATAACACGACTTCTCCAGAGGTAATCTTTGCAGTTCCTTATGATGAAACAACTGCAAAAGACGGACACCCTATTCTTCATTGCATATATGCCAAGACAATGCATTGGAACGGTAAAGGCGTGTATGATGCTGCTTCTGCAGGATATAACGGTCTGAGAGCTAATCCGGAGTACGTGTCTAAGGTATTCGATGCTGAGGAAGATCCTGTTACACATAACTGCGTTTCATATAATGATAAGCGTTACATAGATACTTATCTCATGGGACAACAGGTCGATTATGTGACAAAGGAGCCGCTTTATCTTAACCTTAATAACGTAGAGGTGCCTTATAATCATATCAACTACATTACAAGCCCTACGGCAGCTGACGAGTTTGAAGGTTACCGTTACGGTAAGTATGAAATCAAGATCGGTCAGAAATGGGAAACAGACCAGGATTGGGTGATGTACAGGTATGGTGAGACACTTATGATGAAGGCAGAGTGTCTGCTCAGAAGCGGGGACTACCAGGGCGCTGCAGATATTGTCAATGAAGTTCGTGCCAGAAGTTTTGACAAGAAAGATAAGGATGGCAATATAGTTCCGGAAGAAGTCTATAAACTTACTGCAGCACAGCTTAGTGCAACAACAGAAGTAAACGGAGTACAGGTGCGCTATGGAGAATTCCTCCAGGAACTCGGACGTGAATTCTGCGGTGAGGCAATGAGACGCGAACAGCTTATCAGATTTGATGATGTATACACAAGAGGAACCTGGTGGGGACACCAACCATCAGGTGAGACTTACAGACATCTCTATCCTATCCCAGACAGAGAAAGAACTACAAATCCTGAACTCAAACAGAATGATGGATATCCAATGTAAACTTATTAACACCTTATATTTATACTACAATTATGAAAAAATCTATGTTACTTTTTGCTGCCGGTCTCATGGCTTTTGCAGCATGTCAGAAGGAAGGAAATGGCGACGGTACTGGAAGCGGTACACCTGCCGAGAATCCTAATCCTACAAAGATCTCTTCTTTCTACGTTGCATCAACTGACGTAGTAGCTGACCCTGACGGTTTCAATATGCTTACTGACGGTGGTTTTGAGAATTTCATCGGTGATGAAAACTGGAAATCCAAGTCACTCACTTATCTTGGAGACTATATAACTGAGGCCGAAACAGCTCTGTCAGGCTCTCGCTCTCTCCATGCTGACTGTAATCTCGATGGTTGGCGCGATGTTGCCGTACAGAGCATCTGCGTGAAGAAGAATCAGTCCTATACACTTTCTTTGTGGTACCAGGGTTCATGGAAAGGTCTTAATGCATACATGGGATTCAGAGGTGCAAGTCCTCATGATGTTAACACTAACAATCCAGATAAGAATGATGTATGGGAAGAGTACACATACACTTTTGAGAATACTGATGATGTAAAGCTTGACGCTTTCTTCGGAGGTTGGTGCTGGTGGGATCTTTGGCTTGAACTTGACGATATGAAAGTTATTCCTACAGGCTCTGCTAACGATTCATTCATGCCTGCAAATGCAGCAGTTGCTACAAAGGATATTACAAATGCTTCATATAACGAAGTGTCTTCTGCAGAGAAGATCGTAGTTTGGAAAGAGGCAGACGGTAAGCTCGCTGGTATCCTTCACAACGCAAAAGTTGGTGAAAATCAGCTCCATAATGCATTCTTCACTGCAAATAGTGATCTTAAGGTCCTCACAGTTGCTACTGAGTCTGCCACAAATGCAGCTCTTATCCCTACTGCTGGTGTAACTGTGTCTGGAACTAAGTATGTTCATTTCTATGAGTATGCAGGTATGTCTGAACCAGGTGCCGAGGATGATGCTGAAACATTTGTTCCTGACTGGACTTCTAATGGTTCAGTAGTATATTCATCAACTGATGGAGCTACATGGACAGAGACTTCTCTTAAGTGGCCTGCTGACAGTAAGTTCATCAAGGCTGCTTATGTTCAGAATGGTAACTATGTTTATATGTTCGGTTCTCCAGCAGGTGACAATGGCAGACTTACATATATTGCACGTGTTGCTGTTGCTGACTTCGGTACTCTCTCTGCTTATCAGTATTGGGCTGGTGAAGAATGGGTGACTGATGAAGCTTTGGCTGCTGGTATTATGTATGGTCCTACAGACTGCATGAGCGTTGTTTACAATGCTGATAAGTACACATACATGATGATTTATCGTAGCGCTACTTCAGGACAGCTTGTATATCGTGACGCTGGTCTTCCAGAAGGTGAGTGGAGTGGTGAGAAGCTTATGATGGCAGATCCTGACGCTGACACTCAGCTCTTTGCACCTCAGGCATACGATGTTACAGGTGGAAAGATCAAGTTTGTTGCTTCAAAGAAGTAATATTATAATATGATAGGTAAGGCCTGAATATGGCCTTACCTATTTATTAATTTACCAAATACAATCGATATGTTCAGACTATTCTTTTCCATAACAGCAGCCATGATGTTAATTGCTGCATGCGAAGTTCCTGAAACACCTGATAAACCGGGAAATAATGAGACCGTTGTTACGCCTGATGATGAATTTGCTGTCGTAGATGGTGGAGAGACCGTGTTGTCTATTGAGGCTGTGAATGTACGTAAGGTGGCAAGAGTAGTCGGAATGACTCCATCCGGAGAAGATATTCCTAATCCGAACAACACTCTGAAGCGTTTCGGTATGTCATCAACTGACTTCGGAAATATGTGGGATGCAGGAGATGGTACAGTATGGGCTGTTTTTGGTGATAATTTTAATAATCGTGGAGGTGATTGGTTGTCTAATGCTGTAGCCATTACTACTGATAAGAACCTCGAAGATGGTCTTTACTATGACTCCATGCTCTGGGATGATGCAAAGAACAAGAGAATGGAGATCATCACCTCAAGGCAGAAGACCGGACAGTATGCTGATGGATCAGAATATGAGATCACATGCATTCCCACTGGCGGATTCTCTGTCAAAACTAATGGTGTGACACGTCAATATATCAATTATATGAGCGTACACCAGTGGGCATACGGAGGAGATAATGACTCTTGGCTCTGTAACTATAGCGAAATCGTCTACTCTGATGATTTTGGAAAGACATGGACACGCAGCGGCGTAAAATGGAACGGAAACAGCAATTTCGTACAGGTTGCATATGATGTCCATGACTCAAAAGTTTATATGTGGGGAACAAAATCTGGTAGACATGAAAAAGTACATGTAGCCAGAGTCAGCACAGACGATGTCCTCAATAAAGCCGAATACGAATACTGGAACGGAGAGGCATGGGTAAAAGACGAAAGCCAGGCTGCTCCGGTAACTAATGGACACGTATCAGAATTCTCAGTACGATATAACAGCTACTATAAAAGATGGATAATGCTATATCTGTCTGTTCAGCAACGTAAGCTGGTTTATCGTGATGCCGCTTCTCCAGAAGGTGAATGGTCTGAGGAAAAAATAATTCTCAACGGTACGTACGGTCCATCAATCCATCCATGGTTCTGTGACGGAAGAGACTTCTGGTTTGTTTCTTCAACAGTAACAATGGACTCAAAAGTCAACTATGACACATGGCATATCTTCCTTTACCATGCAAAACTTAGAGAAGATGCTGCAGGATTCAATATGGTGTGGGAGAGTGGATTTGAAAACGAACCTACTGAAAGCATTTCATACAAAACACTATGGAAGACATACGAATCTTACACTTCATATGATGCTCACTCCGGTAAGGCATCATGCAAACTGGTCAATAAAGAAGAAGGACATTGGAAAGATGCTTGTACTCAGACCATTATAGTGCATAAGAACACAAATTATACAATCAAGGGATATGCGAAAGCCAGTCTTACCGGATATGAGAAAGCATACCTGGGTGCAAGACTTGCAAATGGCGTCATATGCGATAAAGCCATTCCACTCAACCCAGATGAATGGACTGAAATATCTGTAACCTTCAACTCGGGAGACAATACATCTTTGGACGTATTCTTTGGAACATGGGGTCACGCAGGACTGACCGTTACTGTAGATGACATAACCCTGGCTCCGTCAAATTAACTTTATTAAATTGATGATTATCACTCACATAATAGTTATTTATTTGTGAGTGATTTATTATATATTTGTCATCATTTGATTTCGATAAACATAATATGAAAAAAATTGTCTCCCTATTAGCGATCATACTGACATCTGCATGTTCTCATGTAGAAGTAAATTTTCTTGACGATCAATCCGCAGTAATAAGTTTAACTGAAGGAGAGAGTATTATTCTTCCCATTGAGGACAATGCTCCCGAGGTAAAAGTAGATATCGATGGACTTGTTTGGAATGTACGTCTTGCGCAGTCTTCAGTTGACTATTACATTCCTTATTCAGCACCGTCCGATGTTGAGCTTCATATTGACGGACTATCAATTGAAAGTCCTTTCTATAAACATGTAAAGAAGGGAAATCCCAAAAAATCATGGCACAATCCTTCTCCATCCATTCATTTCCGCCCATTGTATGGATGGATTAATGACCCTAATGGAATGTATTACAAGGATGGAGTATGGCATCTGTTCTATCAATATAATCCTTTCGGAGCCAAGTGGGGAAATATGTCATGGGGACATGCAACATCTGCTGATCTTGTTAATTGGAAACATTGCGATATTGCTTTGGTTCCGGATGATCTTGGAATGATCTTTTCAGGAAGTGCAGTGGTTGATAAAGAAGGAACTGCTGGGTTTGGCAAAGATGCTGTGGTGGCAATATATACTTCTGCTGGTGCAAGGCAAGTGCAGTCAATTGCTCATAGCTCTGACGGATATGTTTTTGAAAAGTACGAGAATAACCCTGTATTGGAATCTCATCGTCCGGATTTCAGAGATCCAAAGGTAAGATGGCATGAAGAAACATCAGCATGGATCATGTCTGTCAGTGCTGGAAATGCTATGGAATTCTATCGCTCAAAGGATCTCAAGAATTGGGAGTTTGCCAGTCGTTTTGGCGAAGATGCCGGCAATCATGGTGGTGTATGGGAGTGTCCTGACCTCTTCCCTCTTGAATATGAAGGTCAGCAGAAGTGGATTCTGATAAGTTCGTGTACAAGAAATCCTGTTCTCGGCTCAGGTTCACAGTATTTCATAGGTTCATTTGATGGATATGTATTTACTCCTGATTCAGTGAGTGAAAAATGGATGGATTACGGAATGGACCACTATGCAGCCGTCACATTCAGCAACGCTCCTGAGGATCGCATAATTTCAATGGCATGGGCAAGTAACTGGATGTATGCCAATGATCTTCCACTCAATGGTTGGCGCTGCATGATGACAGTTCCAAGAGAACTGTTCCTTATGGAATATAACGGATCTTTAGTGATGGGATCAATGCCAGTAGATGAAGTGTTGAATAAATGTTCAGCAAATCTTCACCATTATACTTTATCAGAGACATCTCCATCGCTGATGATTGATGGTCTTTCGTTACATCTGGATGGAAATGTTGTCACTGTCAGCAGAGAAACTGAACTCAAATTCAATGATAGATTCAACGTTCAGACTTCTGCAATTCTTGATGACAGAAGCGAACATGACCTTCTGGTGCTCAGAGATAAAAATTCAGTTGAAATTTTCATCGACGGCGGTGCTGTCGCAATGACCTTCCTTATATTTTAATTTTACTTATCATAAGCCGTAGGTGGAACACCGAACATCTCCTTGAAGCATTTGGT
Organism: Candidatus Cryptobacteroides sp.; assembly: GCA_045126075.1. Taxonomy (GTDB): domain Bacteria; phylum Bacteroidota; class Bacteroidia; order Bacteroidales; family UBA932; genus Cryptobacteroides. The sequence continues at coordinate 17,861 of JBGVNX010000025.1, forward strand.
AAAGTAAGCTGGTGAGGAGAATCCTGTCATATAAGCAACTTCACTTACAGAAAGACCTGCATCTTTTTTAAGTAGAAGTGCTGCTTTCCTGAGTCTGAATTTCTTCAACAGATCTGTTGGTGAAAGACCGAAACTTGACTTTGTCTTCCTGTAGAGATGTACTCTGGACAAACCAAGGGCAGAGCTCATTTCATCAACTCCTACCTCGCTGTTTTCGAAGTTATTCTCCATATAATCCATCAGATTATCTCTGAATATATCATCGGCACATGGGATATCCTTCACCTCAACATCGAGAATCTTATCAGCATTGAATTCACGGGCAAAAGCTTCCTTCAATTGTCTCCTTTCTTCAAGAATATTGATTATCTTGATCTTGATATAGTTGATGTTGAACGGTTTACGGATATATTCGTCTGCACCTTCCGCTACACCATGTACCATCTGACTCTCATCTGTAAGGGCTGTCAGAAGAATTACAGGTATATGACTGGTAGCTATATTTGTCTTTACTTCACGACATAACTGATATCCGTTTATATGTGGCATCAATACATCACTAAGGACAACAGAAACATTGTTATCCAATAACAGCTGAGTCGCTTCATAACCATTTGAAGCAACCAGAGTATTGAAATTCTCTGAGAGTTCCTCCTGAAGATATGTACGGATATCTGCATCATCCTCTGCAATGAGTACAACATCGTCATATTTTCGTGCAAGAATCTCCTTTACTGCTTCATCATTTGTAATCATAGCATCCTCAACCATAGATGCATCCACAAACAAGGTATCTTCAGGAAGATAATCCTTACCTTTCGGTATTTCCACATAGAATGAGCTGAAGCTTCCGAGTTGGCTCTTTGCATAAAGTTTTCCACTATGAAGTTCAGCATATTCCTTACTCAAATGAAGGCCTATACCTATTCCATGATTCTGAGTATTACCTACCGAATAGAAGCGGTCGAATATATGCTGTAATGTATTCTCATCCATTCCAGTTCCCGTGTCATGGACTTCTACTATAGCTTTATTTTCATCTTCTGTAACAGATATAGTAATGACACCGTATTTCTTGGAATGCTTGAATGCATTAGATATCAGATTAATGAACACCTGCTCCATCTTTGTTCTGTCAATCCAGAGCATAAGCTGCTTGATGTCTGAATTGAAACTATAAACTATCTTTTCGCTTTGAGCATATGTTTCAAAATATCTGACAATCTCACTGATGAATGAAATAAGATCGGTTTCCTGAACAGATAGAGTCTTCTTGTTATTTTCAATCTTTCTGAAATCCAGCAGCTGGTTTACAATCTTCAGAAGATGTCTGGCGTTATGTCTTAGTGTCCTTACATCCTTTTGAATCAAAGGGTCTTTCACGGCCTTTTCTATTTTATCAAGAGGGTTCAGAATAAGAGTAAGTGGAGTGCGGATTTCATGTGAAATATTTGTAAAGAACTGGAGCTTCTGATTCGAAAGGAGCTCAATCTGGATATTTTGAGCAATAAGGTCATTGGTCTTCTGTTCCACTTCCTCATTTTTACGCAATAAAGCCCTGTTTTTGCGCATAATCTTACGCGTGGTAACCAAAGACATTACTACAATTGTAAGAAGGATAATACAGCCCATTATAAGGATAAATAGGAAGTGTGCCATCATGGCATGGTTGTTACGTATATCCTCAAGCTCCTTCTTCTGGGTATTGATGTGCTTCTGATATTCAAGCATCTGCTCAGACTGAGCCTTAAGTGTGGATGCATTTGATGCATCCACCAAAGAAGACTTCAGGACATAATTCTTCTCAACCTGCTCGCCCTTGAGAAGCTTTATTGCAGTTTTAACTACGAAATCCCCTCCCGGCGGATATAGAAAAGATGCATCCAATCTTCCATCAATCACAGCATCGATACCGACAATTGCATCGATACCTATAAACTTGATTCTATCTGCATCTTCCTGAGAATATTTACTTATAACCTCATATGCAGCAATAGTCATATCATCATTATGACCGAATACAAGGTCTATATCCTCAAATAATCCTATATCTTCAACTCGTGCCCTGGCTACATCAGGTATCCAATTACCGTCAATACTTCTTACTACATATCCATTACCTTGAATAGCATCTATAAAACCTTGATGCCTCTCTCTGGCTGGAGAAGATGATTCCAGACCAGAAATTTCAAGAATTGTAGAGCCTGGTGCCAGATTTGCCGATATATATCTTCCTACAGCTGTGCCGATTTCATAATTATCCGCACTGATGAATGTTGAGTATTCATCCGAATCTATTTTTCTATCCCATATGACAGTAGGAATCCCTTTTCTATATGCTTCAGCTGTAATTTCAGTGATTGATTCTATCTGTTCATTAGGAGAAACTATCAACAGATTCACTCCCTCATCAATAAGTTCCCGGATCTGTTTAACCTGCTCCTGAGTATTGTTATAGGCAATTTTAGATATCAGAGTTATATCAGGATGCTTTGTAACCTCTGCCTCCATCTGAATCATTGTAATCTGCCTCCACATATCATTCGCACACTGAGATACACCTATCTTATATTGTGCTGGCTTATGTTCCGTTTCTGCACAAGAACAACAAAGCAACAATATACCAAGAATAGCAAGTCTAAGTTTCATAACGAACCTATTTGAACAAAACAAATTTACAATTATTAACCATTAGGAACACAAAGTTTAATATAAACTCTTTAACATCCGATCACAATAGTTACAAAATGTTGTACTCTCGTTTCATCTGCATACATATCAGTCTACATAAAAAATCAGCCGGCTGATGTGACTCAGTCGGCTGATCTTATGTATTATGTTCAATTGTCTATTAATAGAACTTTGCAGTGTTGTCCTTCACGTCTGCTGCATCCATCATCACTGGAAGAAGCATCTGGAGTGAAGAGTAGCTCATCTGCATTTCACGGTCAGCTGCGTTATCCTCAGTGAAGAACGCTCCCTCTGAACGGTCAGTTACAGTGTAAACATATACACCTGTATTTCCCTGAAGAGGACCGTTAAGAGCACCTACCTCAGCTACAGAAGCTGCACCGATGAACTTGTTGTCAAGGCCTGTAGAAGTGAATGATGCAAATGTAACACCCTCCTTGCTGCTTACAGTAGTACCGAGAGCCTCAGCAATTGCAGTAAGGTCTGTGAGACCGTTGATCTTCTCTGCAACCTCTGCTGTTCTCTTTTCAGCAAGCTTCTCCTGATAGAGGATAGACTTGATTCTTGCAGATACCTCCTCAACTGGAGCATATCCTTCCTTGTGGATACCCTTGAGAGCGGCTACTACGTAATATCTGTTATCAATTGAGATGATATTTGATACCTGACCAGCCTTTGCCTCGAATGCCCATCTTGTAACCTCCTTTGTGTGGTTTACAGAACCGAGTCTGCTTGCGCTCTCTGGCATCTTGTTGTATGGATGAGCATAGAGACCATCCTCCTCAACTGCCTTCTTGAATCCCTCATATTTTCCAGCAGCCTTAGAAGCTACAGAGTTAGCCTTTGCATAGCAAGCGCTTCTTGTAGCATCACTTGGCTGAGCTGTCTTCTCAAGAACAGCAACTCTCTTCTTCTCAACGAGATCCTTAACATCAACTACCTTGAATACGAGACCGTTGATTGTGATCTGCTGACCTACAGGAACTGTCATAAGGTTCTCAAATCCTTCCATCTGTGAAATCCACTGTGGCTCAGCAGCCTCAAGAAGCTCCTGCTCATTCTCCACACCAGCCTGTACATACTTAACCTGAACCTGCTCAGGAACATTCGCAGTCTCAAGAACCTTTACAGCATAGAAGCTGTTTCCGTTCTGGAAAATACCTGAAGGAGTTGTGCCGTTGTTTCCGAAAACATAATCATTGAGCTCCTGTGAAAGAGAAACAAGCTCACCAGCCTTATACCACTTGTTGTCAAGCTGTCTGTCTGACTTTGAAAGGAGGAAGTTTCTCATATTCTCAGTAGAAACGAACTCATCATAAACAGCAGCGATAGCATTGTTTGTTGCAGCTACGTCGTCAGCTGAAGGAACGATATCGATAACGATATACTCGATATCTCTGCTTGCTACCTGCCTGTAATCATCTTTGTGCTCATCGTAATACTTCTTGATTTCCTTGTCAGAAACCACGATAGTAGTATCTGTTGCAAAACCGAAAGGAACTACAACGAAGTCAACGTTGAAAGTAGTGTTGTTATCCTTGATCTGCTCAGCAAGTGCAAGAGCATTGCTGAATGAACTCTTTGCAAATACTGACTGATACTTTGCGTAGAACTGATCTGTATTCACAGCCTTAAGGAGATTATCCCAGAACATCTTCATGCGTCCAGTCTCATCAGCCTCTACATCAGCCTCGATCTGAATAAGGACTTCTCTGTTGAGGTTACCCTGGAACATCTGATAAAGGATGTTTGACATCATCTCACCTGAAAGCATCTGATACATCTCCTCCTCACCTACATTGAAACCTGCAGCCTTTGCAGAAGGAATGAAAAGATACTCGTCAACAAACTGCTTCCAAGCCTGCTGTCTAACCATTGCAAGAGCCTCGTCACCCTGAACAGGATTACCGTTCATCTCGCTGAGCTCGGTGATTTTCTCTACCTCAGCCTGAAAATCAGTATAAGAAATTGATTTGCCGTCAATCTCACCTACATCATACTTTGATGACATTGATGAAGAGACAGACTGGAGAGTGCTTGGGTCGATGATAAACGACAAAAGCGCTACAGCGATAAGCACTGTAATCAGAATTCCGAACTTAACTCGGATTGTTTCTAGAACTGCCATTTTATTATATTTTAAAATTTTATTCTCAATTGCGCATTAAGGCTGCGAAGATAATAAATTTATTTCACTTATAGCTTATTTTTTAGAAGCGGACCTATGAAATTAACTGTATCTATACGCACATCTGTACTATCCTGGACTACAATACCGTAACTGTTGAAAGGATTGAATATTATAGAGTTTCTTGCTCTCTGGTCCGATTCCATACCATAACCCTGCATGAAACCGTCAGGAGAATACATCTTGACATAGCAATGAGTATAGATCTTCTCATTCTTCTGATCCCAGTACAGGGTGTCAGTTTCCATCACTTCCTGCTTGATGAGATTCTTTACTACAACATTACCGAAGGCCTCCCAGGTCTCCCTGCCGTCTGTGTATTTCACATGCCTTGCATTATCTGCAACTATCTCTGTTTCAAGCAGTCCGTCATCTGTATAGCCATATACAGCGAAACCTTCCGGAAATAATTCATATGAAAGAGTATCCCTTTCATATTTTTCCATCAGATCGGCAACAGCTCTCATCTGCATCTGCCCGTTCTCAGACTGAACAATAAACATATCCCTCACTGTCTGAACAGGCGTTTCTTCTATTACCAGAGATGCTGCTTCGCCTAATTTACCTTTGCAGGAATAAACGACGAAAGCAACCGCCAGAGCGGTTGCTATCAGTCTTATCATATGAAGTTTATTCTTCAAGTCTTATTTCTGTGTTCTTACTGTTGTTACAGCTCTCATACCACCGCATGATACAGTATATGACTGTCCGTCTGTAACGTCATACATGAAGGCCTCAGCTGTCTGTGGATAGTATGCTGAATACTGTCTGATGTAATTGTTAGCTTCCTCAGCAAGAGCAGGATCAGCATTCTTAGCCTTGTTCATGAAATCAACAGCTACCCAGTATGGTGCTCTTCTCTCGATTTCATTACCGCCACAGATTGTAGAACCCCAGATTGTACCCATGAGCATGTAAGCTTTACCTGCTACTGCAGCATCAAGCTCTACAGCCTTCTGAGCAGCCTCATAAGCCATGGCATTCTTTCCGTTCTTGAAGCAGAAAGCAGCAAGTTCAAAGTTGTAATTTGCGTCATCTGCTGCAACTGATTCCTCAGAAGCAATAGCCTCCTGCATGAACTTCACAGCATTTTCGAAGTCACCTCTGCTTGAGTAGAGTCTGTAAAGATAATATGCAGAAGAGTGTGATGGCTCAAGATTATAAACTGTCTGAACTGCATTAAGGAAAAGATCGTTATCCATGCAACCCTCTGTCATGCTCATCATTCTCACAATATTCTTTGAAAGGTCAAGATTCTGAGGATCTGCCTCATATCTTGGAGTGAAGAGAGCTATGAGGTTATCACAGCTGGCTACCTGGCTTGTGATGAACACGCTTTCAAAGTCAGTCTTTGTCTTTTCGATGCTTCTTGCCTCAACATCATTCTTAGGAGTAATCTGGTTCAGGTATGCGATACCTGTCTCATAGATATTGATTACTTCCTCCGGATCAAGAAGACCTGTCTTATAAAGATCTACTGCTGTGCTGATCTGGAAAAGGAAGATATTAGGTCTTGTATTGGCCTTAGTCTGTTCAACTACCTCTGTAAGACCCTCAAGAAGCTTCTGAGGCTCATCCTTAAGATAGTTATACATATCAAGAGCCTTATTATTGAGAGAACTTGTAGCATATTTTGGCCAGAACTCAACTCTCTGGTTGTAGATAGTCATGAGAGAGTCGATAAGCTGTGCCTTATAAACAGGGTTGTGCTGGTTCTTCTGAATAAGGTTACGGAGCAAAGTTGTACCATCAGAAAGCATAGAATATCTCGCTGTAGGAGGACAATACTTATAAGCCTGTCTCCAGTTAGGAAGTGCAGCGTCATAATTCTTCTGCTTATAGTACTCTGTGTAATATGACAGGTACTTGATACACTCTGTGCTGTCAGGACCGTATTTACCCTGAGCAGATACTTTACCGCTTCCAAGAAGAGATAAAGCGGCTACAGTGATTAACAGTACGATTCTTTTCATAATATTATTATGTGTTTTAATTTATTATTTACTGATATTGAACCTTTCTGAACCAGAGGTCATGGATATTGAAGCCTACTACAAACATTGCATATCGCTCTCTGATCATATTGTTTCTGGTACTTGATTTCTGTCCGAAATCAACTCCCAAAGTAAGTCCGTTATATAACCTGAATACAGGAAGTGTCATTCCGAGTGTAATACCCATAGTGTTGACATTATTTCCGTCCAGCTTATAATAAGACTGGTCAAAATAGGCTCCTGCACGGTATGTACATTTCTTAAAATAGTATCTGATATCATTTCTGTTAGGTACTATTTCAAATCCTGCTCTGAACGACTGGGATACTGTAGATGAGAATTTAGAATCACCTTCAACTGCAAATCCAGGTGTAGAATCAAAGCTTGACTTTGTCCAGTCCGATCTCAGATAGTCAAATTCTGCCATCCACTTTTCGCCACCCCTTACTGAAATACCTACTCCAAGTTCATCAGCAAATCTGACACCTGCATCCTTTAATGCAGTTGAACTGTATCTCAATGTATCACTGACTGAAGACTGGTTGGCATATCTGTAATTTGTAACCTCTCCCTTCATTCCAGTTCCAAGTCTATAAGTAGCTCCGAGAGTCATATATACATCTCCTGCTATCTTCTGCTCATACTGAAGTCCGAACTTACCGGTAGTAGCCCTTACCATAAGGTCACTTCCACTGTTGACTGACCTGTATGAACTGTTGGAATAATCCATATTGGTAACCTTATCAATATTACCGAAGTAATATATGAATTCAGCTCCCAGAGAGAGTCTCTTCCATAAAGTCACTCCTGCTCCTGCAAACAACTGATAAACACTTCCTGTTCCGTAGGAATCATAAGATATGTTACCTGTGTTTCCAATGATTTCAGGATCCTTTTCAATTGATGAAAAATCGTAACCCACATCACTGAAAGGAGTTATACCTACCATGAATGCCGAAGACCTGTAAATAGGAAAAGACATCACAAAATCATAGATATTGAAAGTATTGTGAGCAGACTTTATTTTTCCCTGACTGAAGACCTTGTTGTTCTGAGTAAGTCCGAAATCCGCCATGAAAGAAAGTGAATCCCTTGCTGTAACCGCTGCCGGATTCAGATAATTGATGAATCTCCTGTTTCTGGTAGCTACTCCTACTCCACCCATACTCTTATTGAAAGCAGTACCTTCTCTTGATATGTCTCCAATTCCATAGATTGAATATGGAGAATATGCACCATAGGTACCATCCTGTGCATGAGCACAGACACCCATGATGAAAAATACTGATAACAAAAGTATCTTTTCTATCTTTCTAATCATATTCTAAAGCTATTAAAGCCAACCCCATAAGTACAAGGTTACAAACTACAAAGATGGAGTTTTTCCTTCTTTTTGCAAAATAAATCGCATCTCCTCCAGTAAAAACGCTAATATTTTCAGGCTTGCGGGATATATGACCGTCAATTTCAAACATCATTCCTGAAATCACACCAGAATTGATGGACGAAGCAATATCCGTACCAATCTCAGGAACATACTCAGGAGCATCAAGAAGAGGAAGTGACTTGGAATACCTGTAAATCGACCTGAATCTTGTATGACATCCCGGAGAAATGCAACCTCCCTCAAAATTACCTTTCTCATCAAGGTAGTCTACTGTGAAAGTTGTTCCGAAATCAAAAATTGTACATGATTTCCCTTTAAAAAGATATCTGGAGGCTACGACAGAAGCCGCACGGTCAGGAGTAAGATATGAAGGTATGTTATACTTTCGAGCAAGGAATTCCTTATCGAGAATGACCAGTTCATCACACTCATTCTTCAATTTTTCCACGTTCTGGTCTGAAAAATATCTTACACTGCTGAGTACTATTTTTTCAGGCCTCGATCCGCAAGTAAGAGAAAATATGAATTCAAGCATTCTCTCACCTTGATAACGGAAAGTCTTTCCCAATGTCATTCCATCAGCCCATGATGCCTTAAGGGCTGTATTTCCTATGTCTATTAAAAGATTAGCCACCTTGAATATCCTTTAAGCGTGCAAAAATATGAATATTTCCTATAACATCTTCAATATATCATATGCCTTTGAAATTCCATCCACATTTCTGACCATTATCCTCAGTCTGCCATCAGGCTGTTTAACCTCGAAAAGTTTAGGATGCTGACTTATCTTCTCCAATACCTTGGAGAATCTGTCAGAACGATAATACTGCGATAACGGATTGGTAATGAAGAAGGCTATCATCACACCATTCTTGATTATGATTTTTTCAAAGCCAAGCTCTTTACCCAGTTGTCTTATTCTGACTATATCGAAAAGCCTTTCCAACTCGACAGGAATCTTACCGAACCTGTCAGTCATTCTTGTCTTCATCTTTTCAAGTTCCTTGTCAGATGATAAAGAATCCAACTCCTTATATATCCTGATCTTTTCGGCAGTAAGGTCGATATAACTGTCAGGAATAAGTGCAAGCTGATCTGTCTCTATAGTACAGTCTGAAACGTAATTTTCTGATGCAGATCGTGTTACAAGACCTGTCTCGACTCCAAGCTCATCCATGGCCTCCGCAAGGATCTTCTGATATGTTTCAAATCCCATATCGGTAATGAATCCGCTCTGTTCGGCTCCAAGGAGGTTTCCTGCTCCACGGATATCGAGGTCCTGCATGGCAATATTGAATCCGCTTCCCAGATCGGAGAATGATTCTATTGCTTTAAGACGTCTGCGAGCCTCATCAGTAATAGATACTAAAGGAGGTACTATAAGATAACAGAATGCGCGCTTGTTGGAACGTCCTACACGTCCACGAAGCTGATGCAGGTCGCTGAGACCTATATTCTGGGCTTGATTGATGATTATCGTATTGGCATTAGGAATATCAAGACCATTCTCTATGATGGTTGTACACAAAAGCATATCATAATCCCCTGCCATGAATTCGAGAATCTTATTTTCAAGAACCTTCGCTTCCATCTGGCCATGGGCTACACATATTTTCATATCAGGTATAAGTCTATGAAGAATATCGTGTACAGACTGTAATTCTTCTACCCTGTTATGCACAAAGAATATCTGTCCTCCCCTATTGAGTTCATAATTCATGATCTTCTTTATCTCATCATGATCAAAGAGCATGATTTCCGTCTGAACGGGTATCCTGTTAGGCGGAGGTGTATTTATTATGGACAGGTCTCTGGCTCCAAGAAGGGAGAACTGAAGGGTTCTCGGGATAGGAGTAGCAGTCAAGGTCAAGGTATCCACGGAAGCCTTGAACTGTCTGAGCTTTTCTTTAGCACTGACTCCGAATTTCTGTTCCTCATCTATGATAAGAAGTCCAAGATCCTTGAACTCAAATCCTTTTCCTATAAGTTTATGGGTACCAATGACTATATCAAGAGTGCCTGCCTTGAGTCTTTTCTGAATATCAGATATCTCCTTGGTGGTTCTCAATCGGCTTACATAATCTATATTGCATGGAAAATCCTTGAGACGGGACTGGAATGTCTTGAAATGCTGGAGGGCAAGAATGGTCGTAGGGACAAGCACAGCGACCTGCTTGCTGTCAGCAACAGCCTTGAAAGCGGCACGGACCGCAACTTCAGTCTTACCGAAACCGACATCTCCGCACACAAGTCTATCCATAGGACAATCATCTTCCATGTCACGCTTTACAGCAATGACAGCCTTCTCCTGATCCGGAGTATCTTCATACATGAATGATGATTCAAGTTCCTGCTGCAGATAAGTATCTGCTGAAAAAGCAAATCCCTTCGATCCCTTTCGCTTTGCATAAAGCTGTATGAGATCCTTCGCTATATCCTTTACCTTTGATTTGGTACTTGCCTTAAGATTCTGCCATACTTTCGATCCAAGCTTATGTATCTTAGGAGGCTCAGCATCCTTAGATTTATATCTTGAAATCTTATGGAGGGAGTGGACAGAAACAAATACAACATCATTATCCTTATACGTAAGTTTGACCACCTCATGCATCCTGCCCTTATCATCCCTCATACGCACGAGTCCACCGAAGATTCCGACTCCATAATCTATGTGCACGATATAATCTCCGATAGAAAAAGAAGTAAGGTCATTAATGGTCAACTGCTCACTCTTTTCTACAGTACGCCTCAATATAACTCTGTGGAACCTGTCGAATATTTCATGATCGCTATAACAGCATACCTTGTTATCATGATCAATGAAACCATTGTGTATATTGCAATGCGGAATAAACTCAGGCATAATACCTGAATTCTGAGATAATATGGATTTGAGTCTGTCAAGCTGAGACTGTTTCTCTCCATATATTCTCACTCTGTATCCTTCCTCAATACGCTTCCTTATATCTTCAGTAAGAAGTTCGAAATTCTTATTGAAAACAGGCTGAGGTGCAATATTGAACTTCACAGTTTCCTCATTCTGTCTTGAAAGAGGTACTTCCATGAATATCCTTGAAAAACGTTCCAGAAGAAGATAAAAATCCTTCTCCTTATACATATCGGAAGAATCCAACCAGAAGAGTGTTTCCGCAGGTAAGATCTCAGGGAACAGTACTCCGGACTCCCCTGCCTCGTCTGAAACGAAAAGATCAGGATATATATCCACAGAATGTGTCCTTTCCTTTGAAAGCTGGGTATTGCAGTCAAATATATTGATTGATTCTATCTCATCACCAAAGAATGATATTCTGAAAGGATCATTATATGAATAAGAGAAAATATCCACTATGGCTCCCCTTATTGCAAACTGTCCCGGCTCTGCTACAAAATCAACCCTCTCAAAACCGTTGGCAAAAAGAGACTCTATTATGAACTCGTGACTCACTTCATCCCCTACATTGAATTTCATAAGGGATTCTCTGATCCTGGAAGCAGAAGGAACAGCTTCCTCTATTGCAGATGGATATGTGACAATGATGAGTTTTCCAGATGTATAATCAGTTATCTTTCCTAATGCAGAAGTCCTCTGAACACCCAAAGAGGCCTTGAAATTACTTCTTTCAAGCTTTTTACCGGAGTCCGGAAGAAAGAATACACAGTCCCCTTCGATAAGATTATATAAGTCTACGGCACAATATTCGGCTGTTTCCCTGTCCGGGAGAACAATGACCTGAAGACCGTCATGGTCAAGCTGAGATACAGCAAACCACCTGGCTGACAAAAAGAGGCCAGAACAGAAGATTTCAACAGAAGAACCACCTTCAGATAACTTCCGCGCAATTGTGTTTATAGAATCTGAACTTATTAACATTTACCCTTATTTTCGGTTGAAAACCTGTTGATAACCCGGTTAATAACCTCTAAAAACTAAATTAGCAAATCTATATTTTCCGTATATAACCAGGTCTGAAATTAATTTCAAAATTTGGAAGACACTTTTTTCCAAGAACTTCACATCAGGTTTATCAACAGATTTGCACATCTTAAAATATTGATATTCAATGGGGAAAATCAGTTATCAACATATTAACAGATAAATAATCAAAATCAAACTTTAAATAAATATATCTATATTTGTATATAATTTTGTTTGATCATGAGTACCGATTTCGATCCGCACAATATCAACGAGGGCAAAGATAAGGATTTCGATGGAATTATACGTCCGCAGGAACTCGGAGATTTCACAGGTCAGGATAAGATAGTTTCCAATCTGAAGATCTTCGTTGCGGCAGCGAAAATGAGAGGGGAGTCCCTTGATCATGTATTGTTTCATGGCCCTCCTGGTTTGGGAAAAACTACACTTGCCCATATCATAGCCAACGAGCTCGGCGTCAATATGAAGGTCACTTCCGGCCCTATTCTGGACAAGCCAGGTGATCTTGCCGGCCTGCTTACTTCATTGGAGGAAGGAGATGTACTGTTTATAGATGAGATTCATAGACTTTCTCCTGTGGTGGAAGAGTATCTGTATTCTGCAATGGAGGATTTTGTCATAGATATCATGATAGACAAAGGTCCGGGTGCACGTTCTGTTCGTATTTCCCTGAATCCGTTCACTCTTGTAGGTGCTACGACCAGAAGCGGTCTTCTTACTTCACCTTTGAGGGCGCGTTTCGGCATTACATGCGCTATGGAGTATTATGATACTTTAACCTTGGTTAATATTGTAAAAAGAAGCGCTAATATATTAAAGGTAGGAATCGATCAGGATGCAGCATACGAAATAGCCCTCAGAAGCCGCGGAACTCCCCGTATAGCGAACTCTCTGCTGCGAAGAGTACGTGACTTCGCCCAGGTAATGGGAAGCGGCTCCATAGACCTTAAAATCGCACGATATGCTCTTGATGCCTTGAACATCGACAAGAGGGGATTGGATGCTATCGATAATAAGATTCTCAAGACGATCATAACCAAGTTCAAGGGTGGTCCGGTTGGTGCAAATACTATTGCCACTGCAGTTGGTGAGGATCAAGGAACCCTTGAGGAAGTATACGAACCATTCCTTATTAAAGAAGGTTTCATAATGAGGACACCACGAGGTAGGGAAGCGACAGAACTTGCATATAAGCACCTTGGACTCGAGAAGGGTAACATAAATCTTGACGATCCGACACTGTTTTAATTGAAAGATTACCACGTCGTTTCCCTCCTCGTAATGACGTGCTACACTCAGTTATAAATATAATTTACCACGTCGTTTTCCTCCTCGTAATGACGTGCTACACTCAGTTATAAATATGATTTACCACGTCATTACGAGGAACGTAGTGACGTGGTAATCTTTTTACCTATTATTAATGATAGGTATAGGTTGTTTTATAGGGTAAAATTGTGTAGATTCGTGCCGAAATTTCACTAACACTCTATAAAATGGCCGAAAAACTTATTTCTAAGATTCCTGAGGGTCCTTTGGCCGAGAAATGGACAAAGCACAAATCTCAGATCCGTGTTGTCAGCCCTGGCAACAAAAGAAAAATGGAAGTCATTGTAGTTGGTACAGGTCTCGGTGGAGCATCTGCAGCTGCTTCACTCGGAGAGCTTGGCTACAACGTGAAGGTTTTCTGCATCAGCGACTCACCTCGTCGTGCTCACTCTA
>JBGVNX010000026.1:0-39427 GCA_045126075.1 Candidatus Cryptobacteroides sp.
AATTGGATCAGTCATTTCTTTTAAAATTTTTGATTGAAATCGGCGCGGAGCGCCCGATATCCAAATTGTTAATAATTAATTGTAATATGTTACCAGCTTGCCTTCTTAACGCCTGGGATGAGACCGTTGCTTGCCATCTCACGGAACTGGATACGGCTGATACCGAACATACGCATGTATCCCTTTGGTCTTCCGGTGAGAGAACAGCGGTTATGCATACGGCATGCAGCTGAGTTCTTAGGGAGCTTATCGAGAGCAGCCCAGTCACCTGCTTCCTTGAGAGCCTGTCTCTTAGCAGCGTACTTAGCAACCAATTTCGCGCGTTTTACCTCGCGAGCGTTCATTGATTCTTTAGCCATTGTATTCTCCTTTTATTAGTTATTCTTCTTGAATGGGAGACCGAATGCCTTGAGAAGCGCGTGAGCCTCTGCGTCGGTCTTAGCTGTAGTCACGAAAGTGATCTCCATTCCGAGGATCTTGCTGATCTTGTCGATGTCGATCTCAGGGAAGATGATCTGCTCCTTGATACCAAGAGTGTAGTTACCCTTTCCGTCCATCTTCTCAGAGATACCGTTGAAGTCTCTGATTCGTGGAAGAGAAACACGGATAAGTCTCTCAAGGAACTCATACATCTTCACATCGCGAAGAGTAACCTTTGTTCCGATAGGCATTCCCTTACGGAGCTTGAAGTTCGAGATGTCCTTTCTTGAGTGAGTTACCACTGCCTTCTGACCAGTGATGATCGAGAGCTCCTGAGCTGCTGTCTCTACAAGCTTCTTGTCACCTGTTGCATCGCCGACACCCTCATTGATGGTGATCTTAACGAGCTTAGGGCACTGCATTACTGTAGTGTAGCTGAACTCCTTCATGAGCTTTGGTACGATCTCCTCTTTGTATACCTTCTTCAAAGCTGGCACGTATCCTGCTGGTACTGCTGCAACTTCTGCTGTATTATTCTTCTTTGCCATTACTTAATCTCCTCTCCAGATTTTTTAGCAATACGTACCTTCTTACCGTCTACAACCTTGCGGCTGATTCTTGTAGGAGCACCTGTCTTAGGGTCTACTACCTGAAGGTTAGAAACGTGAACGCCTGCCTCCTGTTTAACAATACCGCCCTGAGGATGCTTTGGGCTTGGCTTTGCGTGCTTGCTTACGATGTTGATTCCCTCAACGATAGCGCGATCCTTTGAAGGGATAACCTCGAGCACCTTACCGGTCTTACCTTTGTCGTTTCCGGCGTTTACATAGACTGTGTCGCCTTTCTTGATATGTAACTTCTTCATATTGACTTCTAAATTAGAGGACCTCTGGTGCCAGCGAAACGATCTTCATGTAGTTCTCGCGGAGCTCTCTTGCTACTGGGCCGAAGATACGAGTACCCTTAACCTCACCTGCATTGTTGAGAAGCACGCAAGCATTGTCATCGAAACGGATGTATGATCCGTCTGGACGACGAATTTCCTTCTTTGTGCGGACTACGACAGCCTTTGACACTGCGCCCTTCTTAGCGTCGCCGCCAGGGATAGCGCTCTTAACTGCAACGACGATCTTGTCGCCCACTCTTGCATAACGGCGGCGTGTACCACCCAACACACGGATACAAAGAACCTCCTTTGCACCGCTGTTGTCTGCCACCTGTAAACGTGATTCCTGCTGTATCATTGTTACTTAACTTTTTCTACGATTTCTACTAATCTCCAGTTCTTTGTCTTGCTGAGCGGACGAGTCTCCATGATGCGTACTGTATCACCTACGCTGCACTCGCTCTTCTCATCGTGAGCTACGAACTTTGTGGTCTTCTTTACGAACTTGCCGTACATTGGGTGCTTCTCTTTTCTTTCAACCGCAACTACGATAGACTTTTCCATCTTGTTGCTGACCACAACACCTATTCTTTCCTTGCGAAGATTTCTTTCCATGAGAATTCAATTTTTAGTTCTGTGACTCTTTCTCTGCAAGGATAGTCATCATGCGGGCGATGTCCTTTCTTACCTTGCTGATCTTTGATGTATCCTCTAATGGAGAGATAGTATGGTTGATCTTCATGTTGTCGAGGTTAGCTTTCTCAAGCTCGATACGCTCGCGCAGATCTGCGATTGACATTTCGCGAATTTCAGATGCTTTCATTTTCCTTTCTCCATTAAATTATTCTACATAGTCTCTACGTACCACGAACTTCGTAGTAACTGGGAGTTTCTGAGCGCCAAGGCGAAGTGCCTCTCTTGCCACTTCAAGTGATACACCTTCAGCCTCGATGAGGATACGGCCTGGAGTTACAGGGCATACGAATCCCTCCGGATTACCCTTTCCTTTACCCATTCGCCCCTCGGCAGGTTTCTTAGTGTAAGGCTTTTCAGGGAAGATTCTGATCCAGATTTTTCCCTCACGCTTCATGTAACGTGAAACAGCCTGACGTGCAGCCTCGATCTGACGGCCTGTAAGCCAGCAGTTTTCCAAGGTCTTGATACCGAAAGAGCCAAATGCAAGCTGGTTTCCTCTCTGTGAGAGACCTTTCATGCGGCCTTTCTGCTGCCTTCTGAATTTTGTTTTCTTTGGTTGTAACATTGTTCTATTCTTTATAAAAACATTCAAATATCCCTAACTAATTGAGTATCAGCTGGTTGGGCGGAGTGGTCCTCAATTAATGGGATGCAAAGGTAGTAATTTTTTCTGAAACTGCAATACTATCTACAAAAAATCTTACATATTTTCGACCATGTTTTTTGAATCCTAATGCACGCATTTTCATGCAGTTACAAATGTTGTTGATAAATTTATATTCACATTTTCGACCAGAGCGATTTGCCAAAATTTTCGGTTTGGCACGGCATCTTTTTGACCGCCGGTCCGAAGTGAAACGGCAGGGATTTTGCAGATATTTGCACGTTTGTTATCTTTGCGTATCCGACCGGACACACAGAATAATGCTGAAGAAAATCACATACATCCTCATAACAGCCGCACTGCTCTGCCTTGCGGGGGAAGACAGGTGCACAGCACAGAACACCGGTGACAAGGAGATCTTACATTATATAGTAGAAGGGAAAGACACTATATATATAGATGAAATAAGGGCATCCAAAGTATACTCCAGACTCCCCAGACAGAAAGGAAAGGACTGGAGAAAGTACTACAGACTTGTACACAACTTCAGCAAGACCTATCCCTATGCCCTGGTTGCCAAGAAGATCGTAGCTCGAGCGGACAGCACCATAGCTGCCGACAATCTTAAAAGAGCAAAGAGAGATAAATACATAAGTCTCGTACAGAAGGAACTGTTCAATGTCTTTGAAAAACCGCTCAGAGGTCTCACTGTGACCCAGGGAGCTCTTCTGATGAAACTCATAGACAGGGAAATAGGCAAGTCATCCTATGATATAATAAAGGACTACAAGAACGGAATAGCCGCAAAGTTCTGGAACGGCATCGCAAAGATGTTCGGATCCGACCTCAGAAAACCTTATGATCCTGAAGGTGAAGATAAGATGGTGGAAGATCTTGTGAAACTTTGGGAGGACGGAGATTTTCCTGCCTTTTACATGTCACTCTTCTGGCAGGATCCTCCAATCGTTGAAATACCGGAGGAATATAGATAAGCTATATACAGAGGTACGGAGAACCTGACATCCAGTCCTTGAGGATTATAAAATCTGCTCCTGCCGGGGTCTTCATCGAAACATCACAATGGTAATGACCGAAGATGAAGGCGTCAACCTTGTGATTCTTCTCGAAATCCGCAGCGAATTTATACAGAGGCTCCTCCTCACCCTTGAAGAGATACTCTTCGTGGCGCGAAAGGCGGTTGCTTCTTGACCAACCGTTTCCCAGACGGAAAGCTATCCATGGATGCAGAAGGCTGAAGAGGAACTGAAGAATACGGTTGTGGAACACACCTCTAAGGAAACGATATCCGAAAGGAGTAGGACCGAGACCATCACCGTGACCAAGACAGAAGGTACGTCCATCAACCTCCACCAGAGCCGGCTGAACAAGCTTCTTCATTCCCAATTCTTCGAAGTAGCTATATGTCCACACATCGTGGTTGCCCTGAAAGAAGTACACATCGACACCTCTGTCCAGAAGTTCTTGAATTGCCGCAAAAACCCTGACATAACCCTTCGGAACAACGTCGCGATACTCATACCAGAAGTCCCAGATATCTCCAAGAAGATAAAGAGCACCTGTTTCCTGCGGTAACGACCGCAGGAAGTCCACAAAGCGGGACTCACGAGCCGCAGGGTCGTCTACCTGCAGTCCGAGATGGACATCTGATACAAAGTATGTCAGTTTCTTACCCATTTAAGCAAAAATGAAGATCGCAGCTGCAACCAGGAGACAATAGAGGGCAAACCAGCTCAGACGAGCCTTCTTTACCAGAGCAATCATCACCTTGCATGCAAAAAGTCCGGAAAGAAATGCCGACACAAAGCCGAGAACAAGAGGGAGCACACCTACAGTCGAGGCTCCGAACTCACCACCGACTATCTCGAGGAATGTCTCACCAAGAATAGGCACAAGTACCATCAGGAACGAGAACTGAGCCATGCTGTCTCTCTTGACTCCGCAGATAAGTCCTGTGGAAATGGTCGTACCCGAGCGCGACAGACCAGGGATAACGGCAAAGGCCTGTCCGAGTCCTACTGCCAGAGCCTGCCAGTAAGATATGCCGTTTCTATAATTATTTGCCGGGAATATAGACTTACGCCCTGGTCTTGATGCATAATCTGAAAAGAACAGAAGCAGAGCTGTCATTATCAATGCTACTCCCACTACTGTAATGGAACCGAAAAGAGACTCGACAGCATCCTTGAAGAAGACTCCTACCACAAACACCGGAATCATAGAGACAACCATCTTGAGAAGATAGTCTGTCTGATCATTGCACACCAGGGAGCCATTTTCTACCTTGACTTCCTTAAGTCCACAGAAAAAGCCCTTCAGCAGATCCCAGATCTGCTTTCTGAATACAAGTATGGTACTGAGGACAGTCGCCGCATGGACCATTGTAGTAAAGAGAAGGTCATCGCTTGTCTCTACTCCAAGCAGAACCTTGCCTATCTCGAGATGTCCGCTGCTGCTTACAGGAAGAAACTCTGTAAGTCCCTGTATCAGACCAAGAAGTATAGCTTCAAACCACTCCATATCAATTCTTGAAAACCTTCATGATTGCCACTACCTCTATCACTATACCGAGAATGATCACGATCGGAGCTGCCACCATTCTTCTGAAATCGAACATATCCTGATTGAACACCTCGGGATCCGGGCTTCCGCCCCCGCACATGAGAATGTAGCCTGAAACCATAACTATCAACCCTACAAGAAGAAGTTTGAGCCCTCTCGGGGTAATTGCCATCTTTTCGTTGTTTTCCATATCTGCTAATAATATAATTCGTCCTTCTTGAGGGACACAAGTTTATTTACAACAAAATAAGTGCTTATCATACATATCGCAAGACCTGAAACAAGCACGATACCCATCACAAGCAGAAGAAGCTCAAGACGGAATATCTCGAACATCTGCTCAAATCCGTTCCTCAGGAAGAACAGCATGATTATCAGGGCAATTATTGCTATGAATGCAGAAAATATGCCCTGGAATGCCGCCTGCACCATGAAAGGGGCTCTGATGAACTGACGGGTCGCTCCCACCATCTGCATTGTATGGATCGTAAACCTGCGGTTGAAGACATTCAGGCGCACGGTATTATTGATCAGCACAAACGAGATGAAGAGCATCAGTATAATGAAGAATGCCAGCACCAGAGAGATTCTGCTGAGATTGGCATTAAGGGCATCCACGAGCGAGCCCTGGTAATTGACTTCTGCTACAAGGGACGATTTCGAGATATCATTCTTCACGACCTGAAGACTATCAGACGAGACATAATCAGCATCGAGGGTGATTTCTACAGACGCCGGCACTGGCGAAGTCTCGAAAATGTCAAGAAAGTCCTCTCCAAGCATCTGAGCCAGTTCCATCTGCCCCTGCTCTTTCGAGATATATGTTGTCGTCTTTATGTATGCCTTCTGTTGAAGCTGTTCTGCGAAAGAACGGGCTTTTTCTTCCGACACGCTATCCTTAAGAAGGACGGAAACCTGCATGTTTTCCTTGAAGTAATCGGACACGCTCTTTGCATTGACAAGAAGCATGCTGGCAACTCCCACAAGAAGCAGCACCAGGCTGATGCTGATCACAGACGAGAGATAGGCATTTGCCAGTCTTCTTTTCATTATCTTGTTTTCTCCTTTACTCATATAGCACTCCCAATTGGGGCCAAAGATAGTGAAATATCAAAAAATATAATTATCTTTGTAGAGATTTTGTCATTAAAATTAAACAGTATGGATAATTCTGTCAAAAGAGTCCTTTTCGTCAATTCGGAGATATTTCCTTACCTTCCGGAATCGGATATCGCACACATAGGACGATACCTTCCTCAGGGCATGCAGGAAAGAAAAAAGGAGATCAGGTCATTCATGCCGCGCTATGGATGCATCAACGAAAGAAAGAACCAGCTTCATGAGGTTATCAGACTTTCCGGAATGAACATAGTGATAAACGATGTGGACAGACCGCTTGTCATCAAGGTTGCGTCCATCTCGGCCGCAAGGATGCAGATCTACTTCATTGACAACGAGGATTACTTCCATCGCAAAAGCATCTATCGCGACGAGAAGGGAGAATTCTTCAGCGATAACGGAGAAAGAGCTATATTCTTTGCACGCGGAGTACTTGAAGCTGTGAAGAAGCAGCGCTGGTCCCCTGACGTAATCCATTGTCAGGGATGGATATCTCATCTGCTTCCTCTTTATCTGAAGAAAGCATATAAAGACGACCCTATATTCTCAAACAGCAAAATTGTCCTTTCACTGTACGATGACACTCCGCAGGAGACTTTCCCTGCTGACATCAAGGACAAGATTCTCTTCAACGGAATAACCGAAAAGGATCTTGAGATTTTCAGCGAACCTTCAGGCATAAATCTTGCTAAACTTGCCGCCAGCTATTCCGACGGCATCATCATGGGCTCGGAAGGAATCGACGAAGAGCTAGTGAAGTTCTGTAAAGAGTCAGGTCTTCCTGTACTTGACTACAATGCAGAAGCCATCAGCAACGGCTCATATATTGAGGATTACAAAAGTTTTTACGACCAGGTATAATGAATTCATCATTTCTTTGCAGAGTATGCCGCCTTGCGGCAGCCGGTGCGATACTGCTGTTCTCTGCATCTTGTGTAAAAGTCAACGAAGAACTCGGAGAGAACTTCATCCCGACAGATCAGAAGTGGGATGTATTCCCTCAGGCAGACGAGCCTCTCAAGGAGATCCGCCTTCAACTTGCGGACAGCCTCTCCGGTTATAGTTCTACACGATTCACATTCGGATCTGTCAACGACGACATAATGGGAACCACAGTGAAAGGAACAAGCTTCACTCTGGTTCCGATTTATGATACCCTTGACTTCGGTAAGAACACTGAGATTACCGGTTTCCATTTCACTGCTGTACGCGACACTCTTTCCACAGTATACAGCAACCAGCTCAGAATGATTCAGAATGTATATGTTTCAGCATTGAAGGCTCCCCTCGACTCTACGATCCTCTATGCAGGAGCATTCATGGATCCGAAAAATGTCGAGAAATACCTTGACCTTGACAACAGGATCACAAGCGGAATTCCTGTGTACGACGGAGGTGACTCCCTCTCGTTCGAATTCAGCAAGGAATATGGAGAAGCCGTCATGGCCGGTATCAAGAGATTTCAGGAACTCGAGGGACCGGAATCAGACAGTTTGAGCTGGTACCTCAAGGAAGTGCCGGGAATATATCTGACAACAGACACTCCAGTAGGAACAGGCGGACGTATAAACATGTTCGAAATCAACCTGGAGTATGATACTTCATCAGGATATATTACCGGAAACTACGCCGAGCTTAAGATCAGGGCAGATTACGGCGACAGGCAAGATGTAGACACATCATTCGTATTCTTCTTCGGCCCTGGTGACTTTATGAAGAACCTTAACGAGAATGAGAGCATTTCACAGTTTGCATTCAATACCAGCAACCACGACAGTGAGAGCGTTTACGGTGGAGAAGGAGCAGTTGCAGGAGCCGAGCTTTATGTTGAGGGAGGAGGTGGAGTAAAGCCGGTAATCAAGGCAAGAGAAATCCGAGAAATCATTGAAAGACAGATGGCGGAGGCCGGAATTGTCGACATCACTGAAGCTGTCATCAACAAGGCTACACTCATTCTCCCTTATAATGTAAACGGAGATTATGACCTCATCGACAAATTTCCTGACATTATGAGCCCTACAGTAAAGCTCAGAAGCAGCGAGGGAGATTACGTGACATATGCAGGCCTTACCGACTCGAGCATCGACACTGAAAATCAGGGAGATATAAACAGATCATTGAACTGGTACGCTCCGGACGTAAGCCATCATGTACAGGAAATCATGAAGGTGAAGAGAGATGGTGATTTCGACAAGAATATAGACAAATATGATATCTGGTTCCTTATAATGCATGAGGAAGTTGAAGAAAGCTCGTCATCATCTTCGTCAATGAACGATTATTACCAGAACCTGATGTACAACTCATACTACAACAACATGATGTATGATCCATACGGCTATGGATATGGTTATGGTGGATACGGCGGATATGGCGGATATGGATATGGTGGATACGGATACGGTGGATATGGCGGATATGGCTATAACAACTACTATAACTATATGATGATGGCGGCATATGCCAGCTCATACGGATCTAGCTCGGAATCTGTCAGCATAGAATTGGACAAGGATAGATATTATAGATGCACTCTCAATGGCCCGGCATACAGCGACAAGGTCGAAGAGTTGCCAAGACTGAAAGTGACATTCTCTGCTCCTAAAACCGCAGAGAGATAGACATAAAAAAAATAAGGACTGAAGAAATTCAGTCCTTATTTTTTTATCTGGGTAAAAACTATTTTGCATTTACCTTGTCCTCGATGTACTTGATGGCATCGCCTACTGTTGTGATTTTGTCACCTGCATCCTCGTCTGGGATAGAGATCTCGAACTTCTTCTCGAACTCCATGATAAGGTCTACGATATCGAGTGAATCAGCTCCGAGGTCATTCTGGAAGCTTGCATTCTCGGTAATCTCTGCAGCAGGAACACCGAGCTTGTCAACGATGATATCCTTTACATCTTGTGCAATGTTAGCCATAACGTTAATTTTTTTTAGTTAATATTTATTTCTAATACACGTATCTTGCGCTAAAACTTTGCAAATTAAATAAAAAAAATCCGAAAATAAAAATTTTACTCCCGACTGAGCTTCAGCCATACTCTGAAACCATTCAACGAATTCAGAAGATAGAACACCCACATTATGACCATTACTGCCGCGTGGGCCTCGCCTCTTGCAACACAGATGGACCACATGACTACACTTATGACATTGGTTATTATCCAAAGCGCCCATTGCTCCATGAATGCAAGAGCCATGAGAGCCTGAGCTATAATACTCAGGACTGTTGTAGCCGAGTCCTTGAAAGGTTGAGGATCTCCAAAATGCTTGAGAATATATCCTCCTACAACTACAGCAGCAGCACTTCCGAGCGCAAGCAAAATGCGCTGATGTCCTGTAAAGCGGCGTGCCTTCACCTGGACGCCCTGCCCGCCGGACTCCTTTTCGCTCATTGCAGCTCCCCTCTTTCTCCACTGCCACCAACCTATGAATTGCATAGGAACATAATATAGGGCATTCAAAGCCGCATCTCCATATAAAGACGCCTTGTAAGATATGTAGGCATACATGGAAACGTTCACAATACCGAAAAGATAGTTCCAGATACTACCCTTTGCAACCAGCACCACACAAAGAACACCAGCTATGCCGGCAACAGAACCGATAATGTCAACATTACCGGAGAGGACTGAATACAGAATATTGGAAGCAATGACTCCCACTATCAGAAACCAGTCATATAAAGATAAAACCTTGTTATTCATCTTTCTTATTCAAATGTTCCTTTATTGTTCTTGCCAGAGACGGCCCTACAAGTGCTGCTATATCCTCTTCAGAGGCTGCTGCTATACGGGCAACGCTGCCAAATCGAAGAAGGAGGCGCTGCTCAGTCTTAGCTCCGACGCCCTTGATGGTCCTGAGTACGGACTCAATCTGTGCCTTGCTTCGCAGATTTCTATGGAAGGTTATTCCAAATCTATGTGCCTCGTCTCGTATGTGCTGTAACACCTTCAGGGCTGGAGAGTTCCTATCTATGAACATAGGGTATGGGTCTCCGATTCTATAGACCTCCTCCATGCGCTCTGCCAAGGCGATAAGAGTAATCTTATCTATGATTCCAAGCTCGGACAGAGCTTCATATGCAAAGGCGAGCTGTCCTTTTCCTCCATCAATTACAATCAACTGAGGTAGATCTTCCGGATTTTCCTCGAGCATTCTGGAATATCTGCGGTTGACGACTTCCTTCATTGTAGCATAATCATTGGCTCCGACCACTGTCCTGACCTTGAAGTGTCTATAGTCCTTCTTTGAAGGCACAGCATTACGGAAGACCACGCATGCAGAAACAGGATTTGTTCCCTGTATATTAGAATTATCGAAACACTCTATGTGCATCGGAAGAACTGACATACCCAACTGCTTCTGAAGCGATTCCATGACCATATTCCTGTACGCATCAGGATCTGAGTGTTCCTGCTGCTTAAGAGCATTCAGGCGCATCTCCTTTGCGTTACGCGCGCTCAACTCCAGGAGCGCGAGCTTATCGCCACGCACAGGCACTCTGAACTCTACACCAGGCATGTCCATTTCAGGAGCAAACGGGACGATGATCTCCTTGGAAAGATCTCCGAACTTACTCTGAATTTCAGCTATGAATGTGGCAAGCACTGACTCCTGCTCTTCCTCAATCATGAGTTTAAAGCCGAGATTGAGCGACTGCACAACTGCACCACCGCGTATCCTCATGAAGTTACCAAAAGCCTCTGGCCCATCTATTATCAGCGAGAATACATCCACATCTCCCACTGCAGCATTCATGACCACCGATTTGCTGTAATGCTGCTCCAATGAAAGCATTTTCTCCTTGTAGACTTGAGCCTGTTCGAATTCCATTCGGGCTGCAGCCTCTGTCATCAGGGTCTTATAATGCTGTATAACCTCACGTCCTCCACCTTTCAGGAGTGATACAATCTCTTCTATATTCTGATTGTAATCCTTCTGCGAAATGCCTCCTATACAGCATCCCTGACACTTCTTGATATGAAAATTAAGGCATGGGCGTATCTTCCTCCTGAGAATGACATCAGAAGTGATCTTATGCTTGCAGGTGCGCAGCGGATATACAGTATGTATGAACTCTACGAGATTGCGCGCATGCACAACACTGCTGTATGGACCAAAATAACGCGAACCATCCTTGACGATACGGCGTGTAAGCATCACGCGTGGAAACTCCTCAGCAGTCACGCATATCCACGGATAAGTCTTAGAATCCTTCAGAAGAATATTATAGCGGGGCTTGAACTGCTTAATGAGGTTATTTTCGAGCAGAAGCGCATCAGCTTCCGACTCCACGACGGTATACTGAGCGTCAGCAATCTTGGAGACCATGACAGCCGTCTTGCGAGTAAGCCTTTCCGCAGGGACAAAGTATTGCGCCACCCTCTTATGCAGGTCCTTTGCCTTACCCACATAAATCACATTCCCCTCGGCGTCATAATACCTGTATACGCCAGGGGAATGTGGAAATAATGCTATTTTCTCTTTTATTGTCACTACTTGATGAACTCAGCGACAGCCTCCTGGATGCCCTCAAGACCATGGAAACCCCTCTTGAGGATGGTTCCGTCAGGACCGATGAGCATAAGGTGAGGAATGCCCTCTACACCATAGATGTCAGTTGGGATCTGACCGCAATTGTTGATGTGGAGCCAGTCCATTCCGAGCTCTGCAGCAGTCTCTATTGTATGCGACTGAGGCTTTCTCTCCCATACGGCAAGGCTGAGTACCTGAAGACCCTTGTCCTTATACTGCTCATACACCTGCTGGATGTTAGGAATCTCACGGCGGCAAGGACCGCACCAAGGCGACCAGAAGTCAACGAGCACATATGTACCTTTTCCAACATAATCAGAGAACTTCACCTCCTGCTTCAACGGCTGAGGATCCATGCTTCTGTCATAGCCGTATACATGCTCGACTGTAAAGTCTGTGAACATCATGCCCTCTGCTGTAGCCTTTCTTGCATCAAGACCTTTCTTGATATAAGCAACCTGTTCATTTTCAAGATATTCCTGTGGCATCTTTGAGATAATCTCTTCTACCTGTTCTTCTTCAATAAGACCATAAAGATTCATAAGTACCTTCATAGCAACCTCGTTGTCAGAATTCTTCTTTGCAGCCTTAAGGTTGAACTCCTTATATTTCTCAATGAAATCATTATAGAAAGCCTCCTGCTTTTCAGGATCTGTAGAAAGTGAATCCATCATGACCTGAAACTCCTCTACCATAGCATTATGAGCCTCATCATAAGCCTTCACCTTCTCCTCTGGAGTCTGGCACGCAACTGCCGCTATCGCTGCAGCTGCAAGTAAAAATGTACGAATCTTCATATTTTTATACAATTTGTTTTTAAGATTTATTGTGTCTTCTGGCAAATATACAAAAAAGGGATGGCATTTCTGTCATCCCTTCTTCATAATATTTAGAGTTACAATTACTTGTTGTCTCTACGGTTGTTGCGACCACCACGACGACGATCGTTGCCACGACCACCACGGTTGTTGTTGCCAGACTGCTGAGCCTGAGCTGCAACACCTGCGTTAGGAGAGAGGTCCTTCTTACCGTAAACCTCACCGTTGCAGATCCATACCTTGATTCCGAGTACGCCTACCTTAGTGTGAGCCTCAGCGAGTGCGTAGTCGATGTCAGCGCGGAATGTGTGGAGAGGTGTACGACCTTCCTTGATCATTTCGCTTCTTGCCATCTCAGCTCCACCAAGACGACCGCTTACCTGAACCTTGATACCCTCTGCACCAACACGCATTGCAGTAGCGATAGCCATCTTGATAGCACGACGGTATGATACACGACCCTCGATCTGACGAGCGATTGAGTCTGCTACGATGTGAGCGTCAACCTCAGGCTTCTTAACCTCGAAGATGTTGATCTGAACATCCTTCTTAGTTACCTTCTTGAGCGCCTCCTTGAGGAGGTCAACTGCCTGTCCGCCCTTACCGATAATCACACCTGGTCTTGCAGCGTGGATTGTTACAGTGATGAGCTTAAGAGTTCTCTCGATAACGATCTTTGAGAGAGATGCCTTTGCGAGACGGCTTGAGAGATACTTACGGATCTCGAAGTCCTCTGCGATCTTCTCTGCGTAGTTACCACCTACCCAGTTAGAGTCCCAACCACGGGTGATACCGATTCTGTTGCTTATAGGATTAGTCTTCTGTCCCATGATTATGCCTCCTTAACTGCTGCTGGTTTAACATCGAGGATAACAGTCACGTGGTTTGAACGCTTGCGGATACGACCTGCGCGGCCCTGTGGGCAAGGACGGATTCTCTTGAGAGTACGTCCCTCGTCAACCATGATAGTCTTTACGATAACGTTACCGTTGTCCAACTCTTTAGTATTCTCTGGATTCTTAGCCTCCCAGTTAGCGATTGCGCTGCGGAGAAGCTTCTCCAGGTCGATAGAAGCGTGCTTCTTCGAAAATCTGAGGATATCGAGTGCACGGTTTACCTCAACGCCACGGATGATGTCTGCAACGAGACGCATCTTACGAGGTGATGTAGGTACATCATTCAGCTTAGCGATAGCTGTCTGCTTCTTTATTTCTTTAAGCCTCTCGGCCATCTGTCTTTTACGAGCTCCCATAATTACTTTTTCATTTTAAAATTACTTACGATTGCCCGAATGGCCTTTGAAAGTTCTTGTTGGCGCAAACTCACCAAGCTTGTGGCCTACCATGTTCTCAGTAACATAAACTGGAATAAACTTATTTCCATTATGAACTGCGATAGTGTGACCTACAAAGTCAGGAGAAATCATGCTTGCGCGTGACCAAGTCTTGACAACCTCTTTCTTCATGCTACCCTCATTCATAGCAAGAATTCTTTTTTCAAGGGCTTCCTGAATATAAGGACCTTTTCTTAATGAACGACTCATAATCTCTTAATTTATTCCGTTACTTTTTCCTTCTTTCAATGATAAACTTGTTTGAAGTCGCCTTAGGATTACGAGTCTTGTAGCCCTTAGCTGGCAGACCCTTACGTGAACGTGGATGTCCTCCTGATGCACGACCTTCACCACCACCCATAGGGTGATCTACCGGGTTCATAACAACACCACGGTTGCGAGGTCTGCGACCAAGCCATCTCTTACGTCCTGCCTTTCCGTGTGACTCCAGGTTGTGATCTGGATTTGATACTGTTCCAACAGTTGCGCGGCAAGTTACGAGAACCATTCTTGTCTCACCTGAAGGGAGGCGAAGAATTGCGTGGTTGCCCTCACGAGCAGCGAGCTGAGCGTAAGTACCTGCAGAACGTGCCATTGCAGCACCCTGACCAGGACGAAGCTCAATGTTGTGAACAAGTGTACCAAGCGGAATCTCTGAGAGAAGAAGAGTGTTACCTACCTCAGGAGCAACACCTGCACCTGAAGCGATTTCCTGTCCTACCTTCAGTCCGTTAGGAGCGATGATGTATCTCTTTTCACCATCTGTATACTGTACCAATGCGATACGTGCGCTACGGTTTGGATCGTACTCGATAGTAAGTACTGTAGCTGTGCACTCATCCTTGTCGCGGAGGAAGTCGATCACACGATACATTCTCTTGTGACCACCACCGATGTAACGCATAGTCATCTTACCCTGATTGTTACGTCCACCTGTCTTCTTGATTGGCTCAAGGAGGGACTTCTCAGGTCTCTTAGCGGTAATATCGTCAAAAGCACTAATTACCTTATTTCTCTGTCCGGGAGTTACCGGTTTGAATTTTCTTACTGCCATTGCTTAATTACCTTAAATGTTTGCGTAAAAATCAATCTTATCCTCGCCAGCAAGTGTCACATAAGCTTTCTTATAGTGATTTGCGCGACCCTTGAGCATACCAGCCTTGGTATAGCGAGCCTTTCTCTTACCGTGATAGTTTACAGTGTTTACATCTGCAACTGTCACGTTGTATGTCTGCTCAACCGCAGCCTTGATCTGAAGCTTGTTGGCCTCGCGGTCAACAATGAATCCGTAACGGTTCAACTTCTCGCCCTGAACCGTCAACTTCTCAGTTACTATTGGCTTAATTAAAATTCCCATTTCTCAATCTGTTTATCGTCTGATTCTTGAAGCAAGGATATCCTGTACACCGTCAACAAGTACGAGTGAATTTGCATTCATTACTGCGTAAGTGTTGATCTCGTCAACTGTGATCACCTTAACCTCTGGAAGGTTACGAGACGAAAGGTAAATATTAGAAGAATTCTCTGGAAGTACGAAGAGTACCTTTCTTGTACCAGCCTTGATGTTAGCAAGGATCTGGAGGAACTCCTTAGTCTTAGGTGCTTCCATTGTGAACTGCTCAACCATTACGATTGCGTTCTCCTGTGCCTTGTAAGAAAGAGCTGAGAATCTTGCAAGCTGCTTGAGCTTCTTGTTAAGTTTCTTACGGTAGCAACGTGGCTGAGGACCGAATACGCGTCCACCACCTACATAGATACCAGCCTTAAGAGAACCGTGACGTGCGCCACCTGAACCCTTCTGACGGATAAGCTTCTTGGTGCTGTATGCAATCTCGCTGCGATCCTTAGACTTTGCTGTTCCCTGACGCTGGTTAGCAAGATACTGCTTAACGTCGAGGTAGATAGCGTGGTCGTTCGGTGTGATACCGAAAATCTCCTCATTGAGAGCTACTGTCTTAGCGACAGTTCCATCGATTTTGTAAACTGACAACTCCATAGCTTAGTCCTCCACGATTACATATGAACCCTTAGCTCCTGGTACAGAGCCCTTTACTACGATAAGGTTGTTCTCAGGCATAACCTTGATCACCTCGAGGTTGAACACTGTTACGCGCTCGTTACCTGTGTGACCAGCCATACGCATTCCCTTGAATACGCGTGAAGGCCATGATGATGCACCGAGTGAACCAGGGTGACGAAGACGGTTGTGCTGACCATGAGTCTGGCCACCTACACCGGCAAAGCCATGACGCTTAACTACGCCCTGGAAACCCTTACCCTTTGATGTTCCGACAACATCCACGAACTGTACGCCTTCAAATACGTCAGCTACAGTAAGAGTGTCGCCAAGCTTAAGCTCCTGAGCAAAGTCCGCCTTGAATTCAACGAGCTTGTGCTTAGGTGTGGTTCCTGCCTTTTCAAAATGGCCCTTAAGAGCCTTGCTGGCATGCTTTTCACTCATTTCGTCATAGGCAAGCTGTACAGCGGCATAACCATCTTTCTCTACTGTACGAATCTGCGTAACTACACATGGACCAGCCTCAATAACGGTGCATGGAATATTCTTTCCATCGGCACCGAAAACGGAAGTCATTCCGATTTTCTTTCCAATTAATCCAGGCATTGGTTTGTTTAATTAATTGATTATAAATACTTTACATCCCGCTTCACATTTTTGCGGGCTGCAAATATACGACTATTATTTTAATTTTCAACACTTTATCGCAAAAAAATGTTGATAACTTTCATCAAGACATGTGGTCGACACAAAAATCGCAACTGCCACATAGTCAATTATATGATAATAAGTTAGTACGATCCGCCTGCAGACGGAAGCCCCCTCTACTGTCTCACACATGCAGCAAAAGAACGCTAAGCTTCTTCATATATTATTGTTTAGTGTAATTTTTAAATTTATCACTATCTTTGCGCGGATATATATAATAGGTATATGTTGCTTGCTGCGTTTGATTTTCTACAAATGAAAGTTGTCGATATTCTCGACATACTTCTGCTGGGTATAATTATATTTCTGGCGTTCAGATGGCTGAAAGGGTCGTCTGCCATGAGCATTTTCGTAGCTATTGTCTCTCTGTACATAATCAGGGTGATTGTCGGAGCCTTTGACATGAGACTCATGACTGCAATCATGGACATGATTCTCGACGTCGGAGTACTTGCAATCATCGTCATATTCCAACCTGAGATCAGGAAGTTCCTCATCAAGTTGGGAAACAGATATATGAACAATGCGCAAGGCAGGGCTATTCTTGACAAGCTGCTTGGCAGACAGAAGAACAACATGAGCGCAAGCGAGGAGGTCAACAACCTCTCTGAAGCCATCCGCAGAATGTCTGAGGACAAGACCGGCGCCCTGATAGTCATAGCACATAAGAATCCGCTGGAGGAAGTGGTCAGCACCGGAGACAGGATTGATGCAGGCATCCACAGACGCCTGATCATGAACCTGTTCTTCAAGAACTCCCCTCTTCACGATGGAGCTGTCGTGATTGCAGGAGACAGGATCGTAGCTGCCAGATGCACCTTACCTATTACAGAAAGAACAAACATTCCGGCAAGTTACGGAATGAGACATAAGGCCGCCATAGGTATAACAGAAGAGAGTGACGCTGACGCTATCGTTGTGTCAGAGGAAACCGGCAAGGTCTCATTTGTAAAGAACGGAACAGTAACCCCAATAAACAACATCAACGAACTGAAGCTGTTGCTTAATACATCATTTGGAGAAGAATAGAATGACAATAGACAGTAGGCTTGAGCAGAAACTGGGATTTGACCGCATCAGACGGATCATTTCAGATAGATGCTCCACAGCATATGCGGCAGAAAGGACTGCGACAGAAACCTTTTCCACCGACCCCGCTGACATCCGCAGAAGACTTATCCTGACGGATGAGATGAGACTTATCATGATGTTTGAGGACAGCTTCCCTTCAGGAGGCTTCATTGACTGCATCGACTTCCTCAAGCCTCTGGAAAGGAGTTCTTCTGCCATTGATCTTATTTCCCTCAGAAAATTGAGAACCATGCTTGATACATTGAGAAAGGTGACATCTTTCTTCAACGGTATCAAGGAAGGCATATACCCGAATCTCAAGCGCATGGCCGCTCCAATCATGGGATTCCCGGAGGTTCAGCGCAGAATTGACAGCATCCTTGACAGATATGGAGAAGTCAAGGACACGGCATCAGACGAACTTTACTCCATCAGAAAGGCCTTGAGAGAGAAGGAAGGCGCCATATCACGCAGGATGAGCGCCATACTGAAGAAGGCGCAGGAAGAGGGTATTGTAGACAGCGATGCAGGCGTTTCCGTCAGAGATGGCAAGATGCTGATTCCAGTCAGCGCTGCCAACAAGAAAAGGATTCCCGGATTCATCTATGACGAGTCTGCTTCAGGAAAGACAGCGTTCATCGAACCGGCCGAAGTCGTGGAGCTGGACAACCAGATAAAGGAACTGCAGTTCTCTGAGCAGAGGGAAATCGTACGCATACTTTTCGAATTCACAGAATTCCTCAGAGCATATATTCCAGAACTTCTGGAAGCCGCACGCTATCTTGGAGAAATCGACTTCATCATGGCCAAGGCCCAGATAGCCCTTGACTTCATTGCCGGAATGCCTATTATCTCGGACAATGGAGAGATGAATCTGCGCAAGGCTCGACATCCTCTTCTTGAGCGTGCACTCAAGAAGGAGAAGAAGGAGATTGTACCGCTTACGGCATCATTGGATTCCAACAAGCACATACTGCTGATATCCGGACCTAATGCCGGTGGAAAATCAGTATGCCTCAAGACTGTAGGTCTGCTGCAGTATATGTTCCAGTGGGGAATGCTCATCCCGACTTCCGAGACATCCGAACTTCCTATCTTCGAGCGCATAATGGTCGACATCGGTGACGACCAGTCGCTTGAAAACGACCTCAGTACCTATAGTTCGTTCCTTGTGAACATGAACGAAATGCTGCAGAAGGCTGACAACCGTACTCTTGTACTCATTGACGAGTTCGGCTCAGGAACAGAACCTGCCGCTGGTGGAGCTATTGCTGAAGCCATCTTGAGCGAGCTTGACAAAAGAGGCACATATGGAGTCATCACGACACACTATACCAACCTCAAGCTATATGCCTCGGCAGGAGAATGTGGCGTGATCAACGGAGCGATGATGTTCGACGTCAAGAACATAGCCCCTCTATTCAAGCTTGAGATCGGACTTCCTGGTAATTCGTTCGCCTTCGAGCTTGCAAGAAAGACAGGGCTTCCGGAAAACATCATCCACGATGCCGAGACCAGAGCTGGCGAAGAGTTCGTAGGTATTGAGCGCAATCTCCGCAAGATTGCCCGCAACAGAAGAGCCCTTGACGAGAAACTGGAACGCATAAGACATACTGACAGGACGCTTGAGAGCATTACAGACAAATATCAGAAGGAACTGCAACAGATCAAGCAGATGAGAAAGGAAATCCTTGAGCAGGCGCGCAAGGAGGCGGAGGAAATCGTAAGGAAGGCTAACAGACAGGTTGAAAGCACCATCAAGACCATCCGGGAGACTCAGGCAGACAGAGTCGCTACTCAGGGGGCGAGAAAGGAGTTGCAGGGCTTTCTGGAGATACTGACAGCTAAGAAGGAGCAGGAACAGAGGGCTCAGGAGGATTATATCGAGAGAAAGATCAAGCAGCTTGACGAAAGAAGGGCGAGGAGACAGAAGAGACAGGAGCAGAAGGCAGACGAGAGAGCTCAACAGGAGATCAGAGAGCAGCTTGCCGAGCAGGAAAGGATGGAAGCATTCCGCTCTGCCCCATTAAAAGTCGGAGAAAAGGTCAGGGTTAAGGAGAACGGAATGGTGGGAGAGGTAACCAAGGTGTCTGCAAAGGCTGTAGTGGTCGCTATCGGAAACATCAGCACCAAGCTCCCTCTTGACAAGGTTGAAAGGATTACTTCCAACGAATTCAAGAGTGCGATCAAGGATACAGCAAGACCGACCAGCACCGTGCGTGTAGATACATCCATCAACGAAAGGAAGCTGAACTTCAGTACAGAGCTTGACGTACGTGGAGAAAGGCTTAACGATGCTATGGAAAAAGTCATCAGATATGTAGATGATGCCATCATGGTAGGCGTATCAAGCGTGAGAATCATCCATGGCAAGGGAACAGGAGTTCTCAGAGAGGAACTCCAGAAGATGATCCGCACCATGTCCGGGGTGGCAAGCGTACGCGACGAGCACATCCAGTTCGGTGGAACAGGAGTGACAATAGTGACATTTGAGTAATTTCAAGAGATGATGAAGAGAATTATAGTATATATACTGACCATAGCAGCAATATGCAGCTGCAGCAGTGACAAGACCGGCCCTGAGACTGTTGTTGAGGCATTCAACAAGGCCGTAAGTGCCGGAAATTGGGCTGAGGCTGAAAAGATGTGTGACACCTTATCCATGAAGGAATACATGGATAACTGCAAACAGACATGGGCTGCTCTGCAGAAGGAAGACAGCGCTGCCTTTAATATCGCTGTTTCCATTCTGGCTGAAACTGAGATAAAGGTGACAGACATACAGAGAACAGAAGACGGAAGAACTGTATGCTACACAGTCAGCAACAACACCATGCAGAAAGAGAAGAAGGCATCAGTAAGAAAGAACGAGGAGGGAGAATGGAAGGTAACAGCAATTACAGATGCAATCTAGGTAAACAGGGAGAAGATATTGCATGCAGGCTCCTTGAGGGGATGGGACATACGATTCTAGCCAGGAACTGGAGAAGCGGACACCTGGAGATAGACATCATATCGCTTGACAGTACTGGAATACATTTTGTAGAGGTCAAGACCCGCAGATTGAATGTGCAGGCACCGCCGGAAGAAAATGTAAACCGTGCCAAGCAAAGAAGGATAGCTAGCGCAGCCGGCCGATTCCTCAAGAGCTGCAAGGGGCTACCATATGGGGATTATGAGTGCAGCTTTGACATAGTTGCCGTAACCTTTGAAGGAGGTCAGGCCAATACGGAATGGTTTCCGCAGGCATACATACCTATGTATATATAAGAAGAAAATAAACACATAAACTAATGAATATCAATAATTGTTATTGCGTCATAATGGCAGGAGGATCCGGCACACGATTCTGGCCTGTCAGCAGAACAAGCAAGCCTAAGCAGTTCCTCGACATGGCAGGAACAGGAAAAACCTTCATCCAGCAGACATACGAAAGATTCCTGCGCATCGTGCCTAAGGAGAACATTCTCATCGTGACTGCAGCAAAGTACAAAGACCTCGTTCTTGAACAGATTCCGGAACTTGACAGTGAGAACCTCCTGCTTGAACCTTATTCAAGAAATACGGCTCCATGTATTGCCTACGCCACATACAAGCTTCTCCAGCGCAATCCTGAGGCCAACATCGTAGTAACCCCTTCGGACCATGCCATCGACAATGACGAACTCTTTGCCGAGACTATCAGGAAGGCTTTTGAATATGTGGAAGAGAACGATGTACTCATGACTCTGGGAGTTCTTCCTACCAGACCTGATACCAATTACGGATATGTCCAGGCTGTCGGAGGAAAGAAGGCATACGAGAACGATGAGCCAATGGAGGTAAAAACCTTCACTGAGAAGCCAGACAAGGACATGGCAAATCTTTTCATCAGCACAGGTGAATTCTTCTGGAATGCCGGTATCTTCGTATGGAAAGGAAAAACCATCAAAAGCGAAATGGAAAGACATCTGCCTGAGGTTACAGGACTCTTCATCGGATGGGAAATGGCATTGGGATCGAAGATCGAGAAGGACTTCATAGCTAAGGCTTATACTGACTGCATCAACATATCCATCGACTACGGCGTAATGGAGAAGACTGACAGGGCCTGGATATTCCCTGTCAAGTTCGGATGGAGCGACATCGGTACATGGGAATCACTCTACAACTATATGCCTGAAAAAGATGATAAGGGAAATGCCATCGGAACAGATATCTCCCTGCTTGAAGAGGCAGGTAACGTACTCGCAATATCAACAAATAAGAAGAAACTTATAGCGGTCAAGGGATTGGAAAACTACCTTGTGATTGACACTGACGATGCTCTCGTGATCTGTCCTAAGGATGATAAGAGTTTCAAGGATTTCATCTCAGGTATAGCAATGCCGGAATTTGAAAAATACCGTTAATTGTCATCCTGAGCGAAAGCGAAGGATCTCATAAATAAAGTAAATATACTATGGAAAAAAGAATACAGGCCGACATGGTATCGGCAATGAAAGCAAAAGAGACTGTAAAGCTTGCATCACTCAGAGCTATCAAGGCAGCCATCATGCTTGCAAAGACTGCTGAAGGTGCAACTGGGGAGGTTACAGACCAGGAGATCGTAAAGATCATTCAGAAACTTGTAAAGCAGCGTAAGGAGAGTGCACAGCAGTATACTGACGCAGGTCGTCCGGAGCTTGCCGAAAACGAGCTTGCAGAGGCAGCTGTGATGGAGGTATATCTTCCTAAGCAGCTTACAGAGGCTGAGCTTGAAGCAGAGCTGGCTAAGATCATCGCTGAGGTTGGTGCTACCAAGCCACAGGATATGGGTAAGGTCATGGGAGTTGCCACTAAGAAGCTCGCCGGCCTTGCTGACGGACGCGCAATCTCTGCTACCGTAAAGAAGCTTCTCGCATAAACTTTACTCAAATAGCTGTAATTCAACTAGTTAACGAATAAGGGTCGGAAAGTTTTCCGACCCTCTTTTAATAACACCTTGAAAATCAATATATTACACTTTTTACAATGACTATATGAAGTGTATCTGACCATCCTGAATGGTGACGGTGATGACTGAATCGCGCTTAACATGTCCGTCAAGGATGGACTTGGCAAGAAGGTTGACCAGCTCCTTCTGCATGAGGCGTTTGATAGGACGGGCTCCATAAGCTGGCTCATATCCCTTGGTGCTCATGTAGTCTTCGAACTCGGTGGTAAATTCCAGTGTTACGCCATTCTCTGAGAGCTTCTCCTGAAGGTCACGCATCTGCATCCTGAGGATGTCGCGGATATCGCTTTGGGAGAGCGGTTCAAACATGATCACTTCATCGATTCGGTTGAGGAACTCCGGACGGACTGTGCGCTTGAGGACTTCCAGGACTTCCCCACGACAGTCTGAAAGAAGTTTCTGGCGGAGCTGCATTGCAGATTCTTCGCTTTCGCTCAGAATGACAGATGGAGGATTCGAATTGTCATTTCGGCCGACCGTAGGGAGCGGAGAAATCTTTTCCATATAGGACTGGATGATGTCAGCTCCGACGTTGGAGGTCATAATGAGGATTGTATTCTTGAAATCCACCGTGCGTCCCTTGTTATCTGTAAGACGTCCATCATCAAGCACCTGAAGAAGGATATTGAACACGTCAGGATGAGCCTTCTCTATTTCATCGAGCAGCACCACTGAATATGGCTTGCGCCTTACTGACTCAGTCAGCTGACCACCCTCGTCATATCCTACATATCCCGGAGGCGCTCCTACCAGACGACTAACTGAGTGACGCTCTTGATATTCACTCATATCTATGCGGGTCATCATGTTTTCATCGTTGAAAAGGAATTCTGCAAGAGCCTTTGCAAGTTCGGTCTTTCCTACTCCAGTCGTTCCCATGAAAAGGAACGAACCTATCGGCCTTTTCTCGTTCTGAAGTCCGGCACGCGAACGACGGACCGCATCAGACACTGCTTCTATAGCCGCATTCTGACCGACCACCCTTTTATGCAACTCTGTCTCCATCCTGAGAAGCTTTTCACGCTCGCTTTCAAGCATTCTCCGCACAGGTATACCGGTCCACTTGGCAACAACCTCAGCTATATCCTCCGGTGTGACAGCCTCTGTGATTATAGGATTCTTGATTGCAGCCTGCTGAGCAGTCAGTTCATCTATCTTCTTCTGAACATCTGCCATCTTAGCATATCGGATCTCTGCTACCTTTCCATAATCACCTGCCCTCTCCGCATTATGAGCCTCTATCTTGTAATCCTCCATCTTCTGTCGGGCAGTCTGCAATCCGGAAAGTATCTTCTTCTCTTCCTCCCAACGTTTTCTCAGGCCCTCACGTTCCTGATTGAGCTGGTTAAGCTCGGCCTTGATCTTATCTGACTTGAGCGAAGTTCCTTCACGTCTTACCGCTTCGCGCTCTATCTCCAACTGACGGATACGACTGTCAAGCTCAGCAATAGGTTCCGGTACAGAATTCATTTCAAGACGCAGTTTTGAGGCTGCCTCATCAACCAGGTCAATAGCCTTGTCCGGAAGGAAACGGCTGGTTATATATCTATGGGACAATTCTACTGCTGCAATCAGGGCATCATCCTCAATACGCACCTTATGATGGTTCTCATAACGTTCCTTCAGTCCTCGCATGATTGAAATCGATGCAGCAGGCGAAGGCTCGTCAACCATTACCATCTGGAATCTGCGCTCAAGTGCCTTATCCGATTCGAAGTATTTCTGGTACTCATCCAAAGTTGTTGATCCGATAGTCCTGAGCTCGCCTCGCGCCAATGCAGGCTTGAGTATATTGGATGCATCCATTGCTCCAGAGGATCTTCCTGCACCGACCAAAGTATGTATCTCATCTATGAAAAGTATAACTTTTCCCTCACTGTCGACAACCTCCTTGACTACGCCCTTGAGTCTTTCTTCAAACTCTCCCTGATACTTGGCTCCTGCTATCAATGCGCCAAGATCCAAAGAATATATTAATCTGCTTTTCAGATTTTCCGGCACATCACCATCTACAATCTTCTGGGCTATGCCCTCTGAAATCGCCGTCTTTCCTACTCCCGGCTCACCGACCAGTATGGGATTGTTCTTAGTCCTCCTGCTTAGAATCTGCAATACCCTTCTTATTTCTTCGTCTCTTCCTATTACAGGATCAAGCTTTCCTTGCGCCGCCCTCTCGTTGAGATTGACTGCAAACCTTCCAAGGTTTTCGAATTTATTTTCTGACATATCCTAACCTCTTAAATTACACTAAGTAGTAATAGCCGTCTGCTCCGAAGAACAGACGGCTATGATAAGTCAAAATATATTCCAAATGGTTCTTACTGACAATTTGTCAGCAAGATCACTGACTGCTAGAGTGAGTCAGAAGGGTTCTCTACCTCTGGAGCAGGGAAAGCAACTTCCTCTGTCATCTCAGACTCTGCACGGTCAGAGAAAGAACCATCCTTTGAAGTTGAACCAGTTGAGAATGAAGTAGCAATCGATACGATGAAGATGAATGCTACAAGACCCCAAGTGATCTTCTCAAGTATGTCAGTTGTCTGACGTACACCGAAAGTCTGGTTACCTGCTGTAAAGTTGCTTGCAAGTCCACCGCCCTTGCCATTCTGAAGGAGCACGATGAGTGTGATCAGGATGCTGGCGATAAGCACAAGCACAGTAAGAATAGTGAATAATGCGTTCATAATATATTCTTAATCTAATTTATTTCTTCAATTTTTTGAATAAGGGTTGCAAAGTAAGCACTTTTTTCCGGATATGCCAAAATTAGTTTTGAATAAATGCGCTTTGCCTGCTCATAATAACCCTGTTCTGCATATATCTGCGCCAATGTTTCTGTGTAGAATCCAAGGTCTCCAGCTACATCATCTGACTTTTCAACCTTATCCTTTCTGGCCTTTGCCGCATATCTCGAGAATACATTGTCCTGAGAACTTCTGACCTGATCATAATCCTCCTGCGAGAAATAATCACCTACACCTGCGTAAACCTTTCTCCGAGTTGTATTTTCTTCAGGCTTAGTCTCTGATATATAGGATTTTATAAGTTTCTCCACATCTGCATCCTCCCAGTTGGCGGCAGTTCCGGAGCGAACGATTTCAGATATCATTTCTCTCGCTCCTACATACATTGCAGCATCAGCATACTGAGATTTATCCCACGCATCACCCATGGTCCTCATCCTCATGCACAGTTCCTTACGTGCTCCACCAAACCATGGGTACAGATTTACCACACCCATAAGTTCGTCAAGCGTAAGTTTTCTCAAATCCATATAGCTCATATCCTACCAGTTAGCTACTGTCGCATTAAATATATCGTCGCAAAGCTGCTCTACAATTTCCTCGCAAAGTTCTGTCTCGACAGCATCCAGAGACTGCATGGCATCGAAATCCGCATATGCAGAGAAAGACTTGTCCGAAAAATCGTCCTCAGGATACTTTCTATTGACAAAGGATATCTTCACATTTACGGTGAGACGGTTCTGGGCAGCCTGTTCATTTGCCGTCACCGCAGTCGCCTTCACATCATATCCGCTCACCTCTCCTATGATTTCAAGGTCACCCTCCATGTCGACCAGTTCCAGCTTGGTCAGCTTGATGAACTTCTCCTGCAACGCTTCTGTAATCTGGTTGCTGAGCGACGGATTCACCTTAAGGGCTTTATATTCGAAGTAGTTTATGGTCACAGTCTTTACATCCGGCTGGATCGACGTTCCCGTGAAAGAGTAGATACCACACGAATGCACTATGCAGGCTGTCACTGCAAGAGCAAGTGCCACACCTAACGATGCTAATATATTTCTATTGATTCTCATCTTATTTCATCTCTTTCAATTTACGGTATAGGGTCCTTTCAGAAATTCCCAGTTCCGCAGCTGCCGCTTTCCTGTTACCGCCATGCTTCTGGAGCACTCTCTCTATCAGATCCATGTTAGCTTCCTTGATTGAAAGTTCCTCAACAGCCTTTGACGCATTCTCTTCATAGTTCTGCTCTTCAGGATCCTCATCGAACTCCTGTGGAGTCTGCTGCCACTGAGGATCATCTTCCTGAGGCGGTGCAATTGATGAAACCGACGGACGACCCAGTCCTGCATTGGCTACAACCTCCTTGAGGTAATCAACATCCTGCTTCAGCTGAAAAAGTGTTCTTATGATCGCCTCCCTCTCACTGCTTTCAAATTTCTCCTGGACAGGCGCTACGGCTGCAGGAAGAAGATTCGGTTCCTCCTTTGGAATATACTTAGCCAGAGTCGATGCATCTACTACACACTTATCTGATCCGGGAGCTATCTTTGAAGACTCGAGAGCCGACACTGTTTCTGCAACATTCTTCAGCTGTCTGATGTTACCGGGCCATCTGTATTTCCTCAACAGAATAGCTGCATCTTCTGTCAATGACACCTTAGCCATTCCATACTTTGCAGAGAAATCTGAAGCGAACTTACGGAAAAGAAGATGAATGTCTCCAGGCCTTTCCCTTAGAGCAGGCATGATGATGGAAACCGCATTAAGCCTATAGAAGAGATCTGCTCTGAACTTTCCCTTTGACACCGCATGCATCAGGTTGACATTTGTTGCCGCGATTACGCGGACATCTGTCCTAAGCACCTTGGAAGATCCGACTCTGATGAATTCTCCTGACTGCAGAACTCTCAGAAGCTTTGCCTGAGTGGCCATCGGAAGTTCACCGATCTCGTCAAGGAAGATAGTACCACCTTCTGCCTCTTCAAAATATCCTTTGCGCATTTCTGCGGCACCTGTGAATGAACCCTTCTCATGACCGAAAAGTTCTGAATCCACTGTTCCCTCCGGAATTGCACCACAGTTTATTGCAAAATACTTTCCTCTTCTGCGGGGGCTATACTGATGTATGATGCGTGGAATATTCTCTTTTCCTACTCCACTTTCACCGGTAACCAGAACCGAAATATCAGTCGGAGCAACAGCCACAGCAATCTCCAGCGCAGTATTCAGCGCCGGATCATTACCGATGATATCGAACTTATTTTTAAGAGTCTGTAATTCCTGATTTGTCATAACGCGACAAAGTTACGAAAAAATATAAAAATTTGATTATCTTTGCGCGGAATAGGCCAAACTGAGCCCAAAACAAAGTTTTGAAACAACAAACCTTATAATTTATACTATTCAACATGAGAAAAAACATTAATTTCCTTTCTGTTCTCGTTCTCGGTTTTGCTGCAATCGCATGTAGCTCACCTGAGAAGATGGCAGAGATGGCTGAGAATGTCACAGTAAAGTGTGAGCCAGCTGTTCTTGAAGTTGTTGCCGGCCAGATCGACGCAACAGTATCAGTGACTTACCCAGAGGATTATTTCCATCCAAAGGCTATCCTCGAAGTTACTCCGGTAATCGTTTACGAAGGTGGCGAGGTTAAGATGGAGTCTTTCTTCTTCCAGGGAGAGAAAGTAGAGGACAACTACGAGGTTGTTCCTTCAGAGGGTACAACTGTAACTAAGAAGGTACATTTCGAGTATGTACCAGGTATGGAGAAGTGCTACCTTGAGCTCCGTGGTGTAGCTACAAACAAGAAGAAGTCTGTTGACCTCCCTTCAAAGAAGGTTGCTGACGGCGCCAACACCACTTACATGCTCGTTTGCCAGAAGGGTAAGCTCGACCTCAAGGCTGACAACTACCAGGAGATCATCAAGCAGACTGCTGAGGGTCAGATCCTTTATCAGATCAACAGCTCTACTGTAAGAAACAGCCAGCTTAAGGGTCAGTCTGTAAAGGACTACCAGGCAGCTCTCGACGAGATCCTCGCTAACGAGCGCAAGACTCTCGTAGGAACTGAGGTTGTAGCATACGCTTCACCAGACGGAAAGGAGGATCAGAACGCTAAGCTTTCTGACAACCGTTCAAAGTCTGCTGAGAAGGCATATGGCAAGGTTGTAAAGGGTAAGAATGTACCTGGTGAGGTAACTGTTACAAGCGTAGCTGAGGACTGGGAAGGTTTCCAGGAGCTCGTAGCTGCATCTGACCTTGAGGACAAGGATCTCATCATCCGCGTACTTTCTATGTACAGCGACCCAGCTGTTCGCGAGAAGGAGATCAAGAATATGTCTGCTGTTTACTCATCACTTGCTAAGGAAATTCTTCCTGAGCTCCGTCGTGCAAGATTCATCGCTAACGTTGAGTTCCAGAACTACACTAACGAGGAACTTCTCCAGCTTATCGAGGACAACATCGACGTTCTTGACGAGACTGCTATCCTCCGCGCTGCTACTCTTGTTAAGGAGAACGATCAGAAGATCGAGCTCTACAAGAAGGCTGCTGACAAGTTCGACAGCGCTACAGCTAAGTACAATATGGCTGTAACTTACATCAAGATGGATGATCTCAAGAAGGCAGAGGCTGCTCTTGAGGGTCTTGATAAGGATGCTGACTGGAACAACGCTATGGGAGTTATCGCTCTCCGCAAGGGCGAGCTTGACGCTGCTGCAGAGTACTTCACTGTAGCTGGCACAGAGACTGCTAAGGAGAACCTCGCAGTTATCAACATCCTCGACGGTGAGTATGAGGCTGCTGCTGCTAAGCTCGCTGGTGTTAAGAGCTACAACGCTGCTCTTGCACAGCTCCTCGTTGGAAACAACGCTCCAGCTGCTGCTCTCGAGTGCAAGTGCCCACAGGCTGCTTACCTCCGCGCAGTTGCTGCTGCACGTCAGGGCAACACTGAGGCTGTAAACACTAACCTTGAGGCTGCAAGCAAGTGCGAGAAGCTTGCTGAAAGAGCTGCTAAGGACGTAGAGTTCGCTCAGTACAGATAATAACCTGTCTGCATAAAATAAGAACGGGGCTGCATATCAAGTGCAGCTCCGTTTTTTTTTTTTTTAGTAAATTCGTGCCTGGATTATATAACAAGGTAAGATTATGACAACGATACTCATTTCTTTAGCATGTGCTGCAATCGCTGGAATTGGAGCGTGGCTAATAACAAGAGCCTTTTTCCTGAGCAGACTTCAAGCACAGGAACATATATATATAAAGGAAAGGGAAAACGCCGAAAAACTTGCAGCGCAAGCACAGGAAAATTATGAAAGGGCTCTGAAGGAAATGAAGGAAACTGTCACAGCCAGTGTAGCGGCTGAGACACAGAAATTGCTGAAGGAAAGACAGACAGAGCTAGCGAAAGGCAATCAGAGCGACATGGAGGGAATCCTTAAGCCACTGAAGGAAAGTATCGAGGCAATGCAGAAGGCAATGAAGGACAACGAAACCTCACATGTGGAGACCACTGCAAGACTCTCCAAGCAGCTTGAGCAGGCTGTCAAGGATATGACGGAGAAGACCAGTGACGTAGGAAAGAAGGCAGACTCTCTGTCGGAAGCTCTTACCGGACGTCCTAAGGTGCAGGGCTGCTTTGGTGAAAACTTCCTGAATGACATTCTCGTCAGAGAAGGTCTGAAGGAAGGTGAGCAATATACCCGCGAAGAAGCAAACACAGACAGGAGCCGCCCTGACTTTGTATTCCATTTCAAGGATGGGTTTGAAGAGAAGGACCTGATTGTGGACTCGAAGGTGTCACTCACTGCATATGTAGAATACATGAATGCAGAAACAGAAGAGTTGAGGGCAGCAGCTCTGGACCAACACCTGAAGAGTGTACGCAAACATATTGATGAGCTCTCAGCCAAGGAGTATACCAAGAAGACCAGCAAATCATTCGCTGATTATGTGCTCATGTTCATGCCTATGGAAATGGCCTACAGGACAGCACTTGCCGCCGATCCTATGCTATGGCAGGATGCATACAAGAAGAATG
Organism: Candidatus Cryptobacteroides sp.; assembly: GCA_045126075.1. GTDB lineage: Bacteria > Bacteroidota > Bacteroidia > Bacteroidales > UBA932 > Cryptobacteroides. Next base: position 30,557 of record JBGVNX010000026.1, read on the forward strand.
TACTGATAGTCACAGAACAGACCATCATCCCATTCCTGAAGATCATGAATCTGACATGGAACAAGTATCGCCACGACACCAGAATCCAGGAGATTACGCAGGCTGCACAGAACATGGTGGACAGAGTAGCCGATTTCTATGGTCAATATATAGAGCTCGGTAAAAAGATCAGCGCCGTGGGAACCGCATATAATAATGGTGTCATAAAGCTGCGACCTGACGGAAGAAGCATAACTACGTCTGCCAACCAGGTCATAGAACTTGGCGCTAAACTCAGCAAGGGAAAGGAACTTAAAGAACCTGAAGCAATACCTGAAATTTCTGAACCGAAATAAGCATCGCACCAGATGGCCAAGAAAACAGAAAAGACAAATGCTGCCCGTCTTCTTGATAAGGCGGGCATATCATATGACCTGATACCATATGAATTCGACGAAAACGACCTTGCCGCACAACATGTGGCTGATAGCCTCGGACAGCCTATTGAACAAGTCTTCAAGACTCTTGTTCTGCATGGAGACAGAAGCGGACATATAGTCTGTGTGGTACCGGGAAATGGAGAAGTAGACCTGAAGGCTCTGGCGAAGGCATCAGGAAACAAGAAAGTAGAGATGATTGCAATGAAGGATCTTCTTGGCGTGACAGGCTACATACGTGGAGGCTGTTCACCGATAGGAATGAAGAAGAAGTTTCCTACATATTTCCACTCTACAGCTCTGGATTTCGAGACAATCTACGTAAGCGCCGGCGTCAGAGGGCTGCAGTTAGAGATTTCCCCCGCCGCTTTGGTAGACTTCGTCGGAGGAATCGTCGCTGATGTTGCCAGCTTCTAGCCTGATAATCAAGAAGTTAGACAAATATCCTGCATGGCGCGCCATGCAGGATATTTGTCTATATCACTAACAATCAGAGTGTTACGTACTACACTAAAGATGATACTTCTTTTGATTTTCTGTATTCACTCGGAGTCATACCCATATACTTACGGAATATTCTATTGAAATAGGTAACGGTCGGATAGCCACAAGAGAGCGCCACCTCAGCAATTGAAGTATCAGGTTTAAGAAGCAGAGATGAAGCCGTTTCCAAGCGCTTCCGATTAATATAATCAGTGAATGACATACCATAATGCTTCTTGAAGAAGAGGCAGAAGTATGTCTTGTTCATACCAGCATAAGAAGAAATCTCTTCAAGGGATATCTTCTGGTACAGATGGCACGAGACATATCTTTCTATCTTATCCTTTTTGGTAGGGACATCCTTAACTTCAGCCGCAGCTGATGAAAGTGGAAGGAGGTCCGGAGCTTGGGACAGGCATCTTATAAGTTCAAGAATGATGACAGCCTGATCATGGGGCTCTGCCCCATATAGATCCGACATCAGAACGGACATCTTCATCCACTTAGGACCGACCACCATCAATGGATTCTTATATTCTTTTAAGGCAAGTATTTCACTTGAGAGGGACCTGAATGTCTTCAATAGAGAATCAAGCCATGAACTGTCAAAGCGGAATATAACAACATCTATATTTTCATTATATTCATCACCCAAATCATCAGAATCAAAGCTATAGGCAAGGCCTGGAGGGAAAAACAATATATCCCCTTCGTTAAGACACATAAGCTGTTCGTCTATAAGACACATGCCAACTCCAGACCTGATATAAATCAATGTCCAGAACTTATTACTTATTTGATTTACTGAAAGTTGTAGCAAAAGGTCAGTACGACCTATCTGATATCCCAGGTTACGCATAGTCAAGATTTAACCATGCAAATATAAGATAATATTTGCAGATTATAGTGCAATAGAGCCTAATTTTAAGAAAAACCTCAAAATAAGATAAATACATAATCTATTTTATACTATTTTCACTATACGTCATCGGTATCCTACGGGATTGTAGGACTTCCTTGGAGATATCGGGACCCTCTCAGCAAAAAAAGGCAGCTGGGTTAATAAAGAAACATGTGGAGCCCGAGGCCGGCAACGACCTCGATCCGGAACTCAAGGTCAAGGGCATTGCATACGAAGGACATACAATTTAGATAGTTACTTTTGCAGAATTGTCTTAACTTTGTAATGGAAGTAGTCAAAATCTGAAACTGACCCATGATGACCAATAAGATTGAAAAGTTCAGATAGGAGATGGTCGTGTCTCTGCAGTTCCTTGCAATCGTGACACTCATCCTGTCGTTCATCCTGTTCTTCGTGGAGCATGAGGTGCAGCCTGAGGTGAAGAAGGAACTTCCTCCTGAAATGGTAACACGCAGAAAAGGCCATGATTTCGGATTTGGTGATTATATCAACTAGCAGTACTACTAAAACATAACCATATGAGCAGATATCAGCAGTTCAAGAAGATTATAGCGGCGGCGCTTGATGACGAGAAGAACACTAAAGTGGATAAGGCGGTAGACACCGTGATCATCTCATTGATCATCATAAGTACCATCGAGATTTTCCTTTCAACGTTTGCCGGCATAAACGAAAGGATAGGAAGATTACTGGAGTTCATTGACATCTTTACGACCATAATCTTCACTATCGAAGTCACTCTTCGCATATGGTTGGCGGGAGATATAGACCCTAAATACAAGGGATTCAAAGGAAGGCTGAAATACTGCTTCAGCTTCTACGGAATCATTGATATACTTGCGACATATCCATTCTACCTTGGCTTCTTCTTCCCTATCCCCTATTCAGCATTCAAAGTGTTGAGAATCGTCAGACTGCTGAGGATATTCAGGTACATGACCTCATTCAAGCTGCTAAAGGCTGCATTCATGTCGAAGAAGGCAGAACTGGCGGTTTCGCTGCAGTTCCTATGCATCATCACACTGATCCTTTCATTCCTCTTGTTCTTCGTTGAAAATAAAGAGCAGTCGGAATATTATTCTAACGGCTGGAAGGCCATAGTATGGGCCTTCAATCAATATATCAAGGATCCAGGCGGATTTGCATATGTCCCCCCTGCATCGACTGTAGGAAAACTGATAGCATGTGCGATAGGTATCCTCAAGATCGCAATATTCGCCGTACCAGCCGGACTTATCGGATCGGGATTCCTTCAGGCCGTAAACGCCCAGAAGGAGAAAGAGACGCTTAAGAAGATCTCTGAAAAGCTACATATGGCATTCGAGAGGAAACTTGATGTTCACACAGGACTTTATCTCTCCCCTATCAGTCTTCCTTTTGCAAATATCCAGGCATCCCAGGGACTTGCAGAAGCAGATATATTCAAGGTCGTAGATATCTCAAATGACTTCAGAGTCGTGAACCTAGGCATGACTGTCCCTTCTGACAGAATGGCACCGGATAAACTGGCCATCGAACACTTCGTGCTTAATCGCCCTTACGGCTGTTTCATAGACAGAGGCTCGAAAATCACCATTGTTGCACCTTCCAGCAGCATAGACCCTGCGATAGGATATTATGCTTACTATATGGCTAAAATCGGCGGATTCAACCTTGTAAGCCGCGAACTGGGCGTTTCGCGTCCGTACAGGTCGTTCTACAACCAGAACTTCGATGGTGAGGTTGCCGGATTGAATGAATTCATGGACAATCTGAACTCCGTTACTGCCGATAATGACAGCTGGGTTATAACGCTACTTCCATCAAGCGGAGCAAATGAGCCTGAATTCCCTACACAGTTCCATATAGAATATGGTGGAAAGAAGGGAGATGACAGCTTTGATGGTAAAGATCTGCTGGTGAAGGATGTGGACAAAGCCGACAAGCTGTTCAGAAGTATAGAAGAAACCATGGACAGTGACTATGGATTGAAGACTGACAGGCAGAGATTCCACGATACATCAAGTCCTGACATTTTCCTGCGTAAGCTGGCCAATGCCTCTAACGTCAACGGATTTGTGCTTCGCATTGCCTGGAGCGTATTCCTTTGGAATGCCCGTAAAATCGAAATCGCCAAGACTCTTGCACAATTACTGAAACAGCAGATCGAGGGACAAAGTCTGCCGGAATGTGCTGACCTTAAGGTAAAGGACATCGGTTATCAGGACTATATCGACTGATTATTATAAGATTATCTGAGAATAAGGAAAACGGGGATCAGAATGTGATTCCCGTTCCATATTCTATACAATAGGAGCGGTCGAAATAATGGGCGCGCATACCTAGTCCTACAAACATCTGACCTGTCTTGAACGAAGGCAGATGATAACGTACGCCTATACGCTGGAAGCAGCGGCTGATATCCTCAACGAGGCCTGTCTTCCTGAATGTATACAGACCTAAGGTGAAATTTACCGAGAGATTGGAATAATGGAAATATTGGGCAAGATGCACCGATGTATAGAACGGAGAATACCCCTTGGGATCCTCCTTGCCTAATTTGAGGATATCAGTTTCCCTATATGCATTATCCGCATAGTTGCCCTCTATACCTATGCCGGTCGACAGGAGTCTATGATACCTGTAGGCTGCTTCAGCACCTAATATTGCCCTGAGACGGTATCTGACCGGGTATGCCTCAGGACCTTTGGCAATAAGTTCCCAGTCACAGCTATGACCTCCCAAGGCTGTGTATATGTTCCATCTCAGGCCTTTAGGATAATCTGGTTTTTCAAGATCTACTCTCCTGTCCGTCTCCTGCGGAGAGAGATAATACTTGATCTTTGTGCCCACGGCAAGCTGATTGGTACCCAGGTTCGGAGTCTGGGTCATACCGTTGGAATGGTGCACGAAATAACCGGTCAATGCCATTTCCCAATGAGGATGAACTCTCAACGAAGCCTCAAGCCCGCCTGCAAGATTTGCCAGAAGATTAGAGCCAACGAACTGGTTGGATACATTACGTCTGGGATTGTACTTGTCTTTGGTATAGGATATTCCTATTTCCAGAACTGGCCCGAAAGAAAATATGCCTGCACGGAAGAAATCAAACTCGGCAGCCAGGTAGAGATTATAGAAATCCCCCATATTGGTACCCGACCTTGACTTCATGGACCCTGCATTATCGTATGAAAACCCTAGAGAGATGCTCGGATAGTTATATGCATCCGACCACCAGTTTCTGTCTGACGGATGGGTATCCAGCCCCACCTGTATGCCCATGAGAGTCGATCCGTGAGTCTCCAGCATGTCATTGTATATGCCATGCCAGTCAAGCATGTGCTGATAGCGTCCATGAATGGACACATTGATATGTTCCTTATTGAATATGGCGCTCTTCGGCCCGGAAAAGGCTGGCATTGCCACAAACAAGGCTATAGCTATAAGAAATAGCCGTTTCATATTGAGGCTTAGGTTATTGGTTTTAGTTTCTTTCCTACAAATTTATAGCTTTCCACAAATAAACCAAAACACACCCACAAGCGTTTGTTTTTTCAACGTTTTTATCTCTACATACTAAAAATGGTTAATTTCATGGTTTGGATTATAGATAAATTCGGAGATGCACGAAAAGTCTGTATCTTATGCAGCATAATAAGAGCGTTAGCCGTTCGGCTACATTGAAAAAAGAAATAGGTATTCAGCCCCCAAATACTGAATGTCTTTTCTTTTTTGGTAATGATGCAAAAAACAGTTGGTTGTAAAGAAATCACCGATTACATCCTTCAGTTCCTCTACGGCCGACTTCCTCACGGAGTCATCCCTCCGGAGGCCTGCAGGCAGACTGAAACGGTGATAAATGCCAAGGATGACAAGCAGCACTGCCGCTGCAGCCATTATGACAGTCCATGCATGAAGAGCTGCCTCATGCGAAGATGCAGAAGGCACCCATTTCAAAGGGCAGTTGGTTTCAGTATTCATCATAGTGGCTGTTTACAAGGCTTGCACCCTACATATATAAAGAGCCATAACTACCGAAAATTCGCCGATATCCCAATGAAAATATAAACTTTAATATGGTATTTTGGGATTTAATTTGTAAATTTTGCAATAACACCACAAAAATTAAGAATTAAACCCCTAAATCTCAAATTTAGGAAGTAACAATACCTCTTTGTTCGAGACCGTGCTTATCACTATAACTTCATTCGGCATAAGTTCACATGGTATTACTTCCGTACTATTATTATCTAATAACAATGACTTTTCAATCAAATCTTTTCCTGTATTATTTTCCCAATCATAGATAGAAAACATTTCTTTTCTAAATAATTCCCGTCCTTCCTTATGATTTGTTACACGCAATCCATCATTACTTAATTGTACAGACCAATTACTACCATGTTCATTATAATTATATGCAGTGTCATAGCAAACAGTCATTTTGCCAATTAGTCTTCCTACAAGAAGATCGACATTAGTATATGGATTTCTACAATAAACAGGTTCTTCAGTATTAGCATCACTTTCTGCTCTTAATCTACACGCATTGATTATTCCCTTGATCAACTTATCCTTGACTATAGGGAAAGTTGAATCCGACGATTTTGTCTGCTGCCAATAACCTTTAGACCTTGCGTATCCATTAATACATTTTCTTCCGCCACAATCTTTGTCCAGGTTTTTACCTGTACCACACTCAAAGATGTGTTTATTACCATTTATCCTTTCACCGCATTCCGTTTCATCAAATGGGTAATAAATATATTCGAAATGCAACAACAAGTAGTATTCAAAACTTCTTGAAGAAAACGCGACATTGACCTTCTTGCCTTCAATTTCTTTATTGGCTTCAACGAAAGCCTCTTCGTGCTTCGGGTGTTCATCTTTATCATATACAGCCCATGATTCATCTACACCTTCTGATAAAATCTGTCGTGCATATTGAACCCATTTTAATGGTGGTGTACCAGTAATTACAACATCTATAGGATTCTCTTCATGAGTTTTTGTCTTACGCCTCTTGCCTTTATAGTTTCCTCTGGAAGAATTTCCAGCCTCTTCATCTTGTGGAATATTAGGCTGGGGTATTGTACGAACATCCATGTCATCACAATCTCTATAATATAAATCACAAAGACTTGTGAAGAATAATGGCTCCGTCTTTTCTCCTTCGCACACTATCCTTACGACATATTTACTATGACGCGTATTCTCGTTACTTCTCGCCATCCTCAACAAAGAGTTTTTCTAATGATTGTAATGATGGTACTCCTCCAAACTTATTGTTCATATACCATTTAGCAAATAATGTATCTTCTCTTACATCTTCAAAGTCCGAAAGTGTAAACATTTCAGAAACTCCATATTTATCTTTTTCTGTAAACCATATTTGGTCTCTGCGGATAGAATTCTGATCAAGGAGATTCACATCGTGTGTAGTAAAAATCAATTGAGCATTATTTTTATTGATTCTCTCGTTTCTAAAAATGTCAACTATTAATCTAGTGATGTATGAATGGAGTCCTGAGTCCATTTCATCTATAAAGAATGGACTTCCATTCTGCAATGCTTGCAGAATATGACAGCCAATTATAAACAAAGCTCTTGTTCCAAAAGATTCTTCTTTTAGCGGTAGGTCAGTTTTACCTATGCCTTCTCCATCTTTATACAATCCATGCAAACTGGTCACTTCAACGCCATCACTCCGTTTATCCAACTGAAAATCAGCCAATCCGGTATCTGCGAATGCCAGAAATTCTGCCAACATCTTTTTGTAGTCAGGATGTGAATATAACCATCTTAACATCTCTTTATCTTCTCCAAGTATCGTATCCTCGTGAAATCCATTCGAGATGACCATATCAACCAAATATTTCGCTGCATTAGTAATTGGTTCACATGGTGTGTCTTTCAAAAATTTTGACATCAACAACTGATTCTTGAAGACATTAAAAGGTTTGAACGAAGAAAGACTGGAACCAAACTTAATAGTGTCAGACTCTTTATCATCTGACAGCAATATACGTTCATATAATTGAGTCTGCTTTCCATTAGGATATGATAGTAAAGATTCTGATGTTATCCGATACCTTACAAAATGTACCTCATATTTATAGCGTACCTTTTGTGCAATAAACTCCATCGTGAATTCTGTAGGAGCATCGGCAGTTGCACTATCAAATTTGAATGGTTGATATAAAGCGATATCTTCGCCAACGCGATTATCTATATTTAATAACCATCTTCTGAAACCATATAAAAATTTTATGATATTCGTCTTACCAGATGCATTTGCACCGAAAATTAGAGATATCCTTAAAACTTTCTTGTTTCCTTCAGCATTAGTTTCTACCTCACACAGATTTTCAACTTTTGCTTTAGATGAGGTTGGTTCTGTAGTAAAAGAGCAAATACCCTTGAACGACCGATAATTCTTAAACTCCAAATTTAATATCATAATTCCGTTGGTTTTCCGCAAAAATAGCGATTAAAATTATTGCAAACAACTTCATCTACCATTTTCCGCAAAAACACTGCAATTTTTCCTCCTTAATTCACCTCATTTCCTTGCGGAAGTGGCAGGAATGAAAAGCGGGCGGAGTCGGGGTGACTTCGGTCCGTTTCTTTTCTGTACCCTGAATCTCAACAATAAAAAAAAAGAAAAAGTTATAAGAAACAGAAAAATGTGACGAAAAGCCTCTATTTGTGACGAAACATCGAAAATATAAAATTCGTAAACGTTTGTTTTTCTTTATTTTACATAGTATCCTCCACAGACTCCTGAACTTTGCTCCCGTTAACTTTAAATTTTTTGTTATGAATGTAAAAACACATGAAGAGAGCGAGCAGAGGTATGTAGACATACTCAGCAACGGAGGTTTCAAGGCGTTTTTCGGGGACGAGAGCAACAAGGAGGCGGTGATGGCACTCCTGAACACATTGCTCCCGAAGCACAGACAGATCAAGGAGATCGACTATCAGCCTACGGAGCATCAGGGTCCCGTCATCGGGCAGAGCAAGGAATTCAAGTACGATTTCATGTGCAGTGATGTCTCGGGCGCGAAGTTC
>JBGVNX010000027.1:0-83209 GCA_045126075.1 Candidatus Cryptobacteroides sp.
TGAGGATCCACCTCTTCCCATTCCGAACAGAGAAGTTAAGCTCACCATCGCCGATGGTACTGCCCCACCAGGTGGGAGAGTAGGTAGCTGCCACGCTCTTATAAAAAGCTTCGAGACAACAGTCTCGGAGCTTTTTTTGTGTTCGTGATAGCAGTCAATCCTCTGTCACAATGTGACTGTCGTAACTCATAACAAAATGCGTAGTCAACTAACCCGTTGTATCATAGTTAGTTACTATGTTCTCCGTGCTGCCAAAAGGGAGCACGGAGAACCTGGTAATGTGCTGAGTGTCAGGAGTATATGTGCTGAGGTTCTTGCCGAGTTCCTAAAACCTGGATTAAAATGGTTAACTATACTCATCTGAATTCCCATTTTTAAGGTAGTTTTTAATATTTAAATTATAATAATTCCAAATAACATTTGTATATTTGCGATGTGATCTCGACTTGGGCAGAATGTTTGCACTAAGTATCAGATCAAATTATAAATATGATATTGGTATGAAGATTAAGGATATAATAGCGCGTGAAATTCTGGATTCAAGGGGATTTCCGACAGTTGCTGTTGAAGTTATATTGGAAAACGGAGTAAGGGCGGAAGCTTCAGTGCCATCTGGAGCCTCTACGGGCATACATGAAGCTCTTGAGCTTAGAGATAATGATCTGTCAAGATATAATGGAAAGGGAGTGCTCAAGGCAGTTGAGAATGTCAATGAGATAATAGCACCACAGCTGATTGGTTTGTCTGTTTATGAACAGACTGCTATTGATCAGCTCATGTGTCGTCTTGATGGAACTCCAAACAAGTCGAAATTAGGAGCAAATGCCATCCTTGCAGTTTCTTTAGCTGTAGCTAAGACTGCTGCATTGTCTCAGAATACTCCTCTATACAGGTATTTAGGCGGAGCAGATGCCCACGTTCTGCCTATCCCTATGATGAATATCATCAATGGAGGTGCTCACAGTGATTCGCCTATTGCTTTCCAGGAATTCATGATCCGCCCTGTCGGAGCTAAGTCATTCAGTGAAGGACTCAGGATGGGCGTTGAAGTATTTCAGGCTCTTAAGAAACTCCTCAAGGCCAGAGGACTGAATACAGCTGTAGGAGATGAGGGCGGTTTTGCACCAACCCTAAGCAGCATAGAGGATGCTTTAGGCTTGATCATGCAGGCAATCGATCATGCCGGATATCTGCCAGGTAAGGATATAACTCTTGCACTTGATTGCGCTTCTTCTGAATTCTATAGGGATGGAAAGTATGATTACAAGATTTTTGAGGGTGAGGCTGGAAGAACTCTTGATCGAGACGGACAGTTGGCATATCTGAAGCATCTTGTCGAAAAATACCCGATTGATTCCATTGAAGATGGAATGGCTGAAGAGGATTGGGTAGGATGGGAGTTCATGACTGCCGCACTTGGCAAGAAATGTCAACTCGTTGGTGATGATCTTTTTGTGACCAATGTAGATTATCTCTCTAAAGGTATAAGGAATGGGGTAGCTAATGCTATCCTGATCAAACTGAATCAGATAGGAACCCTTACTGAAACGCTTGAGGCGATTGCCATGGCACAGAGAAACGGCTATAAGGCGATCATCTCGCATAGATCCGGCGAGACTGAGGATACATTCATTGCAGATCTTGCTGTAGCGGTTAATGCAGGTCAGATAAAGACTGGATCCCTCAGCAGGTCTGAGAGAACGGCAAAATACAATCGTCTCCTGAAAATTGAAGCTGAGCTTCATGGCCACTCTGCATATGGCCTCAGCATCTGAGTATAAATGAAAAAAGCAGTCATCACAAGATGACTGCTTTTGGTACTCGGTAGGGGAATCGAACCCCTATTGCAAGATTGAGAATCTTGAGTACTAACCGTTATACGAACCGAGCGTTTTATGTTTGGGAGTGCAAAGGTAGATAAAATTTTGCAACTTCCAAATTTTTTTTACGTCTTACTTTAAAAAAACGAAGAAAACTGCCATGATCAGACAGAAAAATGCTGCAAAATGGTTCCACTGCAGCGACTGTCCCTTGAACATGACGGTGACAAGGACTGTGAACACTGTGAGAGATATCACCTCCTGAATAATCTTCAGCTGCATAAGATTGAACGGACCTCCGTTTTCTACGTATCCTATTCTGTTGGCCGGAACCTGTGCACAGTATTCGAGGAATGCTACTCCCCATGAGAAAAGTATGACCAGAATAAGTGGCCAGCTTGTTGAGATCTTCATTTCCTGAAGCTTCAGGTGTCCGTACCATGCAAATGTCATGAAGACGTTTGATGCGATCAATAAAAGTATAGTCCAGATTGCTTTCATTCCAGTTTCAGTTTGGGCTGCAAAAGTAATATTAAATTTGTAATTGCACCTATAAAACTTTAATTTTGCATGATTTGCACATGTAATTTAAGACTTTAGCTTATGTTCTCTTTCAGAACCACATCATTGGAGGATCAGTTTGATAAGGCATTGCAGGAAGGCAAGGTAGGATGCTTCTGCACCCAGAATTGCTGGGATACCGACAGACGTAGGTATCTATATGATATTTTCCGTGAAAGAGGCAACCTTCACACTATCTTTATGCCTCGAGATACGGAACTAACTCCTTTGACAAACCATATTGAATTTACAAGAGAGGATCTCGTGGAGCTAAACGCAGTTGTGGTTGAGATTCAGGATGTAGGTGCAAGGTATTTCAACTATACCAAGGATGTGATGAGGCTTATGGACGTCCTCAAATCAATGAAAGATGAGGCTCCGTCTCTTTACATTGTCGATCATATCAACCCGGCAGGAAGGGTCGTCGAAGGAACTATGCCATCTGAAGTGTCAGAACAGTATGTGCCTAAAGTTGCGCACAGGCATGGACTCACTCTTGGTGAGCTTGCAAATCTCTATTATCATGAGATAGGTGCCAAGTTTGCCCTTCATGTCATATCCGCTCTTGCGACTGATTCTAATCATCAGCTGATGCCTTGGACAATTGCCCCAGCTTCAGATATCCCAGGATTGTTCACATGCGATGTGTATAGTGGCGGTGGATTGTGGAATAATACCAATATCACTCCTGCCATCGGAACTGCCAGACCATATGAGTATTTCGGTGCCCCTTTCATCAAGACAGCCAATCGTGAGCCGGTTCCTGTAGCAGAGGGAATAATGCTCCGTCCGTGCTCCTTCACTCCTTCTTGTGGAAAGTATGCAGGGGAGAGATGCTATGGCTATCAGCTCATGCGTGAGCCAGGCGTGGAGTATCACTCACTGATGCATACCCTGCAGCTGATGCGTTTCTTCAAGGATAAGTACAAGGAGTTTGTTCTTGAAGAAGGTTTTGCTGCAAAGCTGTCCGATCAGGTGCTTCTGGATTATATAAATGGAGCAGTTTCTACTGAGGATATGCGCGAACATATCAAGTTGGAGGAACAGAAATGGATAAGAAAGGCAAAAAAGTTCCTTTTATATGACGATCAGCCATATAGAATTAAGTAAAATGCTTGTTTATTAAGAAAAAAGAATGTACATTTGCGCCTCGAAAAATTAGTTAACTAAATTTTATTTGATCATGAAACAAGGTATACATCCCGAAACCTACCGTCTTGTAGCTTTCAAGGATATGTCAAACGATGTAGTGTTCATCACTCGCTCATGCGCGAACACTAAGGAGACCATCGAAATCGAGGGCGTTGAGTACCCGGTAGTTAAGCTTGAGATCTCTAACACTTCTCACCCATTCTACACTGGTAAGATGAAGCTCGTCGACACTGCAGGTCGCGTTGACAAATTCTATCAGAGATACGCAAAGAAGAAGTAATTCTTCCAAGACATATGGTACAGAATCGGTTCGCAGATATGCGGACCGATTTCTTTTTATGGTAGTCAGTAGGATGTTGTATCATCCTCAAATGTCATGGGGATGTTGGTTTCTGGATGTGAGAAAGTAAGACTTAGAGCGTGAAGGTACAGTCTTTCTGCTGGACTACCTCCATAGAGTTTATCACCTTTTATCGGATGTCCCAGACCAAGTGTATGGGCTGAGTGTACGCGCAGCTGATGAGTTCTTCCTGTCTGAGGACGAAAGGTGATGTCGATTGAGCCATCTTCATGTACATAGTTGACTTCATAAGAAGTGATTGCCTCCTTGCCTTGTGCAGGATCGACTTTCTGCCTTGGCCTTTCATCGTAGTCAGGACTGAGCGCAAGGATGATCTCTCCTTTGCTTCCAAAATTCAGAGTCATACCGTCTGCTGATGGCGAGAGTCTGGCTATGTAGGTCTTTGATATCAGACGTTTTTCGAACTGGTGTCGAAGATTGGCTCCGACATCTGCATTTCTTGCGTATATCATTACACCGGAAGTGTCCATGTCAAGTCTGTGGACAGATTCTATATCCTGGTCTCCAAGATGGTTCTGTAACCATTCCAGTGCTGAGATCCTTCCGTCAAGTCCAGGTACAGATGGCATCCCGGAAGGTTTGGAGATCACTGCAATAGCCTCATCTGTGTATAGGATATGTGGATTATATTCGGCCGATTCAGCATAGATGTCAAGCCCAGAGGTCATATATTTAAGAAGCGGACCGCATTTGCTTGTGCAGGATGGGTAGAAGTGCCCATGTGTACGTACAGCTGTAATGGAGTTGCGGCCATACCAGAATTCTCCCATGGCAAGTGGGGTGAGTCCGTTTCTGAATGCGTATTCGAGAAGTTTCGGTGCAGCGCATTCTCCTGTACCGCCTGGAGGCGTCACTCCGTTATCAGCAAAAATGTCGTAGATTGATCTGCTTTCGCCCTTGGCGTTATGGACAATGTATTGCCTGAATATCCATTTCTGGAGATCGTCTGACATTTCAGCCCTTCTGGTCTTCAGCTCCTTTATCTTTTCAGAATGAATGGATATCTTTTCCTGTATTTCAGAAAGGGTCTTCTCCCACCTTGTCTTGATTCTCTTCAGCTCAGCCTTTTCGAACTGGCTCTGTCTTGTGAGTTTTTCCTGTGTTGACGGGTCATCTGACAGATTCCTTATCCTATCCCTTTCCTCTTTGAGTCTTGACATGCTGTACTTCTGCAACTCGACCTCCTGCTTCATGAGAAACTCTGCATCCTTGAGTTGTCTTTTCAATGTCTTGAGTTCTTTCGAATCTGTCAACAGTCTGATCTTATGGTTCAAAGAAGATATTTCGGATTCACGGGTCTTGAAGTGTCCGTCAGGATCAGTAAGATCATATATGGGAGGAACAAAGTCCTCGATCATGCTGCGTCCGCCTACATTACCGGAGAATGCTGCAAGGTAACCTATGCAGCTATCATGGGATACGACCAGAATTCCCAGCATCTTGCCCTCATTAAAATCAGAGGAAAGAACCGGGTCGCAGTCAATGCGCTGCATTACGAGTCCGGCCGCCTTCTGTACAAGGGGATGAGGACTGTAGCGGAACGGGTCTGTAAACGGCTCGGACTGAAAGTCAGCCTCCGGTATGAACTCGTGAATCATATCTTGACATTCTCGCAGATGAATTGCCTGCAGACCGACTGGAGTCCGCAGTCGGCGCATTTAGGCTTGCGTGCGGTACACACATATCTGCCATGGAGTATGAGCCAGTGGTGTGCCTTGGGGCGGAGTTCAGGAGCGAAGCCTTCTGTAAGGTCCTTCTCTACGGCTTCAACTGTCTTGCCGTCAGAAAGTCCTAATCTTCTGGAAACCCTGAATACATGGGTGTCCACGGCAATGACAGGCTTGTCGTAAATGATTGAAGCTATGACGTTAGCAGTCTTGCGTCCGACTCCCGGCATGGTTTCGAGGAGTTCTGGCTCTGATGGAACAACGCTCCCAAAGTCTGAAACAAGCTTCTTTGCCATACCTATCAGATGCTTGGCCTTGTTGTTGGGGAAGGATATGGATTTTATCATTTCATATACTTCCTCGAAAGAGGCTTCGGCAAGATCCTTAGGTTCCGGGAACCTTGCAAAGATGGCAGGGGTGTGCATGTTTACCCTCCTGTCCGTGCACTGTGCAGACAGGATGACTGCAATCAGCAGATGGAACGGACTATCATAATTCAGTTCGCTCTCAGCAGTTTCCATGTTTTCGGAAAACCATCTTGTGATGTGGAAGAACAGGTCCTTTCGTTCCATCTTATCAGATAGTAAGGTCAATGTCAATAGGTTCGTCAGGCATCTGTTCAAAGCATGTCTCATCCTTGCAGATCATTACTCTTCCAGGATATTTCTCGAATATCTGCCTGTTGTGGGTGACCATGACTATGGCAGTACCTTTGTCGCGGTTGATGCCTGTGAGAAGCTGCATAATGCCGTCTGCTGTCTCTACATCCAGATTTCCTGTCGGCTCGTCTGCTATGATCACCTGAGGGTCGTTCAGGAGCGAACGTGCTATGGCTATGCGCTGCTGCTCTCCACCGGAGAGCTGGAACGGCATCTTATGAGCCTTGCGTCCCATTCCGACAGCGTCAAGAACTTCCGTTATCTTGTGTGATATCTTCTCATCATCCTTCCATCCGGTAGCTTCGAGGACAAATCTGAGATTATCTTCGACACTTCTGTCCATCAGAAGCTGGAAGTCCTGGAATACGACGCCCATCTTTCTTCTCAGATATGGTATCTCCTTTTCCGATATGCCGTTCAATTCAAATCCGCAAGCGGTTCCTCGGCCCTTCTCCAGGTCGTTTTCTGCAATGATGGTCCTGATGATCGATGTCTTTCCGGTACCGACTTTTCCGACGATATATACAAAGTCGCCAGGATATACATCCATGTTCAATCCATATATGACTGTTGCTTCGCCGTTAACGATGTCGGCATCTCTGAATGAGATGATGGGAGTCTTTTCTGCCATGTTCAAAAAATGATATTAATCACACAAATATAGTGGAAATTGGTTAAATTTGTAAAATTTTTGTTTGATGATGAAGGTGAAATATATATTGGCGACAGCAGCGTTATCAGCTATGTCTGCTTTGATGCCGGTTAAGGCGGACGACGGTACTGCAGGAAAGTTTACAGAACTGCGTGCGCGAGAGTATAGAGAGATGCTCAGGCTTCATGAGAATGGTATGCACAGCCGTTCAAGAACAGTATTTGAGTCAATGGCAAAGGAGTCTGCGATGACTGATCCTGAAGGATATGCTATCTTAAGTGATGTCATCATGAATATTCCTGCCTATGAGTATCGTATGGACAGGTTCATGAACGAGAATCCACATTCGGTTCTTATTCCTCAGATCCTCTATCGTCATGCTCTGAATATTTTCGATGCCCAGAAGTATATCGAGGCAGGTGATCTTCTCGAACGTGTATCTCCGACCGAGATCGACAGAAGCCAGGTTGATGAGTATCTTTTCAAGAAGGCATATTGCGAACTTGAGAGGGGGGATGTCGACAGGGCTCTCCTGAGATTTGTCGAGCTTGAGAAAAGGCCGGTTTCGGACTATACGGCGCCGGCAAAGTACTCTATAGCCTATATCAATTACGAGAAGAAGAATTTCTTTGAAGCCCTTGCCTGGTTCGAGAAGGCGGCAGCTGATGCCAGATTTACCGAGATGTCCAATTTCTTCATCATGGAATGCCGTTTTATGATGAAGGATTACAATTATGTGGCAAAATATGGTGACGCCATGTACAGGAGTGTTCCAGAAGACAGGAAGCCCCACCTTGCCCGAATCATATCAGAATCGTGGCTTGTTTTAGGTAATGCAGACCAGGCGCGAAGATATTATGAACTGACAGCCAGTGTGGCAGGTGAGCCTAAGACAAGGGCTGATTGGTTCTACAGTGGTTCTGTACTCTATGCCGTTAAGGATTATGCCGGAGCTATCGAGAGTTTCAATAATATGGAGATGCGTGTTGACTCTCTTGGTCAGATAGCGAATTATCACCTTGGATATAGCTATATACAGACAAAGAACAAGGTTGCAGCCTTGACAGCTTTCAAGGATGCCTCATCAGTTCCATACGATCAGACAATCTCAGAGGATGCATATTTCAACTGGGCGAAACTTGCTTTTGATATAAACAATGACCCGTCAGTGTTCCAGGACTACATGAAGAAATATTCTGACAGGGATAAGGACGATAAGATCTACAGCTATATGGCAGTAGCAGCGCTTCATAATAGAGATTATGCAGGTGCAGTGGATGCATATGGAATGATCGATGAACTGGATGATGATATGAGGAACAACTACATGAAGGCAAACTTTCTCAGAGCCAATCAGCTTGTTCTGTCTGGTTCCTACCGTCTTGCCATACCATGTCTGAAGGTTGCTGCATATTATTCTGACAAAGGTTCGAGATTCAACCAGCTTACACGTTTCTGGCTTGCAGAGTCCTATTACAGGAACGACCAGTTTCAGCAGTCAAGGGAGCAGTATGTCGAGTTGTATAATCAGTCTGCCCTTTATAGACAGCCGGAGTCATATCTCATTCCGTATAATATCGCATACTGTTACTTCAAGGAAGGTGATTATGCTTCCGCAAGGAAGTGGTTCGACAGCTACCTGGGAGCTTCTGAGGTCAGATACAGGAAGGATGCTCTTGAGAGGGTGGGAGACTGTTATTTTGTGGCTAAGGATTATAAGAATGCATGCACTTCATATGATCTTGTGGTCAGGGACTTCTATAATGTCGACGATATTTATCCATATTACCAGGCTGCCCTTTCATATGGATTGGCTGGTAATCAGGACAGAAAGATAAAGCTTCTGTCAAGGGCCCTGGATGCGCAGCCGTCAGCCCAGTTCTATCCTGAAGCGCTGTATGAACTTGGAAGGGCTTATGTTGTGAAGGAGGATGACGAGAATGCGTTGGCATGCTTCAGAAAGCTTTCCGAGACTACAAGTGATACTACATTTGTGGCAAAGGCTTATATTGAACTTGGTTCAATACTTAGAAATCAGTCACAGTTCAATGAGGCAATGGTTTATTATAAGTCAGTGGTTGAGGATATGCCTCTGTCAGGTTATGCTGAAGATGCTCTGGCAGCTATAGAATCCATCTATCAGACTAAGAATGAGCCGGAGGCTTTCCTTCAGTATATCGACAGCATAGGAAAGGGAGCAACCAGGACAGCTGACGAGAAGGAGAAGATGATCTTCAATGCTGCAGAGCAGAACTATCTCTCAGGAAATTATCAGAAAGCCTTGACATCGTTGCAGTCATACCTTAAAAAGTACCCTGCCGGCAAGTATTCTTTCAACGCAGAGTTCTATATTGCCGACTCATACAAGAATCTCGGTAAATATGAGCAGGCATGCGACTGCTACGAGAAGGTTATTGCTGAGGGAAGCGGATCCTTTGTTGAACTCTCAATGCTGAACTTCTCAGATCTGTCATATAAGATGGAGAGATGGGATGATGCATTTGGCGGATATTCAGCCCTGTATGCTTCGGCAAGACTGGAAAATAACAAGATTCTCGCAATAGAGGGAATGATGCGTTCTGCATTCAAGGGACATAAGTGGGATGAGGCAATAAGGAATGCTGACCGTGTGTTGTTTGACAGCCGTGTTTCAGATACTGTCAAACGTGAGGCAGAATATATAAAGGCTAAGTCGTTCATGGCTACAAGCCGCAGGTCTGAGGCTCTTGTCGTCATGGAAAAGCTTGCTGCAGATCTGACAGATGCATACGGTGCCGAGGCGGCATATATACTCATCCTGGATAGCTATGACAAAGCGGAGTTCGAAGAGGTTGAAAATAAGGTGTATGCGTTTGCTGATGCCGGATCCGGACAGACATACTGGCTTGCAAAGAGCTTCATCGTACTTGGAGACTCATTTGTTGACCGTGATGAACTCGCTCAGGCCAAGGCAACCTTCGAGAGTGTACGCGATGGTTATAAGCCTTCAGGCAGCACTGATGATGTACTTGATAATGTGCGTATGAGACTTACCAGACTCCAGGAACTTATGGCATCCTCAAACTAAAGAATGATCGTTATGAAGAGATATATACTACTGATTGCTGTAATGGCCTTTGCTGCCGTTCAGTCCGTGTCCGCTCAGGATCTTGATCCTACTGTTGTTGTGAACAGAGCATATGAGGGAAAGCTTATGGAGGTTCATAAGCCGTCGCTTGATATGGAAGTCCCGGATTCCGTTACAAGATTTGATTTGGATTTTGACTATTCTGTCTTTGAAAAGCCATATCAGGGTTCCTATGAGTTCAATCCGTATGTTCTTACAATGCAGCCGGCTTCTGCAATGCAGGCGCCAAGGCAGTTGTACCTGAAGGTAGGTGCCGGATATACTTTGCATCCTTTGGCTGAAGTTGTTTGGTCACCGACATTCTTAAAGAAGGGCTTCAGAATGGATGTCTATGCTTCACATCGTTCATACATCGGTGGATATAGGACATTCAAGCCTGAACTTGTTCCTGGCCAGGTTGCTGTAATTGACAGATGGGTAGAAGCTGGTGGAGACCATTCATATTGGAAAGGATATGACCTGCAGACCAAGGCTGGTGTTGACGGAGGTTATGATTGGAAGAAGGGCGCCATGAGATTTGACGTGGGGTATTACGGACTTGCGTCGAAAGATCAGGTCAAGACAAGACATTATGATGCCCTGGATGTCAGGATGGGAGTATTTTCGAAGTCTGATGAGGATACATATTTCAGATATGATGTCAACGCCGATTACAGATATGGCCGTGATGTGCTCGAGTTTTCGGGGGTGCGTGATAATCTGGGCGAGCATGTGTTCAGTATTGACGGCCAGGTCGGCCAGGTCATTGAAAGAAAACATAATGTCTTGTTCAGAGTAGGACTGGATCTGGCGTCTTACTCACACCCTGAGATTGCAACAACTGCAGCTGAGTTTTCACTCGTTCCTCACTATGTGTTTGGTCATGAAAGATGGTCTGTTGATGCAGGTATCCGACTGGCAAAGGTCATTCATTCCGATGATATGGTTCCGGTATTTACAGCCAAGGACCAGGTTGTATATCCGGATGTGTCAGCATGGTTTGATGTCATTCCTGAGTATTTGAGGGTTTATTCATGCATAGGTGGAGGCAATAAGCTGAATACGTATTCTTCTCTGCTGGAGCGCAACCATCACTTCGAACCTATGTTCGGCCGTGGCTTGTGGCCGTTGATGGATGTGACCGTCGAGAGAGTGTCTGCATCTTTTGGATTCAAGGGACGTGTAGGTGCACGTTTCTCTTATGATCTTCGTGGAGGTTATGTCAACTATGCAAATGCTCCTCTTGATGCAATAATAGTTGAAAATGTATTCGAAGCTTCTGAACCGATGTACCTTCCGGCAATCGGTTATACCCAGTATCAGAAACTTTATGCAAGTCTGGACTGGATGTGGGATCTGGAGAGCTTCAGGTTTGACGGAGCCGCAACATATGGCCATTTCTGGGGCTTCAAGGCAGATGACGGACTGTTTGCTCCGGCTTCCCTGACAGGAGATGTCTCATTTGAATATAACTGGAGCAGGAGGATATATGCAGGTGTGGACTGTGAATTTGCCACAGCGCGTAAAGGTAGTGTTGTGAATATGTCTTCCTCTGCAGCTATGTATGATGCTGTTATACCCGGATATGCTGATCTTGGGGTCTATTTTGAGTATGCTGCAAACCGTGCGCTGTCGTTTTGGATCAGGGGTGGAAATCTCCTCAATATGACCATTCAGCGCAATCCTCTTTTTGCGGAAAAAGGCATTAATTTTACCGCAGGAATTTGCTTGAATTTATAGGAAAAATTGTTATATTTGTCCGTTTGTTCGGCCCTGCCGAAAAGCCGGGATGCGGACTGTGAATTTTAAGATAAGAAAAGGAAAATATAATGAGCGAAGAAGTAATCAACAATCCTTCTGCGGAACAGTATTCCGCAAATAGTATTCAGGTCCTGGAAGGCCTTGAGGCTGTTAGAAAGAGACCTTCGATGTACATCGGTGATGTAGGTGAAAGAGGTCTTCACCATCTCGTATATGAGGTAGTGGATAACAGTATCGATGAGGCACTTGCAGGTTATTGTTCCCATATCGAGGTTACAATCAACGAAAACAACTCGATCACAGTAAAGGATAATGGTCGTGGTATCCCTACCGGAATGCACGAAAAGGAGAACAGGTCTGCTCTTGAGGTTGTTCTCACGGTGCTTCATGCCGGTGGTAAGTTCAGCAAGGACAGCTACAAGGTGTCAGGTGGTCTCCACGGTATGGGTGTATCCTGCGTGAATGCGCTTTCTGATTACTTGAAGGCAGAGATTCACCGTGAAGGAAAAGTATTTGTACAGGAGTATTCACAGGGTAAGCCATACAAGCCGGTTGAGGTTGTAGGTGATGCTGATGACACAGGTACAATAGTTACTTTCCACCCGGATCCTGAGATATTCCAGGTTACACAGATCTATAAGTATGATACTCTTGCAGCAAGACTTCGTGAGCTTGCATATCTTAACAAAGGTATTCATCTTTCATTGACTGACAAGAGACATCTTATCCCTGATGTTGACGAGAATGGCAATGAGCTTGAGACTTCGCATTACAGATCGGATGTATTCTACTCAAAGGAAGGTCTCAGAGAGTTTGTCGAGTATCTTGATGGCGGTGCAGAAAGACTCATCGAGACTCCGATCTACCTTGAGACAGACAAGATTATCCCTATTGAGATTGCTCTTCAGTACAATACAAGCTACACAGAGAAGATCTACTCATACGTAAATAACATCAATACCATCGAGGGTGGTACACACCTTCAGGGATTCAAGATGGGTCTTACAAGAACCCTTAAGAATTATGCTGACAAGAACGGAATGCTTGCAAAGCTCAAGTTCGACCTTGCAGCGGATGACTTCCGTGAAGGCCTTACTGCTGTAGTGTCGGTAAAGGTTGCAGAGCCTCAGTTTGAGGGACAGACAAAGACCAAACTCGGTAACGGTGAGGTTGTGTCTGCTGTGTCTCAGGCAACAGCAGCGGCTCTCGAGCAGTATCTTGAGGAAAATCCTAAGGAGGCTCGAATGATCGTCGAGAAGGTGATTCTCGCAGCTACTGCACGTCACGCAGCCCGCAAGGCTCGTGAAATGGTTCAGCGCAAGACTGTAATGTCTGGTGCCGGACTTCCTGGAAAGCTGGCTGACTGTTCTTCAAGAAATCCTGAGATCTGTGAGCTTTTCCTCGTCGAGGGAGACTCAGCGGGTGGTACTGCAAAGCAGGGACGTGACCGTATGACCCAGGCTATCCTTCCGCTCAGAGGTAAGATCCTCAATGTGGAGAAGGCTATGGAGCACAGGGTATTCGAGAGCGAGGAGATCAAGAATATCTACACTGCACTCGGAGTTACAGTTGGTACAGAAGAGGATAGCAAGGCCCTCAACCTCAGCAAGCTCCGCTACCATAAGGTGATCATCATGACCGATGCCGACGTGGACGGTAGCCACATTGCGACACTTATCCTGACATTCTTCTTCCGTTATATGCAGGATCTTATCAAGAACGGATATGTATATCTCGCAACTCCACCTCTCTACCTTGTGAAGAAGGGTAAGGAAGAGATCTACTGCTGGACAGAGGCTCAGCGCAAGGAGGCTACGCTCCAGCTTGGCAAGGGATCTGAGAAGGGTGTATTCGTACAGCGTTACAAAGGTCTTGGAGAGATGAGCGCAGAGCAGCTCCAGTCGACGACTATGGATCCTGAGAAGCGCCTTCTCCGCCAGATCACAATTGAGAATGCAGCTGAGGCTGAGCGTACATTCTCAATGCTCATGGGCGATGACGTTCCGCCACGTAGAGAGTTCATTGAGCAGAATGCACATTATGCAAACATCGATGCATAAAGCATCAGATATGATAATCAGACGGCAGTAATGCCGATAAGTCAGTGTCGTCACCTATAGTGTCGGCACTGACTATGCATATGACCCCGTTCAGTTCCTAAAGTAGAATAAGATGGAAAAAAGCAGGTTCCCGCGTGGATATAAGGTATATGTTCCCTTGGTATTCCTATTTGCACTTCTTGTGCTTGTAATGCCAAGGAATCCTAAGTTCAACTATGACTATCAGAAAGGCTCTCCATGGATGTATGAGGACCTTGTGTCTCAGTTCGATTTTCCGTTGCTCAAGTCTGAGGAACAGTATAAGGCAGAACTTCAGAGAGCGGGCTCCAGTGTAGTCCCTGTATATCGTCTTGACCCTTCTGTACAGCAGCTGGCTGCCAGGATGCTGACTGAGGCTGATATGGGCGCGTATGCCGTAGCAAAGCCCTCGTTGAATAATGTCCTTGTCAACATATATTCCAAGGGTGTACTTCCTGCAGGATATGATGCCGAAAGCAATTCTACAGGATTGATATATCTGCAGAGGGATATGAGGGCATCCAAGGTGTCTGATGTCGAAGTGTATACTATCGAAGGTGCAAGGCAGGCTCTTTCTGAGGCATTTGCTGCTGAATTTCCGGATGCTCCTATGGATCAGTTCATGACCGATCTCTTTGCGTCTGTAATCATGCAGAACCTCATGCCTGACATGCGTATGACTTCACTTCTGCATGATGAGAACCTGTCTATGGTTTCGCCGACATCCGGCATCGTAAAGGCAGGTCAGACTCTGGTCTCTCAAGGTGAGCTTGTAACAGCAGACCTGGAACTTCTTCTTGATTCCTATAAGGCTGAGTATGAGTCAAATGTGGGTTATGATGGTCCGGAAGCCCTCCAGTGGCTTGGCAATGCACTGATCGCCTTGTTCCTGGTCATGGTGCTGTTCTTTGCAATATATTTCTGCAACTATCACATCTTCGAACAGTTCAACAAGTACCTCTATGTGCTTCTTGTCTTCTCGATGTCAGCTGTTGCATCTTTCCTGGTTGCCAAGATTGAACCTCAGTATTTCTATATGGTTCCTTTCACGTTGATTGTCCTTTATCTGCTTGCATTCTTCAGCCGCAGAATGGTCTTCAACGTGTATTTCATATCACTTCTTCCAATGCTGATAGCAGCTCCTGACGGAGTAGAGCTCTTCTTCATTTACCTTACAGGTGGTGTCGTGACCATATATGTGTTTGATTATTTCAACAGGGGATGGCTGCAGTTTGTGTCAGCTCTGATTACGTTTGTTGTCATGGCAGTAGTATGGGGAGCGTTCAAGCTTATGGACGGATATGGAGCTATAGCGGATTCGCGTCAGCTCTGGCAGCTTTCCCTTGCTGCTTTCCTTGCAGTTGCAGGTTATCCTCTTGTATATCTTTTTGAGAAGATATTCATGCTTGTATCTTCGTCAAAGCTGGTTGAACTCAGTGACACAAGCAGACCTTTGCTCAGAATGATTGCAGATAAGGCTCCTGGTACATTCCAACACTCTCTTCAGGTGATGAATCTTGCCGATGCTGTGGCTAGAGCGATAGATGCAAATGTTCCTCTCATCAGGGCTGCAGCGCTCTATCACGATGTCGGAAAGGTGATGAATCCTCAGTGTTTTACAGAAAATGAGACTCCTGGAGTGAAGTTTCATGAAGGGCTTACCCCGAAGCAGAGTGCTGCGGAGATCATCCGTCATGTATCGGATGGTCTTGCACTGGCAGACAAATATGGACTTCCCGGAGTGCTTAAGGATTTCATAAGATCACATCATGGTACTACTGCAGCAGGATATTTTCTTACTCAGTATCTTAATGATGGCGGTGATCCCAAGGATGTTTCTGAATTCTATTATAACGGTGTGAAACCGGTTACCAAGGAGCAGGTGATCCTTATGTTGTGTGATGCAGTCGAAGCTGCATCAAGAAGTCTCCGTGACTATTCTCAGGAGAGCATCTCAGCCCTGGTTGACAAGATCGTCGACGGAAAGGCAGATGATGGGCAGCTTTCGGACTCGACTATATCTTTGCGCGAAGTGAATATCGTGAAGGATGTGATGAAGAGCTATCTGCAGCGTATGTATCACTCTCGAATATCCTATCCGAAACGAGAAGATAAGGCGAAGAAATGATATTTTGAAATATCGCGTATAATTCCTATCTTTGCGCGCTTAAAAGTGCGGCCTGCCGCTCTATGAATTGAAATGATTAAAAACTGATTATATGAAGATCGAACAGAACAGAATTGATGACCTCAATCTCGAACTGACTCTTACAGTTGCAGCTGAGGATTATGCAGAAAGCAGAAAGAAGAGACTTAGCGATTTCAGAAAGAAGGCTGAGATCAAGGGTTTCAGAAAAGGTATGGTTCCAATGTCTCTCGTAGAGAAGATGTACGGACAGAATGCACTCGTTGATGCAGTTAACGATGCAATTTCTGAGGGCCTTAACAACTTTATCCAGGAGAATAACCTCCGTGTTCTCGGTGAGCCGCTTCCAAGCGAGGAGCACATCCAGAACGAGTGGGTTGACGGCAGCGAGTTCACATTCAAGTTTGATCTTGCTCAGAATCCTGAGATTTCATTCGAGCTTTCAAAGGAGGATGAGGTTGTATATTATACAATCACAGTAACAGAGGCTGCTAAGAAGGAGATGAGAGATAATCTTCTCCGCCAGTACGGTTCACTCGAAGAGGGTGCAGCTGCTAAGGAGGATGACTTCATCATCGTTGATTTCGAGCAGGGCGAGACTAAGGTAGAGGGTACATATGTAGCTCTCCGCAATGTAGCTGAGGCAGCTCGTAAGTCTTTTGTAGGTGTTAAGCCAGGTGATGTTCTTGAAGTAAATGTAAACGAGGCATTCGAGAACGAGACTGACCGCGCTTCAATGCTTAAGGTAAACAAGGACGAGCTTGCTACTCTTGACCCTATGTTCAAGATGACTGTGAAGAACGTGAAGACATTTGTGAACGCTCCTATGACTGAGGAGACTTTCGAGAAGATCTTCGGCGTTAAGACTGAGTCTGAGTTTGAGGCTAAGATCGAAGAGAGAATCCGCGCTGAGTACGCTCAGGAGGCAGATTTCCGTTTCTCAAAGGACGCAAAGACTTTCCTTCTTGAGAAGGCTAACGTAACAGTTGCAGAGAAGTTCCTCAAGAGATGGATCTACGTCATCAACGAGGGTAAGTTCACTATGGAGGATATCGAGAAGGATTGGGATCTCTTCATCGTTGACTACAAGTGGCAGATGGTACGCAACTTCCTTATGGAGAAGTATGGCGTCAAGGTTGAGGAGGCTGACCTTCTCGCAAGCGCTAAGGGCTTCGCAGCTTACCAGTTCGCTATGTACGGTATGAACAACGTTCCAGAGGAGCAGCTTGAGGCTTTCGCTAAGAACATCCTTTCACAGGAGGAGCAGGGCAGAAGAATTCTCGATCAGGTAGAGAACGAGAAGACATTCGCTGCTGTTCGTGAGGTCGTTACTCTCAAGAAGAAGAAGATCTCAGTTGAGAAATTCCGCGAGTTGAAATAATTTTGACTATATGGCCGGCTCGCAAAGCCGGCCTTTTTTATATAATATGAATTCTGAATTTAATAAATATGCGGTTTTGGAGCATGGAATCAGCTCTATGACCATGCACAGGTATCAGTCTGTAATGGACGGATACATCAATCCTACAATCATCGAGGAAAGGAAGCTGAATGTAGCATCTATGGATGTATTCAGCCGCCTTATGATGGATAGAATCATTTTCCTTGGAGTTCCGATTGATGATGATGTAGCCAACATCATCCAGGCTCAGCTCCTGTTCCTCGCATCTAACGACAGCTCAAGTGATATCTCTCTTTATATCAATACTCCTGGCGGTCAGGTGTCTTCAGGTCTTGGTATATATGACACAATGCAGATCATTGAGCCGGACGTGGCGACAATCTGTACGGGTATGGCAGCTTCTATGGGTTCTGTACTTCTTTGTGCAGGTGCTGAGGGCAAACGTTCAGCCCTCAAGCATTCGAGAGTCATGATACACCAGCCTCTAGGTGGCGCACGTGGACAGGCTTCCGATATCCTTATCGCTGCCCAGGAGATTGAGAAGATCCGTAAGGAACTTTATACTATCATTTCAGAGCATTCTGGTCAGCCTATAGAAAAGATCTATGCTGATGGTGACCGTGACTTCTGGATGAATTCTCAGGAGGCTCTCGAGTATGGTATGATTGACGAGATTCTCACAAGAAAATCGAAAAGATAATGGCGAAGTCTTCAAAGAACAGACAGTACTGCATGTTCTGTGGCAGACCTGAGGATGAGGTTACATTCCTTCTTCAAGGCCTTGATGCCTGCATCTGTGCCGATTGTGTGAAGATGGCTGGAGACTATCTTAAGGATTTTGAGGCACAGACCGGTCATGCAAAGCCTTTAGGCAAGGTTGAGACTCAGTATAAGCCGAAGGATATCCACGCTTTCCTGGACCAGTATGTAATCGGACAGGATCGTGCAAAGAAGCTTCTTGCAGTTGCTGTATATAACCACTATAAGAGGTTGAACAATAACCTTGCTGGTGACAATGAGTTTGAACTGGAGAAGTCAAATATCCTGATGGTCGGTCCTACAGGAACAGGTAAGACCTTGATGGCAAAGACTATTGCTAAGCTTCTTGATGTGCCTTTCACTATTGTTGATGCAACTGTGCTCACCGAGGCCGGTTATGTGGGAGAGGATGTGGAGAGTATCTTGACCCGTCTTCTCCAGGAGGCAGACTTTAATGTTGCCAAGGCTGAGAGAGGTATAGTATTCATCGATGAGATCGATAAGGTTGCCCGCAAGAGTGACAATCCATCGATTACCCGTGATGTGTCAGGAGAAGGTGTGCAGCAGGCTATGCTCAAGCTTCTTGAGGGTAGTGTTGTGAATGTTCCACCTAAAGGAGGACGTAAGCATCCAGAGCAGGAGTTCCTTCATGTGAATACGCAGAATATCCTGTTCATCTGCGGTGGCGCCTTCGAGGGCATAGAGCGTCGTATTGCGCAGAGACTTAACACTCAAGTGATCGGTTTCGGCGCTCAGGATAAGCAGAAGATAGATAAGGAAAACCTGCTTCAGTATGTTGAGGCTCAGGACCTTCGTTCATATGGACTCATTCCGGAGATCATTGGTCGTCTGCCGGTGATCACTTATCTTGATCATCTTGATAGGGAGGCAATGAAGAGGATCCTTACTGAGCCTAAGAATGCGTTGATGCGTCAGTATGAGAAGATGTTCGAGCTTGATGGCATAAAGCTCACTTATGAGCCGGAGGTTCTTGATCTGATTGTTGATACTGCTATCGAGAATAAGCTCGGTGCCCGTGGTCTTCGTTCGATCTGTGAGGCGATCATGACTGACGCAATGTATGACGCTCCGTCATCAGACAAGAAGACCTTCAAGCTTACTGTCAAATACGCTCAGGAAAAGCTGACCAAATAACACGAAAGCATCTCACGAGAGATGCTTTTTTGTTGCAATTATGGAATGAAATTCATAATTTGCGGTGATTAATAAGTTATGTATATAATTAATAACCACTCTGTAGTAGGTATGGATGAGCCTGGTATGCCGCTCTTCGGACATTTCGCATGGTGCTACGTGTTTAATGACGCGGTTACAATGTCACAGGAGCAGACAGATGCTGATGTAGTTCCTACCAACAACGGAGGCGGTACTGTGGCTCCTCAGGGATATGCAAACCTCTTTGAGTGGATGAATGCCCAGGTTCTTGCAGCTCCAGAGATCACTAACCCAAGATGGTAGTTTTCAACTTGAATTTATAATACTCTATAACTGATTATACTAGCTATGAATATCTTCAAACGAATTATTGATTTTGTTAGGGAGGTCGTAAATATTGACACATACATAGACACCGATTTAGCAGAACGTTCTATTAGAAGCAATATTGACTTCAAAGGACCTAATGCCTGGATCCTTGCCGTGGCTATTATTATCGCATCTGTAGGACTTAATGTCAATTCCATTCCGGTCATTATCGGAGCAATGCTTATATCTCCTCTTATGGGACCGATTTTTGGACTGGGTTTAGGACTTGGCATCAATGATATCAACCTGATGAAGCAGGCAGGAAAGAATCTTCTTGTCATGGTTTCTATCAGTGTCATTGTTTCGCTGCTATATTTCTTGATCACTCCACTTAGCTTAAGCAATCCAACTGAGTTGCTTGCTAGAACTAGGCCTACGATTTTTGATGTGATGATTGCCCTGTTTGGTGGATTTGCAGGTATTTTTGAACAATGCAGAAAGGAAAAAGGAACAGTTTTTTCCGGAGTAGCTATTGCAACTGCATTGATGCCACCTTTGTGCACAGCTGGTTATGGACTCTCCATAGCTAATCTTGGAATGTTCCTTGGTGCAATTTATCTGTTCTGTATCAACTGTCTCTTCATCACAATATCTACATACTTTTTGGTCAAATATTTCCGTTTCAAGAAGATGGAGTATGAAGATCAAAGATTTGCTTTGAAGATACAAAGGATAACAACAGTTCTGATAATTGTCTTTCTGGTACCAAGTATCTGGTCTGCTGTGATACTCGTTAAACAGAATAATTTTGAGAAGAGGGCTATGGAGTTTGTTGAGGATCATCGTTCTATCGGAAACAGCATTATATACGACTATCAGATCGATCATCAAGATGGTTCTGTTTTGAAGGTTTTCATGACAGGAGAAACACTTAGCGAAAGTGGCAGATACAATCTATATGTATATGCAAGTGAACATGGCATCCGTGAAGATCAAATCATTATAAAGGAGTATATCACTCAGACTTCACAGGGTAATGACGAAGTCTTCAAAGGAATTTACGAAAGGCTTGATTCCAAGATAGCACAATACGAGACAACAATAGAGCAGTTGACAAGAGAACTACAGTCAGTAAAGCAGGAAGAACCTCCATATACTCAGATTGCTAACGAGATATCAGCATCATATCCTGAAGTAAAACAAATCTATATAACTCATGGTGCGCATATAACCATTGATAGCCTCAAAATGTCACCTTGTCTCGTTGTGAAAGTGAAATCTGATACATTGGTTTCAGAATCCTCAATTGAGCAATTCAAGAGATGGATCAAGATCAGATTACAGGCGGAGGACGTAGAAGTAGACTATGAGATCATGACAAAATAGATCGCAGTCTAAATTGAAAATATATTTCGTGTATATTTATTATATTTGCATGATAGGGATTAAACTGAGATAATTATGAAACAATACATTGAAGCTAATAAGGAGAGATTCTTCGATGAACTCTTTTCGTTGTTGAGGATTCCGTCTGTGAGTTCGCTGGAGCAGCATAAGCCGGATATGCAGAAGTGTGCCGAGCGTCTGGTGGAACTTCTCATGGAGGCAGGCGCCGATGAGGCGGCAGTATATCCTACAACCGGTCATCCGGTGGTGTTCGGACAAAAGATGGTAGATCCGTCGCTGCCTACTGTGCTGGTTTATGGTCACTACGACGTACAGCCAGTAGATCCTGTCGAGCTTTGGCATTCGGATCCGTTCGAGCCTGAGATCCGTGATGGTGCAATCTATGCTCGTGGTGCAAACGACGACAAGGGCCAGCTCTTCATGCATATCAAGGCTTTCGAGTTCATGGTCCGTGAGGGTGCTCTCAAGCATAATGTGAAGTTCATCCTCGAGGGTGAGGAGGAGATAGGAAGTCCTTCGCTTGCAGCATGGGCTAAGGAAAATAAGGATATGCTTGCAGCTGATATCATCCTGGTTTCAGATACTACTATGATTTCTGAGTCGGTTCCTTCCATCAACTGCGGAATGCGTGGCCTTTCGTATGTTGAGGTTAAGGTTACGGGCCCTAATAAGGATCTCCACTCAGGTCACTATGGCGGAGCAGTCGCTAATCCTATCAATGTCCTGTGTGACATGATCTCGTCACTCATCGATAAGGACGGACATATAACTGTAAAGGGTTTCTACGATGATGTTGTAGAACTTTCAGCAGAGGATAGAGCGAAACTTGCGCGTGCTCCGTTTGATATCGAAGAGTACAAGGAGTTCCTTGACATCAAGGAGGTGAAGGGAGAGGCAGGGTATACAAGCCTTGAGCGTACAGGTATCCGTCCATGTCTGGATGTGAATGGCATCTGGGGCGGATATATCGGCGAGGGTGCAAAGACAGTCCTTCCGTCTGTGGCTCACGCGAAGATTTCCATGCGCCTTGTACCTAATCAGGACAGCGCAACTATCACTAAGCTTTTCACTCAGCATTTCCTTGCAATTGCACCTGATTATGTGAAGGTTGAGGTTATTCCTCATCATGGTGGTGACGGCTTCCTTATTCCTATTTCGTCGCCTGCATACAAGGCAGCTGAGAAGGCAATGACTGAGGTTTATGGTATAGAACCTGTCCCATCTCGTGGCGGTGGTTCGATCCCTATCCTTGCAGATCTTCAGCGTATCCTCGGCATCGATCCGCTTCTTATGGGATTCGGTCTTGAGCGAGATACTATCCACTCACCAAACGAGAGCTACCTTCTCAAACAGCTCTTTGCAGGCATGGAAGCAATTGCTTTATTCTATAGATATTATTAATAGTTACTATAAGTGGTATGATGTAATGCCACCAGTCGTATTATGAATAGAAAAGATTTATTTGAACAGATTCAGGCAAAGAAGAGCATGCTCTGTGTGGGCCTGGACGTGGATTTTGATAAGATGCCGGAACATGTGAAGGCATTGGCACATAGCGGTGAGGCTGCTTTCAACGGTGAACTCTTCAAGGGAAAGGCTCGTTCTATTCTTGAGTTCAACAAGGCTATCGTCGATGCAACAGCTCCTCATTGTGTTGCTTATAAGCCCAATCTTGCATTCTATGAATGCTATGGTATCGACGGTATGCGCGCTCTTGATGCAACTGTTGATTACATAAGGACAAAGTATCCTGAGATATTCCTTATTGCAGATGCAAAGAGGGGAGACATCGGAAACACAGCAAAGATGTATGCGAAGGCATTCTTTGAAGAAATGGATTTTGATGCTGTGACTATCGCTCCTTACATGGGAGCAGACAGCGTGACGCCATTCCTTGAATATAAGGACAGATGGGCTATTGTACTTGCTTTAACTTCTAATGCATCTGCATACCAGTTCCAGAATGCTCAGAAGGATGGAAAACCTCTCTATCAGGCAGTAATGGAAGAGATGATGGAGATTTCAACGCCGGACAACATGATGTTTGTGGTCGGTGCTACAAAGGCTGACAAACTTCAGGAACTCCGCAGCTTCTGCCCTGATAACTTCTTCCTTGTCCCGGGTGTAGGAGCACAGGGTGGCTCAGCTGAAGAGGTGATCGCCCATGGCGCAAACGACCATGGCGGTCTTCTTATAAATTCATCAAGAGGTATCCTCTTTGCTGACAGTACAGAGAACTATGCGAAGGTTGCAGCTGAGGTTGCAGCAAAGACAGCAAATCTTTAAGAGACTTATAAGGCTCTGAGAAAGAATTCCTTGCACATCTTGCGGCTTATGTCGTAGGATGTGCATTTTGTTTCATGGTGCAGACGGTCGACCTTTGTCAGGTCGCACACATAAAGACGGTCAATTAGAGACAAGTACATTTTTGAATAACGTATATCAAGATGTCTCTGGAGATCGCTGGTATATTCCATGGTCAGGATGACCTCATCTTCAGTGAGGTTATCCTTACAGAATATATACAGACCATATTCTGCAAAGTTGCCATAGAAACCAGCTCCGACCTTGCTTACCTTGCTTTCGATGATGCGGCGAAGAGGCTGTGCAAGTGCCCAGTACTCATATTCAAGATGTCCGACATACTTTCCCTCCTGGAGACCATAGCCGTAACCGGACCTTATGATCTGCTCAACCTCATCTCTGTCTTCCTCATTGACAGCCAATCCAGCCATCTCCTTGAGCATACTCATAGCCACGTCTTTCTTTGGCTCCATGGCTCGGGTAACTTCAATTCCGAGTGAATGGTCTGGCATCTGAAGGTCAGGCCTATCCTCGTTGACAAGAGCAGAATATGCGTTACCTAGACATGCCTCCAATGTTATCTGGGCATATCTCTCAAAGAAGCATGTGTCAAATTTTCTGTTACTCATATATAGTCTCTGACATTTTACGGAATTCTTTAGGAGTCATACCAGTCTTGTCCTTGAAGAACTTTGAGAAGTGTGACGGAGTAGCAAAATTAAGGTCAAAACTGATGACCTGAATGCTGTTCTTGGTCTTTTTCAGCAGTTTTTTCGATTCAAGCAGCAGGTAAGCTTCAATCCATTCGGATGGATATTTGCCGGTTACATTATTGATTACATGAGCAAGGTGTTTTGCAGTAATTCCAATCTGATCTGCGTAGAACTCCACCTTCCTGTTATTGCGGAAGTTCTTCTCTACACTGATAAAGAACTGTTGTGTGATTTCTCTCTCTCTCTTCGGAATCTTGCTTCTCTTCTGGAGATGGTCGAGAATATAGCATACCTCATAAAAGAAGATCTTTATATACTCGTATACAATAAGCTCGCTGTATCTGTTGCTCTCACCTCTGGAGAGTATCTTCAGATAGGAATGAATTGTATGAAACATGATCAGCTTTCGTGCTGTCAGAGTACAGATAGGACAACCTCTGGTGAGGCGGTCAAGATGTATCTTCAGGTAGTCTTCTGTTGCGAAATCAAATATCGATAATCCAGCTCTGATGATATCTATACGGAAGTCTTCAGACTGTTCTATGATGTAGAAAGGAATTTTAGGACCGATTACCAGCAGGTCACACCTTTTCAGCTGATATTCCTGCAATCGCACCTTTATTGTGGCTGTTCCTCTCATGCATATCAAGCACAGCATCGAGTCACATTCCTTATATTGCTGGTCAAGGAAGAAGAATTCAAAATCTCTCTCTACTCCGCTGTAATTGTCGTAAATTGATATATCCATGGCAGAATTTTGGTGCTAATTTACCAAAAATCCGACAAATATGATAGAATTATTCCTAAAAATGATGGAATTTGATTTTGGAACTGCCTACCTTTGCATTACTCCTGTGAAGGAATATTCTACATACACACACAATTCATTTCAAGACAGCAGGGCCCGAATCCGGGCCCTGCATGTTTGTTTATTGATCAAGATGTTTTGCAAGTCCGCCCTCACTTGTCTCCTTGTATAGTGACGGTAGATCCTTACCAGTTTCTTTCATTACCCTTACAACCTGGTCGAAGGATACTCTATGTCGGCCGTCAGTGTATAGAGAGTAGATGCTGGAGTCCATTGCTCGTGCTGCCGCATAGGCATTCCTTTCAATACAAGGAATCTGGACCATACCGCAAACCGGGTCGCATGTGAGACCGAGATGGTGTTCCAGGCCCATCTCAGCTGCGTATTCGATCTGTGACGGGCTGCCACCCATGAGCTGGGTGATTGCTCCTGCTGCCATTGCGCATGCTACTCCGACCTCTCCCTGGCATCCTACTTCCGCTCCTGAGATTGAAGCATTGTATTTTACGATATTACCGATGATTCCGGCTGTTGCCAGTGCTCTGATGATTCTCTGGTCACTGAATCCGTAGACCTTCTTGAGGTGGTAAAGAGCTCCAGGAAGTACTCCGCACGAACCGCAGGTCGGCGCAGTCACGATCGTTCCACCGCAGGCATTCTCTTCGCTGACTGCAAGTGCATATGCGAAGATAAGGCCTCTTGTACGCAGCACGTCACCATATCCGTCAGCCTTGATGTAGTAGCTTCCTGCCTTTCTTCTGATGTTAAGCGGTCCTGGAAGTGCACCTTCTTCATCTATGCCTTTCTCGACAGCCTTCTGCATGGTCTTCCATACAAATTCGAGATGCTCCCAGAATCCAGGTGTGTTCTTTTCGTTTTCGTCAACGAATTCCCAGAATGTCTTACCGTTGGAGTTGCACCAATCAAGTATCTCTTTCATGGAGTTCATCTCATATACTTCTGCCTCATCTCCTGCGTCAACCGGATGATCCATGCATATGATGTCACCGCCTCCGACACTGAAATATGTCCATTTGTCATAAAGGTCACCATCAAAGTTGACAGCAGCTACCTTCATTCCATTAGGGTGGTACTGAAGGACTGTCTGTGGCTCCCATTCTATGGTGACTTCTCCTTTGCTGAAGGCTTCCATGATGGCTGTATCAGTAAGGTGGCCTTTTCCTGTCGCAGCAAGAGAGCCGTAGAGGGTCACATGCAGTTTGTCAGTTTCAGGATGGTTGTCCACATAATGCCTGATCGCCTTGAACGGACCCATTGTATGACTGCTGGACGGCCCTTTGCCAACTTTATAGATGTCTTTAACAGATTTCATGTCAATCTTGGTTCAAAAGATTGCAAAGTTAATAAACACTTTTGATATAAGGGCATGCAAGTTGCCAAATTTACCCCAAAACGGACTGGAATATGAAACGTCTCTTCTTAAGTGTTTTTGTGCTTCTTGGAATCTGCCTGCAGTTACATGCGCAGAGGCTCAGCCCTGCTACTGCGCAGCTTCTGGAGCAGTCAAGGAGACTTCTCCAGGAGTTTGACCAGGACTTGCCATTGGATACCATTATTGATAGACCTGTGGCAGATACCTCGGCAGTACTGCCCCACATCATACCGATTATCCTTCCGGCTGAATTATTCATACCGGCAGACGGACTTATCGGTTATACAGAATGGGAGGCTGCCCCGATTCTCAGACCTACAGTGCATTTTGTCCCTGTAAAAGGGATTTCAGGTATGACAGGTGCAGGAGAATTCTCCATAGAACATCCTGATAGATTCTTTTCGACCCTGTCAGGACGGAATGTCATGGATATCCCGGAACTTTATGTTTCGCAGCAGATGATGTTAGGAAATACATTCCGTCTGGGAAAGAATTTTTATTTCATGAACGGAATACTTTACGGCGCGCAGTTGGGCAGGATGGGAAACAACTGGGGAATGGGAACGAGGGAAGGCTTCATATGGCGTCCCAATGCTGACCTTGCAGTCATGATATGGAATCAATACTTCCAGTCAGTCTCCGTATATACTCCGGTCATATTTCCGCGTCCTGACGGTGACATGGCAGCAATACTGATGCCTGCTACACCGGAAGTGTTTTCCTTTGGTGTGCAGGCATCGTTTGTGGCTGGCGAATTCATCATAGGCATCGGAACTTCTATATCACCGCAGCCCTTCCAGAAACGCCATCATTCTGAATTTCGCTATAAATAATCTTCGAAATACATCGAGATCTTGTCATGGAGGTGTACTCTGTCCTTGCCCATTACGTTGTGCTCGTGGCATGGGTAAGGGAAGTAGTCTACCTGTACATTGTTAACAACGCAGGCTCTTACGAAGCTGAGGCTGTGCTGCCAGAGTACTACAGGGTCTATTGCTCCCTGACAAATGAGGAGCTTTCCTTTAAGGTCCTTGGCCTTGTTGATCAGACTTGTCTTCTCGTATCCTTTAGGATTGACGTCCGGATGGTCCATATATCTCTCGCCATACATCACTTCATACCATTTCCAGTCAATCACAGGTCCTCCTGCAACTGCAACCTTGAATATGTCAGGATAGTTGGTGATGAGAGATATGGTCATGAATCCTCCGTAGCTCCAGCCATGTACTCCGATGCGGTCCTTGTCAACATATGGGAGTTCCATCAGCATCTTGACGCCCTCCATCTGGTCAGCCATCTCTGCCTGTCCGCACTGTCTATGGATAGCTTTTTCAAAAGCTGCACCTCTGTTTGAGGTTCCGCGGTTATCCTGCACATATACAAGGTAGCCTCTCTGTGCCATGTACATCTCCCATCTGCGCAGACTCGCCATGAATGTGTTCTGTACCATCTGTGAATGAGGACCTCCATATACATAGACAATGACCGGGTATTTCTTTGATGGGTCGAAGTCCTTCGGTTTGATCAGTCGATAGTAGTTGTCAAATTTTCCATCAGCACTTCTGACTGTTCCCAAAGATATCTCGGTGTATGCATAATCAGTGGTAGGGTCATCTGCAGTCAGAAGATTTCTGATAGCTTTTCCGTCTGATGTACACAGATCCGTCATCCTTGGAACCTTCAGGCTGCTCCACGAGTCCACATAGTGGCTGCAGTCCGGGCTCATGGCAATGGAGTGCCATCCTTCTTCTTCTGTAAGCTGCTGTGCTTTACCTATCCTTACTCCGTCAACTCCCTTCCATATGGCAGATGACGAAACGTTAAGGCTGATTCTGAACAGATGATTCTCGATAGGGGATACTTCTGCAGATGTATACCAGACATACTTGCCGTCATTGCCGACATATGCCACATCGGCAGCGGTTTCCGTCATCCTTTTTACATTTCCATTCAGGTCGCAAAGGTACAGGTTCTTGTATCCATGCCTGTTGTCAGTCCTATATATGAACAGGTTGTCGGAACCTTTGATGAACCAGACTGGATCCTGAGGCTCCACAAATCTGTCATTGTCTTCAGTAAGTATGGTCTTGATGAAATGACCGGTGTTGGCGTCATACATGTTCAGGTGCATGTGCTTCTGGCTGCGGTCAAGAACCTGTACAAGAATCTTGTTTCCGTCAGGAGTCCAGCTGACATTGGTCAAGTACTGGTCATAACCAAAGTCGTCTGCTTTCAGATAAACTGCAGAACATCTGGTGAGGCTGTACACTCCGATCTGCACATTTTCAGAATCCATACCTGCCATTGGATACTTGATCTGGTTGAGGCTTCCTGTCCTGGTGGTGATATCAAGCAGAGGGAAGGTTGATACCTTGCTTTCATCTCTTCGGTAGAAGGCGACCTTGCTGCTGTCCGGAGCCCAAAACAGCCCCCCTTCGATACCGAATTCATTTCGGCTGACATGCTGTCCGAAGGTTATGTTCTCATCCTGACTGCCAGCCACAAGAAGTGTCAGACCATTGTCAGTTGTGTAGTATATGCTTCTACCTTTGGTATATACCTTTTCTTTCTTTTTGTCAGGTCTATATGGCTTTTCAAGCCTTGTCTCTATATTGAATGTGATCCATTGTCCGTCCTTGTACATGAGGATGTCTTCATTACCATTCCAACTGCAATGAAGGTTCTCAGGTGCAAGCTCTCTGGACAGGATGGTCTCTTCCATCGTCAATATGCGTCCGTCTGAATGATTGGCCGGTCTTGTGTCCAATATACCGGTCTGGGCATGAAGAGAAAATCCCAGGACGCCCATTCCCAGGATAATAAAAATCTTTTTCATCTTTTAAGGTTCTCTTACTGAAACGATCTTGTCAACTATGTATTCCTGTTTTCCTCTCCAAGGAAGAGCTCCGAGATACTCCTTGTAATGCAGTTCAACAAGTTTGCCACCGCATCTCATCAGAGAATCTGCGATTGCCGGATCGGTAATGGAGAAGTCAAATTCATACGACTGGATCATTCCGGGATTGGTGCCCTTGCCTTTGCCGAAGCCGGCCTGTATTGCACGACCCTCGTATGTCTTGAAGATGTAGCCCTTCCTGACTACAAAATTAAGTTCTCCAGCCTTGACGCCTTCTCCGAACACGAAGTAGAACTTGAAATAGATGAATCCGGTCAGTACCAGAACGAGTATCAGCGAGCCGATACCAATGATTTTTCCTTTCATTTCCGTAAAGTTTTATACAAAAATAGTGAAAATATCGGTATATTAGCAAGCTAAACACGATCTTATGAGAAGAGTAATTCTTTTTGTATTCGCCCTGCTTGCGACATTTTCCCTAAGAGCTGAACAATGCATGACAGAACAGGCGTATGACAGCTGGTATTCTGACAAGTATTCAATGTTCATTCATTTTGGCCTTTATTCCTATTACGGGGGTGTATGGGACGGTGAACCGGTACGTCAGGGATATAGTGAACAGATACAGTCTTTTGCCGGCATCTTCTCCGATTGGTATGCTGCTGCAAGCGAGGATTTTGACCCTTCCGCTTTTGATGCTGACGCAATAGCTCTTCTGGCAAAGGAGGGAGGTATGCGTTCCATAGTGTTTACGTCCAAGCACCATGATGGTTTCTGCATGTATGATACCAAGACTACTTCCTACAGCAGCGTGGCAATGATGCCCTCTCATAGGGACTTTGTCAGAGAGATGTCTGAAGCCTGCCGCAGGCATGGGCTGAAATTCGGTCTCTATTATTCTCTTATCGACTGGAACTTTCCACATGCTTACCCTATTTCAAGTCATAATGCAGACTTCGTGACTGTTGAGCATCATGAGTTCAGCAAGGCCCAGGTCAGGGAACTGCTTACTGATTATGGACAAATATCCGAGCTCTGGTTCGATATGGGGTCTCTGGAGCCATGGCAGAGCAGGGAATTATATGATCTTGTCAAGGAACTTCAGCCCGATTGCATGGTCAGCGGAAGACTTGGAAATGATGTCTATGACTTTGCTGTCATGGCAGATAACAAATTGCCGGAGAGTGCATTGCATGCTCCATGGCAGAGCGCTGCATCCATGTTTCCCCAGACTTGGAGCTATCGCAGCTGGCAGGAGCGAGGGAGTGTTGAAGATAAATATGCTGAAAAGCTCCGTTCACTTATAGAAGTAGTTGCCCATGGGGGAAATTACCTGTTGAATATCGGTCCGGCATCGGACGGAAGCGTAGTTCCTTTCGAGGCTGAAGTGATAAGTCGTATCGGAGGATGGCTTGAACAAAACGGAGAAGCGATTTATGGGACAGAACCCGTTCCTTTCAGTATATTGGACGGAGCTTATGAGTGGGGGCATATCACTCTTAAGGATAATGTCATGTATCTGCTTCTTTCAGGAGAATATCCTGAAATCGGTATTCAGCTCCCTGTTGCAGAAGGATTGGTCAGCGTAGAAGGTGCAGGATATGATGTATACGGGGGGATGTGCCAGATCAATGTGATGCCTGATATGTTCGGGGAGCCGGATGTCAGGGTGGTGAAGGTTACATGTGACCGTCCGGTACGGGAGATATTCCATATGTATCATTTTGCATTTGACGAAGTCTTGTCCTGGAGTAATTCCGATCCTGATTACAGCTATTCATGCTTCGATTATTATAGTAATTACAGAAGTATAGTCGGCTATGGATGGAATGTTCAGGTGGACAGTCCTGTAAACTACGCCGAACTGACATACACATCGGAGGAAATAGGTCGCAGGATCTGTCTGAAGGTCGCAGATGAGACTTTTGACGTCATGCTCGAAGCCACAGATGTGACAGTGCTTACCCCATCATTGGATTCAGAGAACGTCCTGTTTGGAAGGATGCGTGGCGGGGCCTTTGATAACCCGGTCAACACTCAACGGGTATCTGAGTGGCAGGTGCCGGATTCGTCATGTGTTGTAGTGCAGTCATCCGGATTTTCAAATTGGCTGATGAAGAAGGAAATCCTTGTGCAGAAGCCTTCTCTTGCCATATTTGACATCGTCGCAGGAAACGGAGCGGAGCTCTTGATTGACGGAAAGCCGATGATGAAACACTTGAATCCTTACAGGACTGTCATGCGTTCAGAAAAGGTTATGCTTGATCTCCAGAAAGGCCGGCATGAGATTGTCCTGAGGTCATACAACAGGTTTGAAGATACTGCCTGTGCAGGTCTTTCATTATCTGATTCGCAGATTGTTCATAAGATGAAGGTCAGACTTCCTTCTACTGTCAAGGATAGACTTGTCCATGTATCACTTTCTGCCTTGGACCGTGATTCGCAACATACGGACTGCGGACTTCACAATCTTAGGGTAAGACTCCTGAGAAAATAGGGCAGGATGTTGATTTATAATATATTCTATATTATCTTTGTAGCCAAATGGAAAAATCTATATTCGAAGCTATGAAAAGAATACTTGGCTTGATGCTTATTTTCGGCGCGTTCAGCGTGGCATTCTCATGTGTAACCCCTGATGATAATCCTGGAAAATCTCCAGTTGTCCTGGATGAAGGTACAGTTGGTCTGGTAGATCAGGAGTTCGGAATGTATTACGGGGATAAGAATAATAATTTGGTCGGAGTGTATACCGTAGTTCTCAGTGACGCAGTTTGTTATAGAGATGGTTACGGTCAGCCGTATCTTGATTCGGAGGGTGATATGCTCGTCCTTGAATTCAATACAGAACTTCAGGATCCTGATGCCGTCATAAGGATTCCGGCAGGAGATTATCCGATCGATGACACAAAGTCTGGTTCTGTCAAGATCAATACAGCAAACTCATATGTAAAGAGACTTGTCGGCAATACCCAGTATCATTACAACTTTGTATCGGGAACATTTGTCGTGGAATACAACGATGAAGGAGGTTACGAGATCAGAACAGAGGAGCTCGTTATCGAGAAAGCCGGAGAAGAAATCGAAGTCCAGTATACATATAGCGGTTCACTGAAGTTTGACGAGTGGGCAAAGGTTGCAGTTACATTGCAGACTGTAAATGATGACATCATTGATATGCCTATGACTGAGGTTTCGGCTGCATATTATGGCAATCTCTTCGGTTATGGTACAGGTAACTTTGTAATCAATCTCTCTACAGATGGTTTTGTTTCTGACGAGACAGGTGCTTTGCCTGGAGTACTGCTGACTTTCAACATGTTCGATGAACTTGTACCTAAGGACCATGCCATCATTTTGAACGAAGGCACATATACAGTATATCCGTCTTTCCTTCCAGACCAGTATGCGATGCTCAGTGGAATGAATATGGATGGAATGCCTTTCGGAACTTATCTTTTCCAGGTAGACGCTGACGGAGCACAGGCTCTTGAGTATATTTCTAAGGGTACGGTTGAAGTGAAGCAGCATAAGGGGGACTACAATGATGTCTATACTTTCGTCTATGATCTCGAGACACCTACAAGAAAAGTCAAAGGCCAGTGGACAGGTCCGGTTGAGTTCGCAGATGTATCGACAGACAGTGACCGTGTGATTCTCTCAACTCTTGATGGCGATGTGGAGTGTGATATGTATAGAGTCGAGTCCGCAAGATTGGAGCATATCGAGACACTTAAGACTACTCCTCTTCCTTCTGTAGATGTTGCAGAGGCATGGCAGCTCTGGCTCCAGCCAAGAATGTGGACTGATGAAGAGATGAAACTTCCTTGGGACGAGAGAATTAAGGTATGGAATCCTAATGGTGATATCATGATTTTCGAATTTGTTTTGCCTCTTGGTTCAAATGGTAATCTTGCACCAGAAAAGGATAAGGAGTATTCATACCAGATTCAGCCTAATCTTGCCATGGATGAGGTTCTGTATGGACAGAGTGTAAGTAAGATGGGACGTCCATATGATGACATCTTCTATGAGCCTAATTGGAAGGATTATACATACATGACCGGAACCGATGCTCGTCGTGGTTTTACTTGGGACGGAGGATTCCGCGGAAACTGGTATCTGCATTACATAGAGGGTACTTGGCAGAACATGGATGAGACTGCTCCAGCGGTGAAGGGAACAGTAAAGGTTACTCGACTTTCTGAGTATATAATGGCAACAGGTGGTGGACGTCAGGCAGATATGAAGATTGTATGGGATCTTTATGATGATGCAGAAGCTTCATACAATATCACAGGTGAGTGGACTGGCCCTGTAGTTGTAAGTACAGGAGGAGAACTTTAATTTAATATGGAAAGGACATTAGTGATATTGAAACCAGGATGCCTCCAGAGAGGACTGGTAGGAGAGGTAATCTCAAGATTTGAAAAGAGAGGTCTCAAACTCGTAGCGATGAAGATGGTTCAGCTGGACGAGGAGATTCTCAAGGTACATTATGCTCACCTTCTTGACAGACCGTTCTTCCCTTGGCTTAGGGATGGAATGATGGCAGCTCCGGTCATTCTTTGCTGCTGGGAAGGCTACAGTGCAGTACAGGTAGTACGTGATATGGCAGGCGCGACAAAGGCAAGCAAGGCTGTTCCAGGAACAATCCGTGGAGATTTCAGTCTCAGTGCCCAGGAGAATATCGTACATACTTCAGATTCACTTGAGAATGCCAAGATCGAGCTTGAGCGTTTCTTTGTCGAGTCAGACTATTGCGACTACACATCTCCGCTTGATCCGTTCAAGTACGCACCAGACGAGTATTAATAATAATGAAAATAAAAACGAAAGAGCTTACAGCAGCGCTGTGAGCTCTTTCATTCTTTTACGTGCACTTAAGCGTCTATATAGTATGTCGTAGACCATATCGGCAATAGGCATGTATATTTCATGTTTTTCGTTGATCTTTTTTATACATGCTGCTGCATAATATCCTTCTGCGATCATCGTCATTTCATTCAATGCACTTTTGACGGTGTGACCATGACCTATAAGTTGTCCAAGGCGTCTGTTACGGCTGAAGGATGAGTAAGATGTTACAAGAAGGTCTCCGAGATATGCGGAGTTCATCGTATCTCTTTCAAACGGATAACTCTCATTGATGAACCTTGTAAGTTCTTTTGCGCATGCTGCAGCAAGAACTGCCCTGAAGTTGTCTCCATATCCCAGACCTGTAGCCAATCCTCCTGCAATAGCATAGATGTTCTTCAATATAGCTGCGTATTCGATGCCGTAGATATCTTTAGAATAGCTGACCTTGAAGGTGTTGCTTTTGAACATTTCGCCGATCATTTGGGCATTCTCTTCGTTCTTGCAAGCTACTGTAAGATACGAAAGCCTGTCAAGTGCAACTTCTTCAGCATGTGACGGGCCGGAAATCAATCCAAGGTTATCGTATGAAAGATTATAGGTCTGATTGAAAAATTCTGTGATTGTTGTATAGTCTTCTGCTATGATACCTTTTGTAGCAGAGAGGATGAACTTCTCGTCAAGGGATTCAGTCAGCTCAGACATTACATTCTTCAAGAAAGCTGATGGAGAAGCTACCAGGATGATTTCAGAATTTCTGACTACATCATTGATATCACTGACAGGAGTAATATATTTCTGATCAATCTCAATATCGCTCAAGTATTTTGCATTACGTCCCTCTGTCAGAAGACTTTCCAATACTTCTTCATTTCGGATATGCCACCATACATTGACCTTGTTTTTTACAAGCGTATATACAAGCGCTGTTGCCCAGCTTCCGTATCCGATCACACCACACCTGGTGTTGTCTGTTATCTTGAATGACATATATCTTGGGTATAGGTTTACGCAGCAAAGATAATTAAAAGTTTCACATTTAAAAAATCCCGTTTACACAGCTGTGTAAACGGGATTTCAGATGTTTTTGGTATTCTTAGAGAACTGCCA
Source organism: Candidatus Cryptobacteroides sp. (assembly GCA_045126075.1). Lineage (GTDB taxonomy): Bacteria > Bacteroidota > Bacteroidia > Bacteroidales > UBA932 > Cryptobacteroides. The sequence continues at coordinate 35,059 of JBGVNX010000027.1, forward strand.
TGATCGCAGCTACGAGAGCAAGGATCGCGTAGAACTCAGGAAGAGCGGCGTAGATAAGAGTGTTAGTCTGTACGTCGTGTCCCTGTGAAATACCAACGATACCGTTAGCGCAAACCTGACCCTGACGGATACCTGAGAAAAGGCAGACAAGTCCTACAGCAAGACCAACTCCGAAGAGCATAGGTCCCTGAGCAGTAAAGTCTGGCTTGAATACTACGAGCCAAAGGAGGAAACCTACGAAGCCATAGAGACCCTGTGTTGCAGGAAGTGCAGAAAGGATCATGTAGCTTGAAGACTTCTCTGGATTCTTCTTGAGGGCACCTTCAGCAGCGTTACCTGCGATTGTTGTACCATAAGCTGATCCGATGCCTGCGAGGCCGAGCATAAGGCCGAGGCCGAGATAACCAAGAATTTCGTTCATAATGTTATAAGTTTTTAAATTGTTATTATTTATTCTTCTTTATCAGTTGTCAGAGGGCTGTAGAATTTTCCGGTACCCTCATATCCGGAGTTCTTGAAGTACTCTACGAATGTCAGACGCAGAGGGTGTACGAATGCACCCAGGCATGACATCGCGAGGTTGAGGACGTGTCCGAAGATCAGAATCACGATACAGAATATCCAGTTCACTGCCGGAATCGGAATATCAAGTATCATAGTACCCATGATGTTGAATGCATTTCCGAGCATACCTCCGGCAAGTCCAAGAGCGTAGAGACGGATGTAGCTGAGAACGTCTCCAAGGAGTCCTGTTATCATGTTGTATGTGTCCCAGAGTCCTGAACCAATGTTCATCAGCGGGTTGCGTCCAGGTGTGTTGAAGATGAAGATAGCAAGGCAGCTTATAACTGCGAGAGCAATGACAGACCACTTCATTACAACAGGTCCCATCACCTTCATCATTCCGAGTGCAGCAAGGACGATACCTCCTACTATAAGCAGTGTCCAGCCCCATGTGCTGATGGTGCTCTTGAATCCGAATCTTTTAGTGAATCCGATAGTCTTCACCACCATTGCAAGGCAGATGTGGAACACTCCGATACCTACGGCAAGAACCATCTGGGCAGGGAAGCCTGCAATCTTGCCATCTGGGAACCAGCCGTCGACGCAGATAGATTTGAGCCACTGTGGAGCCCACGAGGCTTCCAGGATGCTCATTCCGAAGAATGTTCCAAGGAAGAGTCCGATAACCAGAGTGCCGACTCCGAGGAAGGTCACCAACTTGTGCATCTTACCTAGTCCGCTGTCAGCCATCTTGAACTTGAGGAACATTCCTATGAGTATAAGGAGAATACCATATCCGGCGTCTCCCATACACATGGCAAAGAACAGCAGGAAGAATGGAGCAACGATCGATGTAGGGTCGAACTCTCCATATACCGGCATTCCATACATTCCTGTGAGGACCTCAAACTGACTGGCAAACCAGTTGTTCTTCAGCTTGATTGGCGGATTGTCAGCTTCCACTGCTTCTTCTTTCATGTAAAGGATACCCATCTGGTCGAATGTCTTGCAGAGTTCAGCATCATTCTCCACTGGAGCATATCCTTCGAGTATCTCCAGTCTGTCGTCTACTGCAGACTCCTTTGATGCATTTGCAAGATAGAGGTCGAGCTCAACTAATGTAGTTGTGCATCTGTCCTTGATCTGAGGGATTGCATCCTTGCATCTAAGCAGATGTCCCTTTACCTTTATAATGTCTTCTGTAAGAGAATCAGCCCTTGTCTGAGCTTCTTTCCATGATGCCTCAGGAGTCGCTACAGCCTCTACTGGGAACGAGTATTCCTCGTCCTTTGCAGATACAGTAATGAACCAGGTGTTGCTCTTATCTTCAGAAATCACCTCAAGCGGATACATTTCTGCCCACTCAGGAGAGAATGATTTTCTGTTTACAGTGTAGAATCTCACGGTATAACCGAGAGCGCCAAGTTTGTCCAGACGAGCCTTATCAAAGTCTCCCCATGGAAGTCGGATCTTAACATCCTTCAGAGCAGCTGATTTTTCCAGCTCAAGTTCTGCAAGTTGAACAAGAGCCTGCTGAGCTTCCTTGATTGCATCTGCTGGTGCAGGTGCCTGGTCATAAGCCTTTGATATCTTTTCAAAGTCCGGATCCTTTTCGTAGTTCATGCTCTCCAGTCTGCCGATTATTTTTTTAGCGGCAGAAACTGAATCAAGCATTCCAGCAGACTTTTCGTCGACAGGTTTCGCAGAACGGGTGATGTCGACGACTCCCATTTCCTGGATCTTCTCCAGGAAGCCTTCAGTCTCTCCGTTAAGGAGAATGAAGGAGTATTTCATCATTTTATCTACCATTGTTCTGTTCCTCCTCTTCTTCTTCGATTGCATGTCTGCTCTTGACGATCTTGGAAGCTGCTTTAGAGAGGTTCTCTTCGTCTTCCATGTATCGTTTGATCTTTCTGATAGCCTCCTGATATCCAGGAATCTGTACCTTCTCGTATAGGTTTACCTTCTGAGTGGTCTTCTTTCTCTGGAAGTCCAGGATACGTGCCTTCTCCTTATAGACCTCTGATTCGATTCCAAGCCTCGAGAGTTCCTTCAGAATAGCAACTCCGTCAGCGTACCATGCCGGTTTTGCAAACGCATTGAAGTCGTTGATCTGATAGTATATCTCCTTCAGTTCAGGAGTCTTCACTCCTGCAACCTTTACGGTAACGAGATCTATATCAGTGATTGCTATAAGGCCTGGCTCGAATTCGTTCCAGAGCGCAGCCAGATAGTCGTATCTTTTCAAGGCGGCATCAAGATCGTCAATAAGCTTCTCTGAATACTCCTTGGCCTTGCGGACCTCAAGACGAAGTGCCGACTCCTTGTTCTTAAGGGTAGGGAGGGCATTCTTACGCATCTTGAGCTGCTTGTTCAAGTTGTTAAGAGATGTCTTATTATATTGAAACTTTATTGCCATAAAATTAAGATTTCTCCACTACGGTCAAAATGACAGTAGGGTTTAGTTTTTCCAGTACTGGTCAATGAATTCCTGTTTGATACCGGTCTCAGCCTTTGTGAAGTATGTTCCGAAGAGTTCCCATGCTGTATCGAGCATCTCATCGATCTTGATGTTTACGTCGATGGCAAGGATTCTTGTTGCATATGCCTTCGCATAGTCAAGACAACGAAGGTCATAGTCACTGAGGTCGAAACCGTTCTCGAGCTTGGTCTTTGCGTTCTGTGCATCGGCATAAAGACGTACAGATGCATTCATGACCTGGCTGTGGTCCTTACGTGTCTGCTTGCCCTGTACGAGCTGCTTCAGACGTGAGAGTGAACGGAATGGGTCGATGATGACCTTACCAGAATCCGGATCTGCACGGAGGAAGAGCTGTCCCTCTGTGATATATCCTGTGTTATCTGGAATGGCGTGAGTGATATCTCCATCGTTGAGGGTAGTCACCGCGATAATGGTGATTGAACCTCCCTCAGGAAGCTGTACGGCCTTCTCGTAGATCTTTGCAAGGTCTGAATAGAGTGAACCTGGCATAGAGTCCTTTGACGGAATCTGGTCCATACGGTTTGACACGATTGAAAGCGCATCGGCATAAAGTGTCATGTCAGTAAGGAGCACGAGGACCTTCTCGTTCTTCTCTACAGCGAAGTACTCTGCAGCAGTGAGAGCCATATCAGGAATAAGAAGTCGCTCTACCGGTGGCTGCTCAGTAGTGTTCACGAACGAGATGATCTTGTCCAGAGCACCAGCTGCCTCAAACTCATGCTTGAAGTAGAGGTAGTCGTCGTTTGTAAGACCCATACCTCCGAGGATGATCTTGTCAACGTCAGCGCGGAGTGCAACCTGTGCCATTACATTGTTATATGGCTGGTCAGGGTCAGCGAAGAACGGAATCTTCTGACCTGACACGAGTGTGTTGTTGAGGTCGATACCTGCAATACCTGTAGGGATGATCTGTGAAGGCTGTCTTCTCTTGTATGGGTTTACAGAAGGACCGCCGATCTGTACCTCTGTACCTTCAACTTCTGGACCGCCGTCAAGTGGCCTTCCGTATGCATCGAAGAAACGGCCAGCGAGTTCGTCGCTTACCTTGAGGGTAGGAGGAGCGCCAAGGAATGTTACCTCAGCGTTGGTAGGGATACCTTCAGTTCCTGCGAATACCTGGAGGGTAACGAGGTCACCTTTAGTCTTCACGACCTGAGCAAGTCTGCCGTCTACGACAGCGAGCTCATCGTTGGAAATGCCCTGTGCACGGAGTGCTACGGTTGCCTTTGTGATGGCTTCCAACTGTGTGTATATTTTCTGAAATGCCTTAGTTGCCATTGCTCAGGAGATTTGTAAGTTGCTGCTTGTAGTTATCGAATTTCTCGCTCATGAACTCTGAGTAGTTCATCTGACGGAGAAGGTTGATCAACTCCTTGAAGAAGTTGCGGCACTGCTCGTAGTCGTCAAATGTGAAGTCCTTGTCGCAGATGCCGAGTACCAGGTCAAGCATGTAGCTCTGGCGCTCGATAGGGCAAAGTGCGTCGATGGCGTCGAATGCATCCTGCTGGAGGATGACGAAGTCCACGAGTTCAGACTTCCAGAAGAGTTCGTGGTAAGACATAGGAACGCCGTCGTCACCGAGGATGTTGATCTGGTCGTTTGCCTCCTTACCTTTACGGATGATGTTCTTTGTCCTTTCAACCATTTCAACCCAGCCTGGTCTTACCTTCTCAGAGAGATGCTCACGGATCTCCGGATACTCGAGGTATTTAGAATATGAGTCGATAGGGTTCACTGCCGGGTAGCGCTTCTGGTCTGCACGGTTCTGCTCGAGAGCGTAGAAGCAGCGTGCTGCCTTCTTTGTTGACTCTGTTACAGGCTCCTTAAGGTTACCACCGGCAGGGGATACTGTACCGATGAATGTTACAGAACCGGTCTCGCCGTTGTTGAGGACTATCATACCTGCACGTGCGTAGAATGCAGAGATGATTGCTGAAAGGTCAACTGGGAACGCATCGGCTCCTGGAAGCTCCTCCATACGGTTTGACATCTCACGAAGAGCCTGTGCCCAACGAGAAGTAGAGTCAGCAAGAAGAAGAACCTTAAGACCCATTGCACGGTAGTACTCGCAGATTGTCATCGCTGTGTATACGGATGCCTCACGAGCAGCTACAGGCATGTTTGAAGTGTTACAGATGATGGTTGTACGCTCCATGAGGTGGCGTCCTGTGTGTGGGTCGATGAGTTCAGGGAACTCGGTGAAGATCTCCACAACCTCGTTTGCACGCTCACCGCAGGCTGCCATCACGATAACCTCGGCATCACCCTGCTTTGCAATGGCGTGCTGAAGCACTGTCTTACCGCAACCGAAAGGTCCGGGGATGAAGCCTGTACCACCTTCAGCGATAGGGTTGAGGGTGTCGATTACGCGGACACCTGTCTCCATGATGCGTGATGGTCTTGGTTTCTCCTTATATCCCTTGATAGCAACCTTTACAGGCCATTTCTGGTACATGTTGACTTCGATGTCCTCGCCAGCAGCGTTTGTGAGCACTGCGATAGTCTGATCTATGTTATACTGGCCAGCTTCTGCTACTGATTTCACTGTGTATTCGCCCTGGAATGCGAATGGAACCATGATCTTGTGAGGCAGCCATCCTTCCTTCACCTCTCCGAGCCAGTCAGCTGCAACTACCTTGTCTCCTGGTTTTGCTATAGGGGTGAAATCCCAGAGCTTCTCGTGGTTGAGTGGATCGGTGTATTCACCTCTCTTGAGGAATACGCCTGTCATTGTGGTCAGGTCGTTCTGCAGACCGTCGTAGCTGCTGGAAAGAAGACCTGGACCGAGAGTAGCCTCGAGCATCTTGTCCTCGAATACCACTTCGTTTCCGTTCTTGAGTCCACGGGTGCTCTCGAATACCTGAACTGCCGCATTCTTGCCATTTACCTTGATGACCTCAGCCATAAGCTTTGTGTCACCGACTGTGATGAAACAGAGCTCATTCTGAGACACAGGTCCGTTGACTTCGACAGTAACGAGGTTTGATACGATACCCGTAACTTTTCCTGTTGTTTTCATATTTTTAATGTTATCAATTTATTTAACCATTGTATTCGACACCTTTGAATGTTCCGCGCACCTCATCTACAAGTTTCTGGAACATCTCGCGGCCGGTCTGCTCATCGAGTCTGAACCAGCGTGCAACGATGTTCATCTTAGTGATGAATCCGAGAATGGCATCAATGTCGAAATAGTTGAATGTGGTAAGACTGTTGATCTTGTCCCACACCAGATCGTCTATGCCTCTTTCCCTTGAGAGAATGTCTCCAAGGTTGAGTACGGTGTCAAGATCGCCTGCCTCTTCAAACTCTTCGCCGACTGCATCGAGGATGACCTGTGCGGTTTCTTCGCTGAACTGAAGTACGTCCTTGTCAGACGGTCTGCCCAGCGCCTTGTTGAGGTATTTGACCTTGGCGTTGCGGACATTCAGGTCAAAACGGAAGTACTCCCTGATGAAGGCGTCCGAATGGGTGAGTGCCTCAGCATAGAATGTATGGTTGAGGTTCTCGTCCTGGTAGCCTTTCATGAGGAATTCTATAGTCTGCCTGTCTTTATCCGAGCAGAGGCTTACGATTTCTTCTATGTAGTCTTCCGGGGTCTTTTCACCGAATTTCCATCCGGTGGTGATGTCCGGCAGACTTGCTACTATGTATTCGTAATTATTCATTTCAGTATTTATAGATCCTTCACTTCGTTCAGGATGACAGTGTCGTCGTTCAGGATGACACTGTCATTTCGACCGAGCGAAGCGAGTGGAGAAATCTAACCGAATAAGATTTTCTTGGTAGCCGGTCTGAGATACTCAGAAATGAGTGCGTTGAATGTTTCCTCAGTGAAGCTGATGAAGTAACCTCCGTCCTTTGGACCGATTGTAAAGCCACCGGCGATCTTCTTTGTGAATGAAGCTTCGACCTGGCCCTTGAGTACATTTGCGAGCTCTTTGGTCACGAAAGGCTCAAGATCCTTCTTGAGTGCTTCAGGAAGCACGACTTCAAGATCTACAGGCTCTTCTGTGTTGAAACCTTTGGCAACAGCCATGATGACCTCCTTTACAAACTCAGCTGAAGTAAGCGCAGCTGTTACGTCTGCAGCTGTCATCTTTGTAACAACTAAAGTCTCGATATCCTTCTTGGTCGCAGCTACGCTCTGGCTTGCAGCCATCTTGAGGTCACCCTGCACCTTGGTCTTGAGGTCTTCAGCCTCCTTGTTTGCAGCAGCGATGATAGCAGCCGCTTCAGCCTTAGCCTTAGCTACGATCTCTTCTGCCTGAACCTTAGCCTTGGCAAGGATTTCCTCGCCTTCCTGTTTTCCTTTTGCCAGACCCTCGTTGTAGAGCTTGTCTGTCAATTCTTGCAATTTGTTCTGCATGTTTTGATTAATTATGTGTATTTGTTTTAAATTTTCTTCACAATCATGCAAATCTAATAATAAAAGCTCGACTTATCAACCTAAATTCGTTAAAAAGTCTAATCTTAACGAGATATTTATCAGAAGCATTCCTTGAGTATTCCTGTGATGTTTTTGCTTTTGCCCATGGTGTAGAAATGAACTGCAGGTACTCCATGAGCAATCAGGTCCTTGCACTGCTGTGTGCACCATTCCGTACCTATCTGATAGACAGCATCTTTGTCGTGCTTGAACTTCTCGATCTCCTGAGTCAGTTCAACAGGGATGTCGAGAGAGAAAGCTTCAGGAAGAACACTGATCTGCCTGAAGGTAGAGATTGGCTTCAAGCCGGGTATGATCGGAACAGTGATTCCTGCAGCACGGCATTTCTCGACAAAATCATAATATTTCTGGTTGTCAAAGAACATCTGGGTTATGATGTAGTCTGCTCCTGCATCAACTTTCTTCTTAAGGTTAGCAATGTCTGTTTCAAGGTTAGGAGCTTCAAAATGTTTTTCAGGGTATGCTCCGACTCCGATGCAGAAATATCTGTCATCTGTCTCCAGTCCGCGGCTTCGCCTGTATGAGCTGCTTCCCTGATAGCTTCTTATGCCTTCGACCAGCTCACTGGCATAGCTATAGCCGCCAGGGGTAGGAGAGAACCTCTTCTCTCCTGTCATGCTGTCACCTCTGAGTGCGACAATGTTGTTGATGCCCATGAAGGCCAGATTGTCGAGCCTGCTCTGGATCTCTTCAGCCGTATTTCCTCCGCAGATAAGATGTGGCACAACCTCTACGTCATATCTTGACATTATGGCAGCACATACAGTGGTCTCACTAATCCTGTTACGTACCAGATGACGGCTGAAACTGCCGTCGGCTTCTGCCTTGTATTCAAATTCATCCCTGTGGCTGGTGACGTTGATGTACTTCGGGCTAAACTCCATGAACGGAGCTATGCTTTCCAGAAGTTCGTCTTTGGTAATCCCTCTGAGCGGTGGGACAATCTCCAGTGACGGGTATGTCTTCGTGCTGTTTGCCAATATGTCAGTTATCTTCATTTTTCTGTATTTTGTAGTTCGTTGAGAATCAATATTTTCCTGTTTCTTCTGGGGAGCACGGAGTTTGGGTAAGTTGGGTGTAGCTATGCTTCGAGCAGATGGCCGAGGAAACGGCGGGCCGAAGTGGCATCCATGCCTCTTCGCTCAACGTATTCATCGTGTTGCTTCCGGCTGATCTTCCTGACCTCTATGTATTTAGCCTGTGGATGCATTACGATCAGTCCGCAAATGCTTGCTTCCGGTATCATAGCGCAGCTTTCAGTCAATTTTATTCCGAGGCTGTAATCCCCAGATAGTACCTTCAGTATGTCGCGCTTGAGAGTATGGTCCGGGCAGCTTGCATATCCGGCAGCAGGCTTGATTATCTTCATACCTTCCTGTTCGAATTCCTTAAGTTCCTTATCAAGCCACTTTGAGGCAGCCTCAGCCAGAGTCATTCTTACAGTCTTGGCTATGAGGTCCTCATATTTGTTTCCACATGCCGGGCAGCAGCAACCTTCTTCATGGGCGGCTTTTCTTGCTTTTACACTTATGGTGAAGAATCCGAGCGGGGATTTACTGCCTGAGTTCTCATGAGCCATGTAGTCACATAGTGACATGCCTTCGCCTTTTTCTTGTCTCAGCATCGGCAGACGTACTTCATCAGTAATGATGTCCTGCCCGTCTGTGCATGCATCAAGGAATCTGGCAGATATCTTTATCACAAAATTGCCTAAGGCGAGTTCCTCTTCTGCATCCTGTCTCAGCTGCATGAGTTCCATGGCTTCCGGTGATGTACTTCCATATTTTACACCCCAGATAGCGTAGAACATCCTCCAGTCAAAATATGGCATCACATCTTCAGTCTTGAGCTCTCTTGCCTGGATATCTGACGGGCGCGAAACAGCTGGTGCCGCATCGATCTGTATATCTTCATGCTTTTCTTCTTTGGGATGGTCAGCACTATGGTACATTTCTCTGATGCGCCTTTGTTCACTATGCTGCTCGTCTTCGAAACTCCTTCTGTCAGTGATGCATCTGTTAGCCATTACTGCTGCTGCAGATGCATCAGGACCATGGAATACGTGGTCATAAAGAGGTGCGAGTTTCACTGCGGTGTGCAGAGCATTTGTTGTCGCTCCACCGATAAATAGAGGTGTACTCATGCCTCGGGACTTCATCTCTCGGCATAGCTCTTCCATCTGGAAGAGGGAAGGAGTGATCAGTCCGCTGACTGCAATGATGTCAGCATCAAGCTCCATAGCCTTTTCAAGAATAGTCTCCTTATCCACCATAACTCCAAGGTCATGTACCTCGAACCCGTTGCATGTCAGTACTATGCTCATGATGTTTTTGCCGATGTCATGGACGTCTCCCTTGACTGTTGCTACGACGATTCTTGGCTTTGATGTATGGATGTCCGTATCAGCTGAGTCCATGTATGGTTGGAGTATCTCCACAGCATCTCTCATGACTTTTGCAGATTTCACTACCTGTGGCAGGAACATCTTGCCTTCTCCGAAGAGTTTACCTACTGTTTCCATACCTTCCATGAGCGGGTCTTCTATGATATCTACAGCACTGCCGTATTCCTGCATTGCCTCTTCGAGGTCATGGTGAAGGGTGTCGGTGCGGCCTTTTATCAGGGCTGTCTGAAGGCGGGATGAAACGGGTGGAAGATCCCCGATCGGCTCGGGGATGACGTGTGAGTGGCAGCCGCAGGTACGGTGGTGCTCATGGCCTGGTTCGGATTGGCCGGCAGTTTCTTCTTTCATTCTGGCAGCTTTCTCAATTAGTCTCTCTGTCGCCTTCGGGTCCTTGTCAAAGATGACATCCTCCACGCATTTCAGGAGTTCAGGTTCAATGTCATCGTAGATCTGAAGCATCGACGGGTTGACTATGGCCATATCCATACCGGCCTTTATCGCGTGATAGAGGAAGGCTGAGTGCATAGCTTCCCGCACTGCATTATTTCCTCTGAATGCAAAGGACAGATTGGATACGCCGCCTGATGTCAGTGCTCCCGGAAGGTTTGTCTTGATCCATCTTACAGCTTCGATGAAGTCCACAGCATATCTGGCATGTTCCTCTATTCCGGTGCCGACCGAGAGTATGTTTGCATCAAAGATTATATCATGTGGAGCTACGCCAGCCTCTTCTGTCAGGAGTCTATATGCCCTCTCGCAAATTTCTATCTTTCTGTCATATGTGGTAGCCTGGCCTTCTTCGTCGAATGCCATGACGACCATGGCAGCTCCGAGAGCCTTGATCGCTTTTGCCTTTCTGACAAATTCCTCAGGACCTTCCTTGAGACTGATGGAGTTTACAATACATTTGCCCTGTGCATTCTTCAGACCTGCAAGTATGGTTTCCCAATGGGATGAGTCTATCATCAAAGCAGCCTTGGCAACAGCCGGATCGTTTGAGATACAGCGGACATAACGTTCCATCTCTTTTGTGCTGTCCAGCATGGCGTCATCCATGTTGATGTCTATGATGGTTGCGCCGTCTTCGATCTGCTTTGCTGCAATCTGAAGTGCTTCATCATATTTACCTTCTGCAATCAGACGGGCGAATTTCCTGGATCCGGCTACATTGGTCCTTTCTCCGACGTTTGTGAAGTTGTTATTGATCACGTCAACTGTCACAGCCTCCAGACCGCTTACGGTCAGCGGCTCAGATCGACAGATGCCTGCACTTCGTGGTGAAATGCCTTTCACAGCTGCAGCGATAGCGCGGATGTGCTCCGGAGTCGTGCCGCAACATCCTCCGACAATGTTCACAAGCCCTCTCGAAGCCATTTCCCTTACCTGCTGTCCCATTTCCTCCGGACTCTGGTCATATCCTCCCATTTCGTTCGGCAGTCCGGCATTAGGATAGCAGCTTACAGCGCAGGTACACCATCTGTTCATGTCCTCTACAAGCGGCATCAGCTCGGATGCGCCAAGAGAACAATTCAGACCAAAAGCCAGGATAGGGTAGTGACATACTGAGGTGTAGAATGCCTCAATGGTCTGTCCTGTCAGAGTGCGTCCGCTGCGGTCTCCTACAGAAACAGAAACGATTACCGGTATGGGTTCATCCGAAGACTGGCAGTCTGCTATAGCAGCCAGTGCTGCCTTAGTGTTAAGGGCATCGAAGCAGGTCTCGATAAGGAGCAGGTCCACACCTCCACGAATGAGTGCTTCCGCCTGTTCGCGGTAGGCCTCATACATCTGGTCGAATGAATGTGTCCTGAATGCCGGATCGCCTGCATCAGGGGAGAGGGACAATGACTTGGAAGTCGGTCCCATGCTACCTGCTACCCATACCTTGCGGGTCAGACCGATCTCAGCGGCCATTGCCGCCGCCTCATCAGCTGCCTCGCGCGCTATCCTTGCACCTTCATATGCCATCTGAGCCGCCTGTTCAGAGCAGCCATATTCTTCCTGCGAAATGGCATTTGCGCTGAAGGTGTTGGTTTCTATGATATCTGCTCCTGCAGCGATATATTCCTTATGTATTTTCTTGATCACCTCCGGACGGGTCAGATTCAGGCGCTCTGAATTGTTGTCCGCCTCTGCCGCTCCGTGTTTCTGGATCATTGTGCCCATGGCACCGTCCAGAATGTATATCTTGTCTTTAAATGAAATCATAAAGTTTTCAACGTTGTCTATCCAAGGAAACTGAGAATGATGCCGGCTGCCACAGCAGAACCTATCACGCCAGCTACATTGGGGGCCATGGCGTGTGGGAGGAGATGGTTGTGCGGGTCGAACTCGCGTCCTACGTTTTGTGAAACTCGAGCAGCATCAGGTACTGCTGATACTCCTGCATTACCGATAAGAGGGTTGATGCGGTTCTCCTTCTTGCAGAAGAGGTTCATGATCTTTGCAAATCCGACACCTCCTATTGTTGCTACTATGAAGGAAAACAGTCCCAGAAGAAATATCTTGATTGAGTCACCGGTAAGAAAAACATCAGCCTGGGTCGAACAACCGACTGTGATGCCGATCAGGATGGTGACTACGTCGATAAGTGGTCCGCGTGCGGTTTCAGCAAGTCTCTTGGTAACTCCACTCTCCTTCAACAGGTTACCGAAGAACAGCATGCCAAGCAGTGGCATTCCTGACGGAACCACGAGAGCCGTGATGATAAAACCTACGATAGGGAAGATGATCTTCTCCCTCTGGCTCACCTCACGAGGATTCTTCATGCGTATCAGTCTCTCCTTCCTGGTAGTCATCAGAAGCATGATAGGACGTTGGATGACAGGAACGAGTGCCATGTATGAATATGCAGATACGGCTATGGCTCCCATCAGATGTGGGGCAAGTTTAGAAGAAAGGAAGATGGCTGTAGGACCATCTGCGCCTCCGATGATGCCGATTGCTCCTGCTTCAGAAGGTGTGAAGCCCAGATGAAGGGCTACGATGTAGGCTCCGAATATTCCGATCTGTGCTGCCGCTCCGATCAGGAGAAGGCGAGGCTGAGAAATCAATGACGAGAAGTCTGTCATCGCTCCGATGCCGAGGAAGATCAGCGGGGGATACCATCCGTTCTGTACACCCTGGTACAGGATATTCATCACAGAACCTTCTTCGTAGATGCCGATCTGCAGGCCTGCCGTGAACGGAATGTTTCCTATGATTATACCAAAGCCTATGGGAACAAGGAGAAGTGGCTCCCAGTCCTTCTTTATGGCCATCGTGATGAAGGCTATGCCGATGCATATCATCACAAGATGCTTGAATGTCATGCTTGCGAATCCTGTATATTGCAGGAATTGTACAAGACTGTCTATTATTGTATCCATGGTGTTATTCTATTGTGATGATGTGGTCTCCTAGAGCTACATGGTCGCCTTTTTGAATGTTGACGGCTGTGACTGTGCCTTCGATTTCTGCCTGTATCTCGTTTTCCATCTTCATTGCTTCAAGGATAGCCACAGGCTGACCTGCTTTTACTTTGTCTCCCACCTTTACATGCACTGACAGTATGTTTCCATCTAGCGGAGAATCAATCTGATTGTTGACTGCTGTCTCCTTCTGGGGACGCCCCTGTGACAAGAATGAAAGCTTGTGTGCCTTAATGGTTTCGTATTGGCCTTTTCGCTTTATGGTTATCATATAGCTTTCCTCATCGTGTGGCCTATTCTGTACTTCTGCAGCTGGAGCAGGAGTCTCTTCCTTTTTAGCTGACCATCCGGCATACCAGCGTACTACCTTGCCTATCAGGTAGTATGAAATGTGCAGGATTGCCAGAGATGAAAATACTACAAGCACGGAAACCACTGTGATGATTATACCATGCGGATCAGTAGTTGAAATCTGCAGTAAACTTATACTGTTCATTATAATGGCAGGTTATCGTGTTTCTTCCATGGGTTGGTCTGCTTCTTTCCGGCAAGCTGCTCGAGTGCCCTGATAACACGGAAGCGTGTGTTGCGCGGTTCGATCACATCGTCTATGAAGCCGTAGCTTGCCGCATTGTATGGATTGCAGAACAGGTCGTTGTATTCGCTTTTTCTTTCGTTGGCAACTCTTGCCTGCTCGACTGGATCTTCGATGGCCCTTATTTCCTTTGAATATAGAATCTCAACTGCACCCTCCGCTCCCATAACGGCAATGTTAGCAGACGGCCATGCGTAGTTGATATCGCCTCTTAACTGTTTGCAGCTCATGGTGATATGTGCTCCACCATATGATTTTCTCAATGTTACGGTCACTTTTGGTACTGTTGCTTCGCCGTATGCATAAAGTAGCTTGGCTCCGTGTGAGATGATTCCGCCATACTCCTGCTGTGTTCCGCAAAGGAAGCCCGGCACATCCACAAGTGTGACGATAGGGATGTTGAAGGCATCACAGAAGCGTACAAATCGTGCAGCCTTGCGCGATGCATTGATGTCCAGTACTCCGGCGAGAATCTTAGGCTGGTTGGCAACTAAGCCGACAGAGCGCCCGTTCATATGAGCGAAACCGACAATAATGTTCTTAGCCCAGCTCTGATGGACTTCAAGGAATCTTCCGTCATCGACAATGTTTCCGATGACCTCATACATGTCGTATGGTTTTGTAGGATTGTCAGGAATTATATCGTTGAGTATGTCAGCAACCCTGCCAGCAGGATCGGATGACTCAACAAAAGGAGCCTGCTCCCTGTTGTTTGACGGGAGGAAGCTGAGCAAGGCCTTGATGATTTCCAAGCCCTCTTCTTCGTTGTCGGCTGCAAAATGTGCTACTCCGCTTCTTGTTGCATGGATACTTGCACCTCCAAGAACTTCCTGTGTCACGACCTCTCCTGTCACTGCTTTTACTACGCTGGGACCTGTCAGGAACATGTATGATGTGTCCTTGATCATTACAGTGAAGTCTGTCAAGGCTGGGGAGTATACAGCTCCGCCTGCGCATGGACCGAAGATTCCGGAAATCTGTGGGATTACACCTGATGCAAGGATGTTCCTTTCGAATATCTCACCGAAGCCGGCAAGCGAATTGATACCTTCCTGGATACGTGCTCCGCCAGAGTCGTTGATCCCTATGAATGGTGCTCCATTACGGACTGCCATGTCCATTACCTTGCATATCTTCTGTGCCATTGTCTCTGACATCGAACCGCCGTTCACGGTGAAATCCTGTGCAAAGACATAAACGAGACGCCCGTCTATAGTTCCCATTCCTGTAACTACTCCGTCTCCATCATATCTTGACTTCTCCATTCCGAAGTTCGTGCAGCGGTGCTGTACGAACATGTCAAATTCTTCAAAACTGCCTTTATCAAGCAGGAGTTCCAGCCTCTCTCGTGCTGTCAGCTTTCCCTTCTGATGCTGTGCATCTATCCTCTTCTGTCCGCCTCCAAGTCTTGCTGCAGCTCTGCGCTCTACCAGTTCTTTAATCTTATTCTGTCGATTGCTCATAATAGTGCATATTTATTCACGCAAATATAACTATTATTTATGTATATACCTTCTCTTCTTTGGTGAGTGTGGATATACAAAAAAATGGCCCCGGTCATGGGGCCATTCATTTCTTGGTTGACTGCAGTGATTATGGCTGCATTGTTGTGTAAACGTTCTGTACGTCGTCGTCCTCCTCGATGCGCTCGATGAGCTTCTCGATATCGGCCTTTGCCTCGCCTTCAAGAACCTTGAGGTCAACGTTTGGAAGACGTGTGAACTCTGCTGCTACGAGCTCATAACCATTCTCCTCGATCCACTTCTGGATTGTGTTGAACGCTGTGAACTCACCATAGAGTACGATTTCCATTTCTTCGTTCTCGTTCTCTTCCTCGAAGATTTCCTCTACACCATAGTCGATGAGCTCGAGTTCAAGCTCTTCAAGGTCGTATGGGTTAGCAGACTTCATTCGGAACATGCACTTGCGGTCAAACATGTAGTCAACGCTACCTGAGGTTCCGAGTGATCCGCCGCTCTTTGTGAAGTATGAACGTACGTTTGCTACAGTACGGTTGTTGTTGTCAGTAGCTGCTTCAACCAGAATAGCGATACCATGAGGGCCATATCCTTCGAATACTACCTCCTTGTAATCTGCCTGATCCTTGTCTGTAGCTCTCTTGATAGCGCGCTCGATGTTATCCTTAGGCATGTTCTCGCTTCGTGCTGTCTGGATAAGTGCACGAAGACGTGGGTTACCTGTAACGTCAGAGCCACCCTGCTTTACAGCGATAGTGATTTCCTTACCGATCTTTGTGAAGACGCGGGCCATGTGACCCCATCTCTTGAATTTTCTTTCCTTACGGAACTCAAACGCTCTTCCCATAGTCTCTCAATTATTTTGCCTCGATACGGCTGATGTACTTGTCGATATCATATGCCTGCATTGACATAGGGTACTCTTCCTGGATCTTCTTGTAGTATCCGAGGGCCTTCTCGTTCTGACCGAGCTTCTCTGCTACAAGACCAGCGTCAAGAAGATACTCAGCAGCGAATGCGTTGTCACCCGCAGCAACAGCCTTCTCAAAGTAGCTGAGAGCTGTCTCATAGTTCTCGAGGTTTACGTAGCAGTCTCCGATGCAGCCGAGTGCACGTGCTGCAAGGATCTCGTCCTTGCCGTTGTATGCCTTGAGATACTTGATTGCAGACTCGTAGTTCTTGAGGTTGAACTCGCAGATACCTGCATAGAGGTAAACTGATACGCCAGCCTTCTTGCCATACTCCTTCTCGATCTGCTCGAAACCGAGGATATTGCCGTCTCCGTAGAGAGCAAGAGCGTAACCTGTAGAGTCAGCTGCATTGCGGAAGTTCTCCTCAGCCCATGCCATCTGGCCCTGAGCCTCTGCAACCTTTGGCTGGTGAACGAACTTGTACCAGCAGAATACTGCGATGCATACTGCTACGATTGCGAGTGCAGCGTATGCGAGAGTCTTACCGTTCTTGTTGAAGAACTGTTCTGTCTTTGAAACGGCCTCAACTACTGCCTCAGCCCTTTCGTTTTTGATTTCTTTTGCCATATCTTGATAGTTTTATATTTGTCTTAGGCCTGTCCGGACGAAGGGTGTCCAAAAAACAGGCGGCAAATTTATAAAAAAATGTAGAGAATTACAAAAATTCATTTAATCGTACCCATTTGTTGAAAAATTGACTACTTTTGCGCCCGTTGTTTAAAAATGAGTCTTATGGCACATTCAAATTATAGTTTCTTAAGTAAGTTCAAGAGGCACGTGAACTCGAGTATGGTACTCATATTCTTCACCGTGCTGGCTCTTATCTGTGCAAATGTTCCAGTTGTAAAAGACTGGTATTTTTCGCTCTGGCAGAATCCGGTAAGCTTTTCTGTCGGAAACTTCAATTTCTTCAGCCATGGAGGTCATACCATGTCCCTTGGAGCAGTCATCAATGATTTCCTCATGGCCATATTCTTCCTATCTGTAGGTCTTGAGATCAAGCGTGAGATCAGAGTGGGAGAACTTTCAACTAAGGAAAAGGCACTCCTTCCTATTGTAGGAGCATGTGGAGGTATGATAGTTCCGGTACTTCTTTTTGCCTTATTCTGTCCGTCAGATCCGACAATGCAGAGAGGTTTGGCCATTCCTATGGCTACAGATATTGCCTTTTCATTGGGAGTTCTGGCCGTATTCAAGAGCAGGGTTCCTGTCGGACTCAAGGTCTTTCTTGCTGCCCTTGCTGTTGCGGATGACCTTGGAGGAATTATTGTCATAGCACTTTTCTACTCATCAGACATCAATATGATGTTTATGCTGCTTTCAGCAGCCTGCATTGCTGCAATGATGATTGGTAACCTGTTGAAAGTCAGATCGAAATCCTTCTATGTCATCATCGGACTGTGCCTTTGGTACTTCATGCTCAATTCTGGTATCCATGCGACTATTGCAGGTGTAATCGTTGCATTCTGTATCCCTGCTACCTTGAAGAAGGGTACAGGATATTATCTGGAGCGAATCAGAACCAACATCAGCAAGTTCCCGGTAATCGAGGTTGATGACCTTCACAATACTGTCGTTCTTACCAATGAGGAAATCCATACTCTCAAGAGTATTGAGTCTGCGGCCGACAAGATGATCAGCCCCCTCCAGGATCTCGAAGATAACCTGCATTTCCCGATCAATTTCATCGTAATCCCGCTTTTCGCTTTTGCGAATGCAGGTATTGATCTATCTCAGATGAGTGTCGGCAGCCTGTTCTCAGGTGTCGGATTGGCTGTGATGTCAGGTCTTGTAATAGGTAAATTCCTGGGAGTATTCAGTTTCTCATGGCTCGCTGTACGACTTAAGTTCGTCAGCCTGCCGGCAGGAGCGGACTGGAAGTCATTTGCAAGCGTCTGCGTTGTCTGTGGTATCGGCTTTACTGTTTCGATGTTCATTGCAGACCTGTCATATGCAGGTATGGGAAATGCCGGCATGGCATTTCTTAATGAAGCAAAACTGGGAGTCCTATGCGGTTCTGTGATTTCAGCAGTATTGGGCTGCGTGCTCCTGAACAAGACTTTGCCTAAACAATAATTATGATAATACCTTTCTTGCGCTGCCTGCCTCGATGAACCCATCTTCAGAGGCGGGCAGCGTGGCTTTTACTATCTCTTCAGTTATCAGCAGCTGCTTCATCTCTTCTTTGTGGACCTTTATACATTGTCTGATCAGTGCCATCATCTTGGGGAAGAACCTGTCGAAATCCCTGTAAGAATAGCATATGCTCTCGCAACAGAACATCAGGGTCTTTGAGTCGTCCAGAACTACAGGCTTTACGATGAATGACCTTAACATGCATGAATTTGACGCTTCAAGAAATCTGTCATACTCATCCTCATCTATAACAAAGAACAACCTGATGGAGAGTATATCCTCTTCAAATTCCAATACACCGACGTTTCCGTCGATGTCATATGTTATATGTGTCTTCTCATATACTGGATAATATCCTTTTTCCATCAGATATCTGAATATCTTTCTCAGTGTAAGTGCTTTCTTGTCCATAACAGGTGGTGTTGTTCAGAAGCCACAAAGCATATATGATACCGCACATACATATGTTTTTGATTTTTCCATTTATTTATTAAATTTGGAGGATTTTAATAAGTACTGATGAAGCACATCATATTACCGGACAATGTCCGCAGAAGTCTCGCTTTCTACCTTGCTATGGAAGAGTTCGTGGCAAGAGAGGTAGAAGATGAGGCTTTTTTTGTTTGGAGAGTTGAGCCGACTGTGATATATGGACGTAATCAAGTGCTTGAGAATGAGGTGAATCTGGAATATTGCATCAAGCATGATGTCGATATTGTAAGGCGTAAGAGCGGGGGAGGCTGTGTCTATTCCGATCCTGGCAACATCATGATTTCATATGTTTCACGTCGTGGAGATGTGTCAGAAGTGTTTGATCGCTACATGACCGCTTTCTCTGAAGCATTGAGAGCTCTTGGCGTTCCAGCCGAGAAGTCCGGACGTAATGATATCATGGTAGAAGGACGCAAGATCAGCGGAAATGCCTTCCATCAGCTCCCTGACAGGAGCATAGTTCATGGTACATTATTATATTCGACTGACCTTGAGGCTCTGACTGAAGCAATTAAGCCTCCTACTGAGAAACTGCAGAGGCATGGAGTAGAGTCTGTAAGGCAGAGGGTGATGAACTTGTCGGAGTATGTGGCTTCGATGACTGACCCTGATGATGCGCTGAAATCGCCGGAAGCTCTTGAAAACTATCTTGTCCGATATTTCACTGACGGTGAGATCCATCTTGATGAAAATGATTTAGGCGTCATTGCGAGAAGCGAAGCGACGTGGCAATCTGTATAACCATAAACAACACTATAATGGAAGATAATCTTTTAAAGACCTGTCTGTATGACAAGCATGTTGCCTTAGGTGCATTGATGAGCCCGTTCGGAGGCTTCATCATGCCTATCCAGTATACCAATATTACAGATGAACACAATGCTGTACGTCAGCGTGCGGGAATGTTCGATGTTTCACATATGGGAGAGATATTCGTCAGCGGCCCTGATGCGGATAAGTTCGTGGGACATGTGTTCTCGAACGACATCGTTCCTATGAAGGCAGGCGACATCCTTTATGGTATGATGCTTTATCCGAGCGGTACTACAGTTGACGATCTTCTTGTCTATAAGGAGGCTGAGCCGCAGAATTATCTTCTTGTGGTGAATGCTTCAAACATCGCAAAAGACTATCAGTGGCTGTGCGAGCAGGCTGAGGGTTATGATGTGAAGGTAGATAATCAGTCTGATGTATGGGGACAGATCGCTCTCCAGGGTCCTGATGCAGAGAAATATGCTGTCAATACGCTTGGCTTGGCAGAAGCTGCCGGACTTGGATTCTATACATATTACAGGACTGCAGACGTGATTGTAAGCCGCACCGGATACACTGGAGAAGACGGTTTCGAGATTTATGCTTCTCATGAAGCGATCAACCATATGTGGGACAAGCTTCTTGCTGCTGGTGTGGTTCCATGTGGTCTTGGCTGCCGCGATACGCTTCGTTTTGAGGCAGGCCTTCCTCTCTATGGACATGAACTCAGCGATGAGATCACTCCTCTCGAGGCAGGACTCGGAATGTTTGCAAAGGTGAAGACAAAGGATGAGTTCATCGGTCGTGATGCGCTTGTGGCGCAGAAGGAGGCAGGCTTGACCCGCAAGAGCGTGGGCATCGAGCTCCAGGACAAGGCTATCCCTCGCGCAGGTTATCCAGTTGAGGTAGATGGCGTGCAGGTCGGAGTCGTGACTACAGGTTACCGCTCGATATCGACAGACCGCAGCGTATGCGTGGCTCTGGTCGATAAGGCATACACAGAGCTTGGTACACAGGTTGAGATCCGCATCCGCAAGAAGGTGTTCCCTGGTATCGTGACCAAGCGCCGCTTCTATGAAACCAATTACAAGAAATAGAGATTTCTCCACTCACAACGTTCGGTCGCTATCGACGAAGTCGCTTGAGCGATAGCGAAAGAAATGACAATTAAATTTCCGACTGTCATTTCGAGCGAAGTCGAGAAATCTGTAGATTTATGAAATAATAACCTTTTAAATTAAAATATAATTATGGCAAAGACAGTAGAAGGACTCTATTACAGCGAGTCACACGAATGGGTAAAGGTTGAAGGTGATGTAGCTATCATCGGTATCACTGATTTCGCTCAGCATGCGATGGGTGACCTCTCATATGTTGACATGCCGGAGGTTGACGACGAGCTTGAGGCAGGCGAAGAGTTCGGTGCAGTCGAGAGTGTAAAGGCAGCAAGCGACCTCTTCACACCTGTAACAGGTACTGTTGTTGAGATCAACGAGGCCCTCGAGGATGCTCCTGAGCTTCTTAACGAGGACGCGTTTGCAAACTGGATCATGAAGGTAAAGATGAATGATCCTTCAGAGCTTGAGAGCCTTATGGATGCAGCTGCATACGAGGCTATGTGTGCAAACGAGTAATTATACTTATTATGGCATTCGCTTATTTCCCACATACGGAAGATGATGTGCGCCAGATGCTGGACAGAATCGGAGTAGGGTCCCTTGAGGATCTCTACTCCGATGTGCCTCAGGACGTCATCTACCGTGAAGAATACGACCTACAGGACGCAATGTCCGAGCACGAGGTCCGTCAGTATTTCGAGGAACTTGCCGAGCAGAATACTTCGTTGTTCTGTCTCTGTGGTCTTGGCGCATATGACCATTATTCGCCTGCAGTGATTCCTCATATCATCTCGCGTTCTGAATACCTTACGGCATACACTCCATACCAGCCTGAGGTTTCTCAGGGCACGCTCCGCTATATCTTCGAGTATCAGTCAATGATTACTGAGCTTACCGGCATGGACTGTACTAATGCCTCGATGTATGATGGTGCTACTGCCGCTGCAGAGGCTATGATGATGGCGATGGCTTCGACAAAGAAGAAGACACGCGTACTTTTGTCAGAGGGACTTCTTCCTAATGTCGTGAATGTCGTCAGGACATATGCAAAGTTCAATGGTGTTGAGCTTGGCTTCATCCCATGTCAGGACGGCCAGACTTCATATGGTGCACTGCTGGCAGAAATTGCTGCAGGTGACGTTGCAGGTGTGCTCGTGCCAGGAATCAACAAATATGGTATAATTGAGGATTTTACAGGCTTTGCTGACGCAGTTCATGCGCAGAAGGGCATGTTCATGGTATATTCCGACCCTTCTTCGCTTGCAGTGATCAAGACTCCAGGTGAGTGGGGCGCAGACATCGTTTGCGGAGACTCGCAGTCGCTCGGCATTCCGCTCTGCTACGGCGGTCCGTATGTGGGCTTCCTTGCATGTAAGAAGGACCTTGTGCGTAAGCTTCCGGGCCGTATCGTAGGTGCGACAAAGGATGTCGACGGCAAGCGTGCATATGTGCTCACTCTTCAGGCTCGTGAGCAGCATATCCGCAGGGAGAAGGCGACCAGCAACATCTGCTCGAACCAGTCGCTTATGGCTCTTTACGTGACTGTATATATGTCCCTTATGGGGCCTTCGGGACTTCGCCAGGTCAATGAACTCAGCTATGGTGGAGCGCATTATCTGTACGACAGACTGCTGGAGACAGGTCTGTTCGAGAAGGTGTTTGACAAGCCTTTCCTCAAAGAGTTTACCCTTAAGGCACTTGTACCTGTCCAGCAGATCCAGGATGCGCTCCAGATGATCGGAGTCTTCGGCGCTGTCGAGGTCGAGGAAGGCCTTGTGAACTTCTGTGTGACAGAAAAGGTGTCAAAGGAGAATATTGACGCGGTTGTATATATGTTAAACGACTTGTCCACTGTCATTTCGAGCGAGCGTAGCGAGTCGAGAAATCTGTCTAAGGAGGAGTAATAA
The DNA here is from genome assembly GCA_045126075.1 of Candidatus Cryptobacteroides sp. Lineage (GTDB taxonomy): Bacteria > Bacteroidota > Bacteroidia > Bacteroidales > UBA932 > Cryptobacteroides. The sequence goes on from JBGVNX010000027.1 coordinate 57,780, forward strand.
TGAAATACTACGACAAACTGATCTTTGATCTTTCCAAGGCAGGAAGACAGGGATACTCATTGCCTTCACGCACATGGGACGCCACTTTGGCAGATATGCCTGCAGGACTTTGCCGCGCTGAGGCTCCGGCCCTTCCGCAGGTGAGCGAGCTTGACGTGGTGCGTCATTACACCAACCTTTCGCAGATGAACTTCGGTGTGGATTCCGGATTCTATCCTCTCGGAAGCTGCACGATGAAATACAATCCTAAGATCAACGAAGAGATAGCGGCCATGCCGGCTTTCGCAGGCATCCACCCGCTCCAGCCATCTGAGACCGTTCAGGGCGTTCTCCGTGTCTATAAGGAATTGGCTCATGCCCTGTCTGCAATTACAGGAATGGCTGAGTTCACTCTCAATCCGTTCGCTGGTGCTCATGGAGAGCTGACAGGTCTGATGATCATCCGTCAGTATCATATGTCACGTGGAGATGAGAAGCGTACACGCATCATCGTTCCGGACAGTGCACATGGAACCAATCCTGCTTCAGCTGCAGTCTGCGGCCTCGAGATCGTACAGGTAAAGTCAAAGGCAAATGGCCTTGTCGATGTCGAGGACCTGAAACCTCTTCTGGACGACACTATCGCAGGTATCATGATGACCAATCCGAATACTCTCGGACTCTTTGAGAAGGATATCAAGGAGATTGCAGCCCTTGTACATGAATGTGGTGGTCTTCTTTATTATGACGGTGCCAACATGAACCCGCTCATTGGCATGGTTCGTCCTGGAGATATGGGATTTGATGTGCTTCATCTGAATCTACATAAGTCATTCTCGACTCCACACGGAGGTGGTGGTCCGGGAGCTGGCCCTGTGGGTGTGGCTGCGCATCTGGTGCCGTATCTTCCTGTGCCTAAGGTCGTTGAGGATGAAGACGGTCTGCTTTCTGTTGTGGGTTCTGATGGCCAGGCATGTGGTCAGATCTCCGGATTCATGGGTAATTTCGGTGTACTTCTTCGTGCCTACACTTATATCCTGATGCTTGGCAAGCAGAACGTGAAGATGGTAGGTCCTCTTGCAGTTCTCGGCGCAAATTACATCAAGGAGTCGCTGAAGGATTGCTATAAGCTGCCGATCGAGTCAGTGTGCAAGCACGAGTTTGTCTTTGATGGTCTGCTTGACCAGTCGACCGGAGTGACTACTCTGGATATCGCCAAGAGACTGCTTGATTACGGCTTCCATGCTCCTACAATCTATTTCCCTCTTCTCTTCCATCAGGCGATCATGATCGAGCCGACAGAAACTGAGTCGAAGGAAACATTGGACGGCTTCATCGATATCATGAGGCATATTGCAGCTGAGGCTATCTCGGATCCTGAGTCATTGAAGACTGCGCCTCATACAACACCGGTCCGCCGTCTTGACGAGACCACAGCTGCCCGTCAGCCTGTTCTGCGCTTCTGTGATATGTAATAGCTGTATTCGTTTAACATTTTGAATATCAGCTGTTTATGCTAGTGTTCTGCCTTCCTTGACATGCAGGATATTTGTATAATCTGCTGATGTTCATGGTGTTAGGTGAAACGGAGGTTTGTTAGGATTATTTTGACAAAATATATGAAACTTATAATCATAGGTGCCGGTCCGGGCGGTTATGAGACCGCTCTGCTGGCTGCGAAGAGGGGAGTTGAGGTAGTTTTGATCGAGGCAGGACACGTCGGAGGCACATGTCTGAACGAAGGCTGTATACCGACAAAGGCGTTCTGCAAGAATGCCGAAGTGTTGGATGGTCTTCGTGAGGCTGAGGCCTTCGGTGTGACAGGATTGTCATACGGCTTTGACTTCAAGGCGGTTACTATGCGTAAGAATGCTGTCGTGGAGCAGCTTCGTGTCGGCGTCGAGGGACTTCTGGGCCATAAGCTCATAACTCTCGTCCGTGGCAATGCCTCTTTTAAGGATGCCCATACTGTTGTTGTGACATCTCCTGCTGTCATGTCGAGCGAAGTCGAGACATCTGAATACACTGCAGATTACATAATCATCGCAACCGGTTCCGTTTCAGCATCGCTGCCTATTCCGGGAGCAGATCTGCCAGGCATACTCACCTCCCGTGAGATTCTTGATCTGGAGGAAGTGCCTCAGAGACTCTGTGTCATAGGCGGCGGAGTCATCGGACTCGAGTTCGCATCTGTGTTCCGCAGCTTTGGCAGTGAGGTGACAGTCCTGGAGTACTTCAAGGAAATCCTTCCGCGCTTTGACTCAGATCTTTCTAAGAGACTCAAGCAGAGTCTCGGCAAGAGGGGGATAGATATCAATACCCAGGCTCAGGTTACGTCTATCGAGGCAGTTCCTGCTGTCATTTCGACCGAGGATGGAGACCGAGTGGAGAAATCTATTTACAAAGTCACCTTCACACGTAAAGGCAAAGAGGAAGTCGTTGAAGCTGACAAGGTCCTTATGGCAGTCGGCAGAAAGGCAAATGTCGGAAGCCTAAACCTTGCTGATATTGGTATAGAGTTTACTCCGCGCGGCATTGTAGTAGACGATAAGACCATGCAGACCAAGATTCCGCACATCTATGCTGTCGGTGACATAAACGGCAAGATGATGCTGGCGCATGCGGCAACATTCCAGGGAATAGTTGCCCTTGACCATATCATGGGGGTTGAGAATGATATTGACCTGTCAGTGATGCCTGCAGCAGTCTTCACTTCACCAGAAGCCGCAAGCGTTGGTATGACTGAAGATGATTGTAAGGCAGCTGGAATCCCAATAAAATGTCTGAAGTCCTTCTTCCGTGCCAATGGAAAGGCTGTGACAATGGGTGAGACAGATGGCTTCTGCAAGGTAATCGTTGCTGCAGAGCCTAAGGAAACAGAGGAGACCGCATATGAACCAGGGCGCATCCTGGGATGCCATCTGTATGGCCCACATGCATCAGATATTGTCCAGGAAGCATGTGCCCTGATTACTCAAAGGGCTACTCTCTCTCAGTTTGAAAATATTATTCACACGCATCCGACTCTGACAGAAGTGCTTCAAAGTGCAGTTCATATATAGATATAATGGGAAAGATAAAGGTACCAAATACTTACGTAATCATATTTACAGTTCTGCTGGTCTGTGCTGTAGCTACCTGGCTTGTGCCGGGAGGCGAGCCGCAGACCTGGCAGGTATTTTCGGCCCTGTATGAGGGATTCAGCCAGCAGGCCGGCATCATAGCATTCGTACTCATAATCGGTGGTGCATTCTGGGTAGTCAACAGCACCAAGGCTGTGGACGAAGGCATCATGAAGTTCATCTCCAAGGTGCAGAATCTGGAGCGTCATGCGTTGGTGCGCAAGCTCGGAGTGGGCAACATCGTCATCACTCTGGTCATGTTGCTCTTCGGACTTTTCGGAGCGGTATTCGGAATGAGTGAGGAAACCATTGCATTTGTCGCAGTGGTTATACCGTTGGCACGTTCTCTCGGTTATGATGATTTCGTGGCAGTGTGCATGGTGTATGTTGCAGCTCATGTCGGCTTTGCAGGAGCTATGCTCAACCCGTTCACGATCGGTATAGCACAGGGGATGGCGGAGCTTCCTCTGTTCTCCGGTATAGAATATCGTGTTTTCTGTTGGATTGTGCTGATGCTTATTGCTATAACATTTGTGTTATGGTATGCCAATAAGACTCGTAAAGTGTTGGAAATTAATGATGTGTCGGACCAGCCCTCGGACCAGTCAGAGGCATCAGTCAGCAAGACGAGAGCATGGATATGCTATGGCGCCTTGACTATAGTTCTTGTACTTTTCTCTGTATTTTATGCCTCTGACTGCGTCATCAAACTAGGTGAGTCGTCATTCCATACGCCATGGCTGCTCTGGGTAGCAAGCGGACTTTTCGCTTTGCTATCATTCTTCTCATTGAGGAACTCTGTGAAGATGTTCATTCTGAATATGCTCATGTTCACAATAGTCTTTCTTGTTATAGGAGCAATGGGTTATGGATGGTATCTCTCTGAGATCTGCGCCCTCTTCATGGCTATGGCTGTATGTGCCGGTTTTTCTGCCGGTTATTCAGCTGATACAATAGCAAAAGAGTTCATAGCAGGAGCAAAGGATATATTCTCCGCAGCCCTCATAATCGGTTTTGCCGCAGGCATCATAGTGATCCTGAAGAACGGCCAGGTGATTGATACCATGCTTGAATCGATGGCCTCAGCCCTTGAGGGTACTGGACGAGTAGGTGCACTCGGTTCGATGTATGGAATACAGACATTCATAAACCTGTTCATCCCGTCTGCGTCTGCAAAGGCAGCAGTGACAATGCCTATCATGGCGCCGTTCTCTGACATGATCAATGTATCGCGTCAGGCAACAGTCCTTGCATTCCAGTTCGGCGACGGCTTCACCAATATGATAACACCATGTTCAGGAGTGCTTATGGCTGTTCTTTCTGTTGCGAAGATTCCATATGAAAAGTGGGTGAAGTGGGCATGGAAATTTATCCTGCTTCTTGTCTTTGTAGGGTTCCTCCTCCTTCTGCCTACGCTTTTCCTTGAACTTCCAGGCTTTTAGGCTGCCATCCTTGTTGATGATGTAGAAACTGTAGAACTCTTTTGTTCAGGTTTTACTTCATCTTCCTTTTTGCTTAAATTAACCTCACCACCTGAAAGGTAGCTTAGAACTTCCACTGCAAGACATACTGAGATAATAACTGCGAGCCACATAATCGTTTGTTTTAAGTTTATGTCTGCAAAGATATAGCGATAGTGTGCTAATCTATGGCACATATAAAAATAATTATCTAAAAAACTTATCTTTGTGAAAAATTGATGTGACTATGAAGAAACTATTACTATTTCTATCCATATTTTCTGCTTTCTGCTCTTTTGCACAGAATCCCAAGACTCTTATCGGAAAGGATGAATTGCCGACACTTGTCGAGAGAATAATCGAGCAGCGTGATTCAGCAATTAACGATGGATATAAGATCAGAAAGATCAAGTCACATATCAATCTTGAGTTTGCAGGATCTGCAAACGCGTATTTTTCAGCAGGAAACTTCGATGAAATGTCCTTCAAGATGAATCGTGTGAGACTTGAGATCTATGGAAGACTTCATGATAGGCTTTCATACCATTTCCGTCAGACATTCAACAGATACAGTAACCCGTATTCTGTCGAGAACATGCAGTCATCTATCGAGTATGCCAACCTCAAGTGGCATGTCAGTGATAAGTTCGATCTTGTTGCCGGTAAGCAGTTCCTTGCGGTAGGAGGATATGAGGGCTATGTGAATGGCCTGCTTGTGAGGGAGTTCAGTGAATTCAATAATAACTTCGAGATTTTCCAGACAGGTCTTAAGGGATCTGTATATCTGACTCCTGACCAGCATCTGTATTTCCAGGTGGTCAACCACAGGACTGGTACAGACGATGATATGTATATCCATGGACTTCCCGTGGGGCTTGAGCCTACCAAGTTCCCATTGCTGGCAACAGCAAACTGGACAGGATGGTTTGCGGACGGTGCAATCAATTTGCAGTATTCTGCCTCAGTAGGACAGCTAGCAAAGGGAAAGAACATATATTACCTGATGTGCGGTAATATATATGAGAAGGGACCTGTACTTGCATACCTCGATGTTCTATATCAGCGTTCAGGACTTGATACTCAGCATCGTATAACTACATTGTCAAACACCCCTGTGACAGCGCAGAATACCCAGTATTTTACTGTGATTGCCAATGTTGACTATCGTTTCCATCCTAAATGGAACGGATACATCAAGGGAGCATACGAAACAGCTGGCATATACGAGGCCAACGCCCACTATGCTGCAGGCCGATACATGACAGCGTGGAATGCTCAGGGATGTGTGGAGTGGTTCCCGTTTGAAGAGGATAAGGGCTTCAAGGTTTTTGCCCACTATGTATATAAGGGCTTCGGACTTACTGAAGCAGCAGAAGCGATAGGAGGCTATAAACCGCACACCCAGCGCATCTCCCTCGGAATACAGTACATAATTCCAGTACTCTAATTAATAATAGAAAGTGCCAGTAGCTACCTTAGGCATTGGCTCCCGAAAAGGGAGGGGCCCCACGTAATGGGGAGAACCTAAGGTAGCTACTGGCACTTTCTATTGCTGTAATCTATTATGATAATTATAATATATTCAAACTCTGCTCTTTAATCTTTTCAAGTTCGTCCTTCATCTTTACCACGATCTTCTGGATCTCAGTGTGATTTGCCTTAGAACCCGTAGTGTTGATCTCACGTCCCATTTCCTGAGCAATGAATCCGAGCTTCTTGCCCGGACACTCTTCTCCTGAAATAGTGTCGAGGAAGTACTTGCAATGCTGGCGCAGGCGTACTCTTTCCTCATTGAGGTCAAGCTTCTCGATATAGTAGATCATCTCCTGCTCGAGGCGACTCTGGTCCGGGTCTGCCTTAAGCTCGGCGAATCTGCTCAAAATTTTTTCCCTGATGGCCTCCACGCGCTCCTGCTCGAAGGTCTCGACCTGACGTGAGTACTCCATGATGTTCTCCACTTTTGAAGTTACATCCTTGAAGAGGACCTCTCCTTCCTGTGAACGGAACGCGTTGATGTTTGCAAGAGCTTCATCGATGCATGCCTCCACAATTGGCCAGTTATCGTCTGTGATCACGTCCTGCTTCTTCGCATCCATCACTTCAGGCATTCTGAGGATAGTGGCTATGAGGTCATTGGGATTGTTGATCTGAAGGCTTGATGTGCCGATCTGCTCGGCAAGATCGGTGATCTGCTGGTAGTATTCCACTGCGAGCGCCATATTGATCTTCTTTGCGCTGTCTGCAGCATTAGGCTCGAATGTCATGAAAAAGTCGATGTTACCTCGGGTAAGCGCAGCTGCAATCTTCTGTCTTACAGTCATTTCCTTGTCCTTTGGGAGCATGGATGTCTTCAGGCTGATATCTGCTGTCTTGCCGTTGAGTGAACGCACTTCCACTGTGATCTTTCCTGTTTCGAGGATGGCCTCGGCCTTACCGTAGCCTGTCATTGACTTTATCATAATCCAATTGCTGTATTTTCACATGCAAAATTAATAATAAATTCGATTTTATGATTAGATTGATTACCTTTGTAGACTTATAAACCAAACAATTTATAAACTAAAACATTTAAAATGCAAACTATCAGAAAAGTGTTCTACCTGTTAAGCTGTGTCCTGCTTCTGACAGCAGTCCAGCTGCCGGTAAGTGCTGAGACTGCACCTGATGAGAAAATCATCTCGGGAAAGGTCAGTGATGAATCAGGACTGCCGCTTATGGGTGTTGTGGTGGCTGTAGAAGGAACCACCAATGGAACCATTACTGATGAGAGTGGAGCCTTTCAGATAGAGGTTCCTGCAGAATCATCACTCATGGTATCGTGCATGGGTTATCAGACCCAGATTGTTTCTGTAGCTGGACAAGACTATTTCAGCATAGTCCTGCTTACTGACAACGAACTTCTTGATGAGGTAGTTGTTACCGCTCTCGGTATCAAACGCTCCGAGAAGGCTTTGAGCTACAATGTCCAGAAGTTTGATGGCGAGGAGATTACAACTGTCAAGAACGCCAACTTCATCAACTCGCTCAACGGTAAGATAGCCGGTGTAAACATCAATAAGAGTGCTTCCGGAGTCGGAGGAGCTGCCAGAGTAGTCCTCAGAGGTGCCAAGTCACTTGAGGGAGACAATAACGCTCTTTACGTTGTGGATGGTATTCCGTTGTTCAATACCAACATGGGTACAGACAGCGGCATCATGGGTGAGGGAAGAGCCGGTACCGAGGGTATCGCTGACTTCAACCCGGAGGATATCGAGAGCATCTCCGTGCTCAGTGGACCTTCGGCAGCGGCGCTCTATGGTAGCAGCGCAGCGAACGGAGTCATCCTCATCACCACGAAGAAAGGTCAAGAGGGCAAGCTCTCTGTTCAGTTCTCGTCATCAACAGAGTTTACAAGAGCTTATATGACTCCAGAATTCCAGAATACCTATGGAAACAAGAAGGAAATGTATGAGAGCTGGGGCGACAAGCTCGCTGTCCCTTCTTCATATGATCCTAAGAAGGACTTCTTCAATACCGGTCACAATCTGGTGAACTCACTTACGCTCAATACCGGTAACAAGAGGAACCAGACATTCGTTTCCCTTTCTTCTACAAACTCTACAGGTATTGTTCCTAATAATTCATATGACAGATACAACTTCACTGTAAGGAACACATCGTCGTTCCTCAATGACAAGATGCATCTTGATCTTGGAGCATCATATATCAAGCAGTTTGACAAGAATATGGTGTCGCAGGGACAGTACTGGAATCCTGTAATGGCTGCATACCTCTTCCCGAGAGGAGAGAACTTCAATGCTATCAAGACTTTCGAGCATTTCGATGACGGTCGTAAGCTTCCAGTGCAGTACTGGCCGGTATCTGAGCCGACATATGCATCTCAGAACCCTTATTGGACTGCGTACAGGAATGTAGCCCAGAATGACAAGGATCGCTACATGTTCAATGTGGGTCTTACTTATGAGATTCTCGACTGGCTCAATGTGTCTGCACGTTATAGAATGGATAATACCCACATCAACTTCGAGCGCAGGATCTACGCTTCTTCAGACCAGAAGTTCGCTGAGGGAACAAAGGGCCACTTCGGCTACAGCAACTATACTGACCATCAGGAGTATGCTGACGCCATGCTTAATGTCAACAAGACTTTCGGTGACTTCAACCTGATAGCAAACGTCGGTTGGAACTACTCTAACTATTGGGCTCTCGAGCGTGGTTACAAGGGAACGCTCCTTGGAGTGCCAAACAAGTTCGCAGCATCAAACATCGACCCATCCAACGGACGTATTTCAGAGTCAGGAGGAGACAGCCGCGTGCGTAATCATGCGATCTTCGCGAGCGTTGAACTGGGCTGGAAGAACATGCTCTTCCTCACTATGACAGGAAGAAATGATTGGAACTCACGTCTGGTAAACACTGCGGAGGAATCATTCTTCTACCCTTCAGTCGGTCTTTCTGCTGTAATAAGCGAAATGTTCAAGGACCGTCCTGAATTCCTCTCATATCTCAAGGTAAGAGGATCATACACTGAAGTGGGTGCTCCTGTGTCACGTTCGGGTCTTACTCCAGGTACGGTTACAACCCCTATCGTCGGAGGTTCGCTGGCACCTACAGGAATCTATCCTTTTACAGACTTCAAGGCTGAGAGGACACGCTCATACGAGTTCGGTATGAACATGAGACTCTGGAACAGCTTCAGAGTTGACCTGACTTACTACCATTCGAACACATATAACCAGACTTTCCTCGGTAACCTTCCTCAGTACACCGGTTACAAGCAGATCTATCTCCAGGCTGGTAACGTGGAGAACAGGGGATGGGAGGTTGCAGTAGGATATGATGAGTCATTCGCATCCGGATTCACGCTCTCATCTACCGTTACATTCTCGCGTAACGTAAACACTATCAGGGAGATGGTCAATGATTACAAGACTGATCTCATGGAAGAGTCAATCAATATCCCGGAGGTGTTCAAGGATGGTGGCCGTGTTATCCTCAAGGAGGGGGGCAGCATCCATGACATCTATGCTACAACATTCCTCAAGAAGGACCACCAGGGTTATGTTGAGGTGAAGAGTGACGGTACATACGGACTTGAGAAAGGTGAGCCTGTATATCTTGGCAAGACAACTCCAGACTTCAACCTCGGTTGGAACAACAGCCTCTCATATAAGGGCGTATCCCTCGGATTCCTCCTCACAGGAAGATTCGGTGGTGTCGTGACATCATCTACTGAGGCTCTCCTGGACCGCTTCGGAGTGTCAAAGCGATCTGCAGAGGCTCGTGATAACGGTGGCGTCATGCTGAAGAATCAAGGCAGGACAGATGCCAAGACATACTATCAGCTGATAGGAACAGGTGGATATGAGACATCTGGATATTATGTATATGATGCTACCAACATCCGTATACAAGAGGTAACACTCAGCTATACAATGCCGAACAAGTGGTTCAATGATGTCCTCAAGGATGTGACGTTGTCCCTTATCGCAAACAACCCTCTCATGATTTATTGCAAGGCTCCGTTCGACCCTGAACTTACTCCATCGACCGGAACATACGGACAGGGTAACGATTATTTCATGCAGCCTAGTGTAAGGGGATTCGGCTTCGCAGTCAAGTTCAAATTCTAAAAGTATGAAACACCTATATATATTGATGGCAGCTGCAGTGATGCTTGGCATTACTGGCTGCAATTACGAAGAGATCAATACCAATCCGTTTGAGATGACCGAGGAGGAGGGAATGATGGATGGTATCGCGACAGGAGGACTTATCACGGCAATGCAGAGAGCGGTCATTCCAGTCGGAACTCAGGCTGATGATACAGATATCATCAATCAGTACCAGATTGCATACCACCTTTCAGCTGATACCTGGGCCGGATACTTCGGCCAGAACAACTCATGGAACGGCGGTAACAACAATACTTCATATTATCTTGTGGATTCTTGGATTTCAAGCACTTATTCAAGCTCATACACAGATCTTCTTGATTCGTGGAAGAAGCTCAAGGCAAATGCAGAGGCCAATAATACACCTGAGGTCTTCGCGCTTGCGCAGATCCTGAAGATTTCTGCATGGCACAAGACTCTTGAGTCATTTGGTCCGATGCCATACCTTCAGGCTGACAAGGCAATGCTCAATATTCCATTTGATTCTGAACAGGCTATCTATCAGGCGATGCTTCAGGAGCTTGAAGAGGCTGTGTCTGTTCTGACAGCAAAGGCTGAAAATGGCATTTCAGTGATGAGCGCGTACGATGCCGTATATGCAGGTGACGCATCGAAGTGGGTAAAATATGCCAATTCCCTGATGCTCAGACTTGCAGTCCGCGTACGATTTGCAGACAATGCTCTTGCAAAAGAATATGCCCTCAAGGCTGTAACCCATTCTATCGGAGTCATGACAGCTAAGGATGATGCGGCACAGATGAGCACAGGAGCAGGCATGGTCTTCCGCAACAATATCGAGTGGCTTTCTGAACAGTATAATGAGACACGTATGGGAGCATCGATCTATTCATACCTCATGGGTTACAAGGACCCTCGTCTGAGCGCTTATTTCAAGCCGGTTGCTGACGATTGCAGATATGGAGTCGAGGCTTTTGATGGCAAGCAGTATCAGGCTGTGCCTCAGGGACACACATATGGACAGAATGATGTCTATAAGGGTTTCTCAAAGCCAAATATCGCAAGCAGTACTCCAACATACTGGATGAGGGCGTCTGAGGTCTACTTCCTCAGGGCTGAGGCCGCACTCGCGTGGGGCAGTTCGTTCGGAGTAGATTCAGAACTCTACAAGCAGGGTATCGAGATGTCGTTCCAGGAAAACGGTATCACAGCATCCGTAGATTCATATATGTCCTCACGACTTGCGCCAACAGGATATTCGGTAAGCGGCTCATATGCATGTACTTATTCAGCACCTTGCAGCACAACAGCCCAGTATACAGGATCTGACGAGCAGAGACTTGAGAAGATCATGATCCAGAAGTGGATTGCCCTTTATCCTAACGGACATGAGGCATGGACCGAGTGGAGAAGAACAGGCTATCCAGTACTGCACGTCGTTGATGTGAACAGAGGACAGAGCCAGGGTGTTACCGATGCATCCAAGGGTGTACGCAGAATGATTTATCCGATCAGTTTCACACAGTCGGCAGACGGAATGGAACTTTACAACTCGGCTCTCCAGCTTCTTGGTGGTGAGGATAAGTCTTCAACTCGTCTATGGTGGGATTGTAAATAATTGAGAATATGAAAGTCAAATATATAGTATACGCATTTGCCCTCATCTTCTCGATGTCCTCTTGTGTGGAGGTTGAAAATATCGAGATCGATCATATCGGTGGCTACAATACCATGGATAATGAGAATAGTGAGGAATATTACAAGGAATTGAGGGCCTGGAAGGAGACCGCACGCAACTATGGTCGTCCCGTAGCCTTCGGCTGGTACTCAAACTGGGCTCCGTCAGGTGTCATGAGAAAGGGATATCTTTCTTCAATGCCTGACAGCATGGACATCGTGTCTATGTGGAGCGGAACTCCAGGAAGATATGAGATCACTGAGGCTCAGAAGCGCGACAAGGAGTTCGTGCAGAAGGTTAAAGGTACAAAGCTTCTCGAAGTGAGCCTTATGTCCCATATCGGAAAGGGAAGAACTCCGGCATCGATTTATCTCCCTATCGAGAAGCAGGCCGAGGAGGAAGGATGGAGCGACAGCAAACTTGCTGAGGCAAAGAAACTTGCACGTTGGGATTTCTGGGGATTCACCTCGCATAACCTTAATGATAAGGAGAACCTGCATGCTGCTCTTGCCAATTATGCCAAGGCTCTGTGCGACACTCTTTACGTGAGCGAGTGGGACGGTTTTGATATCGACTGGGAGCCGGGTGCTGGATTCAACGATGCAGACGGAACAATCGACATTGTCTTCCTTATCAAGGAAATGGGTAAGTACATCGGACCTAAGAGTGATCCGGAGGGCAAGGGACATAAGCTCCTCTGCGTGGACGGTGAGATTTCGTCACTTCCTGCAGAACTTGATGAGTATGTAGACTATTGGATCCGTCAGACATACGGACAGTCAAGACCAAGTTTCAACGTTCCAGGTAACAGGACCGAGAAGGTCATCATTACCGAGAATTTTGAGTCATACGCGACTTCTGGAGGACACCTTCTTGAGCAGGCTGCCCTGATGCCTCAGACAGGATACAAGGGTGGTGTAGGTGCATATCGTTTTGACAATGATTACGATAATGCTCCTGACTACAAGTGGATGAGGAAGGCCATCCAGATCAATCAGCAGGTGTTTAATCAGTGGAAGGAACAACAGAATTCACAGCAGAACTAGAACTTATGGATATGAGATATAATAAATTTGTGCTCGTGCTCGCTGCAGCAGCCCTCCTCTGTGGATGTAACCCCACAGAAGAGGAACTTCTGGAGCCAAAGGTCTTCTTTGAAGAGTCTGAGCTTAGAATGGAGGTTGATGATCAGACCTCTTTGACATATGATCTTCAGGCAAGGGTTTCCAATAAGGTTGATAAGCCGGTGACCGTGACTTACGAATTCGGTGACGCATTCATGGTTGATGCCTATAATGCCAAGAATGGTACCGCCTATGAGGCTCTTGACCTGTCAAAGGCATCTTTAAGCAAGAATCTTTCCTATATCTTTGCCGGTCAGGTATATTCGACAAAGGTACAGGTGACAGTGAATGATCTGTCAGGAATCGAAGAAGGTAAGTTCTATGTCCTTCCTATCAAGATCACTTCGTCTACACTTCCTGTCATTGAAGGAATCGACGTGATGTATCTTGTCATCACAAAGCCGGTTCGCATTACAACAGTGACAAACTTCTCAAGCAGCTACATCAAGGTGCCTATCCCTGCAGGCAGGGTATACAAGTCGGTGACTTATGAGGCCCTCATCAACATGAGCTACATGGGAAGCAACAACACGATTATGGGAACTGAGGGTGTCCTTATCCTTCGAATCGGTGATACAGCTCTTCCTGACGGTCATAATGACTGGCTCCAGATTGCTGGAACAAAGCAGTATCATTCAACTAATGCATTTGTGACCGACACATGGTATCATGTTGCATTCACTTATGATCAGCCATCAGGACTTACTGCTCTATATATCAATGGTGTGAAGGCAGCTGAGTCAACTTGGGACACTCCTGAGTTCGCTTCTCTGGGTGAGTCCGCAGGTGGATTCTTTATAGGAAAGGTGGCAGGCTTCATGTGGGGTGAGCGTCCTTTCTATGGATCGATGAGTGAGGTCAGACTCTGGAGCGTTGCAAGAACAGAGAACCAGATCCGTCAGAACATGATCAATGTTGATCCTACATCGGAAGGTCTCGACTTCTACTACAAGCTCAACGGAACTGACCAGTTCAAGGGCGAGGACAACCTCTGGTATGTACGAGATATGTCCGGCAACGAACTTCACGGTCTTGTAAATGGAGGTAACTATGCTCTCAATACAAGCAACCTTTCAACTCCGGTAGCAATCAACTAGCATTGCTGGCATAAACAATAATAGAGCGACGCATGTCGCTCTATTATTGTTTTGTGGTGTCGCATAACTAGTTGATTACCATTACTTTCCTATATCCTCCGTGCTCCCTTTTGGCGGCACGGAGAGGTGGGTATATGTTTGAGGGTCAATGGGTTGTGTGCCACCTGTCATATGCAGTTGACGATTTTTTCAAGCCAGTAGCGGTCGGTTTCAGTGAAGGTACCTAGCTTTTCGCTGTCGATGTCCAGGACGGCGACTATCCGGCCGTCGCACCATACGGGCACCACGATCTCGCTTCGCGATTCGCTGCTGCACGCGATGTGTCCGGGGAACTCCTCCACGTCCGGCACGATGATCGTCTCGCCGCGCTTCCATGCACTTCCGCATACGCCTTTGCCGTATGCTATTTTAGTGCATGCGGTCGGTCCCTGAAACGGTCCGAGTATCAGATGGTCGCCAACAACCCTGTAGAATCCCGTCCACCAGAACTTGAACTCCTGATGTATCATGGCACTGAGGTTCGCCATGTTGGCTATCAGGTCATCCTCACCCTTGAAGTAGCACTGGGCGAGATTGTAAAGTGCTTGGTATTTATTGACTTTTATGTTCATCTGATATGCCTCACGCGGATCCCCGTTTGCAAGGTAAATCATTCCGCAATGTGTAAATCCTTGTTTGTCAAGGATATGCTGCATGATTACATTGTCTTTGTGTGTATCTATACGGATGTTGCCGGTCTGGGTATAGGCCCACGCCAGCAGCCTGCATGCCGCATTGTGGCCAGGCTCTGCCGCAGCGATACGATGGATCACGTGATACGGCGATTCGTCCAGCCATTCGCCGTCATATATCCTAGCGTATGTAGGGTCCGGTCCCGGAATGAAGGCCATCGTCGCTATGATCCTTTCCTTGCCTTTCGTGCCGAAATCTCGTCCGACACACTTGTTCGGTTCGCACAGCACATAACTCACACCCTCGTCAATGTCCTTCCTGACGATCTCCTCAGAAGGGTAACCGTCATTCCATTGATTCATGTTGCCGCTCGCGCGCATGATTGTCCGGGCATTCCGGAATATTTGCATCAGCTCCGGTATGTCATCATATGTCGCTTTTCTTATCATATCGTTCAAAGATACAAAATTAGTACGACAGTTTCACTCCGAAGAAGAATGTGCGGGGAAGGGTAGGGCCGTACATGTAGCCTGAGTCGCGGTCTGCTCCGCTGTCGAAGTCCTTCTGGAACGAATTGAAGATGTTCTGCACTCCCGCATTGAGCTGCATCGAGAAGCTTCTGTATACCTTGAGGTCATATGAGGCCTTGAAGCCCATGTCGAGGAAATCTGGAGTCTTGACCGTCACGTTCTGCGCGATCATTCCGGCATGGTGCTCAACATACATGCTTCCTGTGTAAGTTCCTGTCACAGCAATAGTAAGCGCTTTCAAAGGGTTGTATGAAGCAGTGAGGTAGCCATGAAGATCCGGTGTCCTGAACATGTTTCTGGTTGCCTCTACGCCCTCGCCCCAAGAGCGTGCTTCCTTGTACTTCGAACTCTGTGCGGTCACGCCGAGCTGCACCTGAAAGACATCCTTATAAGCGAACTTGCCTTCCAGGTTGGCTCCGAACACCCTTGCTCCGGACTCGTTATGCCTCTCCTTGATGAGGATTCCGTCCTCGAAGCCCACTTCCCTTAATGCGAACACATCGTCGAGGTCAGTGAAGAATCCTTCAACCAGCACGTTTCCCTGCCAGTTGCCCCAGCTGTGGTACATGTCTGCTGAGACGCTGATGCTCTGCGACTTTTCTACCCTCAGGTCGTCAGCAAGCCTGATCATCGAAACCGTTCCGCCCACATTGTCGATATGCAGGTCCTCGTCAAAGGCCTGAGGTGCACGGAATCCATATGAGTAGCTTGCACGGAGATTGATGTTTTCTGTAGGATTATATCGCAGGTTCGCACGAGGACTGAAGATGAGTCCGTCTATAAGGTTATGCTTGTCAAGACGACATCCGACCAGGATGCCCCAACGGCTGTTCTTCCATTCGTTCTGGACATATGCACTCATGATTCTGACAGTCTGCTCGGTGACTCTTCCATATCCGGACATGTTGTCTCTGAGGTAGTCCTCATTGTATTCCAGTCCGACAGTCAGGTCGGCAGGCATGAACAGGCAGTTGTCGGCCTTATATATATACTGTGCACCTCCGACCCATGTCAAATCGTTGGTCTTGCCGTATGCATTCGGGTCCATTCCTGCTCCATAATAGCTGTCTCGGTTGATGTGCTGGATAGACGCAAACGCATTCATTCTATGTTTCTGATCTTTGGAGAACCAGTCGAACTTGAGGCCTCCTGTATTGATTCCGTGGTCAGTCTGTTCGGCGATCATAGCCTCGTGTGGCGGCAGGTCCAGGTTGTCTCCGCCTCTTCTGAACTCCTGCAGGTGGTGGTATTCAGCGGTGATCTTGGAGTAAAGTCCGGTCTTGACATAACCTCTGAATCCGAGTGTCTGTCCTGAGATGGTAGATAGCTCTGTGAAGCCGTCACCATTTGCATCCCAGGCGTCCTTGGCCGTATTCTGGCCGAATATCGCGAGGCCCAGCTTGTTGTCTTCGGATACGATAGAGGCGTTGATGTCAGTTGTGTTGTGGAAGGCTCCCGATCCTCCGATTGCGGTTGTCGTATGAGATATGGCGGCTGCGTTGCGCACGGGTTCCTTAGTGATGATGTTTATGGTTCCGGCAATAGCTGACGATCCGAAGAGTGCCGATCCGCCGCCTCGCATCACTTCCACTCTGTCGACCATGTTTGCCGGCAGCTGCTCGATGCCGTATACACCTGCGAGCGCACTGAAAATGGGTCTGGAGTCTATGAGGATCTGGGTGTACTGGCCGTCAAGACCATTGATCCTGACCTGCTGGAAACCGCAGTTCTGGCAGTTGTTCTCGACTCTGACTCCTGGCTGGAATGAAAGTCCCTGTGCCACAGTCGTCGCATTTGCCTTATTGTAAACATCCATTCCGACAATATTCACAAGGGTAGGGGACATCCTCCTTGTGGTCTCACTTCGGGTTGCCGAAACGATGACTCCGTCGATTTGTACAAGGTCTTCTTCAAGGGTAAAGTTGACCTCATATGAATGTCCTTTCTTAACGTTGATTTCTCTGGACTGGGTCTTATATCCAACAGCTGCTGCCTCGACCGTGAATGTGCCTTCCGGGATGTTCCTTATCATGTAATGTCCTGTGCTCTCGGTAGATACGCCTATGGTCGTTCCCTTGAGTATGACTACTATATAAGGAAGGTGTTCGCCTGTGTTCTTGTCAATTACGTGTCCATGGATATGTGCATCCGTATCCTGCGCCTTGGTCGGCAGCATCATGCACAATGCCGCCACCAAAGCTGAAAATAATCTTTTCATCTTTATTGGTTTGAAGTTATCTGGATTTATAGAGTTTCGGCCACCGAATATTCGGCACCGTTCAATTGGGGCACCGGACTAGGAACCCCGTCACCTCGACCTGCCGACTGTCATGCCTGTAGTGTCTTGCCGACTGCCGTATACACGTCATTGCGAGGCTTCGCAGAAGCCGTGGCAATCTTTCACTCTACGCCTGCGGCGGTCCGCGAAGCGTCAGCACCGACAACGCCTGGCTCAGATATAGCGGCGCTTCATATTCGGTGGATGATTCAGATAACTGTATAGAAGGAGTCTCAAGTCCATGATAGCAAACAGCTCCCTCCGACTGAAAGTTGGACAGGATGTCAATGATGGCGATCTGCTCATCGCTGTGGCTGTGCTCGCTTGAGCCTCCAAGGTGAGAGTGGACTATGGACGACCCATTGCTGATATGGGTATGTGAGAACATGCTGATACCGCAATAGTAACAGCTGAAAATCAACAGCAGAACCGCCGCCGAATATTTCCTTATATGTCCCACTCTCTGAAAATCGAGCGGCAAATATAGTGTTTTTGCAGAATTCTTTGGTGCCGTGATGCAAAGTTTTATGCAATAACTTCCTATATTGCTGCATCTAAAACGCGATTAACTCAAACTCTTGACCGATGAAGAAACTGACTATAGCTTTTTTATGTCTGCTGTTTCCGCTCATGGCGGCTGCGCAGACTGACACCACACGGAAGGATCATGTCAGATCATCTCGTGCCTTTGAGGTGGATTTTACATCTTGCACACATCATGCTCGGTGCAGAATTCCGATATAATCTGCGTAAGTGTCCTGTGTCGGTAGGATTCAACGGGGGATGGTCACTACCTTTTTCAATGGAACCAGTAGAAGCAGGTTCGGCGACACCTGTCGGAACCATAGTTACTTATGACTTTTGGAATGTCCTCGCATTTGCAGATTATAATTTTTTTGCAGATAAAGCCTTCTCGCCATATCTCGGATTCGGGGTCGGTGGAGGAAAGGGATATTCAAAGATTCTCGAAGGTTTCGAGGCCAATGACTCTATAGAATATGCTCATGGCATCTATAGGCATGATGGCAGACCGATAGCATCATTCGCCCTTCGTGCCGGTTTTGAAATCAAACAAATTTACCGTATAGCTCTAGAAGAATATTTCAACACTGACGGTTCCCGTGGCTTCCAAGTCACTTTTGCTTTCGTTTTACCCAAAGATAACTAGTATATATGCTTCTTGATGATATAAGCCAAGTGCTTGATGGACAGTGTCTTAACTGATCAAGGGTCGGAAAATTTTCCGACCCTTATTGGTTTATGTAATTGATAATTAATTAGTTGAGTGGAGTAAGTCTAAGAATTACTAGTATCGTGACATTTATCTCAAAAGGGTCCCCCTCCGCTGTCTACTTTGCAAAGTTCATATTTAATATCTAAATTGCGGACTATATATCATGAGAGTATGAATTTCAGGACATTAGGAAATAAGGTAGCTCCGACGCTCATGCTGATTCCGGGTCTGGGCGTCTCGTATGAGATATTCTTGCCTCTGATCGGCCTGCTTGAAGACAGATTCCATATCATCGCCGTAGAAGTAGACGGCTTTACACTGGACTGTCATACTGACTTCACATCAGTAGACGATCAGGCGAGCCAGATTGTTGAATATGTCAAAGAACATCATGACGGCCATCTTGATGTTGCCTATGGACTCTCTCTGGGTGGTAAGATCCTGTCTCGTGTTCTTGAAAGAAATGAAGTGGTCATAGACCATGCAGTCATGGACGCCGCTCCGCTTCTGCCGCTTCCGCGCTGGCTGGTCGGTCCGCTCCGCTATCTTCAGTGTGCCAATGTCTGGACATGCTACCATTGGACAGGATTCTGGAGATGGGTATTCCGCTCGCATTATTTCGATGTGCTTCTTGATGAGTGCAGAAAGGTCTATCCGTTCGGAGGAAGCAAGGCTGTGCTTGATGGATACAAGTCGGTGTATACCAATAAATTGGAATCTATTACCGGAGCCGATATCCATTACTGGTACGGCACTCTTGAGGCCTTCGTGGCAAAGCCCCAGGCCAAGCATCTCAAGGCACTTTGTCCGGAGGCCCATATAGAAATCTTCAAAGGCCTGAACCACGGTCAGCTTCTCATAGACCACCCTGAACAGGTCGCAGAAATGATAACATGTTTGATCTCTTCCGCTTATAGTGAATTTAGAGGTTCTTCAGAATAGTAAATAGCGGCTCTTCTGAGCTCGTCTGCGATCTCTTTTCTAAGCCATTTCGGACTCATCACCTCTATGCTGTCTCCTTTGGACAATAGTTCTCTGACAAAGTCGTATGTAGGTATGAGTCTGTAATGAAATTCTGTCCAGCCTTCATGTGATGTTCCTTCCTCCTGTGTGTGATGCAGGGGCAGGGTCCTGTAGTAACATGTCTGGTCTTCGCGTACCTTGATGGTGATGTCTTCTACCGGATCTGAAGATGTAATGACCCCGAACAGTCTGCTGAAGGTGACTTCCGCATCAAATCCATCCGGCAGTACGAAAGATTTGTCTGTCTGTTCAAGTTCAAGGATTCTGTCCAATGCGTAGATTCGCGGATCCGGATAGGCGTCGCTGCATGCAAGCATGTACCATCTCTGCCTGAACAGCTTGATGCATAATGGGCTGATTTCGAATGACCAGGCATTCGCTGACGTGAAACCTTGATAAGTGATATCCAGCATCCTGCTGCTCTTCATGGCTCCGATTATATCAGAGAGCCATTTCTGGCTGGACGGTGTATCTTCATAAAGTATCCTGTCCCGGATAGAGCCGCTCTCGTTGATAAGACTGCTTAATGACAGAGCCTGGAGCATCCATTGGCGTATCCCGTCGCTGGCGATATCGTCGCTGTTCGCGATATAGTATCCCAGCGTCCTGTCACACCTGATCTCTATCTTGAAGATATCCTTTATCGCGTCTTTATGGTGGAAGAAAGTCCTTTCCGGCAGAGGCTCACCTGTCTGATTGAGACTGCATCGTTCCCAGTTCCTGTTGATTTCCTCCAATGTTATGTACCCGTATCTCTGAATCAGTCCGATAAGCCAGACATACCTGTTGAAATAGTTCTTAGCCATGACTTCCAATTTTATGAATGCGAAGATAAACTAATCTACTGCCAAATTTAGGCAGTAAGATGGATTATGTCAAAAATTTCATCAAAAAACAGTAACTGACATATTATTGCAGCCAGGCAGCACAACTTTGCATTAAAAATGAAAGGAGACATGCAGTGCAATTATGATGAGGACAGTATCAGGACCCTGGCCTGGAACCAGCATATCAGGACTCGTTCGGGCATGTATATCGGCAGGCTTGGTGACGGTGCGGATCCCGATGACGGAATATATGTCCTGTTGAAGGAGATAATCGACAATTCGGTCGATGAGTTTACGATGGGTTATGGAAAGGAGATCGTCGTGAACATAGAAAATGAAACGGTAAGTGTCAGAGATTATGGACGCGGCATCCCTCTTGGGTCGGTAGTAAAGGCAGTGGGCGTTCCAAATACCGGTGGCCGATTTGACGACAGCGTATTCAAGAAGTCCATCGGAATGAATGGTGTCGGTACAAAGGCGGTGAATGCTCTTTCGGTATCATTCAAGGTGGTGTCATATAGAAATGGAGAATATGTGTCGGCGGAATTCTCGAAGGGGGATCTTTTGAATACGGAAAAGGGAGTGACCCAGGAGAAGGATGGTACTTTCGTAACTTTTCTGCCCGATAAGGAGATATTCGAAGGATTCTCGTTCAGGATGGATATCGTCATCCAGATGATAAGGCATTATACTTACATTAAGAAGGGGCTGCGGATAAGATTCAATGGGGAGCTTTACGAATCGGAAAACGGTCTTGCGGATCTCCTGAATGAGAAATTCGCCGGTCAGGTTCTGTATGAGCCGGTACGATTGCAAGGTGACGATATAGAAATTCTTTTCACTCATACGAACAGGTATGGTGAAGAAATGTACACCTTTGTCAACGGCCAGTTCACGCGTGAAGGCGGTACCCATCTGGCTGCATTCAGGGAGTCGGTGGCGCGAGTCCTTAAAGAATTCTATAAGAAGAATTACGCGCCGGAAGACTGCCGTCATGGCATTTCAGGGGCAATCAGCATCCAGATTCAGGAGCCTCATTTCAATGGTCAGACTAAGAATAAGCTTGGGTCTACTTACATGTGGGAAAAGGGAGGGAAGCAAGGCCCCACCATCAAGAGTTTCATGAATGATTTTCTCTCTATTCAGCTTCCCAACTATCTGCTCAAGCACAAAGATGTTGCCGATGCGATAGAGGCGAAGATCAAGTCTTCGCAGTCTGAAAGGGAGCAGATTGCCGCAGTGCGTTCATCTAAGGGGGACAGCATCAGGAGAAGCAGGATCTATAATGAGAATCTCAACGACTGCCAGCATCATTTCTGTGACAGGAGGACTCATGCAAATGAAGCATTCCTGGATATGACGACCTTGTTCATAACAGAGGGAAATTCCGCTTCGGGAACAGTAAACAAGGCCCGTGACGCGCGTTTCCAGGCGGCGTTCAGCATCCGTGGAAAGTCCATAAACTGCTATAAGGAAAGCGCGAAGAAGGTTGCTGAAAACCGCGAATTCAATAATCTTGTGGCGGCCCTTGGTGTCGAACAGGGGATCAAGGGGCTCAGGTATGCAAAAATTGTCATTGCATCGGATGCGGACAACGACGGAATGCATATCAGGATGCTTCTGATGACCTTCTTCATGAAGTTTTACCCTGATCTGGTGTCGCAGGGTTATGTCTACATTCTCGAGACGCCTCTTTTCAGAGTGCGTACTAAGAAGGAAAGCCGCTACTGTTACAGCGAACGTGAAAAGGAGGAAGCCATCAGGGAATTAGGCCGTGGTGCTGAGATCACCCGATTCAAGGGCTTGGGAGAAGTGGATGTCAAAGAATTCAAGGACTTCATCGGACCGGACATGAAGCTTGAGAGAGTTACCTTGGAAGACGGTGAATCCATAGAGATGATTCTGGAGTTCTATATGGGAAGCAACACCAGAGAAAGACAGGAGTTCATATTTTCAAACCTTAAAAGTCAAGTCGATCTTGACGGAATCGAATAACTTGTCTATTTGGAAAAAGTGATAAATTTGTAATATAAAAAGTGTTCGGATGACAAGATATTACGATAGAGAACAAGCGCTCTTCAAGGAATGGAAGGAACGCTTCGTCGCGAACGGCGTCAGTGAAGACCTGTTTGCGGAAGATGGTCTTTTGTTCCGTGGTAGGATCATATATAATAACGAGACTGGCTGCTGGGATAGGGAACAGGGCAACGAAGACGAGTTATGGGATACTGCCCCTAAACGACTGCTGGTCCTGACAAAGGATCTGTATGATGACGAGCCTTGGGATGTCAGGATAGAAACCGGACGTAAAAAAGGATCGGAACTGCCCGTGCTGCATAATTATTTTTATCCTAATCTGACCCTCTGGTCGTATGCTCTGCTCAATGCCTGTAAGGGTAATGAAATATTGATGCCTGTCGGTGACGCGCTTCCGTATTCGGAAGATCAGCTGAGGGAATATTATGAAACTCTTCCTATTGCACGCATCAACTGCAAGAAAGCCGTAGGTGGCAGCAGATGTAAGTCTCGGGAATTGAATGACCATATTGTCAAGTATGGGGATCTGATTCTCAGACAGATCAGGATGTATGATCCCGACATTATACTTTGCTGCTGCGGAGATCATGTTTTTAAGAATTTCATTAAAAAGGAGTATCTGCCTGATCTGCAGCAGATCACAGATAAAGGAAATTGGGCGCATTACTCGCCGTCGGCAAACAAGCTTGTCATCAACTCGTTTCATCCTTCATATTTCGGCATGTCAAGGAAGAATATGTATGAATACATGATGGAAGACGTGAAGGTCTTTTTAGAGAAGTATCCGGGATTCATCATTGATGACTGACATAAATTCGGGTAAACATACTGATAATCGTCAAAAATTCAGTATATTTGCCCGATTATTTGCAAATAAGAAACTACCAAAGATATGGAAGAGGTAAACAAGGAAGTTGTTGAGACAAGAAATCTCAACTTTTTGGAAGAAATCATTGAGGCAGATCTTGCCAGCGGAAAGCACGAATCCATCATGACCCGTTTCCCGCCTGAGCCAAACGGCTACCTTCACATCGGACATGCGAAGAGTATCTGCATCAACTTCGGACTTGCCAAGAAATATGGCGGAAAGACAAATCTCCGCTTCGACGATACAAACCCAGTAAAGGAGGACACCGAGTATGTAGACTCCATAAAGGAGGATATCAAGTGGCTCGGCTTCGAGTGGGAGAACGAGCGATATGCTTCGGACTACTTCGATCAGCTCTATGAGTGGGCTGAGGAACTCATCAAGAAGGGTCTTGCATATGTGGATGACCAGACTCAGGAGGAGATCCGTGCAGGTCGTGGTTCTGTTCAGGTGCCAGGTACAGAAAGCCCTTATCGTAACCGTAGCGTTGAGGAGAACCTCAAGCTTTTCCGCGAAATGAGAGATGGAGTTTATGCAGAGGGAGAGAAGGTGCTTCGTGCAAAGATTGACATGGCGCATCCTAACATGCTCTTCCGTGACCCTCTCCTTTACCGTATCATCCATGCACATCACCACCGTACAGGAGACAAGTGGTGCATCTATCCGATGTATGACTATGCTCACGGACAGTCAGACAGTATCGAGAACATCACACACTCGATCTGTACACTCGAGTTTGACGTCCACCGTCCGCTCTACGACTGGTTCATCGAGAAACTCGGCATCTTCCCATCACATCAGTATGAGTTTGCAAGACTCAACCTCACATACACAGTGATGTCTAAGCGCAAGCTCCTCGAGCTCGTGAAGAACAACTTTGTAAGCGGTTGGGATGACCCTCGTATGCCTACCATCTGCGGTATCCGCCGTCGTGGTTATACACCAGAGTCAATCCGCATGTTCGCTGAGAAGGTGGGTGTTGCAAAGCGTGAACAGCTGATCGATCTCCAGCTCATGGAGTGGTGCGTACGCCAGGACCTCAATGAACGCTCAAACCGCTACATGGTCGTTCAGGACCCAGTTAAGCTTACAATAACAAACTGGGAGCCAGGCAAGGTGGAGTGGTTCGATGCACCTCTCAACCCAGCTGATCCTGAAGGTCCATCACGTAAGGTTCCGTTCACCGGTGAGGTATACATCGAGAGAAACGACTTCATGGAGGAACCACCTAAGAAGTACTTCCGTCTCAAGCCAGACGGAGAGGTACGTCTCAAGTACACCTACATTGTAAAGTGTCAGGAAGTTGTAAAGGATGCTGAGGGCAACATCGTTGAGATCAAGTGTACATACGATCCTACATCTAAGCCTGGAGCAGGCGAGTGGAGATCTGTAAAAGGTACAATCCACTGGGTGTCTACAGAGCATGCAAAGGAACTTGAACTCAGACTCTATGATAAGCTTTTCACTGAGGCTCAGATGGGTCAGATCCCTGAGGGACAGGACTACAAGAGCTATCTCAACCCAGAGTCACTTGTTGTGGCAAAGGGATATGCGGAGCCGGCTCTCCTCGAGGATAACTCAGGTATCGCGGTTCAGTTCGAGCGTGTTGGATACTTCTTCAAGGAT
Source organism: Candidatus Cryptobacteroides sp. (assembly GCA_045126075.1). Taxonomy (GTDB): domain Bacteria; phylum Bacteroidota; class Bacteroidia; order Bacteroidales; family UBA932; genus Cryptobacteroides. The sequence continues at coordinate 82,968 of JBGVNX010000027.1, forward strand.
CCGGACTCGACACCAGACGACTTTGTATTCAACAAGACTACAGCTTTGAAGGATAGCTTCAAGTTCTAAGATATTATAAAACAGAGGCTCGGCCTCTCCAAAGACATTGGCTCCCGAAAAGGGTATTCTAAGACTTTTCCAAGAGATTTCATAACTTTTTTGATATAGTCTTAATGTCTATAGTTTAGAGCATGCTGCAGCATCAGTCGGGAATAAGGTAATTCGACACATCGAGTTCCTTA
>JBGVNX010000028.1:0-2639 GCA_045126075.1 Candidatus Cryptobacteroides sp.
ACTGTGAAAGTTTCCTTAAAATTGAACCTTTAAAGTAACCAGATATGGAACTGATTTATATTACTTCGGCAAAGTATGTATCGGGCTATATCCTCGAACTTACTTTTAACACTGGTGAGGTCAAATTATTTGACTTCACAAGGCTATACGATAAGGGTATCTGCACAAAACTTCAGGATATAGAATATTTCAAGAACTTTAAACTTGATGCGTTTTCCGTTGACTGGAACAATGAAATAGGTTTCGCTCCTGAATACCTTTATGAGCAGAGCATACCAGCTTAAATAGAATATAGACATACATTCTTTCGTGGGGATGACTAATAAGGTCATCTCCTTGATTTTAATAACACATGGCAAAGAGCAAGGCAAAAATACTGGTTGTGGATGACAACAGCGGCATCAGGGCGGCACTGAAGGTGCTGCTGCCGCTGCATTTCTCGCAGGTGGAACTGATTCCGTCTCCGAAGGAACTGGTGACCAAGCTGGCCGACTTCCGTCCGGATGTCGTGCTGCTGGACATGAATTTCCACACTGATATCAATACCGGAAACGAGGGCTTATATTGGCTTTCGGAGATCAAGAAGCGCACTCCTGAGACTGAAGTTGTGCTATTTACCGCATACGCTGACATCCAGCTGGCGGTAGAGGGCATGAAGCGAGGAGCATTCGACTTCATCGTCAAGCCTTGGGATAATGACAAGCTGGTGGAGACCTTGAAGGCTGCATACGATAGGACCGGCAAGAAAGAAAAGACAGCGCCCGCTCCTTCATCAATGAAGATGTATTGGGGCAAAGGTCCGGCGATGAGCAGTATAAGACAAACTGTCGAGAAGATCGCCGCTACCGACGCCACCGTGCTGATTACCGGTGAGAACGGTACGGGAAAGGATGTGCTGGCAGGTGAGATCCACAGGATGTCGGACAGATCTCTCAGACCGATGGTGTGTGTCGATGCAGGAGCAATCACGGAGACACTTTTCGAGAGCGAACTCTTCGGCCATGTGAAAGGCGCATTTACAGATGCACATAACGACCATGTAGGTAAGTTCGAGCAGGCAAACGGCGGTACACTCTTCCTTGATGAGATAGGCAACATCCCTCTGCATCTGCAGGCAAAGCTGCTGCGCGCCCTTCAGAACAGATGCATCACAAGAGTCGGCGACGACAAGTCCATACCGGTGGACATCAGGCTCATCTGTGCTACAAACAAGGACCTTAAGCAGATGGTTGCAAACGGCGAGTTCCGTCAGGACCTGTACTATAGAATCAATACATTCGAGCTCCACCTCCCTGCCCTTCGTGAAAGAACCGATGAAATCCTTCCATTGGCAGAGATGTTCATTAAGAAGTTTGCTGAGAAATACAGGCGAAACGTCAAGGGAATTTCCGCAGATGCTGCAGAAGTCTTGAAGGGACATTTTTGGAGTGGTAATATCCGCGAGCTTTCAAACTGCATCGAGAAGGCTGTCATTCTTTCCGAGAATGAGTTGCTGACCACTGCTGACATAGAGATTGTTCCATCCAGAGTATCAGGCTCTATCGAAGTATCAAGCACAGACACGCTCGAGGAGACGGAAGAAAAGGCAATACGTGCTGCCATGGCTCGTTTTGGAGGCAATCTGTCCATGGTAGCGAAGTCGTTGGAGATCAGCCGTCCTACTCTTTATGCGAAGCTGAAGAAATACGGGATATAGAAGATTGCCACGGCTCTTCGAGCCTCGCAATGACGTTAAAGCAATACAATTGGAGCGTCATCCCCGACCTGATCGGAGATTTGAAATATGACAGAGATTCATCTCATACTTATAGTAATAGCGACAGCCATAGTGTCTGCCGCTGCGGCTTCTTTCACGACTTCCCGAAAGATGAGAGGCAAGGTAGCCTATATGCTTGATGCTCTTGAAGATAAGGAACTGAACTTCAGGTTTGATGAAAAACGTTGGAGAGGACGGAAGTTCAACAGGACTCTGAATCGCCTGCGCAACATCTTCGACAAGGAAAGGCACGAGATCATCGAGCAGGAAAAGTATTTCGGCTTGATGCTGGCCCATGTAAAGACTGGCATTGCGGTAATCGAAAAGGACGGTCGTGTGGCTTATTGCAATAATACGGCTCTCAATCTGCTTGGCATTGCAACATTCGGCCACATCAGACAACTTCGTGCTGTAAGTGATTCATTATACGCATCGTTCCAGACTATTGCGGACGGCAATGAGGAGAGGGCGAGCTATTACAATGAAAGCGGAAAGATGACTATCTCCTTGACAGCATCAGAGGCGAAAATCGGCAAGGATACTGTGAGGATCATCGCATTCAACGACATAAGCAACGAGATTGCAGAGAACGAGCAGCAGTCCTGGTCCAAGCTCATCAGGGTCTTGACTCATGAGATCATGAATACCATTACGCCTATTGCTTCGCTCAGTGATACATTGCTGACCTTCGATGGTGTAGATGAAGACATCAAGAATGGTCTCAGCACCATTTCAGAGTCTTCAAAGGGCTTGATCAAATTCGTGGACTCATATAGAAATCTTACACGCGTGGCTCCTCCTGTGAAGAAAGCGTTCTATTTCAAGGAGCTTGCTGAAAGGGTCATCAGTCTGACCAGAGAACAGGCTGCGATGAACGGTGCGG
>JBGVNX010000029.1:0-3324 GCA_045126075.1 Candidatus Cryptobacteroides sp.
AACTCCTTAAATGCACAGATCAGACAGTCAGCGACATTGCCTCTCAGGTCGGTATATCTGATATGTCTTATTTCTGCCGTCTTTTCAAGAAAACCTTTGGTTTCACACCTTCAGAGTTCAGAAAGGAAACATATTGTTAAAGTAACTATCAACCATCAATCATGTCACTGATGCCGCAAAAGACATATAGTGTCCAGAATTGCCATCCTGCTACATTGCAGAATAGGAGACCTATTGAGCCCACCATCCTCAGCGCGGTTATGATGTTTGGTAAGTGTTTCACGTTGATCGGTTCTGATTTATATGTGTAAATATATGGGATTACACTTGGGATTGCAAGACATGAGTGAATTAATGGCAAGTCTTCTGACAACTGTGCTGGCTGAAGTCTTGCCGGGCGTTTTATTTGTGCGTTGGGTTCAGCGAGAGTTTGAGGATCTGCTTGCAGTCCTTATATTCTCGCCTGTGCGGTGGGAATAGATAGTTGCGTTCTTTCGCTGGCGCTCAAGCGACTTCGTCGATGACTGTGACTTTCGCAGAAAGGCGCAGAGGGCAAGTGCCGCTTTTATATATGCAAGAAAGCCCAACAATATGCCAGGCTTATCTCTCATTTAAATTCGAAGCAGGAACAATGCCGCTGATCACACTGTTCCTGCTGATGTTTTCATGGCTGATAAATGGGAGTTCTACCCGATTATCCATTTACCGACTTTCGGAATTTTCCGGACAAGAACACAGAATACTGCCACTCCTATAAATGAAATTACAGCTGCTGACAATATTTGAACAGGTGTTGTCCAAATGCCCATTATACCTTCACCTCCAAGTCCGAAAGTGGAACGTATCCATGCAGAAACGGTAGCCAGCAGCAGCATATGGCAGAGATACATGCCGTAACTGGACTTCGACACCTGGAGAACGATCTTCTCGTAGAACCAGCCTCCGGTTGTGATTTTGCGGAAAAGTAGCACCCAGGCGATTGTCATCAGGGCAATGCCCGCTCCGTCATTCAGCCAAGGGACTTCCCATATAGCAGCGAGCCCGACAGGACCCTCGATAGGGAAGTTGCCGTTGGAATCCTGCCAGACTCCTGACAGGAACCCGAATGAACATATGGAGAATCCTATGAAGAATAGTGGAAGTGCGACAGACAGAGTCTTTTTCCATGACAATTCTCCGACAAATCTTCGGAAATAAAGTCCCAGCATAAGATAACCGATGAAACCGCTCAGGTAATAGAACAAACCATATGTATTCCAGCTTGCTTCTCCCCATAATGGGAATTTTGCCGGATTCGGAATGCCGGAAGGACCGTATATGACAGGAGCCGGACCACCAATCCATCCGCGAATCAAAGGAATGAGGGTCGTAAAGAGCCATATGGCCAGGTAGCACTGCAATTCCTTTTTGGAAACCTTTTCTGCCCAAGGTGAGAGAAGCGGCATCAGGAGATATACTCCGACTATCATATAGACAAACCAGAGATGTCCGGCCGCATAATTGAAATTGAGCATAAGATCCTTGAAGTTCTGTACCGGTTCGCCCCAGATAAGAGCATATATCACTGTCCAGAAGAAAAACGGAACAAGAATTCTTGCTGCTCTCCTGCGGAAAAATTCTTTTGTATCATAGTGAAGCGGGAACTGTAGATAGCTTGATGCGATTACGAATAGAGCAACTGCTGCTCTTGGAATTACATTCAGGACAGATACCCAGATCGCATCTGTTTTCGTGAGGATAAGAGAACCTTCACCGCCTAAGTAAAACGGTTCACAGCAATGGGTAAGCATGACAAAGAAACATGCAGTTACCCTCATCCAGTCGATCCAGATTTCTCGTTTAGTGTCGTTTAGTGCCATAATCATAATAATTTGTGGCAAAAATCACAATTTTAGTCCAGAATAAATTTGTCCTATGTCAAAATCATTCTTCAGCTCTCAGACGGCTCAATGTGGAAGGAGTGATTCCGAGATATGAGGCTATGAATCCCAGGTTGGCCCTCTGGTGAACTTTCGGGAACTGCTGCTTGAACATCCTATATCTTTCGGATGCAGAAAGTGTCAGTCTTTCCTTATGTGACCTATGCAGTCTCCTGTACTCGTTCTGATGGATGATTCGTCCCCAATTGCAGAGTTCCAGATTGGTCTCGAAGAGGAGGTTCATATCCTCTACGGAAATTCTCCAGGCTTCTACCGGTTCCATTGTCTCGGCATATTCCTCGCTTAATTTTCCATAGTACACTTCATCCATGCTGAAGACCAGGTGGCCTTCCACAGAAAATGAAGTGTTTATCTCCCTGCCATCTTCCATAAGCCAGAAGTGACGTAGGCTTCCACGTTCTATCATCCATAGATACTTGCACATCACCCCAGCCTTCAATACCATCTCGTGTTTTGCAAAGCTGGTTGGGTGAAGATGTTCAGCCAGCAGTTCAGCAGTCTCGTTACTGATAGGAGCTGCCTGTCTCATAATATCAAGGAAATTGCTCTCTGTAAAAGGACTCATTATTGTACATTATGTGATTATAGGAACTTACGCGATCTCGTAGATAAATTACGATTTAACTGTGTAAATATATCTCTTTTTTATAGATATTACAACTCAAGAAATTTTAAATGTGTACCAATTTGGTACTTTATTTGAAAAATGATATATTTGCAAAACTAAATAGAATGAAAATGGTTGTAGTAAGCAGTAGAGAATTCAGGGCTAACCAGCGTAAGTACTTTGACTTAGCCCTTACAAATGATGTCGTGATTACGTCCAGGAGTCACGGCAGCTATAGGCTTGTGCCAGTGAGAGAAAGTGATACGATCATTGATCAGACCACTTTGGAGGCTAAAATCAGACGCGGAATTGAGGAGTATGAACAGGGTAAGGTTCATAGAATGGAGGAAGGGGAGAGTGTTGATGGCTTCCTTAGTCGAATGATTAATGAAGACTGAAATGTATAGAATAGTATTTTCTAACGACGCAAAGAAGGACCTAAAGGAGCTAAGCAAGAAAGCGCCCCAGGCTGTAAAGAAACTGTCCAAACTGCTGGAAGAAATCCAGGAATATCCAAGGACAGGTACCGGTCAGGTTGAACTACTTAAGGGTTACGATGGGAATGTATATTCCCGTCGTATAACTCACGAGCACCGACTTGTATATCGAATCTATGACGAAGTTATTGAAGTTCTAGTTCTATCTGCTTTCGGGCACTATAAGAAATAGCCAATCCAGCAAGATATATCATCAGGCCTCGCATCACTGTTGTGATGTGGGGCCTTTTTATTCACTTAATACTAATCATTTATGGCATTCATTGACAAAATCAATCCG
>JBGVNX010000030.1:0-86223 GCA_045126075.1 Candidatus Cryptobacteroides sp.
ACAGAATGGATGAATACGACGGTTCGGTATTCGGTTAAGATGATACACAGAAAGAGGCATTCAGAGATGAGTGCCTCTTTCTGTTTTATAAAACTGATACTATCCAAGGTATAATAGTTGCAAATTAAACTATAATTACTATATTTGCAGTATAATAGTTTAATATTAAACCGTTATGGATAATATTTATACACTGTCAGACACTCAACTGGGCAAGCGTATCGGCAAGAAGTTAAAGGCAATCAGGCTGAAAAGAAACATCACTCAACAGAGCCTGGCAGAAGCCTCTTCCATTTCGCTGTCGTCCGTAAAAAAAGTTGAGAACGGCGAGATAGGGTCATTCGACACTCTGCTTCGTATATTGAGGACTCTCGGAATGCTGGAGTCCATCGGTCCTCTGTTTGAAGAGGAACAGCTCAGTCCGAGCGAGTACTATGAGATGGTAAACAAAGCGAAGAAGCATATGCGCAAGCGTGCCATAGGCAAACTTAAAGTAAACAAGGAGGAATCGGAATGGTAGATGTAGCAAAAGTACAGATCTTCGGAATGGACATGGGAACATTCCGATGGGATGAATCATATAATGTAGCGAGATTTGAGTATGACAGGGAGTTTGCAGCAAAAGGCATTGAGCCCTCGCCCATAATGATGCCTGTCCAGCAGGGAAGAATCTATTCTTTCGGCAATCTGAACAGGGACACATTCAACGGACTGCCAGGAATGCTGGCCGACGCCCTCCCGGACACATATGGACGCGCCCTGTTCGAGCAGTGGCTCACATTGACGGGAAGAATATCTGGCAATCCGGTCGAGACCCTTTGTTTCCTCGGACAAAGGTGCATGGGTGCATTGGAGTTCGAACCTGCAACCGGACCGGCAACTGACGAGAACATGAAGTTTGAGATTGACTCGCTGGTAGATGTAGCAAGGGAGGCTCTGTCAAAGAAAGAAAGGTTCGTGGTCAATCTGGATACAGACAAGAAGGCTGCTATAGCGGAGATACTTCGCCTCGGCACATCTGCCGGCGGTCAGAGAGCAAAGGCTATCATAGCATACAACAAGGAAACCAGAGAAGTGCGATCCGGACAGATAACCGCTCCGGAAGGGTTTGATTATTATCTGATCAAACTGGATGGGGTAAGCGCAGAAGCAGGATTCAAGGAAACAGAGAACTACGGCCGCCTGGAATACTCGTTCTCTGAGCTCGTCAAGAGATGCGGTATCGAGATGACAGACTGTTCACTGATAGAAGAGAATGGCAGAGCCCATTTTCTGACCAAAAGATTCGACCGAGAAAACGGAAAGAAGATCCACATGCAGACTCTCTGCGGTATGGCTCACTATGACTTCAAACTTCAGAGAGGATATTCATACGAGCAGGCTTTCAACGTCATGAGAAGACTACGCCTGCCATATTCTCAAGCTAAGGAAATGTTCCGCCGCATGGTATTCAATGTTGTTTTGCGAAATCAGGACGACCACACGAAGAACATCTCATTCCTGATGGACCACGACGGTCAGTGGAGGCTCTCACCAGCCTACGACATAGGATTCGCTTACAATCCGGCAGGAGCATGGACAAAGACTCATCAGATGTCCATAAACGGAAAATTTGAAGGCCTGACACGAAAAGACCTTCTGGAGTGTGCTGCTGTCAACAATATCAAGAACGCCCCGGAGATTATCGATCAGATATGTGAAGAGGCTTCCGGTTGGCCGGCATTGGCCAAGGAGTGCGGAGTACCTCAGAATATGATTGATGCCATAGTGCCACATCTCCTGCTCAAGCTATAGAAAAAAGAGCTGTCATCGTTCTTGATGACGGCCGCTTCATACGGTTGCGGTCCTGACATGTTCTCCCAGGAATCCTCTCCCGCCTAAAGACGGGAGTATTCCCACTTATTCTCATAAAACATTGCAGCGACAGAAAGAGGCATTCAGAAATGAGTGCCTTTTTCTTTTTAATTTAACGTAGTATGGCAAGATATTCGAATATAAGTTAGAGTTTTGACATACTCTCCCAGGCTTTAACCAAAATAGAATCATAGTTGGTTCTGCATATTGTTTGTAATGAGCCATAAAAATTTTACCTTTGCAAAAACGGTTAAAGAAATGACACAGATTATTTTGACAGTAGAGAATCCTGATATTATCCCGAGCCTAAAAAAGGTTCTGGGTCAGATTAACGGTGTCACTATTTCCAAAACAAAGAAAGTTGTTGACACTGAAAAGAAAATTATCCTTAAAAGTATCGAAAAAGGATACAAGGAAGTAAAGAAAGCAGAGAGCGAGAGGAGTCAAATGCCCCTCTTGGATGATTTGATTGCTGAACTTCAAGAGACTGAATAATGGTAAACATCTTTTACTCTTCTGAATTCCGTAAAGAGGTAAAACGCCTTGCAAAAAAATACCGCTCGATTCCAGAAGACCTTATTGAATTAAAAAATCGTTTGATTGAGAATCCTGTCGAAGGAGCTGACTTAGGTTTTGGTGTCCGCAAAATCAGAATGAGCATCAAAAGTAAGGGGAAAGGCAAAAGTGGTGGAGCAAGAGTTATAACATATAATGTTACTGAGATTGAAGATACGATCAACATAACCCTGCTAACAATATATGACAAATCCGAACGCTCCTCAATATCAGACAAGGAGATTAAAGACCTTCTGAAAACTCTCTAGTAGCTAGTAATTTGACATACTCTCACTTGCTGATCTACCAAATCAGTTGGATATACATTCCACGATGAACACAAATCGTTCGATCACGGAAAGTATTTCATCCTAGACTAATCTGATGTACTCTCCCATTTACCAACCAATCAACACGCCATACGGCCACTCCAACTCGGGGTGGTCTTTTTTCGTCCCTTATTCAACGGAATAAAGAAACATTTTTCCCTCTTTTTATATGTTTTTGTTTTATTTTATTGTTTTTGTGTATCATATTAAATAATTTTGCGGTATTGAACAACCATTAAAATAATCTATATGAAAAAGTTACTTACACTCCTTTCAATGGCTGTCGGTATCTTTGCTGCATGTCAGCAAGAAGACATCATCCAGCCGAATGAGGTACCGGAAAATGACAAGGTCATAGTGAACCTTGCAATTGATGGTGCGGAAGAAGTAGATACCAAGTCTGTTGTTACTATACCTGAAACAGGTATAGCAAACCTAACTCTATTCATTTTCCAGAACGGTAAATGTTCGGAAACCATTTACGCAACACCTACAAACGGAAAACTCAGCATTATCTCTGAAAAAGGCTACGCATCCGACGCGGTCATCGACGTCTATGGTGTGCTTAATATGGGAGACAGACGTTCAGCCGTCTCTGAAGGCGAAAGCGTTTCCGCACTGGAAGACTTGAGATATGCAATGTCCAACATTTCGACACTTAATTCAAATGGTTTCCCAATGTCAGGATATGTAAACAATGCACCCGTAGGGACTCCGTTTACTCTACATATGCGGAGACTTACCGCAAAATATGGATTCAAAATCAATACAAATCTTAAATACGGTACATTTACAGTCACAAGCCTGCAATTCAAAAATGCGGCTAGATACACATATCCATTTACCGAAGAATGCAAAGCTACTTCTACAGCCGATGTATATGCCTCTGCTGGAGACTATGCGACTTCCGCAAATCTTAATAATCTCAATAATGGCTACGGAGTAAATTTCTATGCACTGGAAAACTGTCAAGGAACTCTACTTCCAGGAAATACAGATCCATGGAAGAAGATACCTGACAATATTTCAACAAAGAAAGACCTGTGCACCTATATCGAAGTAAAAGGATCATATACTGACAATTCAGGCGGACTGAAAGCCACACATACATACAGAATGTATCTCGGACAGGACAATACAACTAATTTCGACGTTATCCGAAATACTATGTTCAACTATACCCTGAGCCTTTCAGACGACGGGTTCCTTAAAGCAAACTGGAAAGCAGAAAGAGTAGTTAACTCTGATTCAAGAAGTCTTTCTTTCGCCAAATCAACATATGAGGTTGAATATGGGGAAGATTGCGAAGTGGTAGTTAATTATAGTCCGAAAAAATTCGACTGCAAGTTTACTCTCTCTCAGAACCTCATCAATGCAGGCGTATCTTTTGATCCTTCATATATGGTTCTCAGACAATCACGTGAACTTGATGCTGACGTAACGGGAACACTGACTGCAACATCTTGGGATGGTGTAAAGACTGCCACTTGTAACGTTGTCGCTAAAAAGCATGAAGATGATATCATCATCATTATTAAGCCAAAGAGTACAGCATTAAAAATGACTGAACCTTATACTGACGTTGAAATAGGCGCCTATACGGGCAACCAGCTTCTAAGCGACGATTTTATGGATTTTGAAGTTGAAACAAGCAATGAAAATGTTTTAACTTGCAACCTAGAAAATTCACAACTTACTGCAAAGGCTAAAGGTTCTGCAACTCTTACTGCTAAATATACTCGCAACGGACAAACATATACCGCAAGTCAAAGTTTTACAGTAACCGAGGATAGAACCATAAGCGTTACTACCGCCTCAAATTCATATCAGGCTCAAAATGCTTTCCCGATTCAAATCAAATCAAACTTTACTGGTAACATACAGGTAGAAGGTGATAATTCAAATCTTACATTCTGTACTACATCTAACGGAACTTTTACTTATGATTTCCCTGAAATAGCAGTTAGTAAGAATATATCAAAAACCATATATGCTAAATACGAGGTAAATGCAGCCGCCTCACCTACTATTAAAGCCTATATACCAAAAACTGAGGTTCAAGCTACAAAAGTTGTATCAACAACCGCGGCTCCTAAGAATCTCACCTTGACCATTGCTGACTGGGAAGATTTTCCTATTTGGGATAGATATCCTGACGGAATGGATAGCTACTGGGATTTTGGAATAGTTAAAAAATCAGGAAGTTCTTGGCGCTTTAATAGTTTCAAAGACTACTACGACCATCCAACTCCTAATCCAAGCCTTTATTACTTTGATGGTGATGTTGATAATACTATTACCGGAACAGTAGAACAATGGCAGAATCTCATAAACATCACTTGTGATGATGATTCCTATAGCGGTGAAGGATGGATTGATAGTGAATATGAAAGCCTATATCTTGGAGCTACAGACTATCTGGAATTTTATGAGAATTGTAACTGCTCAGATATTTGGACCACCATCAGAAATATGATCGCTAATGAATGTGATGGTGTAATAAGCTGGATGGGCGGCAATACTGGCGGTAATCAACCTCCAGTAAATCCACCTGTCACAAAGCCTACCAAGACATTCTACCTATGGCCAAGCAGAGCTTATTATAAAGATTATCAGGATGATACAGAAACAGTCTATATCGACTTTAGTACAAACGATTATAACTGGAAGCATACTATACAGATAGAGCTTGCATTCCCTGACGCTGACTGGGCAGATCAACCTTGGTACTTCGGTCCTGATTCTTATGGAAAATTGCAAATCGAAGCAACCAATGGCGTTTATAAATGGAATACTAATGATGGAAAAGTTACTGTTGACACACGTAATGACCCTAATGTAAAAGGTTACTATCCTGAAAGAATGTGGGTTTATGGAGTAAACGGTAAGACATCATCAGAATATGAAATCAATTACACTTACGAATCCGTTACCGGATTCTCTGCACCACAGCGAGTTGCTCGAAGCGTCACAATCGAAGAGTCAGACTGTATATACGAGTACGTTATTCAATTCTAATTTCATACGATAAAAGAATGTTTAACTTTCCAAGGAGGTCGTCGTGAGACGCCCTCCTTTTTTTGTGTCCGAAAACATCCAAAACTATTTCTCGCTCAAAAGTATCTTCGGCTTATCCACGTCAATACCATATTTCTCTTTCAGAGCTTTCTTGATTGAACTGATCGTGTAAGCGGGGCAATTCGGTGCTCTTAAGGCCTTAGGAGCGACTTTCGTAAGAAAGACAAACAAATCCATACCCGCATGCTTAGCCGTCTCAAAAAGCACCATATTATTGACGATTCCCTGGTACGCGAATCCGAACTTATTCAAAAGCATGTCATAAACTTCCTTACCCAGAAGACTGCTCGGATGAATCTGCCTGATCAGAGCCGAAGTACTGAACGCTGTCTGCTTCTGTACCGGTATGAATGTAATCGATGTCACAGACTTCTTTCCAACCCTGCCCTTATTCTCAGGAGCGGAGGCCGCAGTATTCTTCTTATACGTGAAAGACCACGGAGCCTTCTCGTCAAGCTCTTTTTTGGCCGGCTCAATGGTTCGCTTGATGAAGTCATATGTATCAGGATACTTGTCTTCAAGCTCCCACATCTTCCTCAGCTGCGCTATGGTATATGTCACCGGATATTTCTGATTACTCAGAAGCTTGAACAAGCGAAGCGATGTAGCCTTTGAAAGACTCTGCGCCGCCTCAAGATCATACTTTCTGAATCCCTTGCTGAAATCCAACACAGCCGCCCATGTATCCTTATTGACTGTCACCACAGCTATGCCCGGCTTCACGTTCACCTCACAGGAGTTAAGGATCTGACGACCCAACAGTTCAAACTCCTGCTCCCCTTCCGCATTGAACACAGGCTTTCCATTCTTGAGCTTAGGGCGTTCCACGAAATATGGACTTGACATCAGTTCCATAATGGCATTCTTCGCCTGAGTATAATTGGTACTGTTTCCGGATCCAAGAAGATCCTTTATCGGAATCTCTATCTCCGCCTCTCCCAGTGGTCCTATCGAAACCTGCCCGATGGAAAGGCCGTCACGGAAGTTGGCACCAGCCACCTGCTGTTGAGCGGCTTCGACTATCCTGAGAAGAAGACGCTCTGAATACATGGTAAAGCTTCTCTTGCTCGTAGAGAATATATACGACTCGATGATGTCACGCGACTTGCTTAATGTAAGATCCTGTGGATTATCTGCCATAGTTATTAAATTTGTCGGGTTTTCTGTAGGTTTTATTATATCTGTCGGATAATATGGTACTCCGAAGCATTACATTTGTCGGGATTCTAATTAAATCTGTCGGTTTTCAAATATTAAAAATACTTGTAACACCTTGTTGCCTAAAGTATTACAATCAGTCCATCAAAATTGTGATACGATACAAATAGGCTTTATCCTTATCTCATAAGTCATCTTCTCTTTTAGGAGAAGCTGACGCTTCTGGCCATGCGGAAGACAAATTAACTCTGCGACAAAGGAGCAGAGAGACAAAAAGCCGGACGCGGCGATTGAGCGTCCCGACGGAGTCCCCAACCCCCTGTTGCGCAGCCCCCCTTCCCCAGAAAAGTATATATTGCTCCTGGTCAGCATGTTAAAAACCGACAATTTTAATAAACCTGATCACCTTACACACACAAATATATGCATTCCGACCGGAAAAATAAAATTTTTCTGAATTATAGCATTTATTTTGTCGGAATATTAAGCAGAAATCGGCCTCTGGGATATCCCGACACGATAAATGCAGTTTTTTACAAACGAACATTTATTTTGTCGGGATATATGAAATTCATCATCAATACAGATGATTACGATGCATATCAGAACTGTATTCCTTCGGGCGATTATACTCCTGCGTCAGAATTAAAGGCTACGTTGACCTCATGTCCGGAAAATTGAGTAAGTTTGTATCAAACTTGACCAATATGGACGCATCGAAAGCAGACGAAACTCTCTATCAGATAGATGGAGAGTTCAAGACGAACGTACTCAGCTACCAATCGGTAGACAAGGAGTACTGTTCGGTCACATACAGCAACGGCAGATCATACAGATATCACAAGGAAAGAATCCAGAAATTCTCCTTTCGGAATACACTGCAGAACATCACTCTTGTCGAAACAGGAACGAATGCACGCAGATATCCAGCTGCCGTACATGTATATTTCTGTTCTGATCAGTACGTATACTGCTCAGTCTCGAAAGACGGAAAGATCTACTTTTATAATGAAGAGGAAGCCGAACTTATGTATGACTGCAGTCATCCGCCCTATATATTTTCATATCTGAAGGAACTGTCCAGATTCAGAAACAAGGACAAGAATGTCCCGTCGATAAGTATATATTACGACCTTCTGAAGGGATTCCCCTGCGACTCACTGCTAGGAGCGTTCTGCAATCCATCGTCCTATTTTAACAGAAGACCTCACAGGGATTCAGGATTCCTAATATTTCCGTTCGGATGCAACGAAAGCCAGGCGCAAGCCGTCAAGAACGCCATGAACAATAGGATGTCCGTCATACAAGGACCTCCGGGAACGGGAAAGACACAGACGATACTCAACATCCTGGCAAACCTGCTAATAAACGATAAAAACTGCATCGTAGTCTCAGGCAACAACGAAGCTACGAATAACGTGACTGAAAAACTGTGCAAACACGACCTGGGTTTCCTAGCCGCCGCACTTGGCAGTTCAGAAAACAGAAAGGAATTCTGCCAAAAGCAGACAGACACGCTTCCTATGCAGATTTCCATATGGAAACTGAAGAGATCAAAGCAGGAAAAAATCAAAAAGGAGCTTCAGAACGTAAGCCAATCACTGGATGAATACTTCCGGAATCAGTCAAGACTGGCAGTACTCAAGGCCAGGCATTCGGAAATATCACACCAGCTGACAATAAGCGGAAATTCAGACATTCCAGAGCCATCTGGATTCCACATTCCTATGTCAAGTTCCAGACTGAACAGGATACTCATGCTTTTTGACAGGGAAATGGAATCCCATGGAAAAATAAGTATGCGCACAAGACTTATGGCGCTGATCTCCGGGCTGGATATTTCAAACCCCGATTCCTTTATAACATACATCCATAGAAAAGAACATTCGAAAATCTCAAGGGAAATCTCAAAAATAGAGAAATGGCTTCAGGGATATAGCAGTTCATATGAAAAATTCCAAAAACTCTCGATGCGCTACCTCAAAGCAAGACTAGCCGACCGATATGAAGGAAGAGGCAACCGGAAGATTTGGAAGTATAGAACAGAATACCGCGAAGATCAAAACATGGCACCGAGAACAGTATATGAATTCTCGGAATCCCAAGCCGCATCGCTGCAATTCCTTAAGGACTATCCGATAGTAACG
The DNA here is from genome assembly GCA_045126075.1 of Candidatus Cryptobacteroides sp. GTDB lineage: Bacteria > Bacteroidota > Bacteroidia > Bacteroidales > UBA932 > Cryptobacteroides. Next base: position 9,122 of record JBGVNX010000030.1, read on the forward strand.
AGCACGACCTTCTCAGCATCCCGATGCCTGCACCCGGATGTGATGTTCGACTTCATGATCATGGACGAATCCTCGCAGGTAAGCATAGCTGAAGGCGCACTCGCCGTGAACCAGGCGAGCAATGCTGTGATCGTTGGTGACGTGAAGCAGCTTCCGAACGTCGTCCGGACGTGCGACATCGGATCTTTAACCGACATCTTCCACAAATACCTGCCGGGCAATGCATACAACCATGTAAACAACAGTTTCCTTTCATCACTCATTAAACTATTTCCAGAAGACCTGGTGCCTCAGACTATACTGAAAGAACATTACAGATGCAGCCCGAAAATCATCGGGTTCTGTAATAACCAGTTCTATGGAGGAGTGCTGGAAACTATGACACCATATGATGAGGATACATGTCCGCTTCTTGAGGTGCTGACGGTGCAAGGAAACCATGCCACAAATGAACATACCAACCCAAGAGAAGCTGAAGAAGTGGCAAGACTTATCAGCAAACTGGAGGAGGAAGGTCATAGTGACATCGGCATCATCACTCCGTACAAGAACCAGGCTCAGCTAATTTTGCAAAAGATAGGACATCGCAAATATATTGCGGCAACTGTGCATTCGTTCCAAGGCCGAGAAAACGACGTAATCATAATGTCTACCGTCAGCAACGATGCAGATAAGTTCGTCGACGACCCGAACCTAATCAATGTAGCGGTCTCAAGAGCGAAAAAAAGGTTCATTCTAGTAAGAACAGGCAACGAAATCAAAGACAGCAACCTGCTAGCGCTGTCGGAATACATCAAGTATCATGGAAGACAAGAAGCTGGACAACTACGATCTATATTCGATATCCTGTACGGACAATATACAGAAGAAAGAAGACGCTTCATCTCGAGCAGGAGATGGATATCAGAATATGTCTCGGAGAACAGAATGTTCGAGCTTCTAGAAAAGATAACCGACTCTCCAGAAGGAGAGCATCTGCAGATATTGTTCGAATATCCGCTTAGGAAACTCCTGTTCAAGACAGAAGGACTGGATGAGCAAGAGATTCTCTACGCCCAAAGGTCCTGGACTCACGTAGACTTCGTCCTCAGCGACAAGACCACAAAGCTTCCTGTCCTCGCGATAGAAGTTGACGGATACGGACCTCATAGTGAGCAGAAAAGAAAGCAGCATGACACGTGGAAGAGTCACATACTCCTGGTCAACGGAATAGAATTGCTACGCTTCAGCACAAAAGGATCTGAAGAGGAAAAACAGATTATACAGAAACTGCTTGAGGTCAATCCTTACTATCGAAGAAAGCATGAGCTCAATAACTGACGGGTGATCCTCTCCCGCCTAAAGGCCGGGAGCATCCGTGACACCACGGAACTTTTCCTGCTTCGACCTGTCACTGCTTCTTAGGCCAGCAAGCTGGCGGTCGTCCACAGTAGGACAGTCCACAGGCGTGACTTCCCGCCGATCCGACGGTAGGGTCATGCGAAGACCAAACGATTTGATATTTACTGACGCATTGTAATCACGGTCATGAACAGAACCGCAAGACATACAGCTCCACCTCCTGTCACTGAGCTTCAGACGACGGTTGACCTCTCCACACGCAGAGCAGGTCCTGCTGCTTGCGTCCCAACGGCCGATACGTATCAGGTTAATGCCTTCCCAGCGGCACTTGTACTCAAGGATGGAGTAGAACCTGCCTATGCTTGCATCCGCGATGCTGTAGGCAAGATGGTGGTTCCTGAGCATGCCCTTCACGTTCAGGTCCTCGATGCATATGGTGCGAACTTGGCTGTCGTGCGTCAGCTGATGAGTGACCTTGTGAATATAGTCGAACCTTTGGTTGGCTACCTTGGCGTGAATGCGGGCTATATGATGCTGAACCTTCTTCCAGTTGGCAGATCCCTTCGTCTTATGTCTCAGTTCCCGCTGATAGTGCTTCAGACGCTTCTCTGCAGCTTTGGCAAAATGAGGAGTGGCAAACTCGCGTCCGTCGGAACAGACGGCAAAAGTCTTCACGCCGGTATCGATGCCGATGGTAGTGGATACGTCGGTCTTGCTGCAGGGCTTCTCGCTGATTGCAGTATCCACCAGGATCGAAGCGTAGTACTTGCCGTCGGGATTCATCGAAACGGTAACGTCCTTGATCTTGCCGAAGAAGCTTCTGTGAAGCACTATAGGAATATCCTTGCATTTGGGAATGCTGAGAGTCCTGCGCTTCCAGTCGACGGAACAGCTCTGAGGGTTGTGAAAGGACTGTCTATCCTTCTTCCGCTTGGGCAAAGGATGAGATGCGCGATGCTCCCACCAGTTCTTAAAAGCGTCAGCAACCTGCTTGACAGCATACTGCAAGGACTGAGAGTTTACCTCGCCGAACCAGGGGTAGATCTCCTTCAAGGAAGTGAGCTGCTCTTGAGCACCGAATCTGCTGACACTCACGCCGGCCCCACACCACATCATAGACATATAGTCGAGCGTGCGGTTATACGCCACGCGGCAGCAGCCGAAGCTCTTCGAGAAGAACTCCGCCTGATCCGCTCTCGGATAAAGTCGGTATTTGTACGCCCTCAGCATATTACAAATATAGTCATTTTATGCTCCGCTGTCAAGCAAAAAAAGCATCAAAATGAGCAAATACAATGCTTCGGCACACACGACATACAATGTGGGATATCACATCGTATTCTCGCCAAAGTACCGATACAACCTGCTGCGCTACCGTGCGGCGGAAAGACTCAAGACTCTGCTCCGGCAGAGTGCTGCAGAACTTGGAATATCCATCCAGTCTATGGAAGTGATGCCGGATCACCTGCACCTCTTCATTCTTGCAAGACCGGCGGTAACAGTACCACAGCTCGTCTGCCGTCTGAAAGGATATACCTCGTATCTCATGCGGAAGGAATTCGCATACCTGCGGAAATATCCGTCACTGTGGACACGATCCTACTTCGTGGAGACCGTCGGACATATCTCGGAAAAAACCGTGGTGAATTATATAGAACATCAAAAAACAAATTTCAACGCCCTTTCATCTCCCGACTGAAGCCAGGGAGAATTCCCGGGCTAATCTCTTAAAGAACTTTAACCTATGAAAAAGGCACCCCGAAGGATGCCTGAGTGTCGAGATACGAGAATGATGCCTTTCGGCACCTATCGGAAATGCAAATATAGGAAATGATTGTACATCCGTTCCGTTTTCCAAGAATATGTAAGACGGATTTCGGGGATGTAAGATTTCTTAAAAAATCGGTTATTGATAATCAATGGGTTAACGATGAATTTGTAAGATCAAAAACAACCATGTCAGATTGAAAGGAATGCAAAGTGTTGCGCTCAGGCAACACTTTTTGCGAAAAATGCTGGTTGTACGCAACACTCCCAATCTTACTTCGTTAATTCCTGATATATCCTGAACAGCTCGGCCACAATCTGGCTCTCGTCCATTGACGGATTGAAACCATACGCTTCCATCACCGCCCTATCGTTCGCCTGGTGAGCCTTGCGAAGCTCTGGTGGCATAGTCACCTCGTCATATAGGTCTGCAAGTGAACATTCCGGATAGAGATTCCGGACATCAAGAATTGCCTGAGCAGTCTTCTCTATCTTCTCTTTCTGTGCAGCTGTTGGCGTAGGCCATGGGAAGTTGTTGTAGACTACATCCTTTGAGTATCTGTATCGCATTTCCAAACGTCCACAAACCGCTCTCATCCATGACATATGGATACTAGAGGTTAAAACACCTAAATGGTAAACTCCCGCTTCCGGAATTATCAGAACTGCATTTGTCGGAATAACGTCGTCACGTAGGAATCCCATTGGAATATATTGTCTTCGCTCTGATGAGTGCGATGGAACCACAATGTAACTCTCTGGATTATTTACTTCTCTAAAAAGATGTGGCGCGTCAGCAAGTTTACGGGTTCCCTGGTCGTTACTCTTAAGTCGCATTTCTTTCACTGCTTGTATCCTTGAACGGATCTCAGGATATGTCCTCAAATCAGAAGGAGTCGCATCCTTTAACCATAGGCAATATCTGAATTTATTATTGATATACTCTTTGGCTCCCGTCAACTTCTTTATAAAACGCTCTATCCCTGGGTTAGCAGATATAATAGCATTTTTCTCTTCTTCCGTAAGAATCAAATTACCGCCTTCGGTCGGCTGATTACCCTTTCGTATTCCTGGTACATTACAGATAGGTTTACTGCGTGATGTAATGAACATGTCTGGGCCATCAGTCAGATATGCGTTAATATGGCAAGCTGAAACAGTTCTATCCCCATCAAAAATGATCTTCTCCTTTAAGCGTTCTGTCATAGAGAAGCCAACAACTACACAATATACATGTGCTTTCAACGCAGCTTCGCTATCCCATCTAAATGTTCTCCAAGCAAAGTTAATTATCAGTCCGTCTGTTACGAGTGGCATCCAAAGGTTAGCGACCTGCTCTCCTTGAGTGATACTATTGGTAGAAACGAGGGCAGCAGAGATATGCTGACCTCCATGTCTCATGTAATCGCAGCTCTTCTTATACCAGCCACTCACGTAGTCAAGTTCTCCAATGTTTTTCCATTTGGATCCCAGAACGAAAATTAAGTCATCATGCTGTTCAGGGGACATCAGGTATGCTCCCACAAAAGGATTACCCATAATGTAATTCAGCTCTGCGGCAGGTACAACCTCGTTCCAATCCATTCTCAGCGCATTGCCCTCGACGATATTCGGATTCTCCTTCAGAGGAAAGTACTCTATAGGTCTGCCCACGATATGCTCCGTCTCCTTCATCGTCTGACTCTCGGCGATCCACAGTGCTGTTCTGGCGACCGCCACGGCGAAGTCGTTGATCTCGATGCCGTAGAACTGGCCGATCTTCACCTTGATCGGTGAAAACTCTTCTCCAAGCCACAGCATTCCCTCTGTCCCCATAGCCTCCAGTACACGGTTCTCAAGCCTTCTGATTGAAAGATATGTTTCTGTAAGGAAGTTACCCGACCCGCATGCAGGATCCAAGAATGTCAGTCTTGAAAGTTTCTCCTGGTACTCCATCAGAGCCTTGTCTCTTTTGGACCTCACAGCTATCGCACAGATACCGTCAAGTTCCTTCTGAAGATCATCAAGGAAAAGCGGACCGATCACCTTGTGGATGTTCTCCACCGATGTATAGTGCATTCCACCGCTTCGCCTGGTTTCAGGATTCAGCGTACTCTCGAAGACTGCTCCGAACACAGTCGGACTGATCTCCGACCAGTCCACCTCGAGGCTCGCCTTATGGAGCAGATGGTCTATGATCTCGTCCGTAAACTGAGGAATCTCGATATCCTCAGTAAAAATTCCTCCCTTGATATACGGGAATGACGCCAGTTCCGGATCCATATACCTGTCCCTATCCTCATATGGCGTATCAAACACCCTGAAAAGCTCTATAAGGCCCTTTCTAAACTGTCCTGTCCTGAAGGTGGATAGATATGTATAGAACTTATCTTTCTCGCCAAACAGGCCGGTATCTTCGGCGTACAGGCAAAAAACCAGGCGTACGCAGAGCTGGTTCAGACTCTTGAGAGTGTCCGGGTTGGTAGGATCATCGTACTGCGGCAGAATAAGATCATAAAGTCTTCCCACAAGCTGTCCCGCCTTTACCGATATCTGCTCCTCCTTCCTGATGTAGTCCACGTTCACATCCGCAATGAAAGACAGCTTCTGGAAGTCCTTGTCAAGATTCTCGAGAAGGATCACCTCCGGATCCGCAAGCGGACTGTCCATGTCGTGGATCTCGAACCTCTCGAAGTTGCAGCAGATAATCCAGCGGGCCTTCTCGCTCGCCGGCAGGTTGTTGTCGTATCTTCGTGCCTGGTTGTATGGAGTCAGACTCGCCCCTCCAGACTGATGCTCGGTTCTGGAAAGGTCTATATGCCTTCCCTTCTGCTCCACGATCACTCTGGTGTCCGGAATATATACGTCAATATATCTTGTGGAATCCTCCAGCTTCACGCGCTTTTCGAAACGGAGATGCCTGATGGCGTTCTCCACCCCGAACACAGACTGGAACAAGTCAGTCCAGAATGTCTGCGTGTCCTGCTTCTCGTCTCCCCTACCCTTCCATCGGCGGGAGAACTCCAAAGCGACTTTCTTTTGTTCCTGTGGTGACATGATTGTTTATATTTTTGGCAATCTTGCAGGTTTCTTCTTCCCGTCCCTGCTCTCCCCTATCCTCTTGAAGAACTCGTCGGTCAGAGTATCCAATGACCAATGGAGTTTCGCCGCCTCCTTGTCGAACAGGTATAGGAGATTAAACATTATGTCATTCTTCTTGATCTTGCGGACCACGTATGTGATCTTGCCCTTGAAGAGCGGCTCGGTCATCACTAGCTGGTCTTCCATATTTTTGATCAGTTCCCGCTTGCCCTTGACCTTGCACAGCATGCCGGACAGGTGCTTGACAAGGCTGTCGACATTTCTGAAGTAACAGTCCGATCTGACCTGGAACTCGTCAAGGCATGTCAGCTCGGCAAAAACGAACAGGTGGTATATGTGCTCTATTTTACGTGCCATATATAACGGAAAATGAATTCCAAAGTATCATTATGAGACTTTGAAATGAGACTTTGAAAATTTCATTCTGCGAGTTTTGTAATACTTCTTTTCTTGTAACTGGTTCATTACCCTACCGCATATGAACTTTTATGTGCCATTTCGGTACAATTAAGCAAACGATCAGTCAAAATGTAATTATAAAACTCGCAAAAATGCATTGAACGGCCCGGTGCTAATCTATTTCGTACTTCTTCAGAATGTCATTCATCGCTTCAATAAGCACATCCTTCAATGTGGACTTATGAGTGAGATACTTCACCTCCTCAAGCTTACGCTTAAGCTCCCTGTCCACATTCAGCATGATTGTGGCCTGCTCCGGCTTGTCCTTCTTCGGTGGTCTACCACCTTTGTTCTTCTTTACTTCCTCCTGTACCGGTGATGCTGTCTCTTCCCTTACAGGAATCTCGCGCTCGACATTATCAACAGGCTCACCTATCTTGACGCCGCCCTGAAACTGCTTTTTCATGAACTTTTCAAGTCCAGTCTTTTTCTCTGACATATTATATATATTTATAGTTTACGTATAGATTATAACTATATTCTGAATAGATTTATATATGTATTCTTATGATAATCCCCCTGCTACTCACTCTTATGTCTGACATCACTGTCAATTCTAAGGAGAAGTTCCTGAGAAATCTTTGCATAGTCTTCACTTGATTTTCCCTGCGGATCAAACTCGAAGATACTCTTGTTGAATGAGGTCGCCTGTACGATCTTCGTCGATTTCCTGATAACCGGCTTCAGAATCAGCTGACCATAATCCTCGTGGAACTGATCCAGGAACAGATCACTGATCTTGTCCTTCTGATAGCGGGTTATCATGATTCCGATTATCTTAAGGGAAGGATTCAATCTCTTGTCGGAGATGATGTCATTATAGAGCTTGATAATCATCTGTGCTCCCTTGTATGACAATCCGTCAGGCTGCGCAACTATAATAAGATAATCTGAAGCAACCATCGCATTGGCAACGATTGATGTAAGGGCAGGAGGACAATCAATGATGACATAGTCGTAATCATCCTTTACACCTTCAAGCAGGTCGTAAAGAAGAAACTCCTTAAGTCTTGAATTTGACGTATCCTTCTCAAAATTGGAGAGGTCAAGGTCGGCAGGGACAAAATCAATGCACGGATCATGTGTATGGACAACCGGAAGGCCGTCCTGCGGTCCCGCTATGAAAGCATCTTCAATTGTCCTGTCCCATCTTGCGATGAGAGGATCTGTTTCTGAGAGCATTGAAGTCAGATTGGACTGTGAATCAAGATCAATGAAGAGAATCTTCTTTCCCATCTTAGCCCAAGCCATTCCAACCGAATGAGCTGATGTAGTCTTTCCTACACCGCCCTTGTTGTTCACGAAGCTTATTACTTTTGCCATAATTCTTTTATTTTTTGCAAAAATAACAAATAGTTTCCATATATACAATAACTATACAATATCTATATATCTATATTTATAGTTGAAAACTATATATATTGTCGGAATCTATATATATTGTATATTTTATATACTTTATAATTATAGGGTATATATATTTATATATAGAAACTTCGAACATAAACCAATCAATAAATAACCTTGTTTTGACACTCCCCCACTCCCCTTATGCACTCCCCCGGCTGAATTAATCACACAGGGCACGCTTCGCAGAGCCTTTTATGAGTCTTCCGGACTTCTGTCGGGGAAGACCGCTTAAAAGGATAAAACGGCTTCGTTTCAGTCATTTGTTAACAGCTTCAGTCAGACGCAATGAAACTGCAACTCATATGTAGAACTGAAGTACCTTCAATCGTCAAATCTTACAATATATATATGAATATAAGAAAGGGGAGTGCCGGATATGAAAGAAAAAGATCTATCTGTCAAAAATCGGCGAAATTTGACAGATGACACAAAATCCATCAAAATTTGATTCATATCCGGATATGATGTCAGTAAACCCAGAGATGTTACCTGCATATATTTATCATATAGTTTATAACTATATTTATATATAGAAACTATATTACATATATATAATAAATATACAGCATCTATATAATATATACATCTAATTCATAAGAAAAGGGTAGGGGAGTGCCAAAATTTCAGGAAATCTCTACCATCCTTCCCACATCGGCAATGGGACAATATATATATGATTAGTCACTCCATCTCCGCTCGATTCACTCGTGGACGAAGTTTCTCTCGCTGCATATATCCGTTCCTGATCATCTCTATATCGTCCGCCAGCAGCAGAGCTGCAGTCGTGCGTCGCACCTTTCATATCATATACATATAAATAGGACAGCAAAGCAGTCAACATTACCATCGCGCATTTATATATAAATATAGTTTATAACTATATATTATCTATATTTCCTATATACACAATCTATATTTATATATATTCTTGCAAAACTCCCCGGCTCCGCAAGTTTCGCGGATTACGCTCACCCTAAGGGCTTCGACTTGCTTTGAGCCGATGATTTTTGCCTGTATATTACCAGAATCGGGATTATTATCCCTCAAACATAATAATCATGAATAAAACACGAATTACAAACTACCAGGATATTCTCAAATATATTTCGTCAAAAGATTTTTCCGACAGAAGAATCTTTGTAGCTGACGAGAGTGTGAGAAATACCCTGATCTACAACCTTGGAGCCGAAGACAATGAACACTGGCGGATAGAATCATTCGAAATGCTCAGCCTCAGCAGTACCGAATACCGGTTCATTTCTCAAGAACTGCATGCCAAGATATATGTCGCAGACGGACCGTCGCCGTCTTTTGACAACCTTTGTGTAGAATATATACAAAATCTATAGATATAGTTTATATCTATATTCCATATATATAATAACTATATTATAATAATATAACAACTATATATGAAAAAGTCCTATTACTTCTTTAAAACCGTAAGTGTCAATGGCCGACAGAGGCTTCGCCCTATAGAAGGACAATGTGACAAATTTGGCAAGCCCTTAAGAACCGACCTTAATGTAAGAGGTGACATAAACCTAAGGGAAGCCTATCCGATAGGTACAGTCTTCGGAAGCGAAAACATAGAATTCAGGAAACTTGGAACCACTGAATTTTATGACGCCTTTAATATATATCCTGTAGGAGTCTCCATCAATGACCTTGTAAATATGGATCATTGTCCTCCAAAGGAGATGCAGGAGGCTTATGACAGACTAGTCGGAGGAAACAACCAACAGGCATCACAACAGACACTCTTTACTGAAGATCACATCAGAGAAGACAAGTCTGAGAAACCGGCCAAGACAACGCTGCTTGAAATGATGAAGGCTGACGCAAGCCTGAATGCACCAACAATCGAGAAGGACGGATTCCATGTCAATGACAGGAACTAGTACATGCTTGTCAGAAACCTCTAGTCGCCCAAGAACACGATGATGATAGGACTGACTGGAACAGGCAAGACCGAACTCGTGATGTTGGCCTGCAGGCGTCTCGGCATCGAGTGCAGCGTCTATAACATGGGTTCGATGTACGATCCTGTATCCGGTCTGCTTGGTAACCACAGGCTGGTGAAAGGGGGAGTGTCCGTATTCGACTACGCAAAGTTCACGCAAGATATCCAGAAACCTGGAGTAATCCTTCTTGACGAGCTCTCCAGAGCTCCTATGGGCCGTTTCCTGCCCCTGGAATTAAATTATCTCCCTGTGGCTAATAAAATATACCTTCTTACGGAAAGATGCGGAATAAGCAAAGAAAAAGCGTCAAATATAGCAAATGTCGCTGCCCAGCTCGTTGCCGACGGATGGACGGCAATGGAAGCCATGGAAAAGATCTTCCTGCCGATATTCGAAAGAAGGGGAACAGAAGGGGAGAGGGGAGTCGTCACAAAAATATTCATGACAAGATAATAACTACAGCACACCTTTGTCCCTGGAAGAGAAGATATAAATCCTCAGAAAGGATTTTCTCGACAGGGACCAGACGACCTTCGTCAAGATACGAAGAAAAGGACGCCTCGGCTGGGAAACCCTCATACCTGAGGGGAAGCCGATCTCAGATTACCTTATAACCTTGCCATCGACCTAGATAAGGTAATCAAGAATACAATAGAAAAAACAAACCATAAAATACTGTAACACCATGCCAAATTGGGCCTATACCTCATACTATCTTCGCAGCTCGGATGACAGTGCGAAAGAACTATACAACAAGATGTTGAAACTTCAGAATATGACCGAACCACTAAAGCCGAACGGATTCGGCACGACCTGGCTCGGCAATCTCGTAGAAGATCTAGGTGTGAACTACGACAAAGTCTACTGCCGAGGATCCTGGGATGACCTACGATTGGAAGACGGCGTCCTGCACTTTACGACAGAAACAGCGTGGAGCCACTGTTCGGAAGTCGAGAATCTGATAAAAAAGAAATATCCTGAAATGGAAATCCACTTCTTCTGTGAGGAATCCGGAATGGGGATCTACGTAAAGAACAGTACGGAGTTCTTTCCGGAAGACTATATCGTTGATATAGAAAACGATGAAATTGATTATCTATCTGAAAGCGAAACGCTATGTCATCTTTCAGACTTCTTTGGGATAGACTTCAATACGTTCGACGACCTCCTGCTCGCCGTGAAAGAGCATAATGACAAGGAAGAAAACGAAGACAATCAGATAAGACTGAACAAGATCGAACTCGTATAACAAAGGAAAGAGCCGCCTCGCATCACTGCGAAGTGGCTCTTTCACAAGTAACAACAAAATACTTTGTATAACAACTATTACTAACCCATTCTGTTACAGACCTCCTTCAAAGCTACCCCCGTCTTCCCAGTCTCCAAGTTCGACATATACCTCCTGTCTAGTAAGAGACAGGGTGATGTTGACATCCTTGAGGTTCGGTGCTGTCCAATCATAATTGTTATCCCTTAATATATTCGAAAGTGAATACGTATTCAGCTTGTCTTCTCCTTCATATATGGTCAAGGAGAGGTCGTCGAATCCCTGACGTGACAGCTTGAAATAAATCTGCCCTTGCCTATTCGGGCCACAAGTATAGAAATATTCTCCCTTGATCGCTTCCAAAGAACGGAGATCAATTCCGGCAGAACTGCTGGTGACCACGCATATCATATTCTGGAAACGGTCACTTAAGTCCTCAATGAAATTGACCTGAAATCTTGCGAACTGTTTTCCCGGCTCTACGGGGATTTCAACGTAATCATCGTTCATTTCTATGTCATACCTTGAAAAGGCGTAAAATTCAGCCGTTTCCACGTCATTTTCAAGCATGTATCCATATCCGGAGACACGGTCATCAGGAATATTGAAACTTGCCGAATAATTCACCAGCCCACGTGGTGTCTTATACATATGAGGCCCGGTGCTGATGTCTTCTTTTCCTTCTGAGATGGCCGATGCCGAGTCCCATACGAAATATCGGATATCACCAGTCATGTCTATGCATTCATCATAAGACACCTTCAACCAGCAAGGGCAGACGGACCTGTCCTCAATGACTGTACACGAAGCAAGGCATACAGACGCCAGACCAATCAAAAAATGTTTCATACTCATACTGTCAAAATTTATGGAGCCCGGCAGAGGACTCGAACCTCAATACGTTTGACGGCATTTCCAAACCGGGCAGAAGGGGTGCCTCAATCGAGGCACCTGAAAAATACAAACTATATCCTATCTTATGAAGAAATTACATCTCCTCTGAAAACTCACCTCCATTGGTCCAGTCATCGATAGTAAGATCGCCTGAAACCTCGTTGTCATTCCATACGTCATCAGGATTAGCAACACCCTTGCGAGAGATGGTGATAGAGTTTACTGTGTAGATCTTATTAGGCTCAAGAGTGTCAAATGTAAACGGATAATAGCACTTACTGCCGTCTACGGTCGCTTCAAGAACGAGACGGGTCTTTCTTGCTGACCAGCTTCCGCCGTGAGCGTCACTTGCAGTACCGTTAGGATATGCATAGAAAGTCTTGTTTACGTTCTTTGTAGAGCCATGAGCTGCAGAAAGATTGAGATTACCTGCATAAAGGTAGCTATCGCAGTCGTTCTTAGCATATTTGAGCTGATTATACCAAAGGCCAGGAGCTGCAAGATTACCACCGAGCATGCTAGCAAATGTCATTTCTCCAGCCGCATTGATAAGATATACGGCATTAAGAGTCATACCGGCTGCCTGAAGTGATGAGCTGCTGAAGTTTACCTTAAGATCCTTGAAAACCACCTTTGACGCAAGTCTCTTCGCAGAGATAGAGAACTTCTCTGTTCCTGTAGCGATGGTCTTCTCAGTAGAACCAATCATAGTGAAACCGCTGAGATCAGCCTTGAGGGTACCCTTCAATGCATTGAGCGCTGTCACAGTAGCAGGCATAGAAGTCTCACCTGTGTTGATGATAGCAAAGAACTTGTAGTTTCCTGCTTCAAGTGCAAACTTCACAGATGAACCGCTCCATGCCTTGTAGTCAACAAGGTTTCCGCTTGCGTTGTAAACGAGAACATAAGCGTCGTCAACCTTCTTCTCAGCAGAAGTGGCAGTAAGATCAGCCTTTGTCTCAGTGATGGTGAGGTCCACATTAGAAAGTCCTACAAGAACCTCGAACTTCTCCTTCGGAGCATCCTGCTGGCTTGGCTGGATGTCCATGTCCTTGTTGCAGGATACCGCTGCGATACCTGCAACTGCACAAAGTAAAAACAATCTTTTCATAAAATATAAAGTATGTTAAAAAGGATTTAATATATGTCATATTCATCTTCCTTCACGGCGTTCAATCCGTAAGCCCTTATGAGAGTGCTGATCTCCGGGTCAAGATTGCCTCGGTTGATATAGGTCCTGTCCTGCTCGCATGATGTCAGATAATGCTGAACCGCCTTCTCAGTCTCGCCTTCTCTTGAATAAAGGATGGCGAGCATATAGTTGACTTCCGCTGTACGCTCCATCTTCTCAAGTATAGCAAGGGCACTCTGATTTCTGTCCATCGCGCAATACGCAACAGCCGTATTATAGTCGTTATATGGAGCAAGCAGGGCAATCGCGCGTTCATAATCCCTGTCTCTTATAGCTTGGACTCCGTCCATATAAGCCGTATCGAGAACAGTTGTATGAACGGTATCCTGAACCATGCCCTTGCGATGCAGATAGAAATCGAACTTCACTGTACGAAGACGAGGATAGATGTTCTCCTTGCAGTACTTGTAGAGATCCTTATCCAGCTTCAAAGCATTCTCCCTGTCATCAAGATTGGTGAGAAGCATGCACTTGTTGAAGTAATCCTTCTGGCTCTGCGTCAGAGATTCGTCTTCCTTGATCACTGTCTCGAACTTATTCCAGTTCTCTCCTCCATTCCTTGACATAAGTCTGATATCTGGCATTACCTCGCGAGATATAGAGCCATCAATATTGACTGAGAATCCCCTGCTGTTAATTATTGAATCCTTGATATGACCTATTGATTTCTTGAAATAAGCACTCACGGATCTTGCTCTGTCAGAAGAAAGTCTTGTGTTCAAAGATACCGAACCTTCCGGTGAAGCGAAGGCGGTAACCATCACCGAGTCAAGGTCAAATGTCTCGTTCTCAAGAAGGGATGCCAGCACTCCTTCGATGCGTCCGATTTCAGCTTCATTGTTGAACAATGTCCTCTTCACCTCGCTATTGCCCTTTTCGAAATCGATATATCCGGAAGTATTCGCTTCCACACGACGGCTGACGATAGCCTTCTTGTATCTGACGGTATTGTCCACAAATGCTGAAAGGGACGAAATATAAAACGACAAAGGATCCGTATACGGAATTCCGTAGATCCTGTCGGTCTCCTCGTATATATCTCCGTTCATCACTATGTCAACCTTCTTGATGTTCCTTGTGATGTCTATAGTCTGGACATAATTGTATACAAACGCACCCTTGTCCTGGTATATGGAGTCAAGTCTGAGGCCTTCGGTGATGATAGGAACCTTTACATACTTTCTGAACATATCATCCTTCCTGCCGATCCTGCGATTGTTCCGGCGAACCTTCATCTCATTGGTATAATGTTCTACAGCCATTCTTTCGGTATATCCGTAGTTGGAGTAGAACTCCTCGTCAGATACCGCGATATCGCTGTCCTTGAAGGCGTAAATCTGAGGCAGATTTCGTTTAAGGAATATTTCCAGAAGTCTGAGGTTGATGAATTCAGATGAATCGGTTATAATGCTGTTGAGAAACCTCTGATACTGCTGATATCCCTTGAGCTGAACCTTTCGGTAATCCTTACCGGTGATGTATACCGGTTCAAGCGAATGCGTATCCTCGCCGATGAACATATTAGGGAAGAACCGCAGCTGCCATTTGTTGTCAAGCATCGTCTCCGGCACTCTGATCTGGAACTCCAGGTCCGTCTTTCCTCGCCTTTCTGCGATGTTTCTGAACCTTGCAGTAACGAAAGCCGCGTCAAGCTGCTCGTGGGCTACCATCTCTCCGGACTCCTCGTCCTTGATCGCCTTCATCAGCACCATCTCATGACCGTCAATGTTGACGGTGATGGTGTCGTGCTCTATCTTTCTCGCTGCGGTATCCAGCTTCCTGAGCATGTGAGTCTCCGGAAGATTGATGTCCGCCCTGGATTCCATCGCTCTTATCCTGTCAAGCTTGCGGGTGGTGGAACAACCTGCAATCAGCAAAAGCATTGATGCAGACAGTATGATTATGCCTCTATCCTTCATGATCAGAAAATATAACAGAATGTCACAAATACATTGTCAGGCATGAAAAAAGCCTTCTTTCCCTCTTCCAGCGGCATGCCGCAGAACGAACAATCATATCTCTTGTAATCCTTGGTACCTCCCCAAAGGGTCAAGCCGAAATCCACGTTCCAGTGCGTTCCGATCATCAGGGCGTATCCTGCACCAAGACCTGCACCATAAGCCCTTCCCTGCTCTGAAAAGCTCTTTCCGAAAAGATTACCGTAATTATACTCAAGCGTCTGTCCCTTAAGCATAAACCACCAGCCTGAATATACATGCCATGGCCAGTAACGGAACTCTAACGACGCTCCTCTAAGAGCGTGGTTCTTCTGCTCAAGCGTGCCTTCCTTGAAAAACCAAGGATTGTATCGAGCAGTAGCACCGATGGACATGTGCGCTCCTACAGATGTGGTTACGCTGAGATTTGCAGTGCCATGATTGGCCCAGTCGATCATATTTGTTCCGACAGATACCTGCTGGGCATCTGCAGATTCACAAAATACAAAGGAAGCGATCGCCACGACCGCTAAAGAATACAAGAATTTCCTCATAGATTGTTCCTTTAAAGCCAAATATTGGGACAAAAGTATAATAAATATTCTCATAAAACAATAAAATAACACATAAACAAATATTTAATGCGAAATAATGAGATTAAATAACAAAAAATTCGTACCTTTATAACTAGAAAAACTTTTACCTTTCCTTTGCAAGATAGCAGGGTGCGAACGGAAAGTCCCAAGCACAAAGTGCTTGTGATTCCGTCAAGTCTCACCCTGCTGTATCTCCAGCCAGGAAAGATAAAAGCATGCACACCGTGCATCTTTATCCCTTAAGAAACTTAATTACCAATATATATGAGCAACAATTACCAGTCTGGAAATCCTCAAGGAGGAAACAGACAGAAGAAGGAAATCTTCAACCAGTGGCAGGCTATCGGAGTTCTTCGTCCCTTCAAGGAGGGTGACTCACTAAAGTTCAAGCCTTGGAAGAACGGAGGCGTCCTGAACGCTCTGATCTCTATCGTGGAGCCTATCGGCGTCGATGAGAACGGAAGTCCGAAGACCAGGAAGTTCACCATGAAATGCAGCATCAAGACAAACAAAAACATCACGGCCCAGCAGCTGCAGAGCATCGCTCCAGGCACCAAGGTGCGCGTCGTCGCAAGACTCATACTCGAATCCTATGCCGACAGCAGACAGCAGCAGGTGACAAGCGTCTGCGCTGACATTTACGTTCTTGAAATCCTCGAGGTGCCGATGCAGAACTACCAGCAGTCTCCTCAGTACCCGCCGCAGTACGGTCAGTACCCGCAGGGGCCACAGATGACACAGCCACAGCAACCTCAGTACTACCCTCCTCAGGGTCAGCAGCCGCCGGCTCCACAGTATCCGGCTTATCCGGGATACCCTGGTTACCCTGGCCAGCAGATGGCACAGCCACAGCAGCCACCACAGTATCAACCGCAGAGCCAGCCTCAGCCACAGGCTCAGCCACCTCAGTATTATCAGCCCCAAGGACAGCCGGTACCTCCGTACTACCAGCAGCCCACAGGTCAACCGATGGGACAGCCGATAGATATAGATGACCTTCCAGACTAATCATCCCTATGCAAGTACTTCACAGACCAAGTAAAGAACGCTCTCTGCCCTCTGAACTGAGGGCGGAGGCTCAAAAAACGATAGAAACCGCGAGACGCCTGCTGAAGGACGCCTCAGAAGGACTCGTCTTTGAACCTATAGAGCATAAGTATTATCTTGGCGAGAGAGAACTGACAAGCGTTTCGGTAGTCATCAAGGGCTATGCACCCTTTGACTCCGAGAAGGTGGCGCAAGGATGCTCCAAGAATCCCAAACACGAACTCTACGGACATACCGCCGAAGAGATTCTTGCCATATGGGAAGACAGGAAAAACGCTGCCGCTGCAGCAGGAACGGAAGTTCACGAATTCGGCGAGGCCTGCTGCCTGTTCTGGCAGGGCAAGGAAGACGAAATCCCTGAAAAATACAGGGACAGAATCCTACCCGAAGGGTTTGCCGCTTCCTCTCCGAAGGAAGAAGCCGTGGTGCAATGGTGGAATGACCTTGATCCTGAAAGATATCTTGTAGTGGAATGCGAAGGCAGGATCGTCAATCCGGTGCTCGGATATGCCGGCACCTTCGATCTTCTGTTGTATGACATCGTCGACAAAATGTACATCCTGAAGGACTACAAGACCAACGAAGACTTGAAGAAGTGGTACGGATCTTATATGAAAGCGCCGTTTACCTTCTTAAAGAACAGTGATCTGGGCAAGTACACCATGCAGCAGAACATGTATGGCTTACAGCTGGACAACATCGGAATTCCGACCAGTCAAATGGATCTGATCTGGCTTAAATCAGACGGAACATACGAGGAAGTCTCTCTCGAAGATAAATACCGCAAAGCCATCTCTACACACTTAACTAACAGTTGACATACTCTCCCGGCTAAAGCCAGGGAGAATCTCCGGTACTAACGTACCTTGCGAAGGTTAACCTTCGTCTTACAGGTACTCCCGGATGAGGCAATGCCCTGCCTCAAAATATTGCTGGCGGCGTTGATGTCCCTGTCGTGGACCGTCCCACACTCCGGACACGTCCACTGACGGTCACCAAGCCCCAGGAGCTCATTGACATGATGACACGAACCACAGGTCTTACTAGAAGCGTAGAACCGGTCTATCTCGCGCACCTCGCAGCCGTACTTCGAGGCGACATGCTCAAGCTTCTGCACGAACGAGGCCCAGCCCAGGTCTGCGACCTTCCTGCCCCACAGACGGGACATGCCCGTCAGGTTCAGATCCTCGATGCAGAGGATGTCGTACTTCCTGCACAGCTCGTGAGCGAGCTTCCACTGCCAGTCATCACGGCGGTCGGTGATCTGCTCATAGAGCAGAGTCAGCGAATGTCTTGCAGCTTTGCGGTGGTTGGAACCTCTCTCGCACTTGGAAAACCGTCTTGAACGCCTGCGCAGCTCCTTCAGATCCTGCTTCAGGAACTGAGGACAGTCCACCTTAGTACCGTCGCTGAGAGTCAGGAAGTGCTTCAGACCGAAGTCGATGCCCACCGATGCACCATCATGTGTCTTTCGGTAGGGCTTGGGTGAAGCATCCGTCACAAGGTACAGGCTGTACCTGCCCGACGGGTTCCTGCGGATGCGGACATTCTTTATCTTGCCCTCATACGGGCGTGAATACGAGAACTGGAAGTGCTGCCTGATCGTGTTCAGGACGATGACGTTGCTGTTCAGCCTGTAGCCGCCCTGCTTGTAGACGAAGCTGCGGAAGTACTCAGCCTTGCGGAACTTAGGAGGACGCTTGGCCAGGTGCTTGAAGAAGCGCTGGTACGCCTCATCGAGGCGCTCGAGCACTTCCTGCACGGTCTGGCTGTGAAGAAGTCTGCGACTGATGCGTTTGGCGAAAAACGCTTTCATCCTTGAGCAGGATACGAATCCGCCGAACAGACGGTAGTACCTCTTCTGCAGCGCAAGGGCGTGGTTCCATACGAAACAGCACTCGCGGAGCATCGCGTCGATCTTGCGGTTGCGCCTGCTCTGGTAGAGTGTGTATTCGTAGGTCATCATAGTACTTGAAATCAATTTGTTACAAACAAATTTACTCAAAATTACTGACTTATACAAAAATCCGGGAGTAAAGTTTTTACGCTTTCATCTCCCGCCTAAAGACGGGAGTATTCCCGCTTGTTCTCATAAGCAATGGACTACAGAATTTTTACAGAAAATGAAAAGAATGCCATCTCTGTTGCGGCGATGGTGTTCTTCAGGGAAATGGACGGCAAGTCAAGGAAGTCCAAGACCCTTCTTCCTGTTGTCGAAGCGGCCCTTGAGGGTGGACTCACCCTCGACGAGCTCTTCAACCAGGGAAACTGGCAGAGGCTGTCACAAATCATCAGCGGACTGACCCCTGCCGAATATGTCGAGCATCTGCTTCTCAGGGAAGTGAACTGCCTCCCGATCAAGGAAGAGGACGGCTGGTGCGACGACATGAAGAACATGTCGCTCATCGGCAAGTGCTTCCACGATTTCTATACCGAAATCTGCCCTAAAGGTGGTACCTGGAGCACCGATAACGCCCGTCTCAATCTTGAAAAGGCGATAAAGCTTCATTCCCTTCAGGCACTGATGTCTGAAAAAAGCATAAATGACGCAGGAAAGACTGAGGAAGGAGACGCGGAAATCACGTGCTACAACTACGTACTGGGGGTTGTGAAAGGCCAGATCGAAGTAAACGACGACCTGACAGAAACACAGTACGTGCTGAAGAATCATGACTCGGAATGCGTGTACTTCGACGACAATGAGTTCCCGTTTACCGAGGACGATGAAAAAGCCGTCGAAGCAATGGCTGAAGAATCCGAAAAACTCAGAACCGAACCGGTTCCCGGCATGCCGGATCACGCCATCTTCCCTATTCCTGAGGAATTTGACGAAGAATGGGATTCGATAGACAGCGAAGAAGCATTCGTCTCGCACATGGATCCCCGTGAGATGAAGAGAGCCGCAATCCTCTCTGTTGTTTACAACTACACCTTCGAGGAACTGGGGGAACTCATGAAGATCGTTCCGGACGCAAGGACTCTTGCACACTTTGTCGAAAAGCTTACCGACGGGCACGTGGATGTAAGCAACGAATCCATGCAGGCACGCAGCATCCATCAGAATATGAGCAGCGAGCTGATTCCTTTCTTCATCAACGCAGTACGCATGCAGGGTTATGAGATGGATGACACACTGGCTGTCAATCACGACCCGCTTATTGAGCGATGGGACTTCCGTGATGAAAAGACCAGAAAGGCACATAAACTCAAGACTCTCATATATACCCATGGTGAAAACGATGAAGATCTGATGAACTGCATCGCCGACATCGAAAAATTTTATTCAGAATAATGTTTAATGAGGAGAGTGGCCAAAAGCTCTCCTTTTTTCTGCTAGCACTTTCATCCGGATAAAAAAATCAAAGATTTCCCGCCCAGCTTTTTATCCGTATGAAACCGCAAGGGAGGTGATTAAGATTGAATCTTAATAACATTTAAAAATCATAAAAATGAGTATTTGGACAAAACTACAAGAGATTCAGAAGGCAGTACCTACCTTCCTGAATTCCGAAAAGGCAGACAAGAAGAAAGCCGGATCAAAAGACTCGGAGTACCTCTTCACCCCAGGCTGGCAGATAGTCCAGGCAATCAGAACCGAAATGGACAATCGGGACATCATGATGCCTGTCTCCGTAATATCTGAGACACATGAAATGGTGGAATATCCCGTCTACAAATACGTGGACGGCAGAGTCGTCTCATTCATCAAGAAGGAGAACCTCTCTACCATCACCGTTGAATACTCCTGGGTAGATACCGTGACCGGTGAGACAGCTGGTCCTTACAGGATGATCGCCAGCGGCGCCAACGGCACAGACAAGTCGACCGCGTCTGCCCTTTCCACTGCGGAGAGATACATCTTCCTGAAATTCTTCCATATACCTTGCAAGGATGCCGGTATCGAACTGGATGCGCACGACGCCTCCAACATCCCTGGATTCAAGGAGCAGCCGGCAGGAGCCACAGAAGCACAGATCGCCAAGTCAAAGGTCAGCGAACCGATAAGACAGATACCTCCCGCAGAGATTCCCGCAACTCCGATGACACGCCCTACATATGGCAAAGAATATGAAGATGCAATCAATACCATAGCGATGTTCGCCGTAGGCACACAGTCTCATACTGAGGCTGTAAACCGAGCCTTGGGCGCACTCGCCCTGGCTGGATACCCGGCTGGCGACAAGATGTTTGTCGACACGCTTATCCAGATAGCAAACGAACGTAGAACAAAAGGACTGTAGCAGATATGAACATCAAGGAACTATTCTCAGCAAAGCTGGAAGAATGCTATGAAGCACTCAGCAGCGGAGCGTCAGCGGACGTCAAGCAGATCTCCCAGGTGATCAATACGCAGGAAGAGCTGCGCGAATGTCTTCCTCTAATAAAGGAAGAACAGGATAAGATCACACAGGGAATAACCGACTGCGACCACAGGATCAAGTCCTGGCAGGATACCAAGAAGGCATGGAAATCAAGGCAGGAGAACCTCTCCAGCGCATTGATGGATACCATGAGCAACCTCGGGATCAAATCCATCACCGACGGCAGCGCCAAGGTCACCATGACTACAAAGACGAACATCAATGTCGTCGATCCTGCCGAAATACTGAAGCAGTATGAGGCTGCGGTCGAAGCCCTCAGACAGACACTGCCTCCTTATATCAAACTCAGCATCGATATCGACAAGGTACAACTGAACAGTTATCTCAAACAGGACAACACTCTTCTGCTCACCATGCCGGAAAGCATAAGCTACAAGGAGTCCAAGTCATTAAGAATCTCCTAAAAAGAGGTAAATTCGGATACAATACCCCAATATTGCGATCAGAGTGTTGCCTGTATGCAAAAACTTACTAACTTTGTAGACATCATTATAATGATGAAATAAGGTTAAGTGTTTTCGCTAGTCCTTGGAAGAAGATGTGGAAGTTTTCAAACAAGAGGGACATACAGGATTACACTCTTTTATCGTATAATATACTGTCTGCAACAGTCAGACTTCTTATACGGTGTGGGGTATTGTATCGTCTATCTCTTAAAGGTCCTTCCACAACCTTCTTCCAGATAGATCGAGCCGACTCCACACTTTTATTTATACGATAACCTAAAAAGACAAAGCAATGGATAAATTCAAATCTATTCTCAATCAGAATCTCACTGAATCTCAGAAGAAGACCTTCACAGACTGCGTATCAAAACTTCTTGAAGTCAAGAAGGGGATATCTGATCTCAAACACAAAAAAATGCTTGCCGAGAACAAAGTCGAGGAGACAGTCAACATGATCAATGAGGCAACTATAATCATCATTGCATCGGCAGCCGATGACTGCATTGGAGAACAGCAGCTACAGGATACTATAGAGCACTACCTACGATAATCAGAAAAAAGAGACGAGTCGCATTGGGTATACCGATGCGACTTTTTTTTGTATTTTATACATATCCTTTCAATTCATCTCCTTATTCTATAGAATACGATGTCGTTGTTATTGAGTACTATATGATTGTTAATTTTAATGTTATAGATTTGCGGAAAAGAAATTACAAACCTTAATCTCTTACATTATGAATAAGAAAAATGACAACAACGTTCATCTTCACGGATTTGTGAATGACGTTCGCATCAGTGCAACTGAAGACGGAAGCAGGAGCTTCATCAACGTGAATCTTTGTACATACGAACAGTACAAGAACAACGCAGGCGAGAAGGAAAGAAAGAACACCTTCCACACAGTGAACATCGCAACAAACGAACCTGCAATAGTCAAGCAGTTCAAGGAAGTTCAGGCCGCTCTTGCCAACAACCAGGAGAACCGTGGTGTTGAAGGTTTTGAACCTAAGGTATTCACCGCTACTGTAGACGGTACTCTTGTAACGAGAGAGAATGAGAAGGACGGCGTTAAGTACAGCAACCAGATGGTCGTTACCAACGCTGAGAACTTCAAGCTCGGCGCTAAGCGTCAGGAAGGCGAATCTATGAACACAGCATCTTTCAAGGGTAATATCGCAAACGTGGAGATGCACGACGGATTCGCTCTGGTAAGCATAGCGACTCACTACTACGCTCCAGGTGAAAGCGAGATCCACACCGGTGAGACCAAGCCTTACACAGAGAAGACAAGCTTTGTGAAGACACGCATCAGCGAGAGCTTCAAAAATGAGATATTCAACGATCTCAAGGACGGTAAGATCGGCGTAGGTGACTTCGTTGAAGCACGCGGTCAGATGCATAACAACAACTACACCGACAAGAACGGCGTGAAGCGTTACGGCATCGTAGTAGACCTTAACAAGCTTGAGGTTCTCGCTAAGAAGCAGAACAAGGAGCAGACTGCTACTGCAGCAAAGGAGCAGAAAGCGGCTCCTGCACAGAAGGAAACAGCTAAGAAGGATGTAAAGAAGGCAGCAGCTCCTAAGGCAGCTCCTAAGAAGGCTACTCCTAACAAGAAGGGCATCAAGATGAAATAACCCTTCCTAAGAACATCAAGGTTAGTCCTTGACTATTTAAGCGGAGGGGACAAATGTCCTCTCCGTTTTCAATCTGACACCGATGACCATCATCACTGAAAATATCAGCCATGAAACAGGAAGTCAATAAACAGCTGAAAGTGGAAGAAAAAACTCAAGAATTCCTTTATAAATATGAAAAGGAAAATTTTGTCGCCTTCGCCCGCAAGATCAGCAATGCCCACAAACGGCAGATAAACGCCTTCAGTAAAACACTCGACAGACACCAAATAGGCAATGCATACGAGGATGGGCAAATCCAATATGTCGTACTCAAAAACGAAGACACAGATACAAAAGTAGCAAGATTCTATGAGAGAAACGACAAAAAGTTCATACTGGAAGACGGATGTTATGAGCTGGTTGACAATTTTGTTCGCGTAGGTGCCTGCGAATATTTTTACCCTGACGGGCAACGAGCAGGTGTCGAGATTTATCAAGGCGAAGATAAGCCTATAGATGCAATATACTTTGATCCAAAAGGAAGCCAAACTTGTAGGGAAATGTTCGATATCCATTTCCGTAGAGAACATGAATTAGACAGAACAATAGAATACGCACCACGTATAAAAGAATATAACAGTTTGGTCAATGACCTTGCACAAGAATACCTGTTTTCCACTAACAAGATAGATGCAAAGATGCTTCATGAACTCGTGTTGGGCGGAACGCCAAAAGCCTACAAAGACATGCTGGCCAATGACGTGGAAACAAAATGCCATGATATCGTAGAGAAAATAAATCTTCCGGAAGGCTTTGTGGAAGCAAATAATCTCTCATACATATATGGCCATGAAGTCCCTACAAAAAACTACTGCTTCGAGGACTCAATGCTTAGAGATATAGGCATTACCGGCAACGGTCGCACAATGATACCATTGACACATAAAGGGGTAGCGATAGAGAAAGTAATTTTTCCAAGTTATATCCCTTTTCAAGCTTCTACATATCACATAGTATTCAAAGATGAATCAGACAACATGATATGTCAGCAACTTGTCAGAAATGAAGAAATACACTACCAGGATATTTATTATAAAGACGGAACGCCTTGTATAATACAGTCTGGGAAAAACGACTACGATCCCGAGTCCTATGATTGCAATGGCAGAATATGCAATTATGATAAGGCAATCAGAAGCCTGAAGGCAGACTGGGGATTTGAGCAACAAGCCATTGAAATGAAATACGTTTCAGAAGGCAATCCTGTAAGAATAATGAATTCTTATGAAACAGGTTTCGATCAGCACATATTGCTTGTCGAAGTCGATGGGAAGAAGATTCCATCAAAAGAATGGGATTCACCCGTTCTTCCGAAAGGAGAACACAATATTAGAATCCACCTAAACACAGAAAAAAAGATTCTTGTGCCTGAAGGACTGTTCGACGGATGCGATAAACTGAAGTCCGCAAAAGTCGTAGGAATCGATAAAAGCCTTATTGATATCCAATCAAAACACCTCCTTAAGAGCACCAAG
This sequence comes from Candidatus Cryptobacteroides sp., assembly GCA_045126075.1. Lineage (GTDB taxonomy): Bacteria > Bacteroidota > Bacteroidia > Bacteroidales > UBA932 > Cryptobacteroides. The sequence continues at coordinate 34,062 of JBGVNX010000030.1, forward strand.
CACATAAATAAAAGAACACAGCTGTCCCGCAAGACGGGCATCAGCTTTTAAACGGAATTGATCATGAATGAAAAGAATAATGTTAGCCTTGAAGGTGTGATTGTTGATGGCTATATGGACGTATTGCCGAACAAAGACCTCCCTTTTGCCAGCGTGCTTATCTGCTCTTCCGAAAAAAAGGCTGACGGAAGCATAGATAAACTTTTCTATAGAGCAAGATTCCCTGTGTCCCCGGATAAGATTGACAAAATGGCCGCAATCTTCAATAACTGTCGAAGCCAGGAGAGTAAGATCCCGCACTTTCTATCAGTCAGCGGAGAGCTAAGAAACGACAAGAAAGGTCAGCCATTCGTTCTTGCCAAAGAAAAGGACACAGCTCTTGGGCTCAAACCGATAGGTACAGAAAACAAGATATCCATCAACGGCGAAATGCATAAGATTCTGAATAAATCCGCCGTGGCTGTTACGGTAATGGTTAAGGTTGATGATAAAAACGGGAAAACGACCAATTTCCCCGTGACCTTCAACTCGCATAAACATCCAATCGAATGGGCTGGCATCATAAACGGGAAAATAAAGGAAGGTGACTCCATCAAAGTATCAGGAAAACTCGACGGAAGGATGTATGCACATTCTCCTGGAAAAGATCTGATGACAGTCGCTTCAATCATCGCTGAAAATGCAGTCATCAAAGCAAAGAAGCTTGGCAGACCAGAACAGATAAAACCGAACCAAGTGAAATAGAAAAAGGCACCATAACGGGTGCCTTTATTCATTACCATCTCTGGCCGAAACGATAAACCTGTATGTCCCATGGTTGGGAGGATTTCTCCCACTCATCAAGCTCTGTAAGTATATTCCGTACCTGATCGAACTCTTCCCTGTTCTCAGGGAGAGTCTTCAGGATTGACAATGCTGCTTCAGTATTTCCTAACGTCAACATCTGAACCGCACGCAGATACTTTGCGTCAGCTGAATCACCCGCCTTGCGAAGATAAGAACCGGCTTCATGAATCTTGTTCATTCTTATCAGAAGACAGGCCATGTTGATGTTCGCATGCTCAGAATCAGGCCACATTTCAGCACATCTCAAAAGGACCTCATTCCAACCGTAAGAATACGGTTCAAACGCCGCCAAAAGCCTGAAATAATCTCTCGGATCCAAGAATTGCGGGTTTGTCCGATAGGCGTCAAGCAGTTCCTCAGTGCTATAGAAATCCTGTATCGTATAAGCGATGGAGCATTCCATCCTGGTCATGCCTCCGAACAGAGCCGACTTCATCGCATTCCACTCCGAAGGACATTCCTTCTTAAGTCTGGATTCCTTTCTGTCATTAGATTCGGAATTCATGACGATGCTTCTGAATCCGCTTTCGTCTTCAATAGCGGACTTCTCCACCCAGTTGCGGATGCCAATCCAGTCCTCTCCGACCGATCCGGAAATTACCTTCTTCTTTCCAAAGACCTTCTGCTTGGTCAGACATGTCACCACACTCCTAAGTCTCGACGACGCTATCTTCCTGTTCTCTGATTCCGAACCTTCTGGTGATGTATATGAAGACATAGTTATCGATGATACCCGAGTTCTGGCATCGAGTACAATATTCGTGCTCGCCGCAAGAAATGAATCATAAGCCCTGAAATTGCTCTTGTCGTCAAGATTAAGCTCGTAATCACTCTCCGAACGATATTTAAGACGAAGCGGAATAACAGCTGTTCTCTCCCTCGACTGCGAAACGGGAGGCTCTACCAGATATGTGTCAAGGTGAATCTGAGGCTTCGGCTTCCTGTTGAAGATCGCCACTTGTCTGCGCTCTCCCTTGCTCTCCTTGCCCGCCCTGTACTCCGACAGACGAACGGATATGCTGAAGTTATTCATGGATACGTCATAGGGTATCCTGGTCTTTACCTCCTGCTTTCTTCCGGGCCTGCCTGTCATGACTGCTATGCCCTTCTTCGGAGCCACCTTAAGGTCAAGACCGCAAACGGACAGAGGAGTCATCGGATAGACCTTGTCTATCCATTTAAGCTCGGGTGCAAGAGTCACATAAGCTCCCCTGTCAACGTGATCGTCAATGAAGACATACTTCATGACCACTTCCACGCTGTCCCCCACAATGGTCGCACTGACCTTCTCGATGTCCCAGACTAGCGAAGATCTTACTTTATTCTGTGAATGTGCCGTCACAAACGCCGACAGCATAATGACCGATATCAATGCAAACCTCTTCATGACTTAAAGAATATAGAATGAACAGCCTATTCCTATCTCAGGGTAGAAGACCTTGTCAAAAACCTTATGCCCGTATAACTGAAGGCGAGGTCTCGCCTGAATATTAAGAGCAAAACTCTTGTCAGGGAAATACTCAAACTTTATAATAGGGCTGACTCCATAGATAAACTTGACTCTGGGTATCCTTTCTTCCGGTAACGGCAAAGCATATACCCTCGCCCCAAAATCCACTGTACCACCCAACAGCAGATTGACCGAACGGCTCCTGTTACTCACTACCCTGAACAGATATCCTCCTGACGCATACCAGTCCTTGCTGTATACGTCATACATCATGTCTTCTGGATGCTCCTTATCTTTCAGGACCTTGGTCGGCTCAGGCATTCCGGTAAGGAATGTGGCACCGAAAAGTGTCTGTCCTATATGAGAGCATCTTCCCCAAGACAAGAAGCCTCCGTATCTTTCCCAGGCATAACCCTCCGCTGAAATTACATGCTGTCCTGCCACATGACGCTGGGCAATGCAGTCTGTTGCTGACGCTGCCAATAGAATCAGGATACCGGCAACGGTTAGTGTAATTCTGTTTTTCATCATTCTGTATTTTACCATTGATTAAAGTATGACAAATGTAGGTATATTACATAAAATAACAATAAAAACACACAAGAAAACAATAAAATCACTATATTTGCATATATTCAACACGTAAAAAAATATGAAAAGAATAGCACTATCTATCATTGTCATTTCATTGACCATGATATCTTATCAGCTGCATGCACAGGATACTACGACTCACCTAAAATTCAAACAGATAGAAATCAAAGGAAAAGCCCAGGAGTTCTTCACCGCCCTTAAAGAAAAAGGTTTCGAATATACCGGATCACACCAAAAGCAGATGTACGGTACATTTGCCGGACAGGAAGTGACAGTCAGTATTGACAGGACAGTAACAAGTGAAACTGTTTATCAGGTACAAGCCAGGATGAAACCGCGCGGCAACTGGAACGAAGTGGAAACGGACTATACACTGTTCAAGACAAACCTTATCCGTAAATACGGAGAGGCAGCCATATGCAAGGAGAGATTCCACGAACCTTATAGGAAAGGCGACGGATTTGAAATAAAGGCAGCCTTAAGCTCAAAACTTGAATACATCTCCTGCTGGGTGCTTCCTGAAGGTGAAATAACCATACAGATAATTCCTGGCAGCAAAGAACTCTGTCTTCTGATCAGATACTCAGATGCGGCAGGAAACAGACTTCTTGAAGAAGAAAAGACCGAACTGTTCCTTCAGGACCTGTAAGAATCAACAAACAATCCATTTATGCTCACTTTAAGACCATATCAGACAGAACCGGTACGAAAAGCCATAGAATTCTTCAATTCCGAAAACAGGGAGCCTTCCCTGATTGTCCTTCCTACAGCCTGGGGCAAGTCGATCCTCACAGCTTTCGTGGCAGCCAACATACCGCAGTACGACCGCCTGCTTGTGGTTCAGCCGTCTAAAGAACTGCTTGAGCAGAATTACAACAAATACATGACCCTCTGCGGATCCGATGCTACCGCAGGCATCTACTCAGCTTCATTCGGTAAGAAGCAAGTGGAAAGGATAACCTATGCCACTATAGGTTCCATAAAGGACATAGGACACGTATTCCGCGAAATGGGCTTCACAAAGATGCTCATAGATGAGGCTCACCTGTATCCTCGCAAGGAAGAGTCCATGCTCGGCAAGTTCCTAAAGGACGCGGGCATAAGCCAGGTACTCGGCATCACCGCCACTCCACTGAAGCTGGAGCAGTTCAGTCAGAAGAACGGCGAGAAGTTTGACAAATGGTCAGAACTCCTGATGCTCCCTGCACTCTCACCTTCCGGACGCTTCTTCAAGGATATCCTATACGTCGGACAGATCCAGGAAATGACTGCAATGGGATTCTGGACTCCGCTCATGTATGAGCAGATTCCTTTCGATACAAGACAGCTGCGACTGAATACTACCGGCAGCGAATTTTCCGTGAATTCAATCGAAGAAGCATACAAGCTGAACAATATCAGAAACAACATATACGGTGCTTTGAACTATCACAGCAACCGAAGACACTGCCTGGTATTCGTCCCGACCGTGGACGAAGCGAAGATTCTTGCTCAAGGTTATCCGGAATCAGCCTATATCAGCGGTGATATGAACAAGAAAGAGCGAAGCGCGGTAATCGACGGGTTCCGCTCAGGAAACATCAGGGTGGTTTTCAATGTAGGTGTCCTCTCCACAGGATTCGACTACCCCCTTATTGATGCCATTATCCTTGCATTCTCTACCTCTTCTGTATCTAAATACTATCAGATCCTCGGACGTGGCGTCAGGATTCATCCGGATAAGAAAGATTGTCTTGTCGTCGATATGGGAGGCAATATCAACAGATTCGGATATGTAGAACACATCAGGTTCGAATTCAATCGACGTTGGAGAATGTACGGCAACGGAAACAAGCTCATAACCGGAATTCCTATCAACTGCATAGGACAGATCTCCAAGGAGGATGTCGACAGAATGTATTACAATACCTCCGCCGAAACTACCTGGAGCTTCGGCAAATACAACGGCAAATATATGAAGGACACTCCGGTTTCATATCTTTCCTGGATGCTTACCAATCCATCCATGAATATGCCGACATATCTGTCCGATGCCATAAAAAGGACACTGGAGAATCATGTTAGAGACACAAGGAACGATCCACCCGAAGTGATGATCCCCGACGGCAAGTATGCCGGTCAACTGTTAAAGGACGTCCCCAAGAACTACCTGGCATGGTACTATAACTCAAAAGAATGGAACGAATGCAACGATTCGCTCAAAAGAGGACTAGAACTGGCATACGGCAGAATACCTCCGTATTTCATGACGTGATTTTACTTTTCGAAAACGGGCATAAAACCTTGCATACACACAATTTTACTTTAGTACTTTCTGTACACAGCCCGTAAGGTTGGCCATAAGGTCAGCTATCTTCAAGCCCCGTTCTCTCACTGAGGGAACGGGGCTTTCTTTAACCTAATATCTTATAAAAAATGCCCCCACGGAGTACGCGAGGGCTTAGGTCTATAACCTTCGGCATTAAGCCTTGTTGTGTTTTGAATATTTCTTGATGCAAATGTACGAAATATTTGTTAATATGCAACAAATAATTGTTATTTGTTATCAAAAAGAAGAAAAAAAGACATTCATTTCTGAATGTCTTTATCAAATCACAACACACCGAACATCATAGTCTTCCTTATTCGTACTCATCATATCAAAACACAAGTGCGAAAGGACGCTAGAGAGTTTATTTATCCTTGTAAACTACCATTGACATACTCTCCCGGCTAAATCCAAGAGAATCTCCGGTACTAACGTACCTAGCGAAGGTAAACCTTCGGCTGAAGTTAATGGGACTGCAGGCTGAAATATTTCTAAAACACAACGCAGGAAATTCTCGAGCCTCATTATCTATTTCAACATTATCAAAACACAACCCACAGGCGAAGCCACTTATTCTCTTGAAATCAGACTTTTATTATAATCAAAACACAAAACTCAGTAGGGCAAGTTTGCTTTTGACAATTATCTTTACGCTAACATTCAAGCATAACTCATATCAGAGCACCGAATCTGCGTTGTCCATCAATTTGAACTCAATCTTACCACTCGGACTCAGTCTGAAATCCCTTCCGTCGACCAAAGCCCTGAAATATCCATGCATCATCTGAATCTTCGTCCTGAACTCCTCTCCGGCCTTGAATTTACCGGGAACTCCCTTCGAAGAACCGCCTCCAAGATCCATATGGTGCCTCAGCTGTATGGTTCCGTACCAGCGTGAATCCTTACCCTGATGATTCTCAGATGCAGAAAGACCGGTCACCCTATAGAGTCTTCTTGAAAGTTCTTCCTGAGTGCAGCTATACAATTCCTGCGGTGATTCCTCGTACAACAACACCGATGAACCTCTCTTAAGTACACAGTACAGCTTCTGCCCCTGTTCGTTCACCTGATCGAACAGACATTCCCTGTCAGTCTTACCGTTATAATACAAAGCTGCATCCCTGTAATTAATCATGCGATATGATCTGTCATACTTGCCGTTAGCCCTGATCTCCTCATAGATAGCCATCGCATAATTGTTATCATTTGTCACATAATAGTCACGCTTATGCTCGTGAACGGACTGCTGCTGATGACGCTTCAAGCGGATAGGATTCGCTATAGTGGTAAACAACCTCACCTTTCTGAGTTTAGTTCCCAAAGCTTCATTGACGATGATACCTTCCTTGATTGCCGTTTCGAAACCTTTCTCACGCACAGCCTTCGCTACCTTCTCCCTCACTGCCTTGTCAACAATCTTTTCAATATCGCTCTCGCTCAATTTTGTCACCTCCTTCCTGCATACATAGCAGATCCTGCCTTCGTGCTTTATGGCACCATAGAAGGTGTCCTTATGCATGCTGCCTCTGGCACTGTCGCCCTTCACATAAATTGTCCTGCCTTGCTTATCCGTCTGCACGACGCCGTTCTTCTTCATCTTTCTTCTTCCCTTCTTGGCAACATGATCCGGAGCGAAATAAGGTACCAGCATGTTTTCCACATTATCCCGGATGTCTTCAAGGAAGTGCTCCCAAGGCAGTTCCACCATATTCATAGGTGTCTTATAGTACTTATAAGCATCCCTCTCACGTATGAATCTGGCAAGCTGGTCATAGTCATTCTTGCCGATGCAGGAAAGGGTTATCGCATTTATGGCATAATACGAGTTCGACCACTCTCTCTGTTCCTGATAGTATTTCTCCACTCCCCACATCTTTCGGAACGCAGCAGTAACGATGTCAGTCATCGAATACACCTTGTCGAACACTGTCTGAAGATATGCCTTTGCATACTTTCTTATGACAGCCGTATTCGAGCCTTCCATATTAGGCAACCAGCGAGGGGCATCCTTGCAGGTGAAGTACTCCACCTTGCCCTGGATGTAAGCAAGCTCCATCTCGGCTATCCTTCTCCTCCTTATCGAATCATCCTTATCACTCTTGCTACCACCTGACGCTCTTCTTGCTCCTTCAATCCTCTTCCTCAAGATGTTCATCTCTTCCATCCATCCGAAACTCTCGATAGCAGCTACGATCTCCGCATAATTTGCGAGCTCTGAAGGCAACCTGTCCTTCTTGATATCATTATTGAAACGTCTGTCGCACAGCACCTTGTTGCGGATTGAATCCTCCCCGTTACGTGAACAAGGCACGATGAAGTCTACCTCAAAGCTCGGATCCGGACCAAGGATGTCCGCCAAAGGGATTTCCTTAAGAGTATACGGACAGATATGCTTCTGCTCTTCCCAGAGCTGATACTTGAGTATATCATAGTCCGAAGGCATCTCGTCCGTGTTCCGGAACTTCCTGATTGCATCCGCATATGACTTACGGGCGATTTCCCTTGCCTTCTGATATCTGCTAATAGCATATCTCGTATTCGAGTCATTAAGTTCACGGGAAAGCTCGATGTTAATCTTTGTATTCCCATCAATTACACCATCCGCAATCAGGTCATTAACAAGATGACGGAGCATGAAAAGCGCCCTCATCGCCATAGGGTTCTTCAAGGCAGGTATCCTCGGCGAATCGAGGATCCTTTTACCGTTCTTCACAAGCTGACTCTCCGGATACAGGTCATCTGTCCTGCTATACAGGCGGTCGATCCTGGCTATGTTCACATCATAACAGTCCTTAAGGTAGTCTTCTACCGACTCCCTGACTGACTTCGGTCTGTTTCCGAAAGCATCTCTTACGTTGTCCTTCAGGATATCTGTCACTCCCTTCTCGATGCCTCTCAACGCTTCCACGTCATTCCTGTCGTACATAACCGCCCGAAGATTCGCCATGACGACGGCCTCGTCATATCTGTAACCCCTTCTCAGATATGGAAGCATCTTTCTTATCGCCCTCAGACTTAACGAGGCATATCCGTCAGGCAGGCTGATCTTCGTAAATGCCTTCGCCTCATCATCCGACAGAGCGAGATTCCTTTTCGCCCAGTCGGAAAGCCTGTCATTGTCGTCAAAGGACTCCAACGCATGCCAGATGTCATCCTGTATCTGCTCCAGTGTCTTGGCGCCGCGTAACGCATACCGCTCCGCAGCGTTCTCCAGCCAGTCCTCACCGAAGACACCCTTGAGTTCTGCGGTCACGGCACAGGTGCTGAATGTCTTTATCATAGGATAGTTGAAAAGCACGGGCTTTTCTTCCTTATCCTTGACATAACCGTAATTATCCTTTCCCGCCAGTTTCTTGGCTATCTGCTCAAACGGGAAATATGACTTGCTCTTTCTGAAGAAGAGCGGCTCTATGAGCTTCTTTTCCTCGTCAGTAAGGTTTCTGAGGTTCTCGTCGTCCTGAGTCTTTATCTTGATGTTATTGATATCCTGAAGCATTCTGAACTCCTCAAACTGAGGATGAGATACCCTGCACCGTGTCTGAGACTTCTCAAGCGTACATCTGCCGACGCTACCCTTCTGTGACTTTAACGGACGCTGGAAGAAGATAGCCCTTTCAAGCTCGCGCTTCAGTTCCTCCCCCAGTTCCTGCCTTTCACAGATTGCATCAAATTCCTTCCTGTAATGTATGAGTCTTCCCGTATGATACCCGCGGATGTTCTCTCCCTTCTCAAGAAGCTGGAAGAAGAATTCTCCGAGATATGTGCAGCCGGCAGCCTCCATATCCTTGTTAAGCTGATCTATTCCCTGTATCACGATACCGTCGCTTTCCTTTGTCGACTCCTTGCGGTTGCTAAGGAATCCTCTCCGCTGTGTAATGTGGTACAGTGCACGTCCAAGAGTATACCTATCCCTTACGGTAGAAAGATCCAGCTTTTCCTTAAGACTGCGGTTCCTGTCGGCATACGGGTTCCTTCCCTGATCCATGTCCGTCATCAGCCACTGTCTGAAGTCGTCCCTGAGCGGAAATATCTTCTTCTCCTTCCACGCCATTATCTCATCCTCGTCGAGATGAGGGCAAAGGTCATGTCTGACGAGCACCTTCAGCAACTCGACCTTACGCAGGCGCTTCCTGAAGAGAAGCCTGCGCTTCGCTCTGGCTGCCGTCCTCTCCTGCGTCATCGGCTTCTCACCCTTCTGGTCATGATATACTCCGTCCTTGAACTTCAGCACTCCACTGTCCAGCAAAGACTTTTCCCTGTGCTCATCACTCATGCTTACCGCCCATCCTATAGATGCTGTTCCAAGATGGATTCCTAATGTTTTTGTCTTCATATGCTTAAATTGTTTACATCATTACTTCCTCGATAAAGATTCCCAGCCTGTCAAGCACAGGACGCAGCGCATCCGGGTCTGCACCATGCTCTATCATCTCCCTGTAGATCCTGATCTTCGTATTGCGCTCCTCGTCACTCATCAGGTAGCCCTTATTCCTGAAGCATTCTATCAGATAAGCTCCCGGACTGTTGATGTGAACGGCATTCTTGATCACAGATTCATTCGCCTGATTATATACCTTTTCCGCTTTCTTATAATCACACCCTTCGGAATAAAGTCTTTCTACAATAGCTTCGGGAACCCCACCGCTCATCAGCAGAGCCTTCATCTTACCGAGCTCAGGGTCAGCAAGCATCTGAATATCCTCCTCCTTAAGTTTGCCCTTCCGGATACTGAAGTTCACATGCGTTGTCTTCCTTCCGGTCTTCAGCCATTTCAAGTCAACATGTATGTCTGTATTATTGTTTATGTCGTCTACTGCTCTGTGTATTACGGTCTTGAACCAACCTACCAGATTCCTGCTTTCCTTTGCCTCGTACTGCAGTATGCTTATCAACTCATCAATTTCATAAATCTTACCGTTGAGATTCCTCCATCTGCACAGTAATAAATAGAGTCTCTTGGAATACTTTCCGCTCAGACGGAATCCGCTTGTCAGCTGAATCTTTGAATAATTCGACTTCAGATCACAAAGAATAGGAAGGATCTCTTCATTAAGAGAAATACGGATCAGTCCCCTATTGTATTCAATACTCTTGAATACGAAAATCGTCTTCCATCTGTCTTCTGAATATTCCATTTCATAAGGCCGTTTTGCTAAACTGTTAATGGAATTCCTGAACTGATTGCGCTGAAAGGTCTTGCCGCTTATGGCCTCTATGTCGCTTAACACAAACTCATATTCCGTTATGTTGTGGCGAATAATGGACATTACATAGAAGAGTATATCCATCTCTTCCTGCGTATATTTGAAATGCATTTCGGTGAACCGGTTGTCGACCTTGACCAAGTCCTTGCTCTTTACCATTTTTGCCATGATGCTATATCAACGAAATATTACTAAATTCGTGGCAAAATAAATGAAAATGTAGCAACAAGTCAAGCAAAAAACAATAAAATCGTACAAACGAAGTAAAATATCGTAATTACATACCCTTTCTACCACGTGTTGCAAGAGTGATAAAACGTGATATTAAAGTGATAAAACGTGTGATTTCAATAAAATGAATCCTTGAATGATAGTAAATTACAATTTTTGGATGCCATAAATGAATTAAAAGAGATTGATCAGAATATATATCCCTTTCTGCTCCTGTCATAAAGGTGAAATATCACACCTCTCGTGGCATATGTTGCAAATGTGATGAAACATGTGCTGAAAGTGATAAAACGTGTGCTGAAAATGATAAAACGTGTGCAAACCCCTTTTAACCCACTGATTATCAATGCCTCCAAAAACTATAAATATTTTAATATTATTTAATATATTTAAGTTGATCAGAGAGGCACCCCGCATTGAAGTTTTTTAAGGGTGTGATAACACCCGGAAAAACGAAAGGCGAGGGTGACAAGAAAGACCTATCCGAAATGCGAAGCGTTTCGTCCAAAGATTCGGATCAACTTTACAGCGAAGCTTGAATTTCAAAAAAGTCTGTTCGGAAAAAAGTGCGTGGGCCAGGCCAGCGCAGCGACGTCGCGGAATAACCGCGTTTTGAATTATTCTAAATTAAATACCAGGGAACCGGGAGGAATGTTACTGAATGCGGAAATGTACTACTGCGAAAAAGACAGGAAACAATACTGGTATCACGGGAGTACTACTACCAGTGTTTCCGCAGTACCATAATAATTATAAATAACTAAAAAATAATCATGAAATAAATCCCAAAAATCTGATATCGATAAAAACAATCCTCAGCTCATGCAAGTTTCGTTACACTCACCCTGAAGGGCTATGACTTGCCAGACGCTTGCGGTTGTTTTACATCACCCTCAAAATCGGGAAGCTTACTTCCCTCAAACAATATTTACCATGTGTCATAAATTCAATCTAACTCCAGAAGACCTGGAATCAATCATCAGCTACGTCAATGAAGAAACTGAAGGCATGCCTTCGTTCGATTCCATAGGCAACTTCCAGGCACTCTACTTCTCTCTTCAGAGAAAGCTGGCCAACGACTATCAGGAAATGCAGAAGAAGTGCTTCAAGATGGAACGTCGTCTGGAGCGTATCGACAGACACGAAACCAGACAGGTCGAGGAAGGCGTATTCCAGGAGTCCGGTCTGGACAGCCTCGAAGTGGCGGATGCACTGCTCTATCACCTCCAGCAGCTGAAGACTTACAAGTTCACCAAGGGCAAGTTCATGAGCATCCTCTTCCATATGTACGCCTCGTGGCTCGGCTCGAAGAAGGAAAGACTCTTTGCAGAACATCCTGTGGCTACAGAATACGGTCCTCAGTTCTGGAGAGTATACAAGAGACTCAACCTTTATACCGAGATGTCCTTCGATGTCGTAAAGAATCTTCAGGAGAAGAGAGCAGACATCGCCAACTATGTGAAGAATGCTGCCAATAAATACTATGACTGCAAAGAAAACGAGCTGTCAAGCGTACATGTCAAATGTGAACCTTACAAGAACGCGCTTCCTCATACAAACGGAGGCAAATGGAACAAGGAGATCTCTGACAGCGACATCTTCCTTTGGCAGAACAATCCGAAAAAGTAGCATAATATCCCCTGTTTCGCTCAGAAACGGGGGCTTTTTTTATAAAACAAACGAAACAGTAAAAGTATCGCACAAGAAAAATCAACCTCGTAAAACCGCTTAAAATGATAGTTACAGAAACACGACTCGAAAACATCGCAAACGGATACCTTGATCCGGACAGACTCAGCGAGCCTTTCATCATCACCAGAACCCATAACAGCCTTGTCCATTCAGAAGACGGCTCAAAGGAAGGATCATGGACCTATTCCTTCATCTGGGGGAAAAAATTCACAAGAGACAACGAAATAGACAAGACACTTGACATAACGCCGCAGCTTGCAAAAAAACTTATCAAAATATACGAAATGCACGTCGCTCACAAGTCAATCGACGGACAGATCTATGAAATGCCCGGCGATCCGTTCAAGAAAAATTTCCATAACTAGTAATATGCTCACGACATACCTCAATTCTCTCGGAATAGATATCGGCCGATATAACCCGGCACTGCTGCTCGAACCGAACTCAGCCATTCCTTCCGAGCTCCCCCAAAAAACACAAAACAAAATATCAGCAATCAAAAACATCATCAGAGAATATGAACAGTCAAAAAATACAAAACCATCAGTAATCCATAACGCAAACGATGTCTATGATCTTCTGTCTGCAAGCTTCAGAAATCTCACGCATGAAGAAGTACATGTCGTCTTCCTCAGAAAAGACAACAAGGTCATCAATGTGAAAAGGCTTTCAACGGGAACAGGTCAGGCGATCCTCTTGGATTCTCACGACATACTCAGGGAAGCCCTGAACCAGCGTGCTGCCTCGATAGTCATCGCACATAACCACCCTTCCGGCAACTGTATGCCTTCATCAAGCGACATCCAGCAGACACAGACACTTGCCAAGGCGCTAAACTTCCTACAGATATCGCTGATGGATCATCTGATCATCGCTGATGACAGCTACTTCTCATTCGCAGATGAAAAGATCACACGTCTTACCCCTAAAAAACATCAAGGCCGATGAATACAATCGTTTCTTATCCGGACAGAGGAGAATATGGCAGAAGCTCATATCGCGGCAACTGCTCAGGCCTTCTGATAGAAGACCTCATCAAACAATACAAGCTTGAAAGCCTGTCGGACTTCATGGTCGGATCCGGCACTACCGAAGATGTGGTGAGAAAACATAATCTGAGAGGAACCTTCGCCGACCTGAACAGAGGATACGACATGCTAAACATGGATATTCCCGAAAGAGCTGAAAACATCTTCTGGCATCCGCCTTATCACGACATGATCGTATATTCCGGAGAACAGTATTCAGACCGGATGGTCATAGACACCTACGGATTCGACCCCAAGGCAGTGGATCTTTCACGCTGCGCGGACTGGGACGAGTTCGTCAAGAAGATGAACCACTGCATGATGAAACAGTTTGCCTCTCTTGAAAAAGGAGGAAGGATGTTCACGCTCGTCGGTGACATGAAGCGAAAAGGCGTCCTGTACTCGATGCTCTGCGACATCGTCAAGCCAGGAACGCTCGAGCAGATCATAATCAAGACACAGCACAACTGCGTCTCGGACAGGAACACCTACACGAACAGGAACTTTGTCCCTATCGTGCACGAATACCTGCTTGTCACCAAGAAGGACAACGAGCTCATCATCCCCGTCAGCATGACAGTGAAAAGGAACGCCGACATACGTCAGCTCCACTCCCCTTCCTGGAGAGATGTGCTGCACGCGCTTCTCAAGGGTGCTGAAGAAATGAGTCTTCAGGAACTCTATGCAAGCATTGACGGTTCACAGAAGACAAAAGACAACCCCCACTGGAAAGAGAAGGTGCGACAAACACTGCAGAACACCAGATACTTCATTAGAATATCAAAAGGAAAGTATCGTCTGGTGTCCTAAATGATTGTTTTTAAATGATAAAAAGCAATAAAATACCATTCTTTATGCTACAAACTATTGTAATTCCATATTATTTTCTATTTTTGCAGAAGAATTTGTGACTTTTAACATTTTCTTTTAATAACCATTTAATCAAAACTCTTTTATGAAAAAAATCTTTTTCGCACTGGCAGCATGCACAGCTTTGTTCGCATGTCAGAAAAACATCGACCAGCCTAAGGTCGACATCACAGAAAATCTCGTACCATGCGAGCTAACAGTAGGTATCTGCGGCAAGACCACCAAGGCTACAGCAGTAACAAAAGAAAATGAGGAAAAGGTTAACAACCTCCAGATCTTCGTTTTCCGTGGTGAAGAACTCGACGCTTACGGAAGCATCGACAATGCCAAGGAAATCACTCTTTCTTGTACAGCAGGCGATCGTCAGGTATACGCTGCGGTAAATGCTCCTGACCTTTCTGCAATCAACAGCAAGTCTGCACTCCTCGCAACTGTGACCAACCTCTCGAACAATGCACTCCAAAGCTTTGAGATGTTCGGTACCAAGGACGTCACCCTCCCTTCGCAGACAACAGTTTCGGTTGACGTGGAGAGAATCGCTTCAAGAATCGTGGTAAAGGAAATCGAGCGTGCATTCACTTCTGCCGGTCTCCATTCGCTTGACTTCAACATCGACGCCATCTACGTAATCAACGTGGCTGACAACAGAAGCTATGACTTCACTGCAGTCAACACAGGATGGTTCAACGAGGCAATGTACAAGTCAGAACTTCCAGAACTCACTCACGACACTGTCGGACAGACAATTGCTCAGGGTGCTTCTTATGAGACAGCACACAGCTTCTACGTATATCCTCACGACGCAAGCGTGAAGAATACACGCCTCGTGATCGAGACAACACTCGGAACAAAGAAGTACTATTACCCAATCAACATGCCTGCCCTCGAGAGAAACAAATCATATGAGATCGAGCTCGTAAAGATCACACGTCCAGGTTCTGATGATCCAGACGTACCTGTATCATTTGCTGACGCTACCTTCGAGGTCAATGTAATCGACTGGGATGTGGTTCCTGTAACAGAAGGCACAACCATCTAAAAACAATTGACCAATCTCTTGCGTAAAGTGATAAGGACAATATCATACGTTTCCGCTCTGCTCCTGCTCCTTACCGGATGCAGGGGCATGACGGAGATGTCTCCGGATAAACCGTATCCGTGTGGTGAAATTCCTGTACAGCTATCGGTGATGGGAACCGACTCCCCTACACGAAGCCTCCAGGATTCATCTTCGGAATCCGATATCCATGACGTCAAGGTGTTCGTCATAAGGATGAACGGCGGGGAAGAGATACTGGACTCTTACTACTATTACGGCGAAGAACCGTCGATAACAGTATATATCAATCCGAACAAACCTGCCGACAGCTACAGATTCGTGACATATGTCAATCACTCAAGAATCGATCATGATTCCTATATGAAGGATTGGGCTGACCTCACAGACGAATCGCCAGACAGCTTCCAGATGTACGGAATGACGGAAAAGACTGTTGAAGAGATCATATCAACGCCAAAAGTAAGCGTAGGCGTCAACAGATATGTATCGAAGATAACCGTGGAAAAGATCACGCTGGACTGGAGGAATCCCTCGAACTCCCAGAAGGACTTCTATATAACCGGAATATACCTTACCGACGTACCGGGTACGATTGCCGGCTACAGGGAGCTACCGGATGACCAGCAGAAACAATGGTACAACAGGAATGGCTGGATGACTTCCGAAAAAGACGACCTTCTTCATGATGCTGTACCAAAAATAAGACTGGACAACGGACAGTCATATTCTCAAAAGCATGTCTATTATGCCTACATATCTGACCTCCAGACATTCAATACAGATGAAAACTGGAAAAAGGCTGGAACAAGACTGATCATCGAAGCCGATTTCGACGGCAGACCATGCTTCTATCACCTTCAGATAAACAACGGCACCATAGATCCTCGAAACAAGCATTTCGTTTTTGATGAAATAGTGATAACAAAACCGGGAGCTGAAACACCATATGGAGAATATGTCATAGAGGAACCTATAACATTCTCGGTGAGCGTGAACAACTGGACCGTCATCAAAAAAGGTACAATCGTAATAGACTAACAGGGACAGCCGGAGACATTTCAACGAATATGTGGTCCGACCGAGGAGGGTTCGATTCCCTCTGTCTCTCCAAATGAAAAAGGAAAGGACAATGAACAGAATAGCGAACATACTGCTGGCGCTACTAATCGTGTCATCATGCACCGTCAAGGAAGATCGAGCGGACTGCCCCTGCTGGCTGCTGATGTTCGTGGAAGACAATACAAAAATCTGCAAGAGCATGACATTCACCGCCTGGACAACAGGCAAAGAAAAAGAAGAAGAAATAGACCTCGTCAAGAACCCTGAAACATATGAAACTACCGTTCCGAAAGGTTTTATAACTACATGTCTGTATACAGGTATAACAAGGGGCGAGATAATCGAAAACGAATATCATATCAAATTAGGCAACGATGCAGACAGTCTATATTCTTACAGCAACATAGTAGACTGTACAAGAGAAACAGCCAGAGATACAGTAATATTGAAGAAGAACTTCACCAGAGTTTATCTCAAAGCAGCCGCTGTCGAGGGAGAGGAATATCCTTATTCACTGGTGGTAAAGAGCGACATCTGCGGAACGAACTTAATTACAGATCAGCCTATATCTGGAAAGTTCGAAAAAAAGCTAAAGCTAGACAACGGGTATATGACAGTATTTGCATTGCCAAGACAGGCTGCCGACGACTACTCTCTCGTCATAGAAATATACAAAAACAACGAAATCGTATATACCGTACCTCTGGGCGAACAGATTCACGAGCTAGAATATAACTGGGAAGAGATAAACCTTAAAGACATATACCTGGGAGTAGATTATGCAGAAGCTTCCGTGGAGGTGTCCATACAAGGATGGAAGTCGGACAAATTCCTGATAACTATATAAGAAAAATGGACAAAACCATTTATTAACAATCATTCATAAACTTAATTAAACATGAGAAAAACAATTTTCTTCGCAGCTGCGCTCGCATTCATGGTAAGCGCCTGCAACCAGCCGGACAAGACACCGGTGCAGATCGATGACCTTGGACAGCTCAAGGTGAACGTAAGAACCAACGTGGCTACAAAGGCACTCATCGAGACCACAACTCTCGAGAACGGCTCCGAGCTCGGTATTTCAGTACTCGAGGCTGGTGACGCAGACTACGACGGTTTCGCAAACTACAAGAACGTGAAGCTTACTGCATCAGCTAGCGGAAGCAACCAGGTATGGACCCCTGCATTCGACGTGCTCCTCTCTACAACCAAGGGTACTCTCTATGCATACTACCCATACTCTGCTTCAGTAACAGACATCAAGGCTGTGCCGGTGGAGACAGATTCGCAGACAGACTACATGTACGGTACTCCGGTTCCTGATCTCTACAACAAGAACTCGGCAGCCGACGTGGTTCTCAACCACGCCCTCGCAGCGGTAAGATTCAACGTAGTGAAAGGTTCGTTCTCAGGAACAGGTGAGGTGACTGACATCGCTGTAAATGGTCCTGCCATCGCTAATGAAGCTACAATGAGCTCGCTCACAGGTGAACTCGCTGACTTCGCAGGAATGGACACAAGAATCAACCCTGCATTCAGCCCATTCGTGCTTTCAGCAGGCGGAGAGAAGAAGGACATCATCATCATCCCTACAGGTGACGAGGACGTGATGACAATCTCGATGACAATCGACGGATTCGAGATCCAGGCGAAGACTCCTGCAATGGACTTCGCAGAAGGTACAATCACAGAGTTCAACATCACTGTAAACTCACAGGCACTCGTGATCGGTTCTGTAACTGTTACTCCTTGGAGCACTGTTGACAAGGGCAACATCGACATCCTCTAAAAGGTCGTAACACCCTTAAGATACCCGACGACTGACCTAATCGAGAAATCGGGGTCAGTCGTTTGGTTATCAAAGAATTACATAAGTTTAATAATATTACATAATACAAATTATGAGAAGTAAGATGATGATGGCGGCGACTGCCGCTTTCGCTATAATTGCCTGCAACCAGGTGGATCTTCCTCAGAACCAGGAGGCAAGACTTGACCTTCAGGTAAGGACAGGCATCGCCACGAGAGGAGTGATCACCGAGAAGACGCTCCCGTCCGGAAGCTCCGTAGGACTCTTCGTTACTGATGATTCCAATGTGACATATGACGGTGTCTCAGTGGCTAACATCCGTTACACCGGCACGGGAGAAGGCGATTCACAGGCATGGGCCGCTGACGAGGACATCATGCTGTCAGCGACCAAAGGTACACTCAGAGGATATTATCCTTATTCTGAAAGCATCAGCGACCTTACGGCAATACCTGTAGAGGCGACCTCAGACATCCAGACTGACTGGATGTACGCAACGCCTGTCGCTAATCTGAATAACCGCAACTTCACAGCGATGATGATCATGAACCATGCCCTTGCAGGTGTAAGACTCAGCCTTGTCAAGGGCTCGTACAACGGAGTGGGAGAAATCACCTCCGTGTCATTTTCAAGTGACGGAGCGGCGACAAGCGCGGTCCTCAATGCCACTGACGGCACGCTCAGTTCAATTACTGGAGCTGGCGCATCATACACTTCCAACGAGACGTTCTCTCTTGCAGCGGAGAAGAAGTCATTCGACTTCATCACCGTTCCGGCAGGGGTAGAAGCGCCGATCTCGCTCTCGGTGATGATGAACGGAATGGAGATGATCGCGGAGATACCTGCTGTGAAGCTCCAGTCCGGAAAGATCTACGAATACATTGTCGAGGTGGCCGCGGAAGGACTTCTCCTTCAGGGACTGAACGTCATCGACTGGAATAAGATAGACAAGGGCACTCTCGAACTTCAGCCGGACAACGGTGGCTCGACTGAACCTGATCCAACACCTGAACCAGGAGAGCCTGATACTCCTTCGAACCCTGACATCGACTTCGACGGTACTGTTCCCGATCCGTTCGTGGAGTGGGCCCGAATTCAGCATAAAGACGGTACGCTTTACACTGCCGAGGAGTGGCTTGCTGCGGAATCAGCCGGCACAGTGACTGACGCAGACGCCAATGGAGTGGCTGTGCTCTATTCGAAGTATGCCGTATGTCCGCACGTCATTCATCCGAAATATTCGACAGACAATATGTTTTGGTCTTCAAACACTTCAGTAGAAGTGCCAGGAGTGACAACTACAGAGGATAAAGCCGCAGCGAAGCTCGATGTTAACGGCAAGGCCAATACGGAGGCCATTCTTGCGGCAGTGACCGCCGGCACTATCGCCGACGCTCCGGCGGCTCAGTACTGTGCAGGCGTTACCTTTGCCGACGGTCAGCAAGGCTATCTGCCTGCAGCAGGAGAAGTATTTGCGTGGTACAACAATATGATTTCAATTAACTCTTGTTTAGAAGCTATTGGAGGAGATATGTTTCCAGATAAATCACCATCGAATTGGACCAGTACACAAGCTTCTAATGTAAAAGCATGGAATTGGGGCTATATAATAAGTATTCCTAATGTAGATGGATATACAGATGGTATGAAATCCTACAAAACTAAAGTTCGCCCGGTTACCACTTTTTCGCTTTGATCTTGAGACCGAAAGGCATTTCTCAATACTTGAGTTTTATATAAAATAAAGATAATATATGAAGAAATATATAATTTCCGCAGTCTGCCTTGCAGCGGCACTGGCATCCTGCAACCAGGTAGAGATACCTGAATACCAGGCAATGAGTCTCGATATCAACGTCACCACAGCCGCAGAGACAAAGGCTATGGTTAATGGAACTACGCTTCCGTCTGGAAGCTCTGTCGGTCTGTTCGTAACAGACGAATCAGGAGTGACATATGACGGAGTCTCAGTGGCTAACATCCGTTACACCGGCACCGGGGAAGGTGCTTCGCAGCAGTGGGCGGCTCAGTCTGACATCATGCTCTCTGCCACCAAGGCCACACTCCGTGGATATTATCCTTACAGCGAGAGCGTGACCGACATCAGCTCAATTCCGGTGCAGGCTACATCTGATATCCAGGATGACTGGATGTGGGCTACGCCAATTGCAAATCTGAACAACAAGAACAACTCCGCAACGCTGACTATGAACCACGCTCTTGCGGCCATAAGGCTCAGCATCGTTCGCGGATCCTACAGCGGCGTGGCCGAAGTTACATCGGTGGCCTTCAAGAGTGAGGGAGCGGCTACGGAGGCTGTACTTGATGCCACTGACGGATCGCTTTCGTCAATAAGCGGAGCAAATACACGATACGAATCTACCGAAGTCTTCACCATCGGTGACGAGAAGAAGTCTTTCGACTTCATCACTGTGCCTGCAGGCGTCTCTGCGCCTGTGGCCATCGAAGTGATGGTGAACGGATCGAAGATGGTGGCAGAAAGTGATAATGTGCTTCTTGAAACAGGCAATCTCTATGAATACACTCTTGCCGTAGGTACTGAAGGCGTATTCGTCAACAGCATGAATGTTACTGAATGGAGCGTAGAGGAGAAAGGCACCGTGGAACTTGAACCTGGCCAGGGCAGTACAGAACCCGACCCTACCCCAGACCCGACACCTGATCCTGACGAACCTGATACCCCTTCGAATCCTGACATCGACTTCGACGGTGAAGTGCCTGACCCGTTCGTGGAATGGGCCCGCATCCAGCACAGAGACGGCACGCTCTACACAGCTGAAGAGTGGCTTGCGGCAGAAACAGCCGGAACGGTGACTGATGCTGACGCAAACGGCGTTGCAGTACTCTATTCGAGATATGCGGTATGTCCACACGTTATTCATCCGGAACATTCGACTACAGATCCTGTGTGGTCAAGTCCTAACGATATTCTAGTACCTGGTGTTACTATAGCCAATGATTTAGATGCAGCGAAGCTCGACATAAACGGGAAAGCCAATACAGATGCCATTCTTGCAGCAATTGCTGAAGGCACTCTCAATTCGGCCCAGCCAGCTACTTATTGTGCAAATATAATTTTCGCCAACGGTCAGCAGGGCTATCTTCCAGCAGCAGGTGAGATTCAGGCCTGGATTGATAACGAAACCGCTATTAATTCTTGTATGGATGCTATAGGTGGTAAACAAACTAGAAATATAAAAGAATTTGGCAGCATGGCTTCTTACTGGAGCAGTACACAGATTTCTGGCGGACAAGTGTGGGAATGGCAAGTAAGAGATAACGGACTTCACCCTTGGTCTAAAAATAGTGCATCTCGTTATCCTCGTGCTGTTACCATTTTTGAATACAATTAATCTGTAATAGAAGTTTTGATTGTAAGGGCTTCACTCATTTGAGTGAGGCCCTTTTTTTATCCCTTTTATACGTAGGTAGTACAAAGTATGAGAAGAATTATTTTTATGATGCTACTTGCATCGCTTTTAGTAGTGTCTTGTAATAAAGAAATTGATAGTACAAGCGTGATTATAGATGAAACGAAAGTTCCTTTAATTATTAATGATATATCTGCAAATCTTGAGCTTGCTACTAAAGTAGGATCAGAAACTACTCTTTGGAAGGAAGGAAAGATTGGTCTATTTGTAGAAGATGAAGATGGTAATCCTTATTTAAATCAAAGTTCTGCTATAAATAATAGTAGATGGTATAATGGAGGATATTGGCTTGGAAATGACATTTATCTTAATAAAAGTAATGCTACAGTATATTCATATTTTCCATATAATGAAAGTGTTACTGATATAACAAATATTCCTATAAACAATTTATCTAAAAGTTATTATTGTTATGGGGAACCTTGTACAGATATTAATTCTTCAAATAATAATATTAACATTAATATGAAATATCCTACTTCTTCTATAAAGATAAGTTTTTTGAAAAATTCATACAACCCAATAGAAGGTTTAGTAACTCGCATAGCAATGCAATCAGAAAATGTTGGTACATCTGGTATTCTTAACGCCAAAACTGGTGAAATCTCATCTATAGAAGGATTAAATGAAATAATTGAATTTTCTTTTACACCTTTTAAAATTACAAACAGTCATAATAGTAATCCTGTATATTTACAACTAATAAGTAATAACACAATCAGTGAAACAACTTTCTATTTTACTATAGATGGTAATGATTATACTATTAAAACTGAATCTTTAGAATATTTACCTGGTACACAATATTGGTATAAATTTAAAATTGCTGATCATACAAATGGAGCCATTAAATTTGCAGATCCTAGATGGGAAGCCGTTACTTTTGGGGAAATAACCCTTGATTAAAATACTATTTTAAAACTTTAAATGATACCGACATAATCTGCGTTGTAGAACATATAGAAAGTCACATTGTTCAATTGGCTTCACTCTTTTTGAGTGAGGCCTTTTTTATTCTTTTTATACATATGTAATACAAAGTATGAGAAGTACCCTATTTTTACTGTCATTGACAGCATTATTTGCCGTTTCCTGCAATGAAGTGAGCCTGTCTTCAGGCGATTCTGCAGCGCTCAGCCTTAACGTCCGTACAGGCCTTGAATCTAAGTCAATCGTGGAAGGGACGACTCTGCCTTCAGGCAGCCAGATCGGTCTGTTCGTGGCTGACGAGTCGAACGACACCTATGATGGTGTTCCCTATAAAAATGTGAGATATACAGGTACCGGCGAAGCCGATTCACAGGTCTGGAACACTGAAAATGACATAATGCTGTCGGCGACGAAAGCTATGTTGAATGCATACTATCCGTACAACGAAACTATAACAGATATTACGGCTATTCCAGTGTCGGCAACGTTGGAGAACCAGACGGACTGGATGTGGGCCGCTCCGGTGAGCAAATTGAACAATAAGAACTCGTATGCGAAGATCGACTTGAGCCATGCGTTGACAGTGATCCGTCTGAATTTCATCAAGGGGAGCTACGCAGGTATCGGCAATGTCACCTCCGTGTCGGTATCAAGTGAAGGAATGGCCACTTCAGCATTGCTGAACGCGACTGACGGTTCGCTTTCGTCTGTCGACGGAGCAGGAACAGCGTATGATTTCAGCGAGACTTTCACGCTTTCAGATTCGAAGAAGACCTTCGAGTTCATTACTGTTCCTACGGGCGCGAGTGCTCCGGTAAACGTGAGTGTCGTTGTCAACGGTTCAGATATGGTCGCTGTAACTAGCGCCATCCTTCTTGAGGCCGGAAAGATATATGAATATACTCTTGCGATTTCAGCTGAGGGAATGTACCTTAATCAGGTGAACCAGAAGGATTGGAATACGATTGATAATGGTACGCTTGAGCTTGCTCCGGAAGGACTTAAGGTTCCTGATCAGGTTCCTGATCCGTTCGTTGAATGGGCCCGCGTTCAGCATAGAAACGGCACGCTGTATACTGCTGACGAATGGCTGGCGGCGGAGTCTGCCGGAACGGTGACTGACGCTGATGCCAACGGAGTGGTTGTTCTCTATTCGAAGTATGCCGTATGTCCTCACGTAATCCATCCGATTTATTCTACCGATAGTTTTTTAACGTGGTCAACGAACTCTTCTATCGAAGTGCCGCCAGGCGTGACTAAAACGAACGTTAGATCAACTGCCCGGCTCGACGTAAACGGCAAGGCAAACACTGATGCCATCCTGGCCGCCCTGGCGGCAGGTACGCTTGATAATGTCCCTGCAGCTCAGTATTGTGTAGACGTCACCTTCGCAGACGGCCAGAATGGCTATCTTCCAGCAGCAGGAGAGCTTCAGTCCTGGTATGACAACAAGACCGCAGTAAACGCCTGCATGGACGCCATCGGAGGTGATCAGGTCGATGATGATACCCATAATGTTTGGTCGAGTACGCTGTATTCTAATTCCAACACTGCTTATTACGCGTGGTCCTGGGAATGCAACAAGAGCAACCTGTGCGAATCCGGTTCAAATCTTAGCATCGGTATTAGTGTGCGTCCAGTTGCCGCTTTTGAATATAATTAATCTGTAATAGAAGTTTTCATTGTAAGGGCTTCACTCATCTGAGTGAGGCCCTTTTTTTATCCCTTTTTATACGTAGGTACTACAAAGTATGAGAAGAACTATATTTTTGCTGCTTTTCGTTGCGTTTGCAATGATATCCTGCAATAAGGAAATAAATAATTTACAAACAGATATTGATGACATTGGAGTACCATTGGTTATTAACGGGATTTCAGCTGATGTTGAACTTCGGACTAAAGCTAGTGATCCAAATTATAGCTCTTCTAAGGGGTTTGGCATTTTTGTAGAGGATGAGGAAGGAAATGTTTATTGTAATCAAGAGAGTTGCATAAATAATAAACTAACAGGTTCTACTCTTTATCCAAGTTCAGGACAAATTTTACTTTATAAAAAAAATGCAGTTTTATATTCTTATTATCCGTATAACGAGAATATAACGGATATTACTAACATTCCTATTGAAATAACTCCCGACACTTATCATTTCTATGGAACACCTGTTTCAGGTATTAATTCAACGAATCATTCTCCGCAGATTAATATGAACATTCCGTATTCAGAACTAGTATTTGTGTTGTCACAAGATAATACATATGGTCTTTCAGGATTAGTTTCTAGAATTGCCATTCAAGCAGAGAATATAGGTACTTCAGGTATTTTAAATGCCAAGACTGGAAATATTTCATCAGTAGAAGGATTGAATGAAGTAATCGAATATGATTTTGAACCTTTTCTGATAAAAGGGACATCTTCGAGTACTCAAAAATATATAAAATTTATTTGTAATGGTGAAAGTAAGATAACTAACATCTATTTTACTATAGATGATCAGGATTATGTATTACAAACTAATGAAATAGCCTATGAACCTGGTAAATCTTATAACTTATATATAACTCTTAGAGGTTCAATCCTAGGTTTACGGGGCATTACAATAAAATCTCCTACATGGAAATCAATAAATTTAGAACAGTCTAGTTTACAATAATGATATTAAACAACGGACTTTCTTTTTATACAGGCTTCGCTCATTGAGTGAGGCCTTTTTTTATATCCTTTTCCATACTTTTTACACGTAAGTAGTACAAAGTATGAGAAGATCTATTTTTATACTGCTTTTTATTGCGGTTTCACTTGTTTCTTGTAACAAGCTATACAATGAAATTAATGATGACTCTAAGGTATTGTTACAAACAAAGTTTATTGAAATAGAAGAAACAAAAGCTTATGCATCTGAACTAGGTTCTGGTTATTTAGATTACAGTAAAATAGCTATATCGCTAGAAGATGAAAACGGCAACGTTTATGATGGACACGAAGAATATAAAAATGTAAAAGTGAGCGCTAATGGACGATATATAAGTCCTAGTATTAAGATGTATTTATCGAATACGAAAGGGGTTTTATATTCCTATTATCCATATAATGAAAGTGTTACTGATATTACTTCGATTCCAGTTGAAATTACTACGCAGACCGACTACATGTACGGTACTCCAGCAATGGATCTAAACAATAAAAATTTCACTGCACCTGTAAATTTGAATCATGCTTTATCTATTATACGATTAAGAATTTATAAAGGAACTTATGGGTTTGAAGGTAACATTACTAATATAACAGTAAAAGGAGAAAATCTGGCATCAGAGGCATATTTAAATATTAAAAACGGTGAATTATCTCAGTTTTCTGGTATAAATCAAAGTCAGCAATTTGTTTTTAATCCTTTTAAAATAACTGGCAATGATGTAAGACTTGAATTATTTGTACTTCCTACGAATGAAGAAAAGGAGTTATTCTTCACATTTACTCTAGATGGAAAGGAATGGGAAATAAAAACTATGCCTTTGCAAATTACGCCGGGAAATATTGTTGAATATAAAGTAACGTTTAATTCACAGAATACTAATCTTGATGTACCTACTGTTAACGCATGGGGTACTGAAAGCAAAGAGAACCTTACTAATTAAAGTAATACGTTTATATTTATATTTATTATGGGGGTTGACTAAAGTAGTCAGCCCTTATTTTGTACTCTTTTCCATAGATTTTGTAGGTAGGTAGTACAAATTATGAGAAAGACTATTTTTATGCTGCTTTTTGTAGCGCTTGCAGTAATGTCCTGCAATAAGGACACAAATTCAATAAATAATTCATCGGAAGAAAAAGTTACTCTTGGAATAAAAATCAAGAATATACTTAAAGTAGAGACCAAAGGTCTCCAAAGTCAAGTTCAATTTCTTAATGGGGATATTAAGGCCGTTCTTCTTGATGAAAACGGGGAAGTATATGAGCAGTTTGATATAAGAAGACAAGATGATATATATAAACAATATAACAAGAAGGTTTATCTTACTAATGAATCTCTTTCCTTATACACAGTATGGAACCAATATGAAGGTGCTATTGAAGACTTTACATCAGTTCCTATAAGTATTACAAATCAAATTGATTATCTTTATGGTACACCAGCTATAAATATAAATAAGTACAATCCCGAAGCGGAAATAAGTCTTCAGCATTGTCTAACGGCAGTAAATTTTGAATTGTCAAAAGGTAATTATGCTGGAGAAGGAAACATAAGTAAACTTTACGTAAAAAGTGCAGGTCTTGGTATTTCAGGAAAATTGGATGCGACAACTGGAGAGATATTTGATATACAAGGATTAAATGAAAATATTCCGATTGATGGTGGTTTTAATATTAATAATAAAAATAGAATAAGTGCTTATCTTCTTGTACCTTCCGGAGAGAATTCAAAAATAACTTTCATTATTGAAATGGATGGTCAGATATTTGAGGCGGAGACTGAAGATATAACACTTTCTCCTGGTACACAATATCAATTTACATTAAAATTCAGTAGTCAAGAAATGGGTGGAATCACTGTTGATGGCGAAACTATGAAATGGACATTTAATGATCAAGGCAATATAAATGTAAAATAACAATTTATTGAATACTGATCTATTAGAAAGAGGCTGACCTTTTGGGTCAGCCTCTTGAAATTAAAACTTTTATTACAGATTAATTGTATTCAAAAGCGGACACCGGACGCGCGTATCCGAGGTTCTCCTTAGTGCTGTAGCTCAAACTACTATCACCATAACCCCAATGCCACGCGAGAGAAGAGGAAAAATGCGTACTCGACCATGTATTATACCAAGTTCTAACACATACATTATCAGCTCCTATGGCGTTCATACAGGCATTGACAGCGGTCTTGTTATCATACCATGCCTGTAACTCTCCGGCTGCAGGTAGATAGCCTTTCTGGCCGTTGGCGAAGGTCACGTCGGCACAGTATTGCGCAGCGGGAGCATCTGCAATAGTACCTGCCACTACTGCAGTCAGAATCGCATCAGTGTTAGCTTGGCCGTTCACGTCAAGCCGCGCTGTTTCAACATCTAATATTGTTGTAACGCCAGGAACTTTTACCGATGTATTCGACGACCACTGCTTTTCGTCAGTCGTATATTTTGGATGAATTACATGCGGACATACTGCAACTGTTGAATAAAGCACCGCCACTCCGTTTGCGTCAGCATCAGTCACTGTTCCGGCAGTCTCGGCTGCCAACCACTCCTCCGCAGTGTAGAGCGTGCCGTCTCTGTGCTGGATGCGGGCCCATTCCACGAACGGATCGGGAACCTTAAGTTCTTCCGGAGCAAGCTCAAGTGTACCATTATCAATCGTATTCCAATCCTTCTGGTTCACTTGATTAAGATACATCCCCTCGGCGGAGATTGCAAGAGTAAACTCATAGATATTTCCAGCCTCCAGCAGGATGTCGCTTGTCTTAGCTACCATATCTGATCCGTTGACAACGACACTCACGCTTACCGGAGCACTCGCGCCCGTAGGAACAGTAATGAACTCAAAAGTCTTCTTCGAGT
This sequence comes from Candidatus Cryptobacteroides sp., assembly GCA_045126075.1. Lineage (GTDB taxonomy): Bacteria > Bacteroidota > Bacteroidia > Bacteroidales > UBA932 > Cryptobacteroides. The sequence goes on from JBGVNX010000030.1 coordinate 62,155, forward strand.
CTGAAAGCGTGAAAGCTTCGCTGAAGTCATACGCTGTTCCTGCTCCATTGATAGACGAAAGCGAACCGTCAGTCGCGTTCAGCAACGCAGATGTGGCCATTCCTTCACTTGAGACTGACACGGAGGTGACATTGCCGATACCAGCGTAGCTGCCCTTGATGAAATTCAGACGGATCACTGTCAACGCATGGCTTAAGTTGATCTTCGCATACGAATTCTTGTTGTTCAATTTGCTCACTGGTGCGGCCCACATCCAGTCTGTTTGACTGTCAATAGTAGCAGTAACAGGAATGGCACTAACGTTAGTGATGCCTTCCGAATACGGGTAATATGCATTCAGCGTCGCCTTTGTTGCCGACAGCATGATGTCATTTTCGGTGTTCCAGACCTGTGAATCGGCTTCGCCGGTACCTGTATATTTCACATTTTTATAGGGAACACCATCATAGGTGTCGTTCGATTCGTCGGCCACGAACAGACCGATCTGGCTGCCTGAAGGCAGGGTCGTTCCTTCCACGATTGACTTAGAATCAAGGCCTGTACGGACGTTAAGGCTGAGCGCCGCAGAGTCGCCTGAAGGCAGGCTCACTTCGTTGCAGGAAACAACGAATAACGCTGTCAAAGACAGTAAAAATAGTGTACTTCTCATACTTTGTATTATTGACTCATTATTCGCCTCAATCCAAAAACATAGTTTAAATAAAAGATTCATCAGCAACACAAGTTTCGCTACGCTCTCCCTACGGGCAAGACTTGTTAAAGCTGATGAATCCTTTTTCATAAAACAACAAATACGGGAGAATGTTCTCCCGTATCAAATACAATAAAGTTTAAAAATATGTCTAAATCGAAACTTATCAGCTTTATACTGCTCATTGTCATAATGATATGCAGTAATTCATGTGTCGTTGAAGGCGGCTGTGATCTTTTCAGAAATACAAAATGGGAATGCAACGAATATCCTCTAGGGCCGCTGGATGCAGAGATCATGACCGTTCAATTTCTGGCAAACAATGTTGTAATTCTGAACACGGTCTCACAAACCACATCGAAAAGCATAAGTGGAACTTATCTGCATAATGACCGTACTGCGATTCTCAATGATTTATCTTTCGAAATTGATAATACAGAAATCACATTCATTGAAGTCCATTACAATAATGACGTCGCATTCATCCTTTGGCGAGCAGAAGGAATCCTTATGCCATTTACCACTGCTCTTCATAGAAATTAATATCCTCTTCCATGCTGAGACATAAGACGATTTCCAAAAATTATATATATCTTTACACAAAGGAAACTTAAAAAACAAAGCTTATGAAAGACAGATTAAACAAAGCTCTTGAAAGCTTCAGAAACGAAATGTTCGAAATTATTAAAGAAGAACTGATAAAAGTAGGAGGAAGAAAAGAGATCCATCACGAAATTGCAAACGATTGGGACGAAGATCATTATTATCTTGTCACCATCAGCGCCATTTTCTTGCAAGATGATGAATTATTTGTCGAAGCGCATAGTGATGAGGAGGATGAAAGCTATAATGAAGAGCTACAGCTTTATTCTTGTGATCAGATAATAGATATGATACACAAGCTATAGGCCTTATCTCCCTGGCTTTAGCCGGGAGAGTATGTCAATGCTGTTCTATATTCATCCACGAAGATATCACAGGGAAATTTACAAAACAACAGAATTATGATTAAGGTCATGTACTCTACATACGGGGATCCGGAAGGTCCCTGGTATTTCGGAAGCACAGATGGGAAGATGGAAGGCGACAGAATCGAAATAAATCTTACAATCAATGGCACGCCATCCCATACTTATGCAAAACTTGTCGTTCCGTTCGAAAACTTCAATCCTTATAATCTTAAGGAGAATCTGAAATACAATATGTGCAAACATACTGATAATCAATAATCAGAAATAGATACCAAAACGTGGCTGTTATGATCCTCTCCCTACCAAGGCGGGAGAGGAACACAAACATTACCAGTTTACTATATTGTCCACAATATTTTTCTGTTCAACAGCTGTTCTACGCAAATATATTCTCGTGGTCTCAATGCTCTCATGTCCCATCAGGTCAGCTAGAAGCGCAATATCATTGAATTTTTCAAGAAAATTCTTGGCGAAACGATGTCTGAACGAATGTGGATACACGACATTTCTGTTAAGACCATATCTGTCGGCAAAAACCTTAAGTTGTACGGCAATCCCTCTGGGAGTAAGCCTCTTTCCTTTACGGTTTAAAAAGAGATATCCGCTCTCCTGGCCTTTCTTGCGGAGCCATAACAAGGCTTCATCGACTAGTCTTTTAGGAATGTATATCCTACGAATCTTACCTCCTTTAGTATAAAGATCGAGATATCCGACCTGAACGTGTTCGACTTTGAACTGTAAGAGTTCACTGACACGAGCACCGGTAGCAGTAAGGAACCACACAATGAAATACCACTCCATATTTCCATCCTTCTTCAGCTTCGATTTCAGAAACCTATAATCTGCATCAGAGATAACATTCTCAAGAAAGTTCTTCTGCTGAACCTTTACGAACTTCATCTTAAGCCGCTCCTTCCTGATGAACTCTAGATATTTGTTAATACCTTGCAAACGGAGATTCACGGTCTGAGGCTTGAAATTCTCTACCAGAAATCCCTTATAGGCAAGAAGATTTTCCTTGGTAAACTCTCCGTAATTGGAAATGAAAAATAACACAGTCCATACATAAGAGTCTACCGTGTTGCCTGAAAGTTCGGATTTAACCAAAAACGATTTAAATTTTTCTACCATAATAAAACCATTAAAATAATATAATCATAAAATACCTGATTCTCTCAAGCAGAAAAGAGTGAAACGCCAGATTTTACAAAAAATAGATATAGCAAATAATATGAAATCTTACGAAAACTGTATCATCCGCATTGTCTGCATGAACGACAATGACGGTAAAGACAAGCACGCCGCCGCATATGCCGGCAAGATCGGGCTTGTGACACACGTGGACAGCATCTGCCAACTCCACGGTACCTGGGGCGGACTTGCCGTGATACCAGCTGAAGACAAGTTCGAAGTCCTCACAGTCAACGACGCCATAACTGGCATCTGCAAAGGACTTGATGTCGATAAGGTCAAGGAAAGCCTGACAAGCCTGCTCAAGGCGGAGGTGAAGATCGTCGACGAGAAGATCGAAGACTGCTGCATGACGAAAGAGGATCAGTACGTGATGCTGCGCTCATACGACATATTCCTGCCGGTCTTCAACTGCAGGTGCTACTGCCGTTTCTTTTATGGAAACAATACCAAGACAGTCGCCGATATAGAAATCAAAAAAGAGAAATAGTCATGGAATCAATCGGAATCGGAACAATCAAGATAACCGGCGGAAGAGTCGTCGTCAGCGATCCGTGCTATGAACGTGATTCCTGGTGTGCCGGAGCGATAGAGAACTCCGAATGGAGAATACGACTGCGAAGTGGATGTCGGCATAGCCGGCGAATGGGGCAAAAGAGTATTCCGAATGAGGATGCTCAAGCAAGGCCTGAACCTCACTCAATGCAAATTCAGACATTCGGACGTCCTTCCTGTAGACTGCGCCCTGATGGGATTCTTCGATGACGCATATCATCAGGAGACTCACCCGGGCAAGGTGTCCGACGAGTGGTACGAAGCAAATGTGATGCAGCTCGAAGAGGATGCGTCAATCGTTGATGACAGATGCTTTATCTCCTCTACCGGACTCGGTGACGGTCTCTACGATGTTTATGAGCTGTACGATGCATATGATAACCTGGTAGGCATCGAAGCACAGTTCCTGACAGACGAAGATGAAAAATAAAAGTAAAATCAATCGCTATGAAGACAAGAATACTCCTGATAACGGTACTGGCGCTATTGCTGTGCTCCGGTGCTTCCGCGCAAAGCAGATACAGCTATCCTTCCCGAAAGCCGGTCAGTTCACAGACCTATAGAAGACCGTCGTGTCACTCAAACAAGAATACCAGATACCGTATTCCTTCTTCAGAAATCAGAAGATTCCAGGAATACTACTGGTGCCGATACCGCATCCGACTCTCAAGAAGCGAAGCGGAACGAATCCTGATCCTAGAAAGAATCAACCGGGAACTCTTTCGTCTGCCTCCTCCTATTAGACGATAGCAAGCCCATTTGTTGAAACCAATCCTCTTCCGATTATGTCGGGGGAGGATTTTTTGTGAAATTCATATATTTGCATCCATGAAACAGATATTTACCATATTCTGCTGCGTCATCCTCCTGGGATGCATCGAAGACCATCCATTCGGATGCGAACTGCATGTCGGAGACAGCCTCCCCGACTTTGAGGTGCTTATGAACGACGGAACTTCCGTTAGTTCTGAATCACTGAAAGGAACTGTATCTGTCATAATGTTCTTTCACTCGTCCTGTCACGACTGTCAGCAGACGCTGCCTGTGATGCAGGCGGTATATGATGTATATTCTTCCCAGGGAGTTATTTTTCTTTTGATCAGCAGATCACAAAATCAAACGGAAATACAGTCATACTTTGAGCAAAATGCCTTGAATATGCCATTTTCCGGTCAGGAAGACAGGACGGTCTATGAGAAATTCGCACAATCAGGAATTCCTCGGATCTATATCAGTGATATAAACGGAATAATCCAATGCCGGTTCACGGATAGTCCTATTCCGACCTACGAGGAACTCTGCTCAGCTATCGAAGTTATTCTTCAGAAGAGATAGAAATTACTCAAAACACAACTGCTACAGACCGACGAATGTTAATCGGAGCGTTGTTACTTACCATAGAAATTATTCAAAACACAACTAGTGCGTCTGTTTTGATTGTTCACTGTGGGTTGTTACTTACAATAGAAATCATTCAAAACACAACCCTTCCAAACCGAAAGCGGCTTTTCTTTTACTTGTTTCTCATAAAAGCACTGCAAAAATAGTCATTTTTTTGATTCCAATCGACCATCACCGAAAAATACGCGAAACCACAAAATAGTTTATAGAGAAACTCTGCAACTTACCACTTGTCTCTTTGAACTCTTTCCGTTCTCTGCTCGCTCGCTTAGTCTTAAGCCTCTTCTTGACTATTCGTATCAGTCTCACCTGCCACAAGCATTGGCTGTCCCGCTTCATGCGCATCACTTCTGCCTGGTCCCAAGAGGTCCGACGGATACTGTGGGGTTCTGCCGATATCAGTAGATGCTGTCCAACGATAATCTGCACTTCCCCTGTGTGCTTCATACGCGGCCATGCTAAGCGAGTCTGATGCATCAATGTCCGCCCGAGGATGGTTCTGTTCTCATTTAGATATTGTTTTTCTGCGTCACTATTATTTCACCGTGCTAAGGTAGTTTCCTCTCACCTGGCCTGTCAAGGACTTCTCAACGTGCAAGCACGCATCGAGACACTGTTGCTGAAAACAAATGACTTGCGTCCCCTGCGGGGTAACTTTTCTATCCTCCCTACGTTGCGGAGAAAAGATTACATTTCTTTTCATGCAATCCTTGACATTCCGGTGACCCGTTCACTTATCCTGCACTCAGAAATTTAAGTTAAACGCATAAAATATCTTTCTTATGAAATCACAGAACTCAATCATCCTCACAGGCAGACTCACAGCAGATGCAAAGGAACTCGCAAACAACGCAGGCGTATCATTCTCGATCGCACACAACATGGGTAAGAACAACGATCCTCTCTACGTGGACTTCACCTTCTTCACCAAGAACGGCAACCGCACAGTCAACATTCCGACCGACCTCCTCAAGAAGGGACAGGCAGTCACAGTGAGCGCCTGGATGAAGCCGGACAACTACGTCAACGCTGACGGCAAGAAGATCAGACACACTCAGTACATCGTCAAGAAGGTCGAGGCCATCGACCCGGAGACTGCCGACGAGCAGGACGAGAACGAAGAGTAAGACAGCTCAAGCCACCTGCAGGTGGCTTGGTTTAATAATCTCATAATAATAGTTTAGGGTTAGCTCCTCCCCGCGCCAGTGATGGTCCGGGGAGTTTTTTTGTGACTCTTCGTCCCACCCCAAAACCTTGCTGATCCCCTTTAGGAAAATACAGTCCAGAAACAAGCAAGGTTTTCACACACAACAAGTCATTATCCCCCCCCCCTTTCGGGTATTGATAATCATAGCCATCCTCCCGCTTCCAATAAAAAATCTTAACTACTTAAAAATCCCACAGAAGTTTACTTACCCTATCGGGTTCCCACGACTGAGGGATTTTTATCATTCCAACAAACACCGACTCATATAGTCGGTGCTTCACTTTAAAAATCTAAAAAATGAGAACCACCAACTACGACTTTGAAAGGCTTGGCTATTCCTTCCGTTACTTCTTCAATGCAGGAGTCAGCGACGAAGGATTCGCCGACGTCGAAGGCTATGATGTCTTTAAAGGCGAGAGATACATCGCCTGTCTGCCCTTCCTTGCAAAAGAAGATGTAGCACAAATGACTGACGAAGAACTGAAAAACATTATAACAGAGAACAAAATGAAAGCAATGACCTGCGAACAGCTGATCGCAATCCTTCAGCAGATGCCTAAGGATGCTGTAATCAAATTCAACAACGAATACGAAGGTGTCTTCGAAGCAATCACCGATGCAAACTATCTCGAGAAAGACAATATCATTTCTCTGGAATCAAATCTTTAGCTTATGAAAAGAAAATTCACAGTAGTAGAATGGCCTTATTCTCAGAACCTATTCGAGATGGAAGGCTTTGAAGAACACAGCCAGTTAATCAACTGCGAGAAAGGTCTACAGGACTTTGGTAGCAGTGCATATTTCGTCGATACCGAATTCCTCTCCTATGAAGGAGGAATTGAAGATAAGTATACCTATACACTCGTAGACTTTCCAGAATGCCAGAAATATGAGAATCTCGAAGGATTCGAAGAAAACTCCTACTGGGCTGAAGACGGAGGATACTTCATTGGCACTGAATGGCTGAACAGTCAGAATTAACCGCAAAAAATAAAAATAATATAAATATGGCAAACAATTTTCCAAAATATATATGGTCTGCAAATGAGAAAAGAGAAAGCAGAAATGCATTGATACGTCTGAATTCATCTGATAACCAAGCCACATACTGGAGACACGGTGGATGCTATAGTGCAGTAGCAAAATTTAAAAATGGTAAACTGCTCGTAGAGATCGGTAACTATGGTCCGGCGGAATATGTAGAATGCACCGAAGAACAATGGAAAGAAGATAACGGACAATATGCCTGTGATGATTATCTCCCTTGGCGCATAAAATCATTATCTTGCCGATAACGGCAAAAATCGTTATATCTATACACGTTTCCGGATTACATCGATACTATCAATATCGATAAATACTTTGAAAACAACCAGTAAACTTGACAAAAATGCCAAAGAAAAATATAGCTCCAACCAATGCAATCAAGAAATTCTTTGTCATAGAGTCGGATGGGATATTCTATATTATGGATACCGTTCGCGATCCTCAATACTATGCCCAACGCTTGTTTGAATCTACAAAAGACAGCGAATGTGCCGCATGGATTGACGAAACACTTCTACGTGAAAACTCAAAACTTGACCACAGATGTCCAGGAGCACCAGTCTGGATGTAAAACCAATCATGGAAAAATACAAATCGATTGTCCCATATTCTTCGCCAGAATGCCGACTGATCGCGCACGGTATCAAGAACGGGGTAAAACCGTACATAGTACACGCGGCAAAAGCAATGGCGCCATATGTCAACAGAGACAGTATACTTGTACCGATACCATCCCACTCCGGAGTGGCAACTACAACACTCATGCTGGCTCATGCCATTTCAAATATCAGTCAAAGTCAGGTGATGCCATGCATACGTGGAAGAAAAAGGATGAGTCTCTACAAGATCAAGAAAAGAGGCCTTCCTATTCCCACAACTGACGACTTCTTCGGATATCAGCTGACGGAACCGGTTCCTCAAGACAAAGACATCGTACTGATCGACAATGTCACAGCAACCAGAACAACAGCTGAAGCATGTCTGAAAATCATCCCACACGCAAGAATCCTAACATTCGCTGACGATCAGTCGGCAAGAAAACCCCCAAAAATATGAAATACGTTCCCATAACCTGGCCAGCAATCCAGAACTACCAAGAAAAAGACGGCTTTGAAAATCACTCTGTTCTCATTGACGATATAGAAGGATATGAAGACTTCGGTCCTGGAGCATATTTTGTGGAAACTAATTGGCTCAATGAAGACATCGATGATGAAGACACATACACAGCGGTGGACTGGCCAGAATGCCAGGAATATGAATCACTCGAAGGATTTGATGAAAACTCCTATTGCGCTGAAGATGGAGGATATTTCATTAACACTGAATGGCTGAATAGTCAAAAGTAAGTTTGCAGAAAAGAAAAAAGTCCGTATATTTGCAACAACATTTGGTATAAAAGCCGCAAGGCTTGTAAGGAAACATAAGAAAGGTATTCAGCCCCCAAATACTGAATACCTTTTCTTTATTATATAAAATCAAACATAGAAAGCAAGCCGAGGGACGTACTCGATAAGTCAAATCTTGTTTTACAAATTCCTTATATAACGGCAATATTGCTCTAAATTATACCAAATGAAAACAACGATTTCACTGACATTGAGATTCCGTTTAGAAGCGGAAAACTCCAAATTTGTCAAAGTCAAGGCGCATAAGCGTATTGTCAATGGCAAAACTGTGAAGGTTCGTTCTCACTACAGACGCATTGGGGGATGCTAACATAGTGTTGATATGATCCTGCCGCTATGCGGCGCTCCACTTCCCCTCGGTGTTCATAGCAGAGACGGCGTTGCCGCCTCTGCTTTTTTTAATCTCAAAAAACACATTCCATAAAAATCCCATTCGCCATCGCAAGTTTCGCTGCGCTCACCCAAAGGGCTCCGACTTGCTAAAGGCGGATGGGATTTTTCTTTTTCTCTCAAAATCGGGAAGCTTACTTCCCTACCAAACAAAAAAAATCTAAAAAATAAATTCATATGAAGAATCTTTCCACAACCACTTCCGTTGCCATCCAACTGCTCGAAACAGCAATCAGTGTAATGGAAAAGGAAACTCCTTTCCAGAATGATAAAGAGAACAACATCCTTTCTCTTCTGAGAACTGCACATAAAGAAATATTCGATGTTCTTAATGACCAGCAGACAGCAAATACTGACAGCAAAGTCATCAATATCTACACCGACGGTGCCTGCAAAGGCAACCCTGGTCCCGGAGGATTCGGTGTCGTGATAGAAAGCGACGGTATCACCAGAGAATACAGCAAAGGTTACCGTCATACCACCAACAACAGGATGGAGCTGATGGCCGTCCTTTTCGCTCTACATACATTGATCGAAAACGGAGATGCCAAGTCTGGCGGCAAGATCGTGATCACATCCGATTCGAAGTACGTGACCAACGCATTTCAGATGAAATGGATCGAGAAGTGGAAGAAGAACGATTACTCCAACATACAGAATCCTGACCTCTGGAAGCTGGTATGCGAAAAGACAGACCAGCTTACCGAGATGGGTGTCTCTCTTGACTTTGTCTGGATCAAGGGACACGCCGGACATCCTCAGAATGAGCGATGCGACAGGCTCGCAGTAGAGGCCAGCACTTCCGACAGACTTCTTGTCGACAAGAAATACGAATCATTAAACTCGTAACGATATGAATACTAATCAGAATCCCTTCACCTCCATCTCAAGTTTCTTCTTCTATATGTGGAACAGCTGGGATGAGAACGAATGCAGGCTCATATTCGGCAAAGGATACAAGCACTACTGGAGCAAATGGTGCTCTCTCTCCAATCCTTCGCCATACGGAGCTGCAGAGAAATTCTTCTCCGAGCTTGGAGAAAACGCAAGAGACCTCCTCATCAAAAGAGCAACAACCCTCTATGAGGGTAAGAGCAAGCACTCTACAGACTACTACCTCATAAAGCTGGCCGAGAAACATAACAGATGTTTTCAAGAAATTGAAGCCCTCTATGAGGATATCAAGACAATAGTCGTGCATAAGGGAGGATTCCTTCTGACGCAAGCTAACAACTGTGATCCTATATTCTCAATCGAGTACCTGTCGATCGAAGATGCAGAAACTGTTGAAAGAATAGTTGCAGGACTGAGAATTGAAGATGGCGATCTGCAGATCTTCTCTGAGATTAATTCCAGAAACGTTCGCATCGTGGTATCAGAAGACGACCTTAAGGATCCGGAATTTGAAGATCAGTGGATCTCACTCAAGAGCGAAGCCGTATGTTTCGCACAGACAGTCCTTAACATTGCCGCAAATCTCCATCAATACGCATAGCCATGAAAATATTTACAATCTACGATTACCCTAAGTCCTGTCCTCTTTCCAAGGAAGTGGAAAACACTGTCAACAACTGCAAGAGTGCCTCCAAGTATCTTGTCGAACTGAAAGATATCCTCGGACAGCGTATTCAGGAATTCTTCATCGCCTGCATCCTGTACTGGTCTGAGACCAAATACTACGACGACAGAAACAAGTTCGCAGTGCTTGTCAGCAGAGAAATAGCCAAGGCTTTTCCGAAACTGAAGAAAATCCCCAAGGACGAGAAACTGATGAGAGAGGCATACGTATTCTCCACTCTTGCTCACAGGTATCTCCAGAATGAACTCTTCAAGGTGATCATTCTATATCTGAAGGAGGAAAACCTGATGAACATCCATCAGTGGTATGAACAGGCAAGCTTCGTGATCGACCCGATTACAGAGACGGCAATGCCATATGAAGAATACAAAAAACTTTATCGATAAAATGGATACACTGAAATCAAAGAAAGGTCTGTATCACTACGAGTACTTCGTATATACGGACAACCTCTGCTGGGGACGAATGTACCTAGGCCAGAGTACATCCAAGCCAGAAGCAAGACGAATCGCTTCATCAGCAGGCAGAGGCTGCTGCAAAATAGAAAGAAGAAGAGTATATCACCCACAGTCATAGACCAGCAAGATGTCACAGAATTTCTATACACAGGAAAACACGATCCGCTTTTTCCATCAGTTCGACACAGAGTGTCCAACAGATGATGCTTCCCTGAAGCTGTGGATACAGAAGAACAAGGAGAATCTCAAGAAACTCGCAGGGCAGAACATGTTCTGGATCTACAAAGATGACTCAGGAATCAAATATATCAAGTTCCTGGGCTACTTCGACGAAGTAGGAGAAGCCTGGAAAAACGTTATTTTCCTTTGGGCCGATATGTCACTTGATGAATATTTAAACTCATCGGGTGAAGACATAGGCGCAATGGAAGACTCAATCAAAAAATATACTGAGAGTTACACAGAAAAAGAAGCATTAATCAGCTTAATCACAGAATATACTCCAATCTTCGTCAATAACATTACGGAAAATATCCCTGAAGGTATTTATATGTACATGGATTTATGTGCTGAAACTGATGTTCTCTTTAATGATCCTACCATCTTTGGTGATGACGAGGAACATTCATACGACGTCATCTGTTATGAAGGATATGCCATCGCATCAGCAAACGAAGACGATATTCCGAAATGGCTAAAAATCACTTATCCGAATATTATTGACATCCTAATTGATGCGGAAAAGACAGATTATGTCCTGAAGTACAGAGGCCTTCACGACCTTACTGCCAAAGATATCCACTACGGTGACATCATGATGGCATACGGAAAGATCCAAGCAACAAACAAAACAGAATAGCAATGAACAGAATCCAAATACAACTGGAGGCATGGGAATCAGCTCCAAGCCCCATCTGCACCAAGCTCGTCAACCTGGATGCTGCAGAGCAGCTCCTGTATCAGATAATGACACTAGATTACGGCTATTCGGATAACGATATCCAAAGACTCAGCGAGTCCGAAACGGAAACCGATGAATCCGACAGATGGTCGGAAAGGCTCTGCAGGGAAGAAGAGGCGGTGGTCATCGAATGCGGCGGTGTCTACTACGAAGAAATGGAAAATAATCCGGAACCTACCATCCACGAGGCTGTCCAGCTCATCAAGAGCCGTGAACAGGAAGAACTCAAGGAAGCTCTCAGGAAATACGGCAAGTCAAGCGAATCCGGCTATGAATACCGATTTGAGGATGAAAGCCCGGTAATAGCCGCCTACAGCAAGGACGAGCCTTTCGACATCGTCGTGCTCAGCGTCACCCTTAAGAATGATGTATTATCGCTGTATGCGTCAGAAAAGAACTACTACAATCCTCGTCAGTATCCTGTCGACGAAGTCTTCGCCGGTCATCTTGACTTTGTTACATCGGACCTCATAGCAAGAAACCGTAAAGCAGCATAATTATGAAATTCCTTTGCAATGTATACTACACCTTCTGTGCAACGGTCACGGTAGAAGCCGATGATATCCAGGAAGCTCTGGAAATCGCTAAAGACAAGGCGGAAAATATGCCTGCTGAACAGCTCTCCTATGTCGGTTACACTGACGCTCAGGCGGAACCGATAGTAAGGAAATTCGAAGAGAATGAAGTCGTCTTCGTCAACGATATCTTGGAAGCGGACCTGAGAGGCTTCGGAAAGATTCTTGTCGCGGAAGAAACAACGGAAGATGACAATATCGTTCTCTGTCAGGTGAACGGCTCAGGAGAAAATCAAGAAGAGGCGGGCAACATATACAAGCTTGCAAAAGGCTATATCTGCTCAAGATGTGGCTGTGTCCTCTGCGAAGAACATCACGACTTCACGAACGACGATGACGAGCCGGGAGATCACGACTACCCGCTCTACTGTCCGAAGTGTGATGAGAACCTCTTCTATATCGAGGCTGAACAGACTGAACAATACGAACAGTGCCTGCAACGTTCAAAAGAGGAATTCGAAAAAATAGCAGACGAATTTATTAATGAACACTGACATGAAGAAAATCTACGCACTTACCTTCTGTTATGAAGCCTGTGACGGCAATAGTCCGTACGCTCAGACCATCGCCGTATCAGAAAACCAGGATGCTCTAGTACAAGAGATGCAAAAATGCCTTGATGAGGATACGGAAGTCGATGAGGACGACGAGTGGAATGAAGACCGTAACTATCAGGTCGATTATCAAGATGATAGAGGAGCAAGACTGCACCATACCAGTCGCACGAGCCTCTATACCTGCTATACCATCAGGCCCGTAGATATGATCTGATATGGCCAGACTCGACATAGAGCGCCAGAGGCGTCTGGAGCCGAAGCGAATCGCGACGGCCATCAAGTCCGTGGAAGAACTCGGACTGCAGGTCAAGTACAAGGATTCCACGAAGATCATGTTCGACTTCCGTGGAGCCTGCATCACCTACTTCCCGTATTCCGGTTGGGCTACAGGAAAGACCATCAAGGACGGTCGAGGACTGAAGAATCTCATCGATCAGCTAAAAAACTCCTGAAAAAATTTTAAAACTCCTCGTTACCGCCGCAAGTTTCGCTACGCTCACCCATAGGGCTATGACTTGCATCGGTCCCGGGGAGTTTTTGTAATCCAACGAATCGGGATTAACATCCCTTATCAATGATTATCAAACCAAAAAACAAAGCCTCATGGATTACAGAGAAACATTCAAGAAAACTGTCTTTGAAAAGGGAATGTACGACGAAGATCTCAAAATGACTATCTTTGTTCTGAAAGAAGAAATCAATATTCCCTCGGAAGACAAGACATACATTACGATGATCGTCGAAGAAGATGATACACTCTCGGCGGGTGTAGACAGAAATGGTTTCCTTTTCATAGAACCACTCTCGGATTGGGAAATCGAAATGCTTGTCAAGAAGACTGAAGAAGTCAGAAAACCTTCTTTCCCGTTTCTTCCCAATGTAACGGCTATAGTGATAGCGTTACTTATATTTGCCTTCAGCGTCAAATAACAATCAACAATACATATGGAAAATCTTAAAAAAATCTTCATTGAAAGACTCCTCTCCACCAGAAGAGAAGGAATGGAGAATGTCATCTCCAATCTCGAAAGGCTCGGATTCTTTACCGCTCCTGCGTCCACTAAGTTCCATCTGAGCATCCCCGGCGGACTTATGCTCCATTCTTGGAATGTATGCAACACGGCACTCATGCTCAGGGATCAGATGATTCTTATGAAGCCCGAGCTTCAGGAGAAGCTGCCGATAGACAGCGTCATCATCGCATCACTGCTTCATGATGTCTGCAAGTCAGACATCTATAAGGAGACGCTGCTGAACCGCAAGAACGACCAGGGATTCTGGGAAAAGGTCCCAGGATACGAAGCGGACTGCTCGAACTTCCCTATGGGGCACGGTGAGAAGTCGGTCATCATGCTGATCACAATGGGACTCAAGCTCACCAAGGACGAAATGCTCGCTATCAGATGGCACATGACAGCATGGGAGCTCGCCTTCCAGAGCTTCGAACAAAAAGCCAACCTTCAGGCAGCCAGAACCATCGCTCCGCTCTGTGCTATCGTTCAGTCTGCCGACGGACTTTCAAGCGCACTCCTTGAGGAATAGAAATCCAAAAAAATCTCATAAAACCCTCTTCTGCAACGCAAGTTTCGCAAGCTCACCCGTAGGGCCCTTGCTATGGCAGGAGAGGGTTTTAACTGTCTTACAAAATCGGGAAGATATCTTCCCTCTAAAAGAAAAAGTCATGTCAAAAAAATGGGAATTCACCTACGAGGAGGAATGTTATTTCAACGAAAAACATTCTAATTACGAAGAAGGATACTTCTGCCTTATCGGTATCATCACCAACGGAAAGAATTATCTCTTTTATGAAGAACTTCCTGAAGAGAATATGGTTGACGGAATCATCTATGTATATTCTTCGATACTCCGAAACAGCGATTCGATAGAAATCGCCGTTCCTAATACAAAAGAGAACAAACAGAAGATTCTTGATGCCCTCAATTCTCTCACAGAAGAGAATGCAGACAGATTCTGTGGAGAGAACAGCATACTTCACGAAAAATTTTAACAGCCATGATAAAGATAATTACAAATGACTCTCTTGAAATCTATCTTTCAAAAGACTCCATCAAGGAAATCGTTGTCGTTCCTAACGCAGATGAGATAATCATCCATACGGAAACAAAGAGAATCACGACAAGCAAGTCAGAACTAGGACGAATCCTTGATGAACTACAGGACTATTCAACAGATCGTCTCGCTAAGGCTATCAGAGATCTGACTACCCTTTTGAGAGCAAGAATGCATTAAGATTATGAAAAAGTTCACAATCAATGTCCATTTCGATATGGTCGTCACAGAAGAAGTCGTTGCTGAAGACTATCAGCAAGCGAGAAGGCTGGCCGAACTCCGGGCACAGGAAAAGTCTCTGGACAAAGAATCCGAATGTTACGGCATCGATTCCTGCCTTGTCGAAGAAGAAGACCTGCCGCAACAATGCAAGGAAGACGAAATCTCTGACCTGTCCGAAAATATCGCTCCAGTGAAGAGCTGGGAAGACGTGGAACACCTTCTCAAGGGCAAAGTCAGACAATACTACAAGTTCATTCACGGGAAGGAGGACTCCGAGCCTGTCCCAGCGCTGATGAACTCATTGGTGACCGTCGGAGACGGCTACACGGGTAACGACATGCTCATGGAAGCGACGCTGACCGACGGCAGGTTCCTCCAGATCAGGAAGATTCTTTCCAAGGGTTTCGGAGCGGCATACAGACAAAGGCGCTTAAACGCCTTCGTCGCGCAGATATGCGAGTCTAACAGATGGTCCGAAGACATCTATATTAATACAGAAGATGGAATCAGGAAGTTAGTCAGCCTTTTGTGATAAAAATGACTGAAAATCCGCACCATATGCAACGAAATACATCAATATATTCGTTATTTATCTCATTTTATTTTAACTTTGTTCAAATTACTTGTTTATGAAAGAATTAGTTGAAAAGATCAAAGCCAATTATGCAGCGTTCGAAGCGAATGCTGAGGCACAGGTAGAGAAGGGTAACAAGTCTCACTAAAGCTGATTCTTTCTAAATTTAAGAAACCTGCATAAAGTTTAGTATATCAATAGATTACGGGGAATATTAAAGGGATTTATGACATATTCCTATTTAGAAGGTAAATATTAGGAAGATTTAATCCCAATAAATTAATATTTTCTATTTTTGACGCCCAGGCAGCGGAGCGCGGCTCTTCTTCGGGGCACATCACACTGAAATAACATTTTCTAAATAACACTATAAATTTAAAGACAGTCATGGAAGAACTTATCGCAAAAATGAATGAGACTATGGCCGCAATTCAGGCTGATCTCAACAAAGTTGGAAATAAAGCCGCACAGGCCAGAGTTAGAAAACTTACTCTCGAGTTCGAAAAATTAGGCAAATGTTATCGCCGCGAAACTTGTAAGAAGTAAAGAGCTTACAAACGAAGAAATCGACGTCATCTATCTAGTAGTGACGTCGATTTCTTTTCATACATTATTCGGTATCTCTTATGAGTAATATTTTAGCTTAATACGGATAAATGACGAGTTTTTCGTTTTTCTAATACGGATGATTAACAATATTAATTAATAATAACCGACTGGAACGCCCTATTTACGACAGATCGTTAGGTTTCTTGTAAGAAGATTTAACAATGACTTTGGACACATTCTCTTTTGTCAAGTCATTTGATTTCTGGTTAGCCATTGCTTCCCTGTATTGCTCGCCAAGTCTGAGTTCTGCCCGCAGTGCATCAATTTCTGCCTGCATTGATTCGAACTTGACGTCCCGTTTTACAAGTTTGAGATTTATCTCCTTAAGATTTGCTATCTCTTCCTGCGCTCTTTTCAACTCCTCCTGTAAAGCTACATCTGGAGACTCCTTAAGGTATTCTACGAAGTTTGCTAAAAGGTGCCCGTTATTATAGTATGTCGCCAGCGAGATAGAACGTACCGCGTTGGCCTTCTTATGGGTGCGTGAAGCCACATTCTTTACAGATATAGTGTTGGCTTCTAATATGGCCTTCATTTCGACCACGGTGTCATATACTTGCAGAAGATCCGCCATCTGCCTCTTGGACACAGAGTCAAGACTTAAGCTGCGACTGACAAGGTAGTCTGTAATTACTCTTTCCTTTTCTTCCATTGTTTAATTTCCTCCTTTATTGAATCCAGGTTCTTTATTATCTCATCCAGCTGTGGATGTTCCGACATAATGAACTCAACGCCTTTCAGCTTCATCTCTTTCTCTAGCTGCTCGAGCTCAGGTTCTAGACGCATTTTGATCTGATTATGTATCCTTTTAAGTTCATGTTGAGCTGCATTTATATGATTACCCCTTACGTTAGCCTCATAAGACTGAATCAGCGCTTTGAATGATGCATAGGAGACATCCAGCATATAAAAGAAGTGAAGGATGTTTTTACAGTAACCATACGCGCAGAGCATCTTGTCTGAAACATCATCAGTTGCGCAAGTAGTCGGGGCAAGTTTTACGCAAACTCCTACGAGTTTTGCCCTTATTATATACCTCTCACCGATCACGGCAACCATATCTTCAATGTTTTTATAGACATCGTAATTCGTCCTGGCAAGTATGGATTTCATATCCTTCTTGATTGCCTTACCATTCACTCCAAGAGGCTCATAGTCGTTGCCTATTATGTTTCTTAGGAATGTCTCTGCTGTCTTGAGCTCCTTTTTATGAGTTTCATCCTCCTTACGGTAGTAATAGGCAGCCATATCACACGACATATGTCCCATATTAATTTCGATGAAAGGCAAATCCACGCCATGAGAATAGAAATAACTGCAAAGATGCACACGATATTGAGTAATGGTAGGAACACTTATTTGCATTACCATTTTATCCTTACCTTTTTTTCTGAAATCCTTGTAGTTGTAAGCATTTCTTTTAGAAATACCTTCCCAATCTTTAACGGCATCTTCAAGGAGGTATTTGGTAAAGAAGGTATCTACCATGAAAGTGGCAGTAGCTGGGCATATTGGAGTTTCAAGCATACCTCCGGAGTGAGTTTGGAAACAGAATAGATATTCAGACTGATTTGTAAATTTATTGCTCTTCTTTAGTGTTACCAGAGTCTTGAATGCCTCTACTGCCAGTTCAGGACAAAAGGTTGTCTGATAGTATTCATGATTGTTCGTCTTGCTCTTCTTGGAACAAGAGTAATATATAAAGTACGCTTCGCTCGCTCCTTGATTTACTTTTTCACTATATAGAGCATCACGTTTGATGGAAGCTAATTCCGATGTCCTCAATCCTGTCCACATTGATAGCAGGATATAGCCTGCAGCCATTCTCATGTTATATTCTGCGTCATCATTCCTGAGGACATCAAGGGCTGCTCTTTGTATCTTTCGGGCATATTCCTCCGGAATATTAGGTGTCTTCCTGTAACCAACGGCTTGTCGGTCTTTAACTCTAGCATCCTTCACCTGCCGGTTTAACTCCTTGAAGTCAATCCTTAATTTCCGTTCTTCTTTAACAGCTATGAATGTGTACAAGTGATATAATGAAAATAATGGCTTTGCTCTCTGTTTACAGCTGGTCCATTGATCAAAGACATGATTGATTTCCCGATTTGTAACTGAGTATGGATCCTTACTAGGATAACACCCTTTCATAATAGAAAAGAATGTGGTCAATCTGCAGAGTTCACCTTCTACTGTCTCAAGTTGAACCCCGGAGATAAGGCGATGGGCTGAATATAACTTGACGCTATTTCTAATAACTTCTGGAAATCCTTCAAATCTCAGCCTAATTCTGCTCTTGTTATGTGAAACAAAATACAGATTGAAATCCCAGATGTTGTCGTCAAAGGATATTTTAGGCTTATCAATAGATACGCCTAATGACGAATGCATGGCGTTCAAATTGTTCTCATCGAGACTTACCTGTTTCTGTATAGGCAAAAGCACAGGCAAATCTGAAATATAGTCGCGTAGTGGCCCTATCATCGAAGGGGACCTCTTAATTGAACTATCTCTTAACTCTCTCATCTTCTGATACTTTATGTTTGTTTATAATGTTCAAGCATCTGGCATATGCGGCACGAATGTCTATCATACCTTCTTTCTCGTGCTGTATGTCACAGTTCACAATCTTTTCATCAAGGTCTGTTATGATTCTTTGAATGGCCGGAACACTCTCTTCCGTCAAAATCAAATGCTTGCAACCTAGGCAAGAGACCATACCTATACATTCTTTGGATGCGCAAAAGCCAATGCCATCTGGTGTCATCCTTTCGGTGCTCAACTTTTCGTCAACAGTCTTTCTATATGCGTTTTCCATAGATGCTAGCTCCTCCTCTGAACCTAAAGAATATCCAAATGAGGAGTTCATAAGCACCATGGACCGATCAACATAATGAGCGAGTGTTGTCCTTTTGGATTTATGATAGGAAGTGGTTTTTAGAAAATAATCTCGATCTGGTCTCTTCGAACTCTCCATATATGCAAAGGTCATGTACGTATTCCTGAAATTGCCTGATGTGTATTCAGGGATTCCAAGCTTTTTGCATACGTTACATATCGTGGCATGAAATACATTGTCGTTAAGGGGTCTTACTCCGTAGTTCGGGCTTATATAGAGGAATAGGTTGTTCTTCCATGACTCAACACTACACTTGCTCAATAATGGTTCTGTCTGTAAAAGAGTCTGTCGTATCAGGCGATAAGTGGAAAGAGGGATAGTTCTATCCTCATACTCTCCATTGGACGTCTTTGATTTCATTCGGATTATGTGGACATCTTCTTTGCCTGTTTCAATCAGACAATCCCGGTCTAGAGAACATATGTTCATTACGCGGAAGGGAGTCTGTAGAATAAGGTTAAGGACAACGAAACAAAGTTCATATTTTGGAGACTGACTGCGATTGTCCATGAGATATTTGGCAATCATTTCGATGTGTTCTTTTGGCACAGAAGTGTTGTCAGGTAGTTTTCGGCGTGAGGGTAGACTCTTGAAATACACTAGCGCCAATGGATCCAGTGTCATCTCTTCCGAATCTTCCGCCCAAACAAAAAACTGCTTTACTTGATGAAGTAACCTACTTTTCCCTTTGTCCGGATGACTCTTCCGAAGAATGAAGGTCCTGATTTGATCTGCCTCAAACTCTGTAAGATGTCTTACGTCATTATTAGTGCTTCCAGGCACGCACTTAAGAGAAAACAATAGTTTAAGCGCATCAATCAGTATCCTGTTGTCAATATGATGTCCCTCAATACCGTTATTGTTGAACAGGAATCTTACATATAGTTCTCTATAAAAACGATTAGGAATACTAGTTGAATCTACCTTATAGTAGATCATGTCTTTTGGAATCAAGCCAGAAAGAATGTCATTGTCAGTGAAGCTGACTACAAGCTTTGTAATATCTTTTGAGTAGTCTAGATGGGAGTATGTCACAAAGTCAAATCCGTCGACGAACATTCGACTAAATATACGACTCTTTATCAAGCCTTTTGTAATTCGCCTGGACGATTTAAAGAAAGGAAAATTCGGGTTGCTTTCAATGAGATAAGCATAAAACCTTCTGATTGCTTCGACAGCATCTTTCTGTGTAGACAGGTCACGAGAGTGTTTCACTTTTATGTACTCTAGTTGCTGAAAAAGAATATCCTCATCGAAGTCCTTATGAGATGTAATTCTGAAAACCTGCTCACGTAGACTCCTTTCAAACATTTCCTTGCATAGCAGAAACCGATTCTTATGAGTTCTATTAGGCAATGTTTTCTCATATTCGGATAGTATTGTCCTAACAGGGAGGATGCTATAGTCTGTCTTGTTTAAATAGCTGGTTCCCATTCCATGCATTCGTCGCTTTAGCTCCCATTGATGTTTGTCAAGCGAACCTTCAATTATCATTTCCGTAAACTTATCCTTATTTATTATTTCGGGAGTCAGTAGCGTAGAATCCGACATTATTTGATTATCGGGATAGGTGACATATAACCAACGATAAAACAAAGACATGAGTGAACCCATGCTGACAGGGCGTCTTAAATAATGGCCCCAAAATAAGTTAAGATCCTTATAGTAAGCAATCTGCTTTTGAATGACGCTTGTTGTAATACATTTATAGTTAGAAAACTCCATCGGAAGGGAAGTCTCAAAGTTCGCAAAGAAAGCAGATACGACATCTCTGTTGAAGACACCGACCGGAGCCGAATTACCAAAGTGGAAAAGTAATCTACGCAATTCGCTATTATGTACTAGAATGGGGAATGAATATCTAATTCCCACATGATATGAAAAGCAAATACCATATAAGTCTCTTCTTTCTGGATTAAAAATATCTGTGTAAACTTTACCTTTGAATGTTCTAAAATGAGGCATGAGTATCCGAAGGGCATCTATATCCTCGTGATTGTATAAGCCCTGATCAAATAATATCATCAACAGATGTAAAGGGAATCGCCTTATCTTCGATACCTTATGGCATAAATCGGATTTCTGAACGCGAACTGCTATCTCATACCATGACAACTCATCATGTCTTGCATCGCATAATGCACGCGCAAACATTCTTGCAGGTACCCTGTTACCTTCTTTAGCATAGTATTCAAGACCATATGCGCTCACCATAGCCTGGCAGACAAGGTCATGAGTTATCGGATCTTCAAACTTTACATTTTTAATTACTTCACTCGCTAACATACTTTTCAAAACTCACTTTTAAGTAATCCATTGATTCATAGATGCTCCTCTGTAGATCTTCTTTCATCTTCACTTCTTCATCTGGGGTAAGGTTGTAGTATTTCATCGTGGAACGTATAGACCGATGACGCATAAGCTTCTGGAGATCTTGAGGAGCTAAGACCGGCTGCATGAAATGGGCATGCAACATGGCAAACCCGTGGCGAAATCTGTGAGAAAGATTACCTTCTCTGTGCCCTTGTATAATAGGGATTCCTGCCTCTTTGAAGTATTTCTTTAGAGTATAATCCCATGTCTGACCAGTTAATCTTCTGCCTTTGTTGTTAAGGAATATATAGTGGTTCTCATCAAGGCCGGTTCTCGTTCCGAAATCCTTCTCCACTATATCCGCGACCGCGTCCCTATAATTTTCATAGTGATTTAGGATTGCGTTCTCACTGCTCAATTCCACATATTCCAGTAGCTGATGGTAGAATTCATCATTCTCTACAAGACAGATTCTACTGTAAGGGTCCTTTTTATACTGACTGATATAGTCAGCATCATTATATATCAGGGTTGTCTCTGCAGCTAGCCTGTTCTTCGCCTTTTGGTCGTCCCTGTCAGAAGCTCGGTTTCGAAGAATAATGACAGGTATGTCCCTCCCATCGCAATATATAGTCTTGAGATCCTCGACTGTGATTCCTAAGCACTCACCTCGGCGCAGACCATGGCAATACATCAGATACATCATGAAAAGAGCGGTGCTGTCATCGTGGCGTCTTGCGATTTCCCATAATTTTGCGAATTCCTTTGGACTGATAAATGCCGGCAGGAAGTCCTCTTTATGTGGGTTGACGGAATAGTTACTTTCATATCTCATAACCTCCTGGGACATCGTAAAATCTCCCTGTGCATAGGTGTTAACTGTAACAGACCGCACTCTAGATAAACTCTTGCATGATATATCCATGAAATCAAGATACTGTCTGTAATATGAAAGATATGCGTTTACTGTGGCATTTGTCCTCTGGGTTATCAAATGGTATTCATGCGTTCCAGGCAATATACCTTTAAGAAATCTCTTGAGCCCATCTCTTACATTTCGATTGATTTCAGTCAAGCGTTTATTGACATATGACAGATATACATATAACAACCTAAGTGCATGAGCGATCTTTCTTCTGCTTGATAAAGGGCGACCCTTTAATTCTATGTTTATGTATCTGAATACATCTGAAACTGGCTCCCATTGATCGTTGTATAAGATAAAGTAACGCTCGTCGGATTCACAATCTACTTCAATCAGTGGAAACACAATATCTCGATAATGGCACTCTTTGCCATCATCATCAATCATATGAACCCGATACTTTGATTGATTCGCTAACTTATATTCCTCTAATGCAATCATCAGTAATTTCCCAATTATATAAAGTATTATCTCAATAGTATTAAACTATTTCTAAACAAAGGTAAGGTTAATTTTGAAATTTGAAAGAGGTTGGATTGAGAAAAACATAAATAAAATTGAAAAATAGCTTAAGCCTTATTAAAATTTGTTTAATTTTGTGGCAGCAAGGCAATACAATGGATAATCTTACTTTTCTGACAGACTTTATGGCCAAGACCGGCCAGAATAAAGCTGATATAGCAAGACGCGTTGGGGTTACCAGCGCGGCTGTCTCTGATTGGTTTAAACGTGATGATATGCGTTTATCAACAGCATTGAGAATATTGGACAGCTATAATTGTGATATTAAATTTACTCTTCATAAAGCTGAAGAAGCAACCATGATGTTTGTTGGCTTCATGAATACCATCAATATAGATGCCCTGGATTTTGAGAACAAAAGGCTTACATCGCTCAAACAGGCAATTAAGGCATCTGGATGGACTATGAAGAGAGTGGCGGAGGAAATAGGAGTCACGCCAGAAACTCTCACATACTATTGGAATACTGATGACTGTCCAATCTCTGCGTTCTACAAGATTGCCCAGCTTATTTCCTATACAGTATCTTACACAATTAACTCAAAATAATAGGGGAGACTGTATTCTATATTCTATAAGTCTTATAGCGAGAAGATCAAAATAGTTCGACCGTGGATCTCCCAAAGCAAAACCCCATGCTGCCATCAGACAGCATGGGGCCTTCCTCTTATCATCCAGCAAGCGGTCAAGCCCACCTGCCCTATGAATTATTCCTGCATCGTAATAGACTTGAAGGTATATACGTGGTTTCCTCCTTGTATATTTGGTGCCTTCCAAGTCGCTGTACCATCATCATTTTGAGTAACTTGACTTTCCTTGTCTTTATTGAGCACAAGATTGATTTGCCCCGTCGGAGTATATACAAAGAGATTATTGTAAAGCGTAAAGTTTCCGGCAGCTGTAAGTTCCAGAGTCTCCAACTTTGAGCAATTTCCCCACGGATA
>JBGVNX010000031.1:0-5814 GCA_045126075.1 Candidatus Cryptobacteroides sp.
CAGCAGCCCTCTTTTTCCTCTGAGCGGCTGCATATTTCTGCTGAAGGACGCTCCAGTCATCAGCAGGAAGGGGCTCCTCGATGTTCTCGAGTTCCTCACCTATGATATCTGTCCAGTCTTCCATCATAATCCGTTTCTCCTTATATATTCCCTTATATTCTGTGCCAGCTGCTCCCTTGCCTTGAACAGAAGCGATGACGACGTTTTCTCCTTTATGTCAAGCATCTGCGCTATATCCTTATGCGAGTAACCTTCCACGCAGAAAAGGTTGAACACTACCCTCTTCACCGGGGGCAACTTCCCTACCAGCCTCATGATCTCGTCCCGAGGAATCTTCGCCACATCTTCCTTCTGAGGTTCGGGAATCTTCTCCTGAGCCGGGTCTATGCTGACAGTCACAAACCTCTTTGCCTTCCTCATGTGATCGATCACCATGTTGACCGTAACCCTCGCACACCACGACTTCAGGGAACCGGTCGGCCGATATTTTCCTATGGTGTCAAAGATCTTGATCATGCCGTCATGCATAAGGTCCCTGGCCTCTTCCCTGTCAGATACATATCTGAAACAGAGCGCATTGAGGTATGCCGCATACCTTGTATACAGCTCCTTCCTGGCCTCTTCGTCCCCACGGGCACACAATCTCGCCAGTTCAATGTCCTCTATGTTCGATAAATGTGCCAATTGATTTTACTGACTATAGAACGTACGACTTCGCACAATACTTCCACGAAGATACGAATATGAGTATAATGTCCAAAATATTAGCGAATTTTGAGCGAATTTGAACTATGATGCTCCAGCAGTTACACGCCCATTACAGCACCAGATGGTTAAAGGCTATACCAATCCTAACCATCTTCCTGATTTTTTACCCAAAACAGCGGTACATGCATAGCAGAAGATGAAACTGATTGCCAAGACTACAATGGAGTTTATCGGATAAGGAATGACTTTATAGAGATCAAAAGTTTCAAGCAACCTCAAGAACATCATGTGAACCAGGTAGATTCCGAATGAATAATCCCCTATTATGCAGAGGAGTCGGCTCTTTGGGTGATGATTCCTGTTAATAAGCACGCTGTACATCAACAGAATGAATATAGAGCTGGACTGAATGGATGTCAGTTTAAGCTGGGAGCCGCATCCTGCCGGATCGGTTTTATACCAAAGGTATCCCTCGGCCATCTGCAGAAGCAGAGAAGCACAATACAGGACTGTCAGATTTCTGATGTTGAATTTCCGGTCTATGATCCTGTTGCCTAGAATAAATCCTAAATAATAGAAGGTAAACCATCCGAGACAGGTGTCGTTCCAGAAGAGCTGGATGTGCTTACTTTGTTCTATGCCTCCAAAGACCTGGATGTACTTGAATAGAATCACAGATAACGGAGCTATCAGCCATCCCAGATGCCTGTAAGGCGACTTCGCCAGCTTGCCCAGCAGCGGAGTAAGAAGGACGAACTGTATGTAGACGAAGATGTAGTACAGAGTTGTTGTAGCATTGGCGCAAAGCAGATTCTTCAAAAGTGCTGACAGGCCTGCAGACCGAATGTCCGGAATGCTGTATATGACCGTCCAGATAAGATATGGCACCAGCACGCGCGAAATGCGTCTGGTATAGAACTTCGGCCAGTTGTCATTATCAGTTTTGGTGAGATATCCAGACAGGAATATGAATGTGGCAACAGCAAAGTTTATGAAGGGCTTGCAGAATATCTGCCATTGACCTGCGGGAGTAGTATGAATCATAACCACCGCAATAATGGCCATGCCACGAAACATCTGTATGTTACTGTCTTTCAATTGTTGTACGCGTTCTTCGATTTACATCTGCGAATTTAATAATTTTCATTGAATCCATTGACATTGAATGATTTTTGATATATTTGCAAGCAGAAAAGGTCTACAAGGAATCCCCGCTCGCTTCAGATGAAGCCTGTTGATTGTTCTCTGGAGCAGGAACCTTTGCCTGAGAAACAGGTTCAGGCATCCGGATTGCGGGTACGGAGTAGACCTTTTTCTTATTTCGTGAATATTGTATTCTGAAAACTCCCCCACTTATAACCTTCCAATATTCACTGGATTTGGATAGTGCAATAAACAGGGTATGGTTACGCACTTCATTTACTTCCAAGAGATAGGTTCCAGTATGTCCTTCCTTGATCGTATTAAAATTCTGTGATACAAATTCAACAAAGGAGGACACATCAGAGAAACCGCATTCAGACAATTGGTCATAATGATTCTTGATCATGTGATTCAGACCATAACTGTCATTTCCCTCAGCAATTCGGATCGGAGCCGGAGGGAGGTTCATTTCTTCGGTGATGTACCCGAAGTCGATTGAGCCTTTGCTATTAAGTACGAAAGGAGAGCCGTTCTCATCGACGGCAAGACGATAATTCTTCATTTTTTAACATGAAGCTCGCCTTCTGGAATATTACGGGAAAATAAATGTGGCGAAACACCTTAAGATTTTTCTTTTTCTTTAAATCATCATACTTTCTTTAAACAGTTCGGCAGACATTAAAATTTATCTTTAAGCCTTAAATATTTATTTTTAACGGAATCCATGTTTACGGCTTTACAGAAGTGTAAAGTTTCTTTACACATGACCTCCGGCAATATTTACAATATCATACTGATTTACAACATATTACAACTTTTGGCACGGCTGATGTTCATAGGAAGACAAACCTGTTGGCATCAGCCGTTATTATTTCATAATAAAACCCTATGAAGAGATTTTTATCAACCATACTGACCTTGACGCTGTCTTTTACAGCATCATTTGCCCAGAATCATATGAGCCTTGATCAGGCTATCCACACTGCACGACACCAGTCTGTCGAGGCATTGGAAGCGCGTCAGGCATTCATATCGACTTACTGGGCCTACCGATCGTATCAGGCGAGCAGGCTTCCGTCATTCTATGTACACGGCAAGTTCATGAACTTCGACCATACGCTTACGCTTCTACAGAATCCTGATGACGGAACTCTCAATTACGTAAATTCGAACAATCTCCAGAACGGCCTCAGTCTGGAAGTCAACCAGAACATAACTTTCACAGGCGGAACGCTTTCGGTTTCATCGGACCTCACAAGAATCGACCAGTTCGGCAGCATCCAAGGGACGATGTGGCAGTCCAGACCCGTAAACGTATATTACTACCAGCCTCTGTTTACATACAACCAGTTCAAATGGGACAAGAAGATAGAGCCCAAGGCCTATGAAAAAGGCAAGAGAGACTACATGGAAGCCATGGAGTCAATCACCATAAATGTAGTATATGCTTATCACAACCTCCTGCTCGCACAGATGAACAATGAAATCAGCCAGAGCAACTTCCTTAATTCCGGCAACATGCTGAAGATCGCCAAGGAGAGACTTCAGCTTGGCAATGTAACCAAAGCGGAGTACCTGCAGCTGGAGCTGCGAATGCTCAATGACAGCATAGCCATCAATGAGACCGCGGTTGAAGTACGTGAGGCACAGATGGTACTGAACTCGATCCTCGGCTATGACGAATCATTTGAGATAGAGCCGATGATATACGCAGAACTTCCTGATATTCAGATGGATTACAATCTTGTGATGGAGAAGGCATATCAAAATTCGAGCTTCATACTGAACAATGAACTGAGTCTTATAAATGCGGCTTCGAATGTGGCTCATGCAAAGGCATCGCGAGGCTTTTCAGTGACGTTAAGCGGACGCTTCGGCATGTCGCAGACGGGCCCGAACATACCTGTCGCGTATCAGGACCTGATGGATCAGGAGACGGTCGGAATTTCATTCAGCATCCCGATCTTCGACTGGGGCATGGGAAAAGGCAAGGTCCAGAAGGCGAAAGCGGCACAGGAAGTAGTCAGGGCACAGGTGCAGCAGTCGGACAACGACTTCAGGCGTCAGATGTTCACTGCAGTGAGCCAGTTCAACAACCAGAGACAACAATGCCTGGTGTCGGAAAGAGCGATGAGGATTGCAGCTGAAAGATACGAGCTCACGATGCACAGGTTCAAGGAAGGCAACGCTACCGTAACCGACCTCAACATGGCTCAGACCGAGAACGACAGCGCTCTGCGACAGTACATAAGCGACATCAGCAACTTCTGGATATTCTACTACCAGCTCCGACAGTACACACTCTTCGACTTCATAAAGGGAACCGACCTGGAGATCGATGTGCACGAAATGATAATGTAGAATGTCATTTCGAGCGCAGTCGAGAAATCTAAATTAACCTAAAACATAAAACAGAATGGACAAAGCAATAGAAAAAAAGAAAGGTATAGCACTGATATTCAGCAAGAAGGCACTCCCCTATTGGTTCGGAGGATTTATGGCCATCTTCATTCTCTGGCTCATATTCAGAGACGATTCGAGCACCCTTCGCGTTAACGCCGAGACATTGACAATCAGCGAGGTACGCGCAGGCGAGTTCAATGACTACATCAGGATAAGCGGCCAGGTGCATCCGATGACCACCATCCAGCTCAGCCCGCGAGAGTCAGGCATCGTCGAGGAAATTGTAATTGAGGAAGGTACACAGGTGAAAGCGGGAGATGTGATCATACGCCTGAGCAATGATGACCTTGATATGGAGATCCTCAATTCGGAGGCGAATCTGGCGGAAAAGGAGAACGCTCTGCGAAACACCATGATCCAGATGGAGCAGGAAAAGATGCAGCTCAGTCTGAACATCCTGGAGCTCGAGACCGAGGTCAAGCGTAAGGGCCGCACTCTGGAGTCACAGAAGCGCCTGTTCGAAGACGGACTGATCGGCAAGGAGGAATATCTCCGCTCAGAAGAAGACTACACGCTCTACTGCAAGAAGCTTGAGGTGACCCTGGCACGTGCCGAGCAGGACAGCATGTACAGAAGCGTGCAGATCCAGCAGATGGAGGAAAGCCTCAAGAACATGAAGATCAACATGCAGAGAATCCGCAACAGGAAGGAGAATCTTGCGGTCAAGGCTCCGATAGACGGTGAGCTCGGACTCCTGGAGGTCGTCCTCGGCCAGTCCATCGGCAGCGGGGCGAAGATCGGACAGATCAACGCACTGGGAAGCTATAAGATCGAGGCACTGATAGACGAACACTATATTGACAGGGTTTCAGCTGGCCTTACAGCAACATTCGAGCGCCAGAGCGAGACCTTCGATGCAGTGATCCGAAAGGTGTATCCGGAGGTGCGCAACGGCAAGTTCCAGGCAGACTTCCGCTTCAGCGGAGAGCAGCCTTTGAACATCCGCACAGGACAGACCTACTATCTGAACCTCCAGCTCGGCCAGCCTGAAAGCGCCATCCTGATTCCACGCGGCACATTCTACCAGAAGACCGGAGGAAAGTGGATATATGTGGTATCCCCTGACGGAGACAAGGCCGTGAAGCGCGAGATCCGCATCGGCCGTCAGAATCCTCAGTTCTATGAGGTGCTGGAAGGCCTCGAACCTGGAGAAAAAGTCATAACTTCGGGCTATGACAATTTTGGAGACAACGAGGTACTGATCTTCTAGATCCGACCCTTAATCCATAAAACACTATATACCAGCACTTTATAAAATAAGGGTCGTAAAAAGATCCGACCCTTAGACAAATAAAGAGCTGCAGATCAAAGATTTAAGAAACAAGGGTCAGAACATAAAGAATAAACACCAGACATGAAAATCAAGGAAACGATAATAAAGGCACTGTCGCTCGGTACAGGATTGGCCATAGGCCTGGTTCTGATAGCGAAGGTATGCTATGAAATGAGTTATGACACCTGCTATGCTGATCATGAGCAGATTTATCAGATACGAACCGT
>JBGVNX010000032.1:0-8590 GCA_045126075.1 Candidatus Cryptobacteroides sp.
ACGTAGAAATTATGACCATATTCAGGTTCCAGGTAGATGTTTCCTGCTCTGATCTGATTCAGGTTGGATATGTTCAATGAAGGAGTGATGGATGAAGGCGAAAGAATCTGTGTCGCACCATTATATCCCGCCTGTAAAGACATATAGTCTTTTGTGTAATAATAGTAAAGATATGGAGCCCAGTTTGTCAGCCATTTACCTTTTCCTGCAGTAGTTTCGATACCTATGGACTTTGCATTCACCTCATTCTGAACACCCTCTACGGTTGCTCCGAATTGTGCTGTGTGCCTTTCATCACTGTACTGGAATGTAAGCATACCCATCTCGCTGTTATAGATGTTACGCATCTGTGATGAGTAGAATTCATTATGTGTACCATCTGGATTAGATGCATTGGATATATTGTCAGCAAGCATGTATGTGCTTATCAAAGACATCCTCGCAATCCATTTATCGCTTATAGGCTCACTGTAATTCAATCTTAATGTACCGACAAGATTTTTATTGTCTCCGTTGTACGTAATATCCTTCAGAATGGTGGAGGCCGGTGTCTGGATCAGAGAGCTCTCATGAGACAGCTTGTTGATGTCAAAGAAATTATAATCAAATCCAAGAACCACATTTCTGTTCTTCTTTCCAAGGTTCTTAAGTCCTCCATATATAAGTCCGTGAGTATGAATCTTGTCTGATGTCAATGCTGTTGAAGATTCCGAAGAATTCATCTGTGATTCCCCGGAAGTACTTGCTGAAGACCTGGATGTGGTCAATGAAGCTGTGGTATAGCCAAAGTTAGGCTTGAAAGAAAAATAGTACTTGTCATTGTCCAGATCCTTGATCTCTGCCATTGCCCACACTTCATCCTCATGTCCTTTGGCATTGTATGAACTCTTCGTCAGCAAATCCGAAGCATCCTGCATGAATGTGGTTCTGGAAGACTCCTGAGCTTCTACAGCGTTGTTGTTTCTGTAACTTACATTGACAGTGGTCTCCATTCCTTTGATACGTGAAGTATTGTAATTCACACCTGTCTGAGCCGTTAAAGTAAGACCATCAACTGCACCTAAGAGACCGGTGGCTGCTCTTTCTGAAGTTCTGACACTTTCGCCTGGATTCAGAGCATTAAAGGCATTCCCGATCACGACAACCTGATCCTTTTCTGTATATCCTGTGACCATCGCATTGCCATTATAAAGAAGGCCTCTGTCGTCGATCAGTGCATTGTCAGTCTCCGGGGTCAATGTCGATCCACCGCCCAATCTCGCATTACCGAACCATCCTTTGGTATATTCCTCCTTCAGCTCCACGTCCATCACCTTCTCCTTCTCAGCTTTTGTGGCAAACGCCTCACCTGCAGCTTCATCCTTTACCTTATCCGAAACGATGATCTTCTCTACAATCTTTGCCGGAAGACTCTTCAGGGCAGCAGTCGGATCATTGAAGAAGAATGTTCTTCCGCCGACTGTAATCTTATCGATCTTCTCACCGTTCAGCATCACAGTGCCGTCTGCTCCGACCTCCATGCCCGGCATCTTCCTAAGCAGATCCTCCAGCATAGCGTTCTCGCCGACAGTGAAAGCAGCAGCGTTGAACTCTATGGTATCCTTCTTCACGATTATAGGATTGCCAACAGCAGATATGGATGCGGCATCAATGTGTTCGGGATTTTCCTCCAGACGGATTATTCCCAGATCGTATGCCTCCCAATGAGCCTGAATGCCATACTCCTTCTTATGAGGAGTATATCCTATCATTTCAGCGTTTACCTCATATCTGCCTACGGGAACCTCCTTCAGCAGAACATTACCTTTCTCATCCGACAGTGCAAAATGAGTAATGGTGGTGTCACCAACAGGCACAAGATATACAGAAGCCCAAGATATCGACTCCGCGGTCTTGGCATCCTTGATGGCCAGTCTTACATTTGTATTAGTATTGCGCTCGAGAATATCTCTCGACACCTGCGCGGAAATTGTCTGCACAAAGAAGATTGTGCATATCAACAAGATAATACGTTTCATTAAGTTTAGTTGCTAGTGATAGCATTGTGGAATCAGTTGAGAATTTTGCCTCTGACACTCATTCCGATGTTATACTTCCACTTGGTAAGAGGACTATCAGTGTTTTTACGGCTATAACTGCTCTTTACATAAACAGGAAAATAGATGCAGTCCTCTAACTGATTAGCGTATCGTTCTTTTCCATCCCATGTCTTGGAGTTAACCCATTTAGCCTCTATGGCCTCAGAAATGTCACTCAGAGCGAAACTGATATAATACTCTCCTGGTTGAAGCTCAAGATTTTCCTCAGGAGCAATGCTGAAAGTCGTCTTCTTTTCTGTCCTTGGGATCTCCTGATATATTGGCATTGTCACAATATTATCGAGATTGTTGCTGTCGGTCAGGCGATATATGTTGATTCTTGCCTTACAGCCTTCCATTCTGTTTTCTTTTACGGTAAAGCAGATGCTCTTTACCAGGAACGGATGCTTAACCTCTATAATACTGCCGATTTCTTGTCCAACGCTTTCCGGGTTCATCATCATGATGACGCCGGGAAGCTTCATTCCTTTCCCGTCGAGATTCTTATCTAAGCGCTTCGAATCGGTTACAACTGCGGCATCCAACTCTTCAAAACTGTCTTCGCCATCGAGCAGATATCCGCCAATGATCTGTGGCTCTTGAGCCCAACTGAAGAATGACAGCAGGCACATAAAGAGTGTTAAAATCCCTTTCTTCATAATTAGAAATTAAATGATAGTCCGAAATAAAGTCCTGTATTTCCGAACATTGCTTTAGACATGCCGCTGTATGTGTAATCGGCTCTGTTATCACCAGTTCCGGTAAACATAGGAGTACCATATGTGCAGTTCTGTATGTCTATGCCTACATTGAATGAGAATTTCCATACATCAACACCGATTGTAGGACGTAGCATATATCCGATACCGACTGCAGAACAATCAAACACACCACCTGCCTTGAGCTCAACGAACGGACTTGCCAACTTATTCATGAAGCTGTACTTGATGTCGGCATAGACCGGAACTGTGATCCTATTCTTGATACCATTTCTATCCCACTTGCTGAAAGCCATTCCTGTACCTCCGCCGACAAAGAGACCGTTACCGAAATTATAACCGTGTGTAGTGCTGAACGATGGCATTGTGCCAAGGTCTGTCACGACAGTTGCTCCTACCTCAATATTAGGTGCATATCCTCTCTCATACGATGCATTCTTAGACTGTGCATTTGCGTTGCAGAAAATAACGCTCATCATAAGAGCGATAAGGGAAATTGTAAAGTTCTTTTTCATCATATAAATTTTTAGTTCGCTTATATGACGCGCCTAACAAGAAAAAGTACTATCTACCTTCTGAAATGTTTATCCGGATGTGGATCATAAAACATCTTCGGTGCATCACGCCAACTGTCGTCAGGCCTTCCACCTGGCATTATGATGTCATAAACACCACCCATCTGAGGTACCACAGTATAATCCCACCTTGCCGGTCTTTGACTGACTCCTCTACCGAATAACAGTCTCAATGTAGTCATCATCCATGGTTTCATAGGGAGTGGCTTGACATATTTGAGCAGTTCTTTCATATTAATTCCAACTCCAGCTACAGCTGCCTGTTCCATTGCAAGCCTCTTCTCCTCTGGGCTTACATAGTCTTCAGGTTCATATAGACGGTCTGGAAGCATCTGGTCTCCGATATAGCCTAATTCATCCCAAAGTTCCTGAGCCCTCCTTATCATTTCATCATATTGATCATCCAGTTCATACAGGACTCTTTTCAATGTCTGAACCTTTAGCTCGGAAGATTCTGGAAGGGAGTCACGAACAAATGTTTCAATCTCATTGCGGCGATCTTCCGTTATCACATTATCACGGACAGCCATTTCTCCAAGCCTTTGGATATCCATAACCAGGATATCTTCTAGACTCTGTTTTTGAGCTCTCGTATCAATCGGCAACATGATAAGCATCATGCCGCCCATCAACAACGTTATCTTTATCTTGGAGGACATTAAGGATTGTATATTTGTTAAGATTGAATTTCAGAATAGCGTCTACTATTCAAAGCCTATGCCATGCAAAAAACTATTCTTCTTCGAGTTCTTCATCATTCGGGCCCGGACGATATTCAAGTATGTCGCCAGGCTGGCAGTCCAGAGCCTTGCATATTGCATTCAGTGTCGAGAAGCGAATCGCCTTTGCCTTGCCTGTCTTGAGGATGGACATATTGGCTGCAGTGATTCCAATCTTCTCTGCAAGCTCACCGGAAGGCATCTTCCTTTTAGCTAGCATTACATCTACATTTACTATGATTGACATGACTTTCTATTTTTAGATGGTGAGACTATTCTCTTCGCTGACCCTTATGGCTATCTTATACATAAGGGCAAATACAACAAATGTCAAAGAACAGACAATTGTGTTGAGATCAAGTGTAATTTGCCTTACTGCATCGTTAGCCAATCCTACAAGAGGCATGTTGTCATAACAGAACATGTAAACGAAAAGTGCTACAGAGCATGCCATAAGAATTCCGAAATTCTTTCTTGGGAACAGCACACCAGCTTTATAACCTTTTGCAGTATTTATTGTAAACGCATACAGCAAAGCAGAGAATGTGAGTCCGCCAAGCATTCTGCCAACCAGGACCGTTACCTGCATCCATTTGTCCGTATCCAGCCACTGGATTCCGAAACTTTCAGGAGAAATCAATCCACCAACGCCTTGACAAGTCACGTGTAGCGCATTGACTGTGCTCAAAAACAGTATGATACCCAATACTGTGTAAAGCTTTTTTGTTGAGTTCTTTTTCATATATCAATATAGTTTTATTGTTTTTCGATATGCAAATATAAACCCTTTTATTGAAAAACAATAATTTTGTCAAGAAATTTGATAAATATTTATTTTTTTGAACCCGTGTTCTCCTTATGATAGGAATAAACGGATTTTCCAAAAAACTCCTATCTTTGTTATTCTTAATCGGATAGAGCATGCCTCAAGCAGAGAATAACATAAATTTCGACGACCTGTTCCGCTACAACTACAGGCCGTTATGTCTGTATGCTCTCCACTATCTTCAGGATATAGACCTTGCTGAAGACATCGTTCAGGAAAGTTATGCGGCTCTATGGGAAAAACTTCAGGAAGGGGCTCACGTCCTCAACCGCAAGTCCTATTTATATATGATGGTGCGAAACCGTTGTCTGGACCATCTTCGTAAGAAAGGCATTCCTACTGAATCCCTCAAGCCATACGACACCTACGGAATCATTGACGATGACGACGCTCAGGAGAGGGCACAGACCGAAGCTCGTATGTGGACGGCAATCGACAGCCTTCCGGAAAAATGCCGTGAGGTCTTTATCCTCAGCAAACGTGACGGACTCAAATACGAGGAGATCGCCGAGGAGCTGAATCTGTCCGTCAATACGGTAAGGAACCAGATCAGCAAGGCCTTGAAAGTCCTGAAAGAAGGTGTCCACAAACTTTATACATTCTTTTTTGCATAATTTTTCAAATCATATAGTACTTTTTCAAAACACTTCCGTCTTAATGTCGGATTAACGGAATCTTAGATCTTAATTATGTCAGACTTTGAGGATAAACACATGGACTTCGTCCTGAAACATTATCAGGAAGGAAAGTTCGACACTCAGAAGGCGATTAACCGCTTCAATGAGGCTCACGGCATCGTACAGAAGCCTCGCAGAAGAGTATTGCCTTGGGTGTCAGGCGTAGCAGCTGCAGCAGCTGCAGTTATCCTTTGTGTGTTCCTCTTCCGTGGCAATGAACAGCAGATCCAGCTCATGGCAGATGCCCAGATGAAGGAGTTTGTCCTTCCTGACGGCACTGAGGTAACTCTTGCTCCAGGATCCAAACTCACCTACAGCGAGAAGTCTCCTCGTAAGACTCAGCTTGAAGGAAAGGCTTATTTCGAAGTAGCTCGTGACGAGGCCGTGCCGTTTGAAATCACTTCGGACGGTGCATTCGTAAGGGTGCTTGGAACAAAGTTCATGGTGGATGCCGGTTCATCGGTCAAGGAAGTCTATGTGACTGAAGGTAAGGTACTGTTTGCAAAGTCTTCAGATGCTGAAGGTGTGATCCTGACAGAGGACATGCAGGCGACTCTTTCGCCAGAGGAAAATGTCCCTGTCATAGCAATGGAAGCCGACGTCAATTCCATTGCATGGCAGCGAGGATCATTCATCTTCGACAAGACTCCTCTCAGAGAGGTGCTTGAGACTCTTTCAAAGCACTACAAGGTGTCATTTGCAGCGACAGATCTTGACAAGCAGCTCAGCGGAGAGTTCTATGCAGAAGACCTTGACCTTATCATCAGCCTCATAGAGTCTGCATTGGATGTGCATATCATCAAGCGATAACTCTTCTTGATAAAGGAGCTGAGATTCCCAAACGACTTGACAATGAAGCACGTACTATTATTAATTACAACAACTCTCGCTATGGCCTTCTTTGCCATAGCACCTGCCTCCGCACAGCAGAGCAGGACTCTCAAATCCGAGATGGAGGTTATCCACGAGTCACTGGGAGTGAACTTCGTGTATGACTCCGCAATCGAGATCAATGTGCCGTACTTAGGCAAGCCGATGAAGGATGTCGTCAAGGGCAACAAGAAGGAGCATTCTGCTCTTCTGGAAGAATGTCTGCAGACGCTTTTCGCCGGTACTGGAATCGAGTACGAGGTGATGAAGAAATATATAGTCCTGACTCAAGCCGACAAGAGGAAGAAGCCCAAGGACTATACCATCTTTATCGAGGAGCAGAATGACAGTATTCCCGAGGCTGTCATTACTGCATTGATCGATCCCAAAAGAAATGAAACTCAGACTGGCTTGACAAGAATCGATGGCAAAAGCCTTAACAGAGGTTTTGCACTGCTGAGTTCTCCAGACTTGATCAAGTCTATCCAGATGCTTCCGGGAGTTTCGTCGGGCACAGAACTTATGTCCGGATTATACGTACACGGAGGCACGGGAAACGATAATCTTTTTCAGCTTGACAATGTTCCTATGTATCAGGTCAGCCACTTGGCCGGCTTGTTTTCATCCTTCAATCATGAGGTGATTGACAACGTGGATTTCTACAAGAGCGGTTTCCCTGCCAGATATGGAGGAAGGATGTCGTCAGTAGTGGATGTGATGACTCGTCCCGGAGATATGCAGGAGTATCATGGCACGTTTACAATCGGTCTGATTGATGGAAATATTCAGTTTGAAGGACCTATCATAAAGGACAGGACATCATTCAATGTCGCTTTGAGAAGAAGTTGGGTGGATGCTGTCACGACTCCTGTCTTTGCCATAATGAATGCCAAGAACAAGAATGAGAAGACAGTGCTTGGCTACAACTTCTGGGATGCAAATGCTGGAATTACCCATCTCTTGAATGATAGCAACAAACTATATCTCAATTTTTATGCAGGAGATGACAAGCTCAAGAACAACGAGTTTTATGACAACCAGTTTACCGATGTTTATGGCGACCCTCAGAGTACATGGTTCGACTCTGGTATTAACGTGACATGGGGTAATATCCTGGCTTCTGCTGGTTGGGAAAGCAAGATAGCAGACAATCTGGAATCAAATGTCCTTGCATTCTATAGTTTGAATCGTTCGAGGATGGTCTCTGACTGGCATGCCCGCAATGGTGTACTTGACGTGTATGAAGAGATGACCAGCAACGGTAACATCTCGAATGTTTCAAATATCGGTATAAAGTCTTTGTTTGATTGGACTCCCGGTACATGGAATCATGTGCGATTTGGCGGTGGATATCAGTATCACATGTATGACGTTAACCGAGTCAAGCAAGAGGAATATAAAGAGAATGACAATCTGGTATCAAGTACAAAGTCCACAGACGGAAAATTCTATGATGGCCATGAATTCTACTTATATGTAGAGGATGAGATGAAGATGACTGATTGGTTTACCGCTAATGCCGGACTCAGATACGTGCTTTTCGGCGTCCCAGGTAAGGTCTACAATACTTTAGAACCAAGATTTGCCCTTAAGTTCAAATGTTCTGATGTATTGGCAATCAAGGCATCATATACAGAGATGACCCAGTTCAACCATCAGGTTGCAACTTCATATATTGACCTTCCCTCGAATACATGGATGCCTGTAACAGACAAAATAGATCCAATGAAAGCGAAACAGGTAGCTGGAGGTTTCTACTTCACTTTGCCATACGGACTGACATTGAATGTAGAAGGCTGGTGGAAGAGGATGGACAACCTTCGCGAGTATATCGGTGGGAACTCGCTCTTCCCTCCATTGAATAAGTGGGAGTCATCCTTTGCAAAGGGCACAGGACGCTCGTATGGTGGTGAATTTGAGTTTGCCTGGAGAAAGCCTAAGTTCGATTTTACTGCAGCTTACACCTTATCATGGAATGAAAGGTACTTTGAGAGCATTTATCGAGACTGGTATCCTGACAGGAATGACCACAGACATAAGTTCAC
This sequence comes from Candidatus Cryptobacteroides sp., assembly GCA_045126075.1. Classification (GTDB taxonomy): domain Bacteria; phylum Bacteroidota; class Bacteroidia; order Bacteroidales; family UBA932; genus Cryptobacteroides. The sequence continues at coordinate 8,510 of JBGVNX010000032.1, forward strand.
AGTCTCTGGAACCTATAAGTTCGGTAAACGATTTGAAATGTACGCTGCCTGGCATTATCACAGCGGCAGCAGGTTTACAGT
>JBGVNX010000033.1:0-4458 GCA_045126075.1 Candidatus Cryptobacteroides sp.
ATGGCCCATGCGCACAGCCTGGAGACCGCCTGCGACGCCTCTCCATGACATTACGGTAGCGTTAGGAGCAAGTTCGCCTTCGAGAATCTCGTCCCAACCGATCAGCTTCTTGCCCTTCTCCGCGAGGAACTTCTCCATTCTTGAAGTCACATATCCCTGGAGATAGTGCTCTGCCTGGAAGCGGTCGTCGTCCTTGAGGCCAAGCTCGGCGATCTTCGCCTGGCAGTGAGGACATTTCTCCCAGCGTACCTTAGGGCACTCGTCGCCTCCGATGTGTACATACTCGGCAGGGAAGAGCTCGCAAACCTCTGTGAGGACATCCTCAAGGAACAGCATTGTCTTCTCCTTTCCTACGCAGAGAACGTCGTCAGCGACGCCCCACTTGCCCCATACGTCGTATGGGCCGCCTGTACATCCGAGCTCTGGGTATGCTGCAAGTGCTGCAAGCATGTGTCCCGGAAGATCGATCTCAGGAATGACTGTGATTCCCTTTCCTGCAGCATAGTCAAGGATTTCCCTTACCTGGTCCTGGGTGAAGTAGCATCCCTCACCGTATGGGGTTCCGTCGTAGACCTCACTGTCGAAAAGGTGTCCTACAAGTGTCTGCTTTCTGACAGCTCCCACCTCGGTAAGGCGAGGATATTTCTTGATCTCAAGTCTCCATCCCTGGTCGTCTGTAATGTGCCAGTGGAGAGTGTTGAGCTTGTGCACTTCCATGATGTCAAGGTATCTCTTCACCTCATCCATGTCAAAGAAATGACGTGATACGTCCATGTGCAGACCGCGGTATCCGAAACGTGGAGCATCGTTGATCTTCACGCATGGGAGAGTCCACTCCTTGTCAGCAGCAGCAATCTTGCCGAATACTTCGACAGGAAGCATCTGCTTGATGGTCTGGATAGCATAATTGAAGCCGTTGAGTCCTGAAGCCTTCACTTCTACGCCCTTCTTAGTGACTGTAAGGGTGTATGCTTCATGAGGCATCTGTCTGGAGAGAACGAAGGTGAAACCAGGACCGGCTTCTCCCTCATAAACCTTGCTTTCTGCTCCGGTGACCAATGTCAGCTGCTGTGCAAACGCATTCAGAAGTGATTTGGTCTTTTCATCGCATGCAGTGCTATATCTTACATCTGCACCTGCAACGCAGAATTCTCCGGATTTTACCTCTACCTCGTTAGGATAAGGCACGACATTGATTGTCTGGATATTCTTGGGAGCGCAAGCGGCTGCTGCAAGAATGACAGACAGGATGATAAGGGTCTTTTTCATTATGATGTGTTTTAGTGTTATCTGTTTGCGAAGATAGGAAAACAAAATCGACTAACCTAACAGGAAGATCAGGATTTGGGCAGAAATGACACGAAGGAATATGCTGACTGGGTAAACGGTAGCATAGGCTACGGCCGGGTCATCCCCGTCAGAGCCTGTGCCGGCGTAGTCCAGGGCGAACGGATTGGCCATTGCACCGCATAACATGCCGACATTATCAGAATAGTCCATCTTGAATACTTTGGCAGCAATGAAGCCGATGATCAGAACAGGAATTACGCAGAGGACTATACTTATGAGCACCCATTTCAGACCTTCCAATGTGAATACAGTCGAGAAGAAACCTGCTCCGGCGCTTAGTCCCAGTCCGGCCAGATAGATGGTCAGACCGAGCTGACGCAACATGAGGTTTGCACTTCTTGTCGTATATGTCGCTATGTGGAATCTTGGACCGAATGCTCCCATAAGTATGCCTACTATGATAGGGCCTCCGGCGATTCCAAGCTTGATAGGTGTGCTGATGCCCGGAATGATGAAAGGTATGCTTCCAAGTATAAGTCCTAGAACGATGCCGATGAACAAGGATAACAGGTTAGGGTTCTTCAACTGCTTGGATTCATTGCCCAGAATGATGCTTACATTCTCCACGGCACGGGCCTCTCCGACAATGGTCAACTTGTCTCCAAGCTGCAGGCGCAGCTTTCGTGAAGGCAGAAGGTCAATGCCGGCTCGGTTCACGCGCGTGATGTTGATGCCATAAGAATTGCGCAGGCGAAGGTCGCCTAGCTTTACTCCGTTATGTTCCGATTTAGTAACCAGGATCTTGCGTGAGACAAGCTGACTGTCGATGGCGTTCCAGTCGATATCCTTCTTGTTCCAGTCCACATTCTCCTTGTGTCCCAGCAGGGTCTTGATTCTGTCTACGTCCTTCTTGGCGGAGATCACGAGCACGTGTTCGTTTTCCTCAAGAACGGTTTCTGATGTCGGGATGATAAGGGCCTCGTCCTTCCATACTCTGGAGATGACGAACTGACAATCGGCTCCCTGGCGGATGTCCTTGATGGTTTTTCCGAATATTTCGGGGTTGCTGATCTGATATTCGGCTATGAATGTGTTGTCGGCTGAGGGGTCGGAGCTTCTGCTGGATATCTTGGGGGCAAAGATCTTTCTGAGCAGAATGACGCTGAGGATCATTCCAAGCAGACCGAACGGATATGCCACGGCACAGGCCATGGCCATATTGTTTGCAGCATCGGTGTTTTCAGGGTTCATCTGCAGAAGAGCCTGTTGTCCAGCTCCAAGCATCGGAGTGTTGGTGACGGCTCCTGCAAGCAGTCCCACGGTGTCTGATGCCGGCAGTCCGATGGTCCAGAAAATTACTGTGGCAAGCAGTGAACCTGTGATGATGAGTGCGAATGCAAACAGGTTCTGTCTTATTCCTCCCTGTTTGAATGATGAGAAGAATCCGGGACCCACCTGAAGTCCGAGTGAGTATATATATAATATGAGTCCGAAATTCTGGGCCAGGGCCAGCATCTCAGGGTTGACCGTGATGCCGAAATGGCCGGCAATGATGCCGGCAAAGAATACGAAGGTCACTCCGAGTGAAACCCCGAAGACTTTTACGTTACCCAGAGCTATACCTGTTGCACAAATAAGTGACAGGATCATCACAGCCTGGATGAAGGTATGTTGGGTGAAAAGTTCTGTAAACCAGTTCATGTGAGGTTTCGTTTTAATATAATATCAGACCGGCCAAGGCTCCAAGACCCAGGGCGGTAAAGGGACCGATTTTCTTGGTGAAGAGGGCCGCAAATGCTACAAGGCAGATTGCGTAGCTCTTCCAGTCTATGAAGTTTTCAGGGGTTGCGAGTCCGAGGGCAGCTGTTCCAATTAGTCCTAGTACGGCTGGCTTGAGTCCGTTCATTACGCCTTTGAAGAGGTAGTGTTCCTTGAATTTCTCATATACCTTGCATATTGCCAGAACGATGATGAATGATGGCAGTACTACGGCAAAAGTCGCTGTGAATGAGCCAAGTACGCACATGAACTCGGAGGCGCCCGTACCGGCCAGCACGTCGTATCCGATATATGTCGCCGTGTTGATGCCTATCGGGCCCGGGGTCATCTGCGAGATTGCAACGATGTCGGTGAATGTCGTCTCGTCGATCCATGCGTGGGCCGTCACAACCTCATTTTGGATAAGCGACAGCATTGCGTATCCGCCGCCGATTGTGAACATTCCGATAAGGAAGAATGTCAGGAATAACTCTATGTATATCATCTTTCTTCCTCCTTATCGTTATTGACGGAACTTTCGTTCTCCACGTCATTGCCAGGAGAGTCAGCGACGTGGCAATCTTTTCTATTGTTATACCAGCTGATTCCCAATGCTCCGGCAATCACACATACCAATATATATATAGGTGAATATCTCAGGAAGCATACCCACACCAGCGATACCGCCACGATGCACCATGACCACCATTTCATCCTTGTCGCCCGGATCATGTCAATCATCGGCTTGCCGATAAGGGCTACGACCACAGGCCTGATTCCCTTGAATGCGCGTATTACATATTCATTGTCCTTGAACTCGGTAAAGAACATCGCGATCATCAATATTATAAGGAAAGGAGGGAGGCAACTGGCTATTGTTGCGACGATGCTTCCTTTGACACCTCTCAACTTGTGTCCTGTCAGGATCGCAATGTTTGCAGCAAAAAGACCTGGAGCACTTTGAGCAAGTGCTATGATGTCTACGAAATCTTCGTCATTGAGCCATCCTCTTTCTATGAGTTCGCTTTTAATCGCTGCTATCATCGGGATGCCACCGCCGATTGTGAAGGCTCCGATTTTGGCGAAAATCAGGAATATTTTCCAAAGTGAAACCATTGTTTTTTTGCTCAAGTAATCCGTTTTTGACGGTATTTTGTGTTTTCTGAGGACAAATTTACATTTTTTTTGAAAAAAAACTTGAAAAAAATTTGGAGGATAAAAAAAAGTCCGTATCTTTGCAGCCCGTTTGAGAGAAAAACGGAAAACAACAAGTTCATTGAAAAGACTGATTAACTGTACAAGAAGCAAGTACCGAGAAATACAATTTATCGAGAAGCGTTAATTTCTTTGGAAATTATAAGTGTCAGTATCAAGCTAGAGAATTATATAAAATATACAATGAAGAGTTTG
>JBGVNX010000034.1:0-10127 GCA_045126075.1 Candidatus Cryptobacteroides sp.
TGCCGTAGAAATCAAACAGATTGATCATTGGTTCAGTTTCAATATCATAACTATCAGTAATCATAGCATATTGAATCAGATGTGAGTTTTATATTGCTCCGGTATCTCAAGATTGAAAGTTCTGCATAACAACAGAACGTCATGGACATCATTTTCATCGTATTCATATCCAAGATGGAACTGTACCTGTGCCTCCGGGTTTATGCATGTTACCTCAATATTTCCGATATTTCCTTTACCTGAGAAAGTTTCGCTTGGAAAAATGTATCCGTCATATAGGATTCCATCTTCAACATATTCGAAACTATGTAGATCGATTATTCTTCCGTTGTCATCTTTCCAGACAGTATGGCTGTCGGTCGTATAGTCCATTACAACTTCTCTGTATCCCTTCCAGGTAATCACGGATATGGCCTTACTGAAGTCTTTCTTCTCTACGAACAGATCGATGTCGTTATGTGTTCTTGTTTCCCTGCCTATAAGTGCATCGACACCCCAGCCGCCGTCCAGAAACACCTTTACAGATGCTTCAGACAGCATTTCAAGAATCTCACATGCATCAAAATAAGTGACCATAAAATTTCGATTTATATGTGTAAATAATTTAGTCTTAATCTGCGTTAAGGAACGCGTGTCTTCCGGTTTGGATATAAGCCCTATTCGTAAATCGTCGCAACTATCTTTCTGGATCCGCCGTGATTGCGGAACTCGCATAGGTAGATTCCCTGCCAGGTTCCCATATTGAGTCTGCCGTCAGTGATAGGAATGGTAAGACTAACTCCGAATAATGAAGACTTGGCGTGTGCCGGCATATCATCAGGCCCTTCCATGGTGTGTTCATAGTATGGCTCCCTCTCCTTTACCATGTGGTTCAGTATGGCTTCCATGTCAGTGCGCACATCAGGATCATAGTTCTCGTTGATGGACAATGCACATGATGTGTGCTGGACAAAGAGGTTGAGCATACCTACCTTAGGCAGTGGTTTCGGAAGATGCTCAAGAATCTCCTGAGTCACCAGGTGGCAGCCTCTGCGCTTTGCCGAAAGAGGGAAGGTGGTCTGTCTGATCATATTTATATGGACGAAATGTCTTTCGTCTGCAAATTTAAAATTATAATACTAATTTTAATGCATCTGGAATGCATATTCTGCAGATGTCCGGTAGTCCTCAGAAGGGTATTTCAAAAATTATACTACTGATTTCCGAGTAATGATACTACCGATTTCTCGATGCGTGGAAGTACAGGGGAGTTGTGGCCGCCTTCCGTCACCTCGAAGGCGACCTCGGCTCCTTTGAGCATCAGGGTTTCCACCACCTTCATGGTATCCTCTTCGATGTTGGCGAACCTCTTTACCTTGGTTTCCTTCTCTTTATCTCCCATGCTTACGTGGAAGCGTACACAGTTAAGGTCTTCCTGCTTGAGGATCCATTCCGCAAATCCATCATACCAGAACGATCCGGATATGGATGCGACGCCCTCAAACAGAGGCTTCATGATGCCTGCCCAGACTGAAAACAGTCCGGCAAGAGACAATCCGATAAGGTATCTCTTAGGGTTTCTGATCTGCAGTGAGCTCTCTAGGTTGAAGAAGATGTCTCCTTTGAGACGGTCCAAGAACTGGCTTGCACGACCACCGAACTCTCCCTCCTTGACTGCCGGAGCCTTCCAGGGAGTCATCTCATTGTTCCAATCCATCTCAGAGATTGCGACAATGTTGGTCTCGAATCTAGTGGACAGTTCCTCTATAGCAGTAAGTTCCTCTGCCGGAAGTCTATGAGGCAGAAGGATATAAATTATACTACTTGAATCGAAACTCACGATATCAAGATGCAGGGAATGGTATGTTCTGGAGGTCATCATATCAATACAAAGATACACATTTTTGCCTAAATCCGAAATAGTGACCTTGTGTGAATATGTCGTTCTATATCGGTCTTAATCTTTGGTTATCTTCTTGATATTCAATACGTTGATATTGTTAAAAATACTTGAATATTCGGTTAAGAGTTTCTAATTTTGTTCAGAGCAAGGGATAGAAATTGCCTGGATTTTCACAATAAGCAAGATGGGCAATTGTAATACAAACACAAAATGAGTTCAAAGGAAAGCAACCCGAAAATGCTTACAAAGTCTTTTCGGTTGACGGCCAGTGAAGCCAGCAGACTGGAGGAGCAGATGAGGGCGGAGGATTATACCAATCTCTCCAAGTACATCCGCGCAAAGGTCTTCGGGGATCGTCTTGCCGTAAGGAAGCCTAAGGATCTGTCGACTGACGAAGTGAGGGCGATGCTCAACTCCGTCAGGGAGCGCATAGCAGGCTTCGGAGCTGACTATAACCGGATCGTATCCCATCTGCTCGCAAATATTGACGAACCGGGGCAGAGGAACATGGCGGAGGTTGGCAAGAGGTTCAGTCAGGCCAGCAAGCTGGCAAGGAAAATCAGGGATTCGATGAACGCATTGATTGACCTATTCAGGCGTATTGAAACCAAGGCAACAGAAGGTAATTTACCCATTAAAACAGATAAGAATATGACACAATTCATCCATGTAGTCGGCAAAATCGTTGATGATGCCGAATTGAAGCAGAGCAGGGACGGCAACAGCCAGTTCATCTCTTTCAGGGTCGCTGTAAACGAAAAGAAGGGCGACGACACAAGAACCACCTACTACGATGTCACACATCCGAGCACGGGAGTCTACCACTTCCTGAAGAAAGGCAGGAGCGTATGTGTGCTAGGTCCATTGTCGATCTGGCAGTCAAACGGACAGGACGGCAAGACATATCTCAATGCCCATATCTCGGCAAAGGTCATAGATCTTGTGGACTCAAGAGAGAAATGAGATATGTCCGTGGACTTCACCTTAAAGCCATTGTAGGATGGTAGTAAAGATCATGGCGTCCAGCCCGACCATGAAGAGTGCGTTGGAGTATAACGAGAAGAAGGTCTCAAATGGGGAAGCGGAGGTCATCCATACCGCTAACGTAGATCCGGATCTGGGCAACTTCCGGGAGACCATCAAGCGTTATGAGAGGCGTAATTTCAGTTCCAAGGAACTGTCCTTTCACATGTCTGTGAATCCCTCAAGTGCGGAGAATCTGAGTGATGACAGGGTCAGGGAACTGGTTGCGGATATCATGGAAGGGCTGGGCTTTGCCAATCAGCCCTATGCTGTCTACCGGCATGACGACATCGGACGCAGACATTATCATGTGGTCTCCATACGCACGGACGGCAACGGCAGGAAGATCTCCAGCAGACAAGAGAACCGGCGTTGTCTTCTGCTGCAGGAGACCTTGTCCATGAAGTACGGATTCATCGTGGGATGCACCACCAACGAACAGCTGGACCGGGTGCAGACACATATGGACAGGTTCACTCCCGGGAAGGCGGATACGGCCGTGCAGATCGATTCCATCGTGAGCTTCTGCTGCACATACAGGTTCACGTCCTATACGCAGTTCCGCTTTCTTCTTGACACTTACGGTGTATCCGTCACGGAGGTATCCTCACTCCCGCAGAGGCTTGTGTTCAGAGGGCTTGACGACAAGGGCAAGGCCTGTACCGTGCCGATCTCCAGAAAAGACCTTTCCTTCGACCCGGCCAAGATGTTTCAGGCCAGAACAAAGGAATGCACGAGGACGAAGGGATACCACGGCACGGGCGATCTGTCCGAGCTGTGCTCCCAGTGCCTTAAGGAGTCAACCAGCCAGAAGCATTTCCGGGCGATGATGGCTGCCGAAAACGTCGACATAAGGATAATGAGAAACAACGACGGCGTCATCTCAAGAGTCATCCTCATAGACCATGACACCAAGAACGTGCATAATCTGTCAGACCTCAGGGATGTCTCCCTTTCTGACTTCCGTAATGCCGAATCGCAGGGCCAGTGGCAGCGTCAGGACAACGATGCAAGGCAGGAACCCCTTGTGGGGATGGCTACGCTCGGAGACCTGCTTTCGAGCCTTGGAGGCGGGCGTTCTCTCTCTCGTGACATCCACGGCAGGACCAAGAAGAGATCCAAGGGAATGAAGATGTAGCAGGGTAGTATGCTCAACAAGAACCAATACGAGAAGTATTTCTATTTCGGCATCCTCTTCGGGGTGCTGCTTCTCTTGTTGAACCTATACTATTATGCGCATCCGCTGTGGATGAATGCGGGACTGTCCTGGCGTATGCTGGATAACCTTTGCATCAGCCTGTCCAGAAGTCCGCTCTTCAGCCATTCGCTCAAGACCAAGGTCGCGGCTCTCGTTCTGATCTCCTTGGGGATGCTCTCCAGGTCAAGCAAGGCCCGCGAGGTGGACATGAAGATCGTAGCCCTCGTTGGAGCCGTATCTGCGGCCGCTTACTTCATCCCTTTCCCAAGACACGGACTCTATGTCTTCTTTACCGTTGTCGGGGCAATAGGACTTGTCTGGGTGGTGAGCATGATAGCCCGCCGAGACACCAAGGCCATCATCAATGATGACAACGAGACATTCCCGCAGTGTCCGGACATGATAGAGAATGACGATTCCATCAATCTGCCGATCGTGTATCAGTATCAGCAGAAGATGCACAAGGGCTGGATCAACATTGTCAACCCCTTCCGAGGCATCCTCGTGCTCGGCAGTCCCGGATCCGGCAAGTCATACTCAGTCTATGAGCCTCTCATCGACCAGATGATGTCCAAGGGCTATGCCATGTGCGTATATGACTACAAGTACCCCACGCTGTCCAAGAACGTATATAACAAGCTCCTGCAGTACAGGGACAGGTACAAGGTGACGCCGGACTTCTGTGTCCTGAACTTCGATGACCCGATGCATTCCTTGAGGGCGAACCCAACGCACCCCAGCTATATCCTCGATCAGGCCGACTGCGCCGAGATCGCCGAGCTCATAATGCTCAACATCAATAAGGTCGCAAGGGAGAAGAACGATTTCTTCACGGAGTCTTCCAAGGCTCTCCTTGACGGCACCTTCTGGTATCTCAGGACTCATGAGGACGGCAGATACTGTACGTTCCCTCATGCCATCGAGTTCCTTAACCAGGACTACAGGAAGGTCATCGCCATGCTTGTCTCCGATCCGGATGTGAAGACCAAGATATCCTCCTTCGCTGATGCCTTTGAAGCCGGTGCCAACGACCAGCTTCAAGGTATGATCGCCAGCACGAGAATCCCTCTGTCCAAGTTCACTTCCCGAAACCTCTACTGGATCCTCACGGGCGACGACTTCAATCTGGACATCAATGATCCGGAGAATCCGAAGATACTCTGTATCGGCAATAATCCGGACAGGGAGATCATCTACGGTACCTGCATCGCTCTGTATACCTCCAGGATGTTCAAGAGGATCAATCACCCCGGAAAGCTCAAGAGTGCGGTGCTCCTGGATGAGATGCCGACCATCTTCCTGCCGGGTGTGGACAAGATCCTGAACACGTGCCGTTCCAACGGAGTGGTGTTCGTGGTTGGAGGACAGGATATCACGCAGTTCGTGAGGGATTACGGCAAGAAGGAGTCGGATGTGCTCGTAAACACGCCGGGAACTACCCTTACCGGTCAGGTCACCGGCGAGACAGCCAAGACCATGTCCAACGCATTCGGAAAGCAGGACAGGGTGCGTGAGAGCGAATCCATCGGAAGAAGCACGGATTCCGTGAGCATATCGATGCAGGAGAAGGAGATCATGCCGATAAGAAAGATCGAGACACTCTCTACGGGTACGTTCTTCGGAAGGGTGGCCGATACCCATGGCCAGCAGATAGAAAGGAAGCTCTTCTGCGGAGCGATTCAGAGGGATAACAAGGCGGTTGCGGCGGAGAAGGCCACATGGGTGGACATTCCTGTCATGACTGACTTCGGCGCGGACTACATAAGAAAGAAGATCACGGCCAACCCTGAGCCGTATGTGAAGGATCAGATACGATACGAGCTTAAGATCTCGGGAATCCTTTATCCTGATGACCTGTTGGATGAAGAGGTAGAAAGCCGTTATTCCGACCTGGATCTTCAGGAATTCCGAAGGCTTCAGGAGGAGATAATCGACTACAAGCTCAAGCTCCTCATGGAGGAAGTCGTGGAAGCGAATTATCAGCGAATCAAGAATGAGGTGGCGGACCTTGTGGCGCGTGCATGGGCAGGTGATGAAGCGGGTTCTGATGATGCTGAAGACGGCTCCTCTGAGGAGGAAAAGAACGAGGAGGAAAAGCCTGGCACGGAGCCGGTTTTCGTGGAGCCTTTCCATGAGATTTAGAGAAATAGTGAAATTAGAGCGAAAGTAGAGTCAAGCGATTCTAAAGTGGTGGTTAAAAGTATTTGAAATCGGTAATATCGAAAGTACCTTTGCCATATGAATATCGGTAGTATGGTACCGAAGGGAAATATGATGAATACGATGTGTGAAATTACTACTGATTTTGAGCTGCCTGTTGTCAGTTCAGGGTCAAGGCCACTTGAAAGAAGAGAGAGTGAGGAGAACTGGGAAGTGCTGCTCGCGGCATTCCTGGATTCCCAGGACATAAGGCAGACCAGCAGGGACACATACTACTGGGGAATGGTCCAGTATTTCAGATGGGTCGAGAGCAGCGGGCGAGTGATGAAGGGAATGACGGCAGCCGACATCATGTCATTCAAGAGCTATCTGATCAAGCAGAAGCTGTCGGCACTGACCATAAGCTCATACCTTACCGCGGTGCGGCGTTTCTATGCATGGACGGAGAACACGATGCTCTATCCGAACATAGCCCGGTCGGTCAGACCTCCGAGAGGGAAGAAGGGTTTCAAGAAGATGCACCTGAATGAGAGCGAAGCGTCCGAACTGCTGACCTACCTGAAAGCTAAATCACTAAGGGACTATGCTATAGTCAACCTCATATTAAGGACGGGTTTAAGAACGATTGAGGTCATAAGGGCTGACATCGGAGACATAAAGCACAAGAGGGGAAGAAGGATTCTGAAGGTATGGGGAAAGGGATTCGACGACAAGGAGAACTTCGTGATACTCGGTGATGCGACATGGAAGCCGATACAGGAATACCTCAATACAAGGGGAAAGACAAGGAAGGACGACCCGCTGTTCCTTACCGACGGTAAGGGCCATAGGGGAGCCAGGATGTCGACCAGATCCGTCCAGTATGTCTGCAAGGAGGCGATGAAGAGCATAGGGCTTGACGGACATGAGTATTCTGCCCATTCCTTGAGACACACGACTGCGGTCCTGATCCTGAAGAACGGAGGTGACTGGCAGGATGTGCAGAGGGTTCTCAGGCATGCTTCACCAGCGACATCGCAGATATACACTGCGACCATAGAGGAGGAGGTAAGACTTGACAGGAACCCAGAAGGAATACTTGATAACGTCATTTAATACTTAACATATGATTGAAATACCAAAAGGAAACACAAAGGAAGATATTGCCTTAAGAAAGCAGATCATCTTTGATTTTTATCAGAAATGGAAACACCTGAATCCAGAAATGCGAAAATACAACAACTCGTTGAAGGAGTATATAAACATAAGGTATGTTTCCATCGATGAGACGTGCGCTCATGCGTCAAAGAATTACCTCTCCACATTAGCTGTTCTTCAGTTGGATGCGATTCTTACTCTTGCCGAGAAGAAGTCAGTGACACTTGCGAAGCCGAACAACAAGAATCAGAAACCGTTCGAGAAGATGATCCGGATGTTTTATGATTGCCCTGGAATCGGTGCCGTAAAACTGACTGTAGGAGTCAGAAAGGTTACACACGAGAAGGTGCAATACTGCATCACGGCATTGGATGTAAAAAAAAGCATCCCGAAGGATGCTTAGATTGTTGCCCCGGAAAGCGTGGGGAAGTGTTACCTTGCGGTGAGATCTCGCGGGCGGGGTCTTTCGCACAAAACGATTATCTCTTTCTTACCACGGCTTAAATCCACTGCAAAGATATTAATTTTTAGACAAATACAATATGGTCAACACAAAAATCATCGCTATTGCCAGCCATAAGGGTGGGGTAGGAAAGACAACCACTGCGGCTACATTGGGTTCGTTGCTTTCATCTCAGGGCAAGAAGACCCTGCTGGTGGATCTCGATGCGCAGCGCAATCTCACCAGCACGTTCATGGGTACCAAATTCAATCCTGAAATGACTCTTTATGAATCAATGAGTCGAAAAGCTCCTCTTGCGATATATGAGGTCCGTGACTATCTGGATATTGTCCCTTCATCACTTGACATGGGTGCTCTTGACACTGTCATTGCCTCGAGGATTCAAAGAGAGACCATCTTGAGAGATATCCTGAGATCCCTGAAAGATGAGTATGATTGGATACTGCTGGATTGCCCTTCACAGATGGGAATTATTACGGTCAATGCATTTACTGCTGCCAATTCTATTATTGTTCCGGTTTCTTGTGATGCCTATGCTGCAGAAGGTCTGCTGCAGCTCATCAAGATGGCCGAAATTGTCAGCTCCGGACTCAATCCATCGCTGGACATTGACGGCATAATCATCACACGATTCCACACGAGAAGAGGCCTTGACAGGATGGTCGAACAGGACTTGAGGGAACACTATGGTGACCTCGTCTTTCCGACCAAGATAAGGGAGAACGCGACCATCGTACATGCTCCGATCATGAGTCTTGACATCATTTCATATGATCCGAAGTGCAACGGAGCGAAGGATTATGCTGCATTGCTGAAGGAAATCGAGGAGAGACTGCGTTAAGATATATATCATTGAATAATTGCGCATTTAACATACGTGTTTATGTCAGTAATAATCACTTCAACGTGATTATCTTATAGGAAATACCTGAAATAGGCACATTATTCAATGTACATAACGGAAATAAAGTAATATCAATAATATCTATTTAGACAATGAAGAAAGACCAGCTTAAAGGAGGCATATCTGCCATGTTCGGAGATGGAAGTCAGACAGCTCCGAAAGGTGTCCAGCTCACTGACGAGGAGTATGAGATCCTTGAGGAAAGGCAGTCCCAGAGAAGGGCATTCCTTACCGGACGAAGAAGGAAGGATGAGACGAGAGAGCCTGCCACAAAGGATGACGTCAGGACATCACTCCTTCTGAATAAACATCAGTATGATATCGTTCGTGAAATCGCACTGAGGGAGGGGATGACGATCAAGGATCTTATCTCCGCAATGTTCCAGCTCGGCATCGACAGATACGAGGAGAAGCATGGCAAGGTGGAACTGCGAAAGAAGGAATCGGAGAAGAAAGATCTGTTCTGATGAACGACCGGAAATTACTCGTGAGTTGAACTGTCTGAGAATTGAAAAAGGGTGGCCAAAAGTACACGGCTACCCTTTTATGCGATTCTAGCATTTCGCTAATGTGCAAATAAGCGAAATGTAATTAGTGATATTGTATCTATTTCAGTTAGTTACATGCGATACGCAAATATTGGTAGTATCTTAGTTTGACATATACATTTAAGAATAGCGGTAATCGTAGAGACAATATATTTAGTTATTTCTGAGTTCTTTCAAATATTTATCGGCCATACTCCAATAATAAGACAACTCTTCTTCATTATTGACAAGATTCTGATGTTCTGAGAGAAATCGCTTAAAATCTTCCCAAATACCCGCCTGCGCAACCATTTCAAGACTGATCATACCGTCGAGATCGAAAGCGTCAGGGGTATAGGCTACAAACTGAACTGCTGATTGATGGAGATGGGGACCGCTACTTGAATGTCAGCGTGAATACTGTTTCTTTCGCATCACTTCTTGTGAGCGACAGCGTGCCGTTATGCAGTCTCATTATCTGACGTGAAAGGCTGAGTCCGATACCCGTGCCTTCCTGTTTGGTCGTAAAGAACGGAACGAATATCTCATCCTGGCTTTCTCGGCTGATAGGAAGACCGTCGTTTGAAACGCTGATAACTGTCTGCTCAGATGGAGTAAGCTGAGCTGTGATTACTACATTACGCGCCTCTGCCTGAACAGCATTCTTGACAAGATTGATAAGAATCTGAGTTATCTGTCCCTCGTCTGCATAAAGGATTATATCTTCCGACAATTCCTCATATGTGCATACAGCACCGTTCATCGCAGCCTGTTCTCTGGTCAGACTGATGACCCTTTCAGCAAGCTCCTTGAAATAGAACGCTTTCTTCACA